>CAVJMG010000001.1:0-333781 GCA_963650805.1 uncultured Bacteroidales bacterium
TAACGAACCCTCCCTGCCATGGGTAGAAAGTCCGTATCAGATTCGACTGGCGGAGGAATGGGGATTCGAACCCCAGCTGGGACAGGGCCCCACTATCGGTTTTCAAGACCGACCCCTTCAGCCGCTTGGGTATTCCTCCGCATGGTGGTCCATATTGGATTTGAACCAATGACCACACGATTATAAGTCGTGAGCTCTAACCGCTGCGCTAATGGACCGCAAGGAGGATTATACCTTCGCCTCGGGCTCGGGGGAAGAAGGGTTTTCGCTTCCTTCTCCTATAGCTCGGTCGAAGCGTAGGAAGCGATAGCCGTTTCCCTTCAGATAGGAAACGATTTTCCTTAGCCTTTCCTTCCAATGTTTCTTGCCCCCGCGAAGATAGAGGTTGTCGTGGCAGTGCAGATTCTTCTGATAAGGGATTTTCACGTTGGAGAATTCGAAGGGGTGGGAATTGAGGACGAAATAGGGTTCGTCTTGAAGTTGTGATCGTAATTCCCTTTTCACGTCCGCCTCGGGAAAGAAGCGAGGCACAACACCTCCTCCTAGCAATAGCCCTTTGAATAGACCCTTCTTTATAACGGGCAGGCTGAATTCGTCAAAGCCATCGAAGCGATACCGGTATCCTTCTTTTCGTGCTTCCTCTAGGCTTGGAGGAACGCTGAACATCGCCCACTTCTTGCCAAGGTAAATCGAGGAGGAATAACTAAAGCCAAGCCCTTCTAAGGCATCGTATTCTTCTTGGCTTATCGCCCATCCTGGGGCCCTGTAGCCGCGTATTGTTATCCCCAAGGCTTCCTCGAGCTCTTTTTTGCCTTTGCTAGTCAATGCGATGAACTCTTCTAAGGAATAGGAGGTGGCTAAAACGTGCTCATAGCCATGAAGGGCGATTTCATGGCCTTCCTGCAAGGCTCTTTTCAGAAACGGGAGGTCTTTGTCTAAGCGGCTAGACAAAGCGAATATCGTCGCCTTAACGTTATTTTGCCTGCAGAAGGAAAGAAAAGCCTCCGCCCCATCCATTTCGCAAGGGAGGGAGGCTTTGATTTTCTCGTCTTTGAAGCATAGAGCGTCAGAGATATCCTCTAAATCAAAACTTAGGAAGGCGATCTTGGAATCCACAGGCAAATTATCCGATTCTTCCCTTCCTAAAGGAAGAAATGTTTTCTCCGCCTTCAAATAAAGCGCGCAGGAGCCCTTTATTTTGCTAGAGACGCCTAAAGCAGATTGCATGGATTTTGAAACTTGAACGGGAGAAACGCCGATTTCCTTTTTATTTGTCGAGTAGGAGGCAATCCTCCAGAAAGTGAGTTCAATCATGAAGAAAAAACAAATCGCCGTCGTTTCCCTCTCTTGCGCCTTGATCCTTGGCGCGGGTGCTCTAGCCACCTACGCCTTCTTAAGGAACGCGCCCACCGCCAGCGGCAATGAGCAAAGCTCAAACGTCGTCATCGACAACAATGGCATCGACGTCAAATTCCTCTCCACCACCACCTCCGCGGAAGGGTATCCCGTCAGCAGCTTCACCTACTCCATCGCCCCTTCTTCCGCACCTCAATCGGTTGAGTGCAGCCTTACCTGGGCGGAAGCGGACGTAGAAGGCGACCCCTCGGATTACATTTCTGTTTCCGCTAACGCCGATGCAAAACTCATCTCGGTCACCTGCAAAAAGGCGTTCTCCCACGTCATCAATTTGAAAGTCGTCTCCACGTACAATAAGCAATTCACCTCCACGGTCACCCTAAACTACGTCCAGAAATTCCTCGGATGGAACGATAACGGGGAAAGCAAATCCCTTATCAGCGAAATCATCACCAAATCGTCTAACCCCACTTCCATCGCTTCTTTCACCGAAGCTTTGGCTAAGCAAGAAAATGCTCGTTATACCCCAAATCTCAGCGACGTCTTCACCAAAGCCTATCCGGATGGGGACAAGGCAACTTACACGGTGGCCTACAAAGGCTACGCGCCGCGCTATGAGCACCCCTCCGTAACCGCCGACATCGACGAGAACATCAAAGAGGCGATGGCGAAAAAGCACACCGAATCCAGGGGCACCCTTTGGACCAGCGATACCTCTTCAACCATCATCTCGGCTTTTGAGGATATCTACAAAGGCCTCCCCTACGACATCCAAAGATACGTGAATAATTCGGTTTACCTTGGACTTGAGAGGAAATACACGGTCAAGGCGACCCTGGGATCGCAAACCAAGGAATTCGACGTCTCTTGGGTCTTAAGGGCCAAGATCAGCGACTTCTCCACCTATGTCGAAGACATCTCCGGCATCAACGTCGAAGTGCCAAACATCGATTTCTAATGCCTAGAGGGGGATGGGCAATCCCCATCCCCTTACAGAAAGGAACATTTATGAAGCAAAAGCCATTACTACTCTTATTGCCCTTCCTTTGCTTTTCTTGTTCGTCTCCCAACGAAAAGACGAGCGCCCAAAGCGAAGAGCCGCCCAAAGTCGCCGTGAGGCTACTAGCAAGCGAACAAGACAACGTCCGCACGCTCTCTTACAAAGTCTATCCCGCTAGCGCGCCCCAAAGCGTGGACTTTTCCTTGTCTTTCCAAAGCGGAGCCTCCACTTCGGATTACCTTTCCGCCACAAAAGACGAAGCCAAGCAAATCATCACAGTCACTTGCCTGAAGGCGTTCTCAGAAGAAGCAAACCTCACGATTTCCTCTTCCTCTTCGCAGCAAGTCAAAGCCAGCGTCTCCATCAACTACACCAAAAAGCTCACCGGGATCAAAAAGGCCAATCCCTCTTATTGGTACACGACTCTTTCTAGCTCCGTCACCCTAAATCCGACGGAACCCAGCCAAAAAGCCCAGGAATTCATCACCCCCGTTTATTGTGATTATTCCAAAGTGGCCAATCCGGCTGAGAAAGCCGTCTATTCCGAAAAGCTAGACATCATCGCCCCGTATAAAAACGGGAACGCGGCCAGCGAATACGGAAATATCGACCAATCCAGCGAGTTGCTAAAATACGGGACCGACGGAGGGAAGATATTCACTTATTTCGCCAATCTCTACGCCTCTTTTACCGACGCCGAGAAAAAGGCCGTGAACCGCTTCAAGGAATGGGGACTCTATAGATTTTACGACGTCACCGTTTCCTATAACGGCAAGCAATACAGCGAATCGATCATGCACGTCATCAATTTCAAGGTGGCGAGCTTGCCGACTTACAACCCAACCCTTTAAGAAAGGGTGACGTCGCTAGTTAGGCTAGCGACGTTATGCCTGCTAGAAGAAGAGGCGTAAGAACTTGAGGAGAGGCTGCCGCCGTTTCTTAAATAGGCGGCGAGGATTTCCCTATAAAGAAGGGTCGAATCCCCTTCTTTTAGTTTGCCCACGATTTTAGCGCTTGGGAAATAATCGTATTGCCTATCGCTATTTTGGTGGAGGACGAGATAATCGATGGCGGCGATTCTATAGGTTTCGGAAGCGACGAACTTCTTCGCTTGGCGCCTAGCGATGTTATTGTAGCCGGCTTCGTTGATGAGATCTTCGCCACTAACTTCGACGATGTAGATTTCGTTGTCGAAGGGGAAGGCGGTGAAGAGGTCGCTATAGGTCAAAGCGCCAGCGGAAAGGCTGCTTCTAGCGGTGTTGGCCATGGCCAAGCTGACGTCATAGCCCTCTTTAACGGCTTCTTCTAGGATGGACTCCGCCATCATGTTGGCGGCTTCTTGCTTGGCAGCGAAATATCCGGTGACTTGGCCCAATACCTCCCCTCCGATGGCATCGGTTTCTTTGCCATAGGTCGAAACGAGGGAAGCGATGCTAGGATCGATGATGGTCACGGCGTTTTCCATGTCGGTTTGAGAAACGGTGTAGAGGGTGCTATCTACTTCCCCGTCGGGAGAGACGGTGAGCTTGACGTGGCTCAAATCCTCGCCTTTGTCATCGTTTTGAGTGAAGAGGACCCCGTTTTCGGTGGTGCTTTCGAATGTATGGGTATGGGCGCAGAAAACCAAATCGACGTAGCGTTTGTTGCTATTTGGCGAAATGGAGGTGATGCCTTTTCCTAGGACAACGCTTTGGGGAGCGTGCAAAGACAAGACGACAACGTCGCATTTCTCTTCATTGCGGAGCTTATCCGAAAGCGTTTTGACGATGGGCGTGGGGTCTGCGAAGGAGATGGTTTCCACGAGCTGGCTAGAAATGGAAGTGATTTGGTTTTCTCCAATGGCCCCGATGATTCCGATACGGAGGCCGTTTTCTGCTTCTTTGACGACGTATTCTTGAGCCAAGTCGTTTTGATGGACTTTCTCATCGTAATCGTAGAGGTTCGCGCTTAAAAACGGGGTTTGGTAGCCGTTAGGAGCCTTTCTGGCCTTGTTGTCTCGAATCGCCTGCAGCCCCCAATCGAATTCGTGATTACCCAAGGAAAAGCAATCGAATTGGATGTCGTTCATAACATCGGTGAGCAAAGCGCCGCGGTTGTAGTTGCTTTCAAGGGAGCCTTGGAACATGTCCCCCGAATTGATGAGGATGGCGTCCTCCTGATTCTTCTTTTGCTTGAGATAGGTGCCAAGGACTTCGATTCCCGGGAAATAGCTGTCCGCGTTAATTTGGCCGTGGTAATCGTTGATGGAATAAAAATCTAACTCACGGGTTTCCTTAATAGCCCCGCTAGAAGAGCTTGACGAGGAGGCGGAAGATGTAGCTGCCCCGCTAGAAGAGGTTTGGCTTGAAACGGGTGCTTCCGAAGAGGCTTGGCTTTCCGAGGATTTGCTCGAAGAGGAGGCACCCCCACCACTAGCGCACGAAGCTAAAAGCAACGAGGCGATTAGGGGGAATAGTTTTTTGAAACGGGTTCTCATAGGCATGGGTAGTTCCTTTCGCTTATCTTTCGACGATGACGGATTTTCCGGATTTCTTTCCTTCATAGAGCAATTTGTCGCACTCGGAAACGCAATTTAGGAAGCTTGCGTCGTCGGAGAAGCAAACCTCCTTGAATCCGGCGGTGAAGTTGATGCCTTCTCTATTTTTGGAAACCTCGGAGAGCTCTTTTTTGAAGCTGGCGACCTTCTTTTGGAAGGCGGGGCGATCGGATTCGGCCAAGACAAGGAATTCGTCTCCGCCATAGCGGTAGACGGCGTCTTCGCCAAACCAATTCATCAAAGAGAGGGCAAAGCCCTGCAGCAAGCTATCGCCCTTTTCGTGGCCATAGGTGTCATTCCAATGCTTGAAATCGTCGATGTCGACGATCATCAATAGGCAAACGCGGCCATAATGGGAGCTTTTGTCCATATCCAAGGCGAAGCGGTTCCTCGCTTGGGTGAGCGGATCGATGGTCGAGAGGCGGAGCATGCGGATGAAGAGGTAGAACATGATGAGGATCAAGAAGCTCGAGATGACCATCAGACCCATTCCAACTCCCCAATAAAGGGCATTCCCGCGCATCCGGAAAGCGGAATTGCCCACAAGCGAGGAGGGAAGGCAGGGAACGCAATAAACGAACAGGCAAAGCGCGGCGAAGGAAAGGAAGAGGAAGAGGTAGGACTTCCAAGGAGTGAAGCGGTAGCAAGCGAATACGTAGAGGAGAGAAAGGACGTAAATGTAATTCAAGATGCCGACTTGATAGTCCTGCCAAGAAAGAACGACCCCGAGCAAGCACGTTAGCCCGGCGTAAGTCATCAATACGGCCTGAACGGCTTTTCTGGAAATGACTTTCTTCCTATTTCTGTAATAGATGGCGAAACCCATCGCTAAGAAGGAATAGACCGCGTATAGGCCTAAGACGGTGTAGCGCGGTATGGCGTATGATGGGAGGAAATAGAGGTTGATCCCGGTGTTTTCTTTGCCAAGGTGGATGCTTAGGAAGCAAAGGACGAAGACAAGCAGCAAGAAGAAGGGAGACCCAAAGCACAGGAAGCCGGTGTTGTAGGCGTCGAGGCAGCCTTTCTCGGCCATTGAGGGGAACAGGACTTTTTTAAGGCCTTTTCTAGGCTTGGAAGAGGCTTCGATCTTCTCCGCCTTCTTTGAGGCCGTCGAAAAGCCATAGAGGCGAGGGGAAAGCAAAGCGGAGACTTCTTTCAAAACGAAGAGAGCGTTCTCTTTTTCGTCCAAGGGATAGTCCACGCAGGCGATGAACCCAAGGGCCTGTTTATGCTCGCTGACGGGTATTACCATCACCCTGGAGGCACCAGGGAAGAAACGGAGGGCTTCTTTGGCGAAGCCGTCGTAGCTCCCCTGCTTTTTCATCGCGGAGGAAAAGAAGGAAACGGCTTCTTTCCCAAGGGATTTGGGCAAATCGCCCTCTTCCATGGAAGAAACGCTTTTAAGGATAGCCCCGCCATAAGAAAGGGAATAGTACCCGACCGCTTTGGCTTTGATGCCTTCCCTAGCGAGACCCAAAGCTAAGCCGACGCTGCTTAATCCGGCGTCTTTAGCGAGCAATGAGCTGACTTTATAAAGCAATGTGCCGGCCCCGCTAGACTCTTTGGCCTTGAAATCAAGGAATTCCTCGGGGGTGATTTCGAAGAAGCGGCAGATGAATTCGTTTTGGACGCCTTGCTTTGGGGTGAAGCGGTAAATGACGTCATGCATCACCTCCACGGAGAAATGCTCCCCGCGGACGTCGGTCCTCTCCTTGACGCATTGGTAGGCTAGATTAAGCCACCTCCGGTCGAAGCCCTTCCCATAGACGTCGGAGATTTTCCTGCCCACGAAGTCGGAGGAGGCGATGCCGCTGAAAGCCTCGTGCAGCTGATTGGAGCGAAGGAACAATATGTCTTCCGGAGCTCCGGATTTGTCATAAAGCACCCTCCCCTCGAATTCGGGGACGACGCCGCTGCCGAAGATGATGCTTGAGCTCGAGGGTTCAAGGTCGATGTAGAGGGCATAGGAGGGATTGAGCCCTTCTTTCCTGGCGATTTCTTTAACGGTGACTTGGTATATGGGCAAGCCATCCTCCATGAAAGGGGCGGTTTCAGGATTCCCCGAAGCGATGGCTTTCTCCACCAAAGTGATGAAAGAGGAGGCCGGGGCGTTTAAGAAGGGAAGGCGCGTCTTTGTGAAGGAAGAGAAATTGACCGCGCCGGCTTGCTCTAAGAATTCGCGATACCCATCGCTCCCCCTCAGGAAATGGAAAACCCCGTTTTGGTATTCGAGGATGCCGGTCTTCGCCCCCGTTGGCGCGGGCATCCCCAAAGGATGCTCAAGGCAATATTCGCCAACGGTCTCATAATAGGGGGCTTCTTCGCCTTTTTCCCTTTTAATCTTGCTGACCCCGTACAAAACGCGGCTTAAAGGTTCTGGCTTTCTATAGTAATAGCCTTGGATCTTATCGCAGCCATGATTGATGAGGAAAACGAGTTGTTCTCTGGTTTCCACGCCTTCGCAAAGGGTGTCGATGCCCAGGGATTGGGCCATTTCGATGATGGCGCTCAGCAAGGCGGCGGATTTGCCGCTTTGGGAGAAGTTTTTGAGAAACTTCATGTCGAGCTTCACCAAGTCGAAGTCGAGGTCACTTAAAACGTTCAGGGAGGAATATCCAGTGCCGAAATCGTCCATCCAGACTTTGAACCCTTCGTCATGGAAGCGCTTGATCTGGGTCTTGGCGAATTGTTGGTCGTGCCCGGCGACGGCTTCGGTGATTTCGACGTTTATCAAAGAAGGCGGATAGCCGCCTCTAGAAAGAGCCGATTTGATTTCGTTGACGATGTCCCCTTGTTCGAAATCGTAACGCGAGAGGTTTATCGAGACCGGGACCAGCGGCAAGCCGGCCCTCTCCTTCTTTTTGAAATCCTCAACGACCAGGGAGACCATGAAAACGTCGACTTTGTAAAGGAGCCTCGCTTCCTCTAAATAAGGGATGAAATCGTTAGGCTGAATGAGCCCGTAAGTAGGATCCTCCCACCGGCAGAGGGCCTCTTCCCCGCAGACGTTGCCCGTGACCGCGCGGATGACGGGTTGGTAATAGGCTTTGATCCAGCCTTTCTCTAGCGCTTCGTCAACGTGAGAAAGAACGTAGTCGCGGATGGCGATGGAACGTTCCATCTCGGGGGCGAAATAAGAGAAATGGGAGGCGTAGGTCGTGCGGTCGAGGTCGCAGGCGAATTTGGCTTTGTCGCAGCAATTGAAAGAGTCGAAAGGCTTGTCTTCCTTTAGAGGATAAATTCCGACGCGGACAGGCAAAGAATTCCCCTTATTGAGGGATTTGACCTCCTCGAAGATAGTCTTCAGCTCGCCCTCGATCCCCTCCATTTGCGTGAATCCATAGAAATGGTCCGCGCCGAACCGTCCAAGGCAAAAGGGCGAGAAATGGGATGAGAGGATTTTGGCGAACCCCTTGATGAGGCTGTCGCCTTCGGCGTTGCCGAATTTTAGGTTATAGCTTTTTAACCCCGAGAAATCGAAGCAGAGGAAAACGCATCCCCTGCCCCTAGCCAAGATGGACTTCACCCCGATTCCGGACATGTCCACGAAATGGTTCATCGTGGGTAGCCCGGTGAGGGGGTCAAAGATATCTTGCTTGATGGTTAGGGTGCAATTATCGAGCTCAAGCTGGGCTTTTTTGGCGGAGTCGGACCTTCCGATGTAGGGATGGAGGTCGATGAAATAGAAATAGGCGAAGCGGAAATCCTTGTACGAATTGAGCTTTCCAATGATTCTGACGGGGTGATACGTCGTGTGGTTCCCGTATTTGCAGCGGATGGCCTCGTCGAAGTTTCCCTTCCCAATCAAGAAGCTCTCCAAAGCCTTCGTGGCCATTGGCCTATCGTCAGGATGGGCGTAGACGAAGGGATCGCTTTTGAAGGCGTTTATCGCCTCTTGCTCGCTAAGCGATAAAGAAGAGGCGAACCCTTTGGTGACGTAAATGGGCTCCATTTGGCGAAGATTGACTTTGAAAATGGCCAAAGGAAGGTAAGAGGATTCGAACTGGGAGATGAATTCTTTGGGAAAGCGCGGGTTTTCCATGGTTTATAACTGCTTCGATTTTACGCCTACGCGTATCTAAAACATAGGAAAAACTCCGTCGGCGTGGGCTTTTGGGCGCATTTAGTGGCAAAGAAGGAGCGAGAAAAGAAAAAAAGAGGCGGCGTTTGGCCGCCCCCTTAAGGCTATGGAAGCTTATTTGATGAGGGAGTTCTTGCACTTCCCGGTCGCGAGGTATTCGTCCATGTTCTTGAGCGAAACCTCGATCATGTCGATGAGGGCGTGCTCGGTGGCGCTGCCGACGTGGGGAGTGATGAGAACCTTCGGATAGAGGTCGATGACGAGCTGCTGCTCTTCATTGGGCATGGCGGAGGGGTCGAACTCGTGGTTGAAGAGGGATTTCTCGCCATCGATGACGTCGAGGGCGAGCCCGCCGAGGCGGCCTTCCTTCACGGCGAGGAGAGCGGCCATGTTGTCCATGACCTCGCCCCTAGCGACGTTGACAAGGATCGCTTCTTTCTTCATCAAGCCAATGAGCTCTTCGGAGATGAATTTGTCGTTGGAGCCTTTGATGTAAGCCATGTGGCAAACGATGATGTCGGCTTCTTTGAAGACGTCTTTGACGTCGCTTTTCATCTCGATGAGACCTTCGCAGGCCGGGGAGACGAAAACATCGTAGCCGATGACTTTGGCGCCAAGCCCTTTGTAAAGAGAGGCGGTCGTGCGTCCGATTCTGCCGCAGCCGAGGATGCCGACGGTGCAGTCCCTAATCTCTTTCGAGAACATGGTGTCGGTCACCTTGAATTTGCCTTGATGGGTCAAATCGCAGGTGTACTGGGTGTGGCGGAGCAAGGTAAGGGAGAGCGTCAAGGCAAGTTCGGAGATGGCGTTAGGAGAATAGCCGGGAACGAAGGCGGTCTCGATGCCGAGCTCTTTGCAGGCGGCGACATCGACGTGGTTATACCCCGCGGTGCGGGTGAGGTAGTATTTGAGGCCGTGCTCTTTGAGGGTCTTCATGTGAGCGGCGTCGACGTTGCAGTTGCCCCTGACCATGACGATCTCGTAGCCGAAGGCGAGCTCGATGTTGTCGTTGTTGAGATATTCGGGGCGGGTGACCAATTCGTAGCCGTATTGCTTTCCGAGCTTCTCGAAATAAGGGAGCTCATAGCCGCGGCAGCCGAAGCAAATGATTTTCTTTTCCATTGTGATTTCCTTTCAAAGATTAGGCGATGGCGGGGAAGAATCCGCTGGATTCAACGACGACCAAGACGATGACCCAGAGGACAACGCCCAAGACGGCGCCGAAAGTGGAGATGAGGGAGATGTGCGAAGCCATTTCCTTCTCCCTGTCGGCGGCTAGGCAATAGCCAACGGCAACGGTTGCGGGAGGAACGAGCCAAGTGAAGACGCTGGACTGAACGGTTTCGATGGTGATGAGCTCAGCGTAACCACAGGCTTTGGAGATGGCCTCAACGCCGAAGAGGATGGCGAGGACGACGGCCGGGGCGATAAGGATTTTGATGCCGGTCCAAATCCAAGCGTATTTGTCGGTGGCGGCGTCTTTAACCGAGCCGTTGCCGAGGGTGCAGCCGATGGCGAAGAGGATGAGGGTCGAGGAGAGCCCACCCAAAGTGTTGGCGGCTTGGTAGAACCAAGGGAGGGTGACGTCGAGTCTCCAGAAGGCGACTTTGGTTTCGGCGGTATTGGTGGAAAGCCAATCGGTGCGGACGATTTGGCAGCCGGGGATGGCTTGGAGAACCCAAAGGAGCAATCCGGCGAAGGTGGCGATCAAGATGGGGTTGAGGAACACTTTCTTAAGAATGGAACCCATGGTGGTCTTTTGGCCATCCACCGCCCCTTCTTGCTTTTCGTCGCTCTTGGTAAGGGTGACGCCGGAAACGACCATGTAAGCGTAGCTATAGAGGAAGACGCGGTAGGCGACGTTCATGATGTTGAAGTAATTGCCCGCGGTTTTGCCGTAAATGGCGGTGACGAGAGGATAGGCGAAGAAGGTTGTGGAGCCAAAGGCGAAGAGCACGGCGAGGACTTCCCTCTTGTTCTTGTCTTTGACCCAGAGGAAGATGAGCTTCCCGAGGAAGATGAAGAGGATGTAGAAGACGAATCCTCCGACGAAATTGACGATGGCGCCGACGCCTTCGGTGGCGGTGAAATCCTTCATGAAGGAAGTGAATGCCAAGCAAGGCAAGCACACGCCCATGACGAATTTCGTCAAGACTTTCCCAGTCTCCTTGGGTAGGAGCTTTTTCTTGGTGAAGATAAAGCCCAAAAGAATGAAGATAACCGTCTTGGCGATGTTGGTCCACAGCGTCTGGTTGGACATCGCTTTGGCAAGGTTACCCCCTATGTCTGCTAACATGAAATTCATAGCAGTCTCCTTTCCTGAAAAAGCGAGCATAAGCATGCTTTACTTTTTCGGCAAAAAAATGTCACAACTCCTTTGATAAATCAATATGTCCAAGCAGTTTTACTGATTTACCGCATGGAACTCTTCCAAATAAACAATCACGCGAACAAATGGATTAATCCCTATATTTCGGCAAAATAAGCAATCAAAACGGCTGAGAATAAGCAATCTCTACCGCAATCGAGCACAAAAAGAGCGGGCGAACCTGCCTTTCTTGCCGAATATATATGCACCACGAGAAAGCCCCTACCTCTGAGCCAAAAGCACTTTCCAGATATCTCCGATGGCTGGCGTCCTTGCCCAAAAAATAATCTGCGGCAGAGGGTCAAGAGGCTGCGACGAGGATTTGCAGCACGCTCGGGGCTCCGCCTACAACATGTTCAACATAAGCGGCTATTCTTCCTGTTGGGAAACCCTGCCGACGGTCAGGTCTGGAGCAAGACTCGACACCCAGGTCAAGCGCAGGAAAATGGAAAGAAAAATCGAGCGTCTCCTCAGAAAATGCGAAAAGGAGACGACTCGATACATCAAATCCCACCGAAGCGAAATCAGCGCTTTGGGGAGCCTCCTCTATCAGAAAAAACACCTCAAATCCAGCGAGATCCTATCCTGTATCGGATAGGGTCTTTTTTTGGAATACCGGATTCTTCTAAGCCCGGCGAGGGCGCTTATGGCTATTGCACGATGCACGAAAAGCAAAACAGCAGCAATCATTCTTTGTTGATTTTCAAAATAATGTCGTTTAACGACCTTGCGATTGAATCGCTTGGGGTTTTGAAATCGTCTATGACCCACCTCTCTAATACTCCGACGATGCCGGAGACGACGAAGATCGACTCGGTTATATTATGCTGCTTGCTCATCCAAGGGTTGACGGATGCGTTTTCGTCGAAGACATCCGAATAGAAGCTTTTCTTGATTTTGTGCATCGTATTGCCCGCGTCTTGGCGTATCAATATTCTGAAAAGGTCTTTGTTTTCCTCGATGTATTCGGCTAGAGCAGCCGTTAGCTTCAAGCTGTTATCGGAATCCGTCGTGGGGAAGGACGCCTTGAACATCTTCTCCATGTTTGAAATCGTTTCTTCTTCGATTCGCTCATACAAATCGTAAATATCGGAATAATGCAAATAGAATGTCCCCCTTCCTAAATCGGCTAGGCGAGAGATCTCCGCGACGGCGATTTTGTTCAAATCCTTTTCCTTCAGCAGCTTTAGGAAAACGCCCTTTATCAATCGCTCGGTTTTTGCGTTGCGCCTATCTTCCATTTTCGCGCCTCCTTTTCTAAACGAAATAACGAGAAAATTCATTTATGAACAGCTAAGGCAAATCCGTCCATTGTTTTCGATGGCTTTCCTATGATACTGAACACATGTTCATTTGTGAACAACGATATATCAATGATGTTGCTGACAATTAAAGCGAGGAGAAAGCGAATGATTGAATACAGGGAGATTGATGGAAGCGAAATCAAAGGTGTAGCGAAGATGGCCGCGGAAGCCTTTGGGGAGTACCCTATGTACACGCTGACTTTGAGGGACAAATTCAAAAAGAGGGAGGATTTCATCCAATTCATGGCGAAGCTAAACGAAGTCCATATTCGGGCAAACGCCAAGAAGCATATTTGCTTCATTGGCCTCATAAACGGGGAAATCGTATCAGTGGCGTTGCTTCAAAATCCAAAAATAAAAAGAATCAGCCTATGGGATTACATATCTTCAGGCGGAATTCGTTTGCTTTTCCCGGTGGGGTTTAAAAGGCTATTAGATTTCTTTCGCATTTCAAATAAAGCCCACGAAGCATGCAAAAAGGAATGCAAAGAAGCGTGGTACGTTGAGCTATTGGCGGTATCGCGCGAAGGCAAAGGGAAAGGTTTAGGCAGCAAGATGATCTCCGATTGCTTAATCCCCTACGCCAACTCAAAGGGCGGAAAAGAAATAGCCCTAATCACAAACACGGAAGGCAACTGCAGGTTCTACGAGAAAAACGGCTTTAGGATGTTCTCTTGCGAAGCGCTAACTTATAAGGACAAGCGCATAAGCAACTGGAGTTTCGCAAGGGAATTATAAAAACGATCTCAAAGTGGCGGCACATAAAGCCCCCACAAAAGGCCCTCGATTGAGCCCGAATCCCCATATCAATCGTCCAAATACGGCATCATGAACTCCGCAAAAGATTCGATGAACGCCGCTTCGTCTCCGTCTATTGCGAGCTTGACGAATCGATACTCCAATTGGTTCTTTTTTGCGTAATCCGTCTTATCGGCGTCTTCCGGGAATAGCAGCCACAGCGAATCGACGGTTTTGGGGAGGAAGAATGGGTTTTCGTTCCAAGAATAGCGGATAGAAAGGTAATCTCGAATCGAAGCTTCAAATTCACCTTCTGCGATTTGGGTGGCGACCCGCCTCGTCTTTCGGCATTTCGCTTCCATTACCAAAAGGCAAAGCGGTATGTCTTTCTTTTTCAGAAGCAAGAAAAAATCCGGCGTGATGTGGCGAGTTTGCTTCTGCAGATAATAGAACTCGCCCTCTTTGACGGAAGAAACGTCTTTGGCGTCGAGTGAATAGAACAAATCAAATTCGTATTCATCCCGGATGAAGCGTTTCACGATATGCTCATAATCGATGGCCTCATCGACGTTTTCGAAGCCCATTGAAGTTATGGCCGAGTCGACGGACAAAAGGCAATAAGCTTCGAAAAGAAATGAAGTCGGCTTAAAGGGGGCGGATAAATGCTTGGCGTCAGCGCGCCCAAAAGAGAAGGATCGCCCCAATGAAAGGGGCAGAAACAAGCGGCTTTCGAAATTGAAGTAATTCGGATATAAGGTGATGGCGCGTTCTCTTAACGGAGAGGGGACAATAGAGATAAATGGTTCCGAAGACAAAAGGTGAGCTGTCCTAGCCCGAATCGCTTGGCTTGCAGCCAGGAAACCTTCGAATACGGCCCTTTTATTGCTCAAAGCATCGATTTGATGGAGGGTATTCTTGCTTCTTCTCTCCGGGTCTTTACTAGAATGGGCATCGATGAATTCGAGACGATGCTCTACCGATTTCAGCTCTTTCAAAGCTCTTTCTTCCAAATTGGCTAGAGCCCCTTGGGCGTAACGGGCCATATAGACGAGGTACCGGTTAAGGGGGATGTCGGCATTGAAAACCAATTTGGAAGAATAAACCTCTCCGCTAGTGGGAGAGCAGGCGTTTTTGATGACTGAGCGAAAGTTTTGGCGGCCAGGGGTTCTTGTTTTAACGACTTCGCGCGATTCCCTCACGATGGGGTTAAGGGAAATCGCGCCCAAAGAGGACAAGATGAAGCGCTCACTCAAAAGCAAGCGACGGCAAAGGGCAAACAGCGAACGCGTCGAAGCGTCGTTTATGCGCTCAGAGGGAAGGAACTTCCCTTCTTTGTCGTAAAGGAGGTTTTCATCGTAAGAGGCGATAGATCGAACCATCGTCTTGTATTGGCAATCGTTGGTCGCGCTGGTTTGGCTGATTTTATAAAAGTAGGAGGTGGATTTCCCGGTTTTCTTCTCGACAACGCGAAGGCGATATTCCATGACGGGGTTGGGCGAATAGGCGTCGTTTAATACAGCGTTCTCGCCGAAAGAGATCTTCTTCTCGCCCCCCTGCTCAAGGTCTTCGATAAAGCAGTCGAAATTTTGGCTTTGGTTAGACAAGCAGGCGTCTTCGAATTCATTTATGCGGAACAAAAGCCCGTTGCCAATTAACGGAGGGATTGCGATTTCAGTATCCTTTTTGAAATCCCCTTTAGCGGTGCTGAGGATCAAGTTATCGGGAGAAGCCATACTTATCCAGTTCAAGGTTCTTTTCGGCGATTTCCTTTTTGGAAACGGAGAAATCACTGAGATCGTTATACCTCTCAAGAATGCTCAACAGCCCTTTGGACGGATCTCGGCTAAGGATCTCCTCCAGTTCCTCTTTGGAGCCGTTGATCTTTTTAATGACGATTTGCGCTAAACCCATGTCCAGCGACTCCGTTCTTGAAAGGACATTCGTCGAGTTGGCTAGATATAAGGCCAATTTGTTGAGGCTTCTAAAGGAGATGCTTTTCCCGTAAAAGGAAGAGGAAAGGAGGCGATTTATCTCATTCAATAATTCGAATTCTCTGTCGGAGAATTCTTCCGTGGAATTGTTAACGGGCTTTACCGCGGAAACGAAGCGGCTATAGGTGGTTTCGGTGTAAATCTCGGATTTTGCCGTCCCCATGTCTTTGAGGGAAGAGAAGGATGGGGCGGCCAAATTGACGACAATCGCCCTATCGAGCAAGCGATCGGATATCGGTTTCGTGGTTTCGTCGAGGTTGACCGTGCCAACGAAGAAGACGTTCTCACCGACATGGATGGTGCTTGGGTACTGATCGCCGTTTCTCAAGCGAAGGTTCTCGGAATATAGTCTTAATTCCCTCGCGCCGGCGTTTTGCTCCAAAATGGAGATGAAAGGCGCGAACCAGTGCTCGATTTGGGAGAGGTTCATCTCATCGAAGATGACGAGGTGGATGCTGTCCTTATGTTCTTCGGCGTCGATGAGGAAGTTCACGAGCCCCGTCTGCGATTCGATGTATTCGGCGCTATAGCCGTCTTTTTCCTCAGGAAGCGGACGAACGTAGCCTAGCGCGTCCTCTGGCTCAAGATAAGAAGGGCTGATGGGGACGAACAAAACGGTGTTCCTAGCTTTATCTAGCCCCAAGGTATTTGCATAGACCATGGGTAGCTTCGTCTTCCCTATGCCGCTTGGTCCTGCGAGGATGACGAGATTCGAGGATTTGATGGCGATATGGAAATTCTTGATGTCGTTTTCTTGGTAAAAGAGATTGCGGGATTTCGCGTTTTCCGAAACGTTGTGAACGAATTCCTCTTCATCGAAAATCGAGGCCGCTTTTTTTGAGGAGCTTGAGGCGATGATGAAGGCGGTGTTTTTGACATAGAGGTCATCGGAATCCTCTTCGTATAGATTCGGAACGAAGAGGCAGTCCTCGGAAGAGCTGCGATTAATCTTCGTCAAAAGCCTTTTGAAGCCCTTGGCGCCTTGCTCATTGTATTTCCAATGCGTGTAGTCGTTTTCCCCAAAGCCCTCGTCTGGAATGTAATTGATCTCGTAGATTGTGTCCTGGACAAACACGTAGCGGAGGTAAGAAGACAAGCTATAGGGGTAGCTTTGCAAAACCAGGTTTTCTTTCTTGTTGAGCTTTTCCTCGAAATCCTTTTTCGATCCCGGATATGAGGGCACGTAAGTAGAGTTGCTGAAGCTTCTAAAAGGAACGGGCTCCCCGATGAGCGTCGCCCTCATTTTGTATTTGCCATCCTCCCCTATTTTCCCTACGCCCGCGGAAAAGAATATAAGTCTCTCGCGCAAGGCAGAATATAGGGCTTCATACCTTTCCCCTGGCGACATGTAGGGATAATCCGAATAATCGTTTTCCCCGAGAATGTAGTACAAGACATCATCGTCTAAAAACAAAAGCAAGGTGGAATAGTCGCTGCGATAATCAACCAGGGACAGGAGCTCTTCGCGATCTACATTCGCGTTCTCCCCCAAAATGGGGACGATCGGAGTCAAAACAACCCAATTTTTCTCTGGCTTGATGCCTTCTGGTTTCACCACCCCTATCAAGGTTCTGTACTCTAAATCGCGCAAACCTTGTTTAGGGTCGATAAAGACCCCTTTCTTCTTTGGCTCCACGTGCTCAGGGGACGCAGGTGCGCTCGTTTCTTCTTTCACCGCAATCCCGTCTTTAGGCGAATTTGCGCAGCTTTTCTCGTCTCTCTTCGCTTGAGCTTGCGCTATGCTTAGCTTTTCCTTTAGTTTCTTTATCTCATCGTCTTTCTTTTGCAAATCCTTGGCGCTGCTATCTTTATAACGATTCAAGTCATCTTTATAGCTCGCTTTGGCTTTGTCGAGTTCTTCTTTGAGCTTGGCATTATCCTCTTTCAGATTTTCAAGGTCTTTCTCTAGCGCGTCTTTTTTGGCGTGGGTTAGAGCCTCCTCGGAAAAGTCCACCGAAATATCGAGGCAAGAAAGTAGAGAAGAAATCTTCTTTTTGTCGTCGTCTTTGCAGGACACATAGCATTTTCGTACCCTCTCTTCGTCAATAGTCTTTTCTTTTGACATTTGGCTTGAAAGGTCTTTATCGCTAGCGAAAGTCGATTTGAGGATTTTGATTACGAGCTTATCTAGTGTCTCATCATTGAGACTTATCAAGTAGGAGTATAGCAAAGTGGGCTGGAGATTTTTCCTTTTCAAAACGTCTTTTTCGAACATGGCCTTTTGATTTTTGCTTAGATTTTGCTCAATAAGACTTTTGTTGGCTTTCAAAAACGCATGCGTCTCATCGGAGTAGTCATCTAAAAGCAATTTGCAGAACTCGGTAAGCCTCTCGGGATTGCCGTGCAGCATGGCACCATTGTCGCGAATTTCCATTTCGTTTTCTCCTTATGCGAAAATCTCTATATTTAAGCCTAATCAAAAATCGGGCAATTGGAAGACTTTCCACCGCTTTTGGGAAGCTGGTTTTAAGGACGCCTTTGAATAGAGGCGCGATTTCTCATCGCCAAAAGGCGCTCCTACTCCTCAAAATTATAAAAATCATCCAAGGAAAAGCAGTTGTACTTCGTTTTGTCGACGTCTTTAGAGAAGCCGCGTTTGGAAATGAACCCCAATTTATAGAAGTCTATATCGAGGTTCTTGACTTGGCCCTCTTCTTCATTGACCACTTTGCCGGAAATGGGTTCGTTCGTGTATTTGCATTCATAGGAAACGTATCCATTCCTATCCAACGTCACAACGTCGAATTCCCGATTGATTTTGTTTTTGGCGTCGTTGAAGGAATAGGTTCCGATGTCGAGGATGAGGCTCTCCATCCGGCTTTCGAAATTCATTTTCAAGAGGAATTCTTTCGCGATGTTCTCAAATTGATGCGGAATGAAAGAGGATTCCATGTCCTCTTTGATGAAATTCTCGAAGAAGAAGGCCTTATCTTTCCTGTTGACGGAATAAGGGTTGTTGAAAATGTACTTATAGTAGAAATGAATGAGGTTGTCATCGAATTCGAAGCTCATTCTTTTCGGGTTGTTTTTTTGGTTTATCGGAGTGACTTTCCTCAAAATGTTCATCTCAACCAATTTGTTGATCAAATAATCGGGCCTTGAGTTGTTGAATTGTTTCATGCGGGACAAGACGTCTTTGTATTTCGTCGTCCCGGATCCAATAATCGAGATGAGGTCATTGAGCAAATCGATCTTGCTCGTTTCCGAAAGAAGCATTTCGCCGATTTCGTGTTCCAATATGGAATCCTGCTTCACGATTAAATCAACGATGTTCTCATCCGCGCTTTTACTGGGATCGATAAGAGAGTTGAAATATGGAATCCCCCCAAAAATAGAATACATTTTGATTTTATCTTCGTTCGAATATTCGGAATAAAAGAACGAGGACATGAAGTAGTCGAAGGGTTTTATCAGCAAAATGTGGGTGAACCTCCCATAGGAATGGGAGCCGAATTCAATCATCTTCGTCATCAACGTCACGTAGGACCCAGAGACTATCAGCTTTATCTTCGAATCGTTTTTGTATTTATCAATTGCGAGGGCCAAAGAGGATTCGACGGAGAAATCGCTTTCCAAAAGGAAAGAGAATTCATCGATGACAAGCACGAATCTGCGCTCAAGCGAAAGGCGAAAGGCGTAATCAAAGAAATCGTCGAAGGACTTAAAAGACAAGTTCGGCAAAGAGAACGTGCTCGAGAACACCTTTGCTAGATTCTCCAAATTCGATAGTGCAGAGGATTTCTTGCATTCGAAGAACACGATTGGCAAATCACAGCCCAAAAGAGACTGGCGAATGATTTCCGATTTGCCAACCCTTCTTCTTCCATAAACCAATATCGTTTCAGCCTTATCGCTATTAAGGGCGGATTTGATTTCGCCAAGTTCCTCTTTTCTTCCAATAAACATCGAAAGTCCTCCATAAGAAGGATAGCGCCGTTTATTATTTTGTGCAAATCGTTTTGTAGCAAATTGTTTTGCACAAAAATACGCAATTCATTTTTTGCAGCCTGGCTTGCGCGGATTCATCTTCATTTGACCGCTATTTTCGAATCGCGGATTTCAAGCATTCTCTCAGTCCTTCGTCCTCGCAGTAGACATAGCAGCCTTTTTGGCCGCGGGTTAAAAGAACCTTGTACGTATTGCGGATCAATCTGTCGGCCAAGACGGCATCTTTGCACGTCCTGATGCCAGACGTCTTATCGTCTTTGGATATTTCGTTTTGGTCCGTGATGACTTTTCCATTCTCATAGCGGAGGTCTTTTCCAATGATGACGCCTGCATAGTCGAACTCCAGCCCTTGGACGGTATGGATGCAACCCACTCTGTCTTTTTGGGCATCATCGATGGCGAATAGCGGGGTCTTTTTGCTATCGGGGTCATTCCATTTTGCTTTGAAGCGACCGTTATCTAGAACAATGTCCCACTCCCCTTTTTTGTTTTTTACGTTCCAGTCGTAGCAATATCCTGCGGCTAAACGCGATTTCCCGTTTTCCGCGTTTTTCTCTAGCATCGCCTGTTGTAGCTCGCATGGATCATCGAAAACGCGGAAATCGAAGGAATCGTTTTGGAGTTCACATTCTCCGGTTTCTTCTATCCCAAGTATCTGATTGATGAAGGCAAGATACGCCTCGCTGCCGTTGCATCGGAATTCGCTCTTCAGGTTGTAGGATTCCCCTTCGAGGATATTCTCAGGCTTAACCCCTTCTTTGAGCGCCCAGGACTTAATGGACTCCACGCTTCCGATATCTTTGGTGGATATCCTCTGGCTTTCGTCGATGAAGAACACGGTGACGTAGCTTGCGTCGATGCACTCCTTGATTTGGTTTTCGCCTTTGAAATCCCCATACATTTGCTTCATCAAGCGGTGAGCCTCATCCACGAGAAGGCAGTCATAGTAGTTCTCCCTGACCGCATTTAGGCCAAATGGGGAACGGAAAAGGTCTTTGACGTTGACTTCCTTTTTGACGTCCCCTTTTGAAAGCGTTTTTAAATAAACGCACCTGGGGGAGGAGTTTTTCGTCAAATATGCGCAGGAGGCGGCTTTGTTTTTGATCAGTTCGCAGAGGACGTTTATCGCCAAAACGGACTTCCCCGTTCCAGGCCCTCCCTTTACGATGAGGACGCGTTTTTGCTTGTCGTTGCTAGAAGCGTAATACGCCTTCAATATTTTGTCGTAGACGACGCTTTGCTCGTCGAGGAGCTCGAATTCCTTATTCCCAAGAACCATCGAGGCCAAGCAATCCTGAAGAGCCTTTGCAGGGCGAATCCGCCCATGGTCTATTTTGTAGAGGATTTCCCCATCCTTGCTTTGCTTGACGATTCTTTTGGCGATGTAGCCGGACAGTTTCTTTGTATCGTGCCTAGCAAAAAGCGGAGCCTCCTCTAGCCAAGGGGAATATATCGGATCGAGCAACCCGCGATTGGGCTTGTCGTCGTAATTATGGCAATAGGCAAGGGGGTATAGACGAACGCGCTTCTCCTGGACGAAGGCGGAATAATTCTCGATGTGCGTTTTATAGGAATAGGCTTGATAGCTAGGATGGGCGACCTCCCTAAGGGCGCCGCCGGTATAGGTCTTCACCGTATGACACTCTTCATCGCTGACTTTGTCGGCCTCTTCCCACTGCTTAAGTTCAATGATAACGACGTTGTCGTTTCCTTCCGCGTCTTCCCCGGCGATCATGAAATCGACGCGCTTCGAGGTTAAGGGGATGCGATATTCGATGGCCACTTCCGCTTCATCGGGTATCAATTGGTTTTCCAAGGTCATTCGCATATAGGCCAGCGAATTCTCCCAAGAGCGGAATTCGGCATCGTTTCTAGATCCCATCCCGCTTTCGATGAGCTTCTCCCTAACCTTTTCGGCGATTGCTCCATCCAAAACGTCTTCGGAGAATTCTTTTTTGGTCGCGTGATATACAAGCATAACTATCCTCGGGGGTGTTATAACACTTTTATATCACTTATGCTTTCTTTTATTTAGCGTACTTAGTGGCAAAAAGATGTACGCAGCTGCTTCGAATCGCTACTCAAAATCCCCACAGAGCAACTAACGGGATTCAATAAATCGGGTTCCAAAAGACGATTCTATTCACAAACTGTGAACGCGTTTTATAATAAATCCGGAATTCAATTCCTAATTTATTAATTTTAAGGATAAATTATGATAGAAAGAACCATCTACGAGGAAATAAAGAAGGCCGTTAAAGAAAAGCCCGTCGTCGTCATCACCGGTGCAAGGCAGGTTGGAAAAACGATGCTGTGCAATGAAAAAATCGAAAAGGAATTGGGCTTTTCTTACGTGTCTTTGGCCAACCCAACCATGCGTGCCTCCGCCCTAGACGACCCTCAAGCCTTCCTTTCTCTACACCCCGCTCCTTTAATCATCGACGAAATTCAAAAAGCACCCATCCTGTTCGATTATCTCGAAGGCGAAGTCGATGAGCAAAAAAGGGCGGGAAACAAAGCGTCTTTGTATATCCTAACGGGGTCGGAAGCCTATAAATTGAAGCAAGGCGTCAGCGAATCCATGCGAGGAAGGGTGGCCTTCATCCACATGTCCCCTCTTTCGATGTCCGAAATTAAGGGCGAAGAGGAGAAGCCGTTTGAGGTGAATCCCGGCGAAAACGCCAAAAGGGCCGCCTCTTATCAAATACCGACCTTGGATCTTTTCGGTTACATTTTCAGGGGATTTTACCCAGAGCTGTACGATAATCCAGAACTAGACCCCGCCATCTTTTACGGAGATTACATCGAATCCTACCTCACCAAAGACGTCGACGAAATCGTCCAAGTCAAAGACAAACGAAAATTCCTCAATCTAATGACCCTGCTCGCTTCTTTAACCGGGCAAGAGCTCAACTGCTCAGAGCTTTCTAGGGCAATCGGAGTCGACGCGAAGACGATTTTGAATTGGATAAGCGTCTTGGAGGCGGGAAACCTCATCCATCTTTTGCAGCCTTATTACGAGAACTCAATAAAGCGACAAATCGTCAAGCGGCCCAAGGTGTATTTCTCGGATACGGGATTGGCGTGCTACCTCGCAAAAATAGGGAGCAGAGAAACCTTAATCGCCTCCTACCTTAAAGGCCACATGACGAAAACGTACATAATCAACGAAATACTCAAGTCCTACTCCAACCTCCGGAAAGACAGATCCGCCTCCTTTTACTATTACCGAGACTCTCAGCAAAGCGAGATCGATCTGATTATTCTAAAGGATGGAAACCTAACGGCTTTGGAATGCAAAAGCGGAGAGCAATATTCATCCAAGGACCTAAAGGCCGCCAATCTTTTGAAAAACAGCCGCTATGAGCTTGGAAGCAAAGCAATCATCTGCACCTGCAAAGAAGTCTGCCCCATTGGAGACGGCGCTTTCTTATTGCCCGTGACGACAATATAGGCCCGTTTGGTCAAACTGGTTTTAGGTTAAGTGCGCGCAGTCCATCGCCATGTCCTTGAATATTAACCAAAAGAACGCTGGCATTCTCAAATAGATCATAGCTTTTTCCAATCGGTCCTTCGGTTCCGTCAAAATCAAAGCCGATGAGGTTAACGTCTTCCCATCACCTTTTTTGATGTCTCGTTTTGGCAATAAGGCTCTTCTTGCTTGCGAATTTCAATTCATCGTTTGAGGCGATTAAGCGCTTTGCATCTATTACCCCCACCCAAGGTTCTAATTATCCGCGAAAGGAGAAAAAAGCAAAAGAAAAAGGCCTGACACCGGAATATCAAGCCTATCCTAATATGGTTGGTGGCTGAGGGGGGATTCGAACCCTCGACATATCGGGTATGAGCCGATTGCTCTAACCAGCTGGGCTACTCAGCCATCTTGGTGGAACCTACCGGGATCGAACCGGCGACCTCATGCTTGCAAAGCACGCGCTCTCCCAGCTGAGCTAAGGTCCCGCTAGATTACCTGCCGCAAAATCGCGGCTTGCCTATTATAGGAGCGAGGGGGAAACAAGGCAACGGGGAATTTTGCGCGCTTTGCGCTGTTGGTCCTCAAATGCCATGAAATAGAAGAAGGCATAGGAATTCATTAATCTTTCAAGCAACCAATCGGAACAACCAAGACGCCGTCGTCTCTTTTATAGCCATATTCCGTCGCGGTGATAACCATCTTTAAATCGGGTAGTCTAAGTGGAACTTGCTTTTCTTTTTCGTTATGCTCTTTCAATAATTTTTCTATTTCGCATAAGTGCTGGGCACCACTGTCTATTTCATGTTCGCCTAGTTTGAATTCGATCAAGGCATATCTTCCATCTTCTAAGTGAAGGACGCAATCGGCTTCTAAGCCATAACGATCATGATAGTATGAGACCCTCCCCTCGCGCTTTGAGGAATACACCTTTAAATCCCTTATGCACAAAGACTCGAATAAAAAGCCGAGTGTTTTAAAATCGGTATTGAAATACTTTGGGCCAATGCCTAATCCCGCAACCGCAATCGAAGGATCGACGAGATTCCTTTTTTTGCCGGACCTTATTGCGGTTTTAGATCTTATTTGAGGACACCATGCATCGATGTCTTGAATGATTCCCAGCCTCTCAAGCGCGCCCTAATATTCTTTGAATGTGGATTCGGAAAGACCAGAATTCGATGTTGCGTCGCCAAAAATTGTTATCTTATCCGCAAGCGTGCATATATTTCTAGACATCGATTTAAGAATGGCTTTTGCATAGTTCGCATTTCGCTTAGCGTGATCAATATTGGAAACATCCTTTTCACATGTCTGCTTAAATAAGTCTTTTGCTAAATGCAATTGCTCTTCTTCGTCTGTTAAAGTGAATATTGCCGGCCACCCTCCGCGGCAAATGGAAAAGATGATGTCATCTATCGTCATTTCCGAATGGCAGCCTTCGAAAGTCTCAGGATTTTCAAATAGTTCCATCAAAGAGACAACGCCGTTTGATTCGCCTGATTCGTAAAGGGACAAAGGTAACATTTCGATTGTGCTTATTCTTAAAGTTCCGGTATGAGGAGTATCCAGCCCATTTAAAGATGAGCCGGTCAAAATGAATTGTCCTTTTTTCTCCGGGTTATCATCACAAAATTTTCTAATCGCCCCCCATAGCTTTGGCGCGTCCTGCCATTCATCAAAAAGCCTGGGGGTGTCTCCTTCCAACAATTTGCTCGGGACTGTTTTTGCCACCGAGAGCAGCATCTCTCTTTTGTCTTCGTCTTGAAACTCAATACAGCTTTTTGCGACTTGTTTTGCAGATCTAGTCTTTCCGCAGCCTTTTGGCCCCGCAATCAGAATAGCACCGAATACCCTTAGCCTAAACTTTATCTCGCCATCAATGATTCTTTTTGTATTCGTTCATGTTAAAACCCTAACTTAATTAAAGCTTATAAATAAAAAAACTAGATTTGTGGCATATAAACAACCGTTTTTGCGGTAAGTAAAAAACCAGATTTGCGATAAAGTGCATCGGTGCGTTTGAAGCTCGCTTGAAAGAGTACATTTATGAATTGTTTACGGCACCGATTCGTTCAGATCTCGAATCGCCAATCACGCATTCGAGAGGGCTTTTCGCATAACAAAATCGGGCAGGCAGAATCGTCTTTTTGCCTACCGTAAAAACATTTGGATGCGACCCGCCGGCGTCGTTTAACCTTAAGCCCGGGCCTTACTGGAAGGATACGAGCTTCGAGGAAGAAAGGTCGTCGGCGATTTCGACGATCCTAGCGAAGAGCTTCGGGTCAAGTTGGCAGCAAAGCAATTTTGAGAAAGAAGAGAGGTAGGCCTTTTTATCTTCGGGCGACATCTTCATGGGGTTTTTCTTGTAATTTGAGTAGATGTATGCGTTATTTTCCTTCATTTGCTTCAAATAGGCGATGGATTCTAGGGAAGTTGCAACGTTCCCGTGCCCCCTCCCCTGCATCGAGATCTTCTCAACGCCGTTGCGCCTATATTCCCGACCGAAAAGCGAGGCTTTGTGGACCACCATTTTGTCCTGATCGCCTTGGATGAGGACGGCATAGACATTAGGGGAGTCTTCAAGGGCTTTTTCGGCGGAAAGAAAGGCGAATTCGGGGTCGCGCTTCTGCATGGCTTCTTTCAAGGCGGGCTCAGTGAGCTCTACGCCAGAAGAAACGTAAGACTTCGGAAGCTCGGTCATGACGGAGAAGGGGTCGGCGAAGCCGCTCATTTCGAAAACCGCCAAAGGGGTTTTGTCGAAATTGAGGGCGGCGCACACCCCATAAGCGCCCCAAGAATGGCCGAAGAGGAACAAAGGCAGATAACGTAAAGAGAGATTCTGATGAATGAAGTCCAAAGCGGCTTTGATGTCGAGGGCGCTTTGCGATAAGCCCTTAACCCCAATGCCTTCGCTTCTCCCAGAGGCCGTCAAATCCAAGGCCAAAACGTTATAGCCGTGGGTGAAGAAATAATCGTGATAGGCGCTGGAGAAATCTTCGGATAGGCCCGTTAAACCATGGACGCAGAGGAAAAGCCCTTTCGCATCAGGCTGCTCGTAGAGGTGACCCGTCAGCATGTTCTCCCCCGAGGGGATTTTGACGAAGCTCTTCCTTTTTAGGCTTGGGAAGTCTTCATAAGAGGCAAACTCTAAATATTCCCAACCCGAATGAAACGACTCCACCGTAGACATGCGCCTTTCGAAGATGATTTTTAGCGCCCCGTCAGCGGTTATGGGACCTCTAGGGTCAGTAAGGATATCCAAGACGTTGGAGATCGTTTTTATGGTGCTTTTGATTTTGTAGGGGTCCATGGAACGCATTTTAGCATACAAAGGAAACGAAAAAAGGTAGACTATCGCCCATGAAGCAAAAAACAGTATTAACCATTCAGGATTATTCTTGCCTGGGAAGGTGTTCCCTCACCGTCGCCTCCCCCACCATATCTTGCACCGGTATTCAGGCCATTGGCTTGCCGACGGGATTATTGTCCAACCACACGGCATTCCCTTCCTGGACCTATTTAGACTGCATGCCCTCCCTTATGGAGGCGCCGGAAAAATGGGGCGAATTGACCCCGGAGATAAACGCGATCTACACCGGTTACCTCTCCACCGAGCAAGTCCCCATGGCTTTGTCTCTCATTCGAAGGCTCAGGAAAGAAGGCTGCATGCTTTTCGTGGATCCCGCCTTCGCCGATCAAGGAAGTCTCTACGCCGGGTTTACTTCGGAGCACGTAGAGGCGATGAAGAGGCTCCTTGAAAACGCGGACATCGCTAAGCCAAACATCACCGAGGCTTGCCTTCTAACCAGCACCCCTTATAAAGACGGCATGAGCGAAGAAGAATGCAAGACCCTCTTATCAAAGCTCGCAAAACTAGGGCCGAAGCAAATCGTTCTCTCGGGATTGGAAAAAGATGGGAAAATCGGTTGCTTGGTCTATCAAAATAAGCAAGTCGAAGCGATTTACGAAGAAAAAGTCGCCGGCCACGCGCATGGGACGGGAGACCTCTTCTCAAGCGCGATTGTCTCTTGTCTTGTCTTGGGGAAAACCCTGCAGGAAGCCGTTGGAATCGCCGAGAGATACGTTGCCAAGGCCCTTAGTTACAACCAAGAAGACGGAGTTGACGGGGTCATCTACGGCCCTGAATTCGAAAAGGCCATTCCAAGCTTGCTTAAGGATATAGGCATCATATAAGACCGAGACTTAAAAACGCCCCTTGACGCCAATAGAAGCGGCCGGGGCGTTTGATTTTGCTTATGTCTAGAGGGCTTATTCGCTCCGGAGGGCGTTAACGGGATCTTTTCTAGCCGCCGACATCGCGGGAACGATTCCGCTGATGGAAGTCAGGGCGACCGAGATAGCGATCATCAGGAGAGCCAAATACCAGGGCAAGCTCGCGATCGTGTAGATGCCGCTAATAGACCCGACGATGACGTTGACCAATAGGGATAGCAAGTAGGTAAGGGCAATGCCCACAACCCCAGAGGAGAATCCGACCATCGCCGTTTCGGCCATGAAGAGGTTGGCCACGTCCCTCTTTCTTCCGCCTAGAGAGCGGATGACGCCGATTTCTTTGATACGCTCAATGACGGAAACGTAGGTGATGATGGCGATCATGACGGTCGAAACGACCAAAGATAAGGCGGTAAAGGCCACCAAGGCGGAGGTGACGATGCTCAATATAGAATTGATCATGGAGATGATCACCTGCAGGGTATCCGTGTATTTGATTGGGGTGTCTTTCCTTTCCTCGTAGCTGAGGTAATAGGAACGGCCTTCCGAAGAAATGGCCTTGACGTCCCCTTCCGCGTTCCAATGGTCAAGATAATCCGTGACGAGGTATTTGGAATTGAAGTTGATGGGGTAAATCTTAATCGAAGAAGGGAGTTCGGAGCCTCCGGAAGAAGCCAAGGAATAGGAGGCTGAGCGGAGGGAGCTGTTGCTTTGGCCCATGCTTGAGGCGATCGCGTTCATCAAAGTCGTCATGGCCGAGGAGGAGCCAAGAATCCCGTAATCGGTGACGGCTTTATCGAAGTCGTGCCATTTCAGATAGTAGGAGAAATCGTAATAGATGCCGCTTCCGCTCATTTCTCCTGTCGTGGGGTCTTTGGAAATGGAGGTCGTGATGGAATCGACGCCAGCAAGGGAAGAGTAGGTCGAAATCAGTCTGGCGAGATAGCTGGTCTTATTGTCTTGGCGGTACTTCTCCGTGAAGGCGGTCGTGAAATACAGCCCAGAGGACAAACAGCCATACTGCACGCCCTCTTTCGGGGCCAAGATGCCGACGATTTTCATCTTCATCCCCTGCTTGGCCCCTTCTTCGTCAAACTGCGATTTATACGAAAACGGACGGGTCATATCTTCTTTTGAGGGGGTCGTCCCGTCATCGAGATAGGCTTTGACGGCGGAATTGGGCGAGAAGACGTAATCGTTGGGGAAATAATAGAAGTCTTTGGACTGGATTTCCTCCAGGGTGAAGGCGTCTTTGAATTGAGAGGGGTCGTAGTCATAGGGATAGCTCGAATCCTCTTCTTTGGAGAATTTGTCGATCGCGGTTAGGAATTCATCCTGGGAGTAATAACCGAGCTCGGTGAGGACGAAATCGGTGACGGCGTCATGGCCGTTTAAAACGAGCATGAGCTCATCCTCTTCCTTTGGGAAGCGGCTATCCCCCACCAAATCGTATTGGGAGAGGACGTAGTCTTCCGCGTCTAACCCCTGCCCTAAAGGCGAGCCGACGGTGGAAACGAGGTCGGCGTAGCTTGCGTATTCGGTTTGCCTGACGATGGAGGTGGCGAATTGCTCCATGAAGGAAACGGATCGGATTTGCTTTTCTTGCTTATAGTTGCTTCCGTCTGCGACATCAATGGTGACGTCGGTGTAGATGTTGTTCTCCGGGGAGATGCCGTAAGAATAGGAAATCGCGTTGGCGTATTCTTCGGGCATGGCCTTGATGAAGTCGACGTAAGCTTGGGTGATGGAGTTGCTCACCAACGACGAGGAGGTGGTTTTAGAGGTCGAAATGAGCTGCTTTATCACGAAATCGACATCTATCTTTCCGTCTTTTAGGCTTGAAGAAATGGTCGCCGCCTGTCCCGAGGAAGACATCGAAGACATCAAAGAAGTGATGTCCAAAGTGGAAGTAGAAATCGTTATGGGGTAGCCGGAGAGCATGTCGTCTTGAACGGAGGCAAGATACCCGCGAACTCCGCTGGAAATGGCCAAAACAAGGGAAACCCCGACGATGCCGATGCTCCCGGCGAAAGAAACCATCGCCGTGCGCTTGGCTTTGGAACGGAGGTTCTGGAAGCTGAGGTTAAAGGCCTGAAGCAAGGAAAGCTTGGCTTTCTTTTGGGGGAGCGACTTAGATTGGGCATTCTCCTCC
The DNA here is from genome assembly GCA_963650805.1 of uncultured Bacteroidales bacterium. Taxonomy (GTDB): domain Bacteria; phylum Bacillota_I; class Bacilli_A; order RFN20; family CAG-826; genus Alloenteromonas. The sequence goes on from CAVJMG010000001.1 coordinate 29,183, forward strand.
TCTTCCTCGCAGGGGTTGGTGTCTTCAACGATTACCCCATCACGAAGAGAAACGATACGCGAAGAATAGGCTTTCGCCAATTCGGGATTGTGGGTGACCATGATAACAAGGCGGTCTTTGGCCACTTCCTTCAGCAAATCCATGATTTGCACGGAAGTCTTCGTGTCCAAGGCCCCCGTCGGCTCATCGGCGAGAAGAATAGACGGATTATTGACCAAAGCCCTGGCGATCGCCACTCTTTGGCATTGCCCTCCGGAAAGTTGGTTGGGCTTCTTCTTAAGCATTTCCCCTAAGCCGACTTTTTCCAAAGCCGCTTTGGCCCGGGCTTGCCTCTCTTCCTTTTTAACGCCGGAAATGGTTAAGGCGAGCTCGACGTTTTGGAGAATGTTCTGATGGGGGATGAGGTTGTAGGGCTGGAAAATGAAACCGACTTTGTGGTTCCTATAATTGTCCCAGTCGCGGTCAGAGAAATTCTTCGTGGAGATGCCGTCGATGCTTAAATCCCCGGAAGAGTAATGGTCTAAACCCCCGATGATGTTCAATAGGGTCGTTTTCCCCGAACCGCTAGGACCGAGGATGGAGACGAATTCGGAATCGCGGAAAGAGAGGCTGATGCCCGTCAGCGCGCGGAAACTCTTCCCGGCAACCTGATAATCTTTGACAACGTTTTCTAACTTAAGCATAACCACCCTCCTTTTTGGCAAACGAATGATACCCGAGATGAAGTTTTTTCCTAGAGGAAAAAAGCAACCTTTTCGAAGAAGGCGGACAAACGTCAATGAAAGCGGTTACCAAGGTTAAGCAATCCTAATTTCCTCACTCACTTGAAAGACATTGCTTCTTTTTCGATTTAAGCGCTTAAGGTAAGATGGTTCGCAATGAAGAAGGAAGCTGAAAAAGGCGTAACGTCCCTCGCCGTTTTCTTTTTGTCCTTCCTGACGGTGTTCATCACTTGCTTCGCCCTCGTCAAAAGCGATTCAAACATGAATAGCAAACAGGGACTGCCGGATTTAATTAGCTGCAATCTGGACTTCACGGGCTATAAGTTTGGCGAAAGCTATCTTAAGCAGCACATGAAGGGCGAATACGAGTTCTTTTACAACAAATGGATCGTCGAAGAAGGCTACACGGGTGAGCCCGATTGCAAAGTAAGCGTCCCCCACCACTACAAAGACACGACGCTAAATGGACAGAGGTTGGGCAATGAGGGCTATTCCTCCTATCGTGTTTACGTCAAAGGGCTGCCTGTTGGAACGAAAGTCTGGTTCATCAACAACAATTTCGTCGGGGGCTTCTACGCCTATATCAACAGCGAGTTGGTCGTAAAATACGGAACTCGGGCCAAAGCCGGGACTTGCCAAAGCAACGGCGGGGACGACATGACCGCAGAATACACCGTGAAAGACGATAAGCCCCTGACCGTAGTCTTCGAGGTCTCATCCAGCTATCAAGGCGGGCTGACCTCCCCAGCAAGATTGGTAATAAACACGTTGGGCAGAAACCCCACGAGCCAATATTTCACCAACAACATCGGCTTCGTGGATTTCGGCTTGATTTTCGCTCTTTTGGTATTCTCCTTTTTCCTGAATTTAGGGGGTGTTAGAAGGGATTTTTCCTTTTCGGGGGTCATTGGGGTCATCGCGCTTATCAATTTCTTCTCCATCGACGTTTATTGGAGGGTGCTCTCGATATTTAGGACAAATACCTATAACCCCATCATCTTCATCGACCTCTTTTTGTCCACTTTATTGCCCTTCGCCCTTTACCGCCATTTGTCCAAAAACGGCAAAATCAAGCGTCAAGGGATTTACCCCCTGCTTTTCGGCGTCATCTCCATGGTTTCGGTAATTCTCTATTTCGTTTTCATGGGCACCTTCCTTCAAGTGATCCCCTTGATGGTAAGTTTGCTTAGTCTTGCTCTTTTGTTGATTCCTTTAACGCAGGGAGCGTTTGAAGGAAGCAAAATGAACATCGCCTTCATTTTGCTTATCTTCTCCTTCCTCACTTATTTCTCGGTGACTTTCTTTGATTTGGAGAACATCATGATCGCCGGGACAGAGCAAAGCATTTCCTACGTTATGCTGCCTTCAATCCTTATCATCATCGCGCTTTATTGGATTTCGTCCGTCCTTAAGACGAAACGCTACATCAAGGCTTTGGAGAAAGAGCAGAAGGCTTTGGAAATGAAGGCCGAATCGCTAACTCAGCAAATCAAGCCCCACTACATCTTCAATTGCCTCAGTTCGATTCAAGGCGCTTACCAAGAAGATTCGGAAAAAGGGGAGAAGATGCTTACGATGTTCTCCAAGCATCTCCGCGACAACATCGAATCCTCAACCTCGGAACTCGTCCCTTTCGAAGAGGAAATACAGGCGATCATGAATTACGTTGAGCTTGAAAATCTCCGGAGGGAAAGGAAAATCGAATTGCTCCTTAATTTAGAAACCACAGAGTTCAAACTCCCTCCATTAAGCTTAGAGCCCTTCGTGGAGAATGCGCTGAAGCATGGCAAAATCGATGAAATAAGCGAGGGGTATGTATGTATTTCAAGTTTTGAGGAGGCGAAGGGATACCGAATTCTCATCGAGGATAACGGCGTAGGATTCGACCCTAAAACAATCAACCCCGAACGAATCGGAATCAAAAACGTCAAGGAGAGGCTTCAAATCCTTTGTCGCGGAACAATCGAGGTTTCCTCTAAAGTCGGCGAAGGAACATGCGTAGAAATCAAAATCCCGAAGGAGGAAAGCAAATGAACGCGATCGTGTTAGATGACGAAAAAGAATCCCTTCTCGTTTTCGCCTCGCACGCCATAGACGTGCCTAACCTCAGCTTGAACGTCTTCTCAAACAAAAGCGAAGAGGCGCTAGATTACGCTAAAAGTCACAAGGTAGACGCCGCTTTCTTAGACATCGTGATGCCGAAGATAGACGGAATCAGCTTTGCTAAGTCGCTCATTGAGATATCTCCGGATATCAAAATCGTCTTTATCACGGGCTATGCCCAGGATGAAGAGGCCATCAAAAGAGAAATCGGGAAGAACTTCTTCGCCTTCTGCTACAAGCCCTATGACGAAAGCACCATGCAGCAAATCATCGCGAAAATGATGAACGAAGCCAAACCAAGCGTTCGTTTTGAGTCCTTCCCTAGGTTTGATATGTACGTCAACGGGGTTTTGGTCGATTTCGAAAGGGCGAAGGCAAAGGAATTGCTCGCTTTGCTCGTGGATCATCACGGAGGCGAAGTCTCCATCGAGGAAGCCTCGACCAAGCTTTGGGTGGATAAGGATTACGAATTGGCGGCGAGACTATATAGGGACGCCACAAGCAGGTTGCGGCTCAAATTGAAGGAGTACGGGGTGCCTGAATTGGTGAATTTCTCAAGAGGAAGGGCTTCGCTAAACTGCGAAAAAGCCACTTGCGACTATTGGGATTACCTTAACGGAGAAACCTCCTTGTTCCACGGCGAATACATGCGCCCTTACGAATGGGCGGCGGAAAAAGAGAATTTCATGGAGAAGTAGCCGTCTTTAGGCAAGCTTCACGCCTTCGGGGAGTCCGATGGAAGTGACGACCTTCCCATTTTCTAGAACATGCTTAACTTTAATAAGGCCGTATCGAGTGGGAATGGCCCCCTCTAGCGAAGACAAGCCATAAAGATGGGGATTGAGTTTAATTGTCTTATAGCCTTCTTCAACGGGGACGACGCCCAAAAGGTCGCGGTAAAAGAAATCCACGAATCCCGTAGACCAGCCATGACATAAGCTGTGGCGAAGGCCGCAATAGCAGAATTTGCCGTAATCGGCGTGGATGTTCTTTTTGCTAGGGTCAGGGAGTTCTGTCAATCCCGAAGGATTGTCCTTCAGCCATTCGAGGTCGAAATCCTCCCAGAAGCTCGTTGCCCCCAAGCGAATCATCGCCCCATAGTATTCCTTGATGCAATTAAGGGCGAATTCGCCCTCGCCGACCTTCGATAAGGCCTCGGCGATAACGAAGCTTAGGAACGTCGTCCATCCCTTCGCCCCACCTTCTTTCAATAGGAGTTTGGTTTCTTCAACATTAGAGTGCCCCGAAAGGAAAGAAAGGGCGTTCACTTGCTTAAACGAAGAGGTTTTGTAAGGATAATCCCTTAGTTTTGCGACGATTTCGTCGCAGCTAGAGGTAGGCAAGCCGAAAGCGGAAAAGAGTTTTGACGTCGAGGACATGGCGCAAGAAAGGAAATGCCTCCAGCCGTATTCGCTGTCTTTGGTACCGTTAGTCGGCCAATCCAAGAAGTATTCGTTCGGCGGGAAGGTGTAAATCGGGCATTTTGAAAAGTCAATCTCCCCTCCTTCTAAAACGATGGGCGAGAAATAGGAAACAATTTTCGTGGCCTGGGGGAGAAGGGGCTCCACGAATTCCCTATTGCCCGTGAGCTCGAAGTATTTGCCAAGGCAAAGCAGCCACCAAGCAGAATAGGCTGGAATCCCATCCGCCCAGCGGTCCGAAAAATCATGGATGGAAGACAAAACCGTTTTGAATTGCGGAATATCCCCGTAAACATAGAACGACGAAAGCAATTCGGGATAGCTATCCCCTATCCAAACAAGGCGGTCGCGTTTAATGCCATCCCAAATTTCATCCTCCCTGACGCAGAGGGAGATCGTCCTCTCGGCGGTTTGGTAAATTTCGTTAAGCAGTGTATCCGAACTTCGGAAATAGCCCTTTTTCGTTAAGCCGTTTCCGGATTTCTCCGCGTAAACTTTAATGAACTTAGCTTCCTCCCCATCAACGAGATCGATCCTAAGGAAGCGGAAGCCGGTTTCGGTGGTAGAGAAATCGCTTAGCTGAAGAAGAGGGTAAACACAATCGCGGAGAGAATGCTCGTTGCAGGCATTATGCTCATGAAGTTCAGCGCAGACTTCCGCGACCGATTCCCCCGTCCTGATTCTAACCTTGGCTTCTTTAAAGGCGCCGGTAACCAAATGGACGCGTCCAATGAGCTCTTCGCCGAAATCGAAGATGACGTAGCTTCCTTTATAAAGCTTTGCGCATTCGGAACTGAAGGGGTGCTTGGAAATCGTTCTATTGCTTTCAAGCGCTTCGATGTTTTCGACGTTTCCGCTAGAGACGATGCGGACGAAGTTAAGTTTGTCCATGGTTTCTTTATAGGCGTTTAACCTTGCCTCCATTATTCCATAAGCCAAGGGAAAAGCCCAAAAGTATAAACGTTCATAGTAAGTTTTGGAGTTCTTCCAAAGAAGGCGTCAAGGTAACGAAAAGCCCCTTGAGGCCAAGGGGCTTAGATTGCTTTAGAAAAGCTTTGACTCTTTTAGCAGCAGCTCAACGTCGGTGCCTTTGACTTTCTTAAGGACTTTCTTCATCAAGAAGCGTTCTTTGGCAGAAAGTGGGAGGTCTTTGACTTGTTTCCTGTCGATAGCGTAATAGGCGGCGCGGAGAAGCTCGCGGACGTCGTATCTAGAGCCCCAAACCTCAGGGACGCCCCTATCGACGTTAAGGAGGGTGTAGACCGATTCCATGCCGGTGCGCATCGAATACTCCGTGGTGAAGATAGTATCCACGGGGACTTCGGCGAATTGCCCGATGAAGGCGAAGTTCTTGCTGCCAGTAGGAACCACTAAAGGCCTATCGGTCCCAGAACGAGGCTGGAAAAAGGCGTCGATGTAAGGGAGGTAAGCGGAGGTTGTATTGGCGTGCTTATTCGCGTATTCATCGATTTTCTCGGTGGGCACGCCGATATGGAACATCCATTCTTTGGCGATTTCTACGCCAGTGCACTCCTTCATGGGCTTCTTGACGTAATTGCCGGGGCGATCGGTGTAAAGGGAATAGAACCAAATGAGAGTTCTGTCCTTGGGCTGATCCTCGAATTGCCCTTGCCTATTGATGGTCCAAGAGCACCTCCAGAAATCCCAGGAATCCTTAACCGTCACGATGCCCCCGGTGCAGACTTTGCCCGAACGGGGGTCGCGCTGGGTGATTTTCATGATGTAAGGGAGCAAGGTCTCATCAACGTCGATGGTCGCGCTCATCCAGTTGGTTTCTTCGATGTTCCCGCAGAACACGTCGGGATTGCCTAAGCTGCCGTCATTGACTTGCTTGGCCATGGCCTTCCACAAGTCCCAGGAAGGACCCCTGCCATCAAGCAAGGAAGAGAGGTCCGGGGCTTCGTTTTGATGGCCATAGCAGCTCGAATCGACGCAGGATCCATTGGTGACGAAGACGAGATCTTTTTCTCCCAAGGCGACGTGGGTTTGTTTTCCGTCGATGGTGACGTCGATGCTTTTGACGATTTTGCTTTCGCCTTCAGTTTCGATTTCGACGTTAGTGACCGTCGCGTGGGGCACGAATTTCGCCCCGGCTTTCTCCACGTAATGGAGGAGAGGGAGAATCATCGATTCGTATTGGTTATAACGAGTGAAACGAAGGGCGGTGAAATCGGGGAGGCCGTCGATGTGGTGAACATAACGTTGGAGGTAACGCTTCATTTCAAGGGCGCTGCTCCATTCTTGGAACGCGAACATCGTCTGCCAATAAAGCCAGAAGTTCGATTTGTAGAAATGGGAATCGAAGCAATCGCTTATCTTTTTGTACTCAAGATCCTTCTCCGGGGTCATGTAGAGCTTCAGCAATTGATTCTGAGCTTGCTTATCAAGGGTGAAGTCGTGCCCAGTGGGGAGTTTCTTCCCGCAGGAAGAAGTGGCCCTGCAAAGAGAATAATTGGGGTCTTCCTTGTTGAGCCAATAATATTCGTCGAGAACGGAGACTTCAGGGTTAGAGGCGCTGGGCACGTCGCGATAAACATCCCACATGACTTCGAAATGGTTGTCCATTTCTCTTCCCCCACGCATGAAGTAGCCGTACTTGGGGTCGTGGTAGCCGTCGCAAGCCCCACCGCTTAGGGAATCGGAATCGTAGATGACGACGTTCCCCCCTTTGACTCCGCCATCGCGGATGAGGTAGAAAGCCGCGGTCAAGCCCGCTAAGCCAGACCCGACGATATAGGCTTTCCTATTCGCGTTCTCAGGGTTCTTCTTAGGATGAGCGAACGCTTCGTAATTTCCAGCAGAATAATACATTTGTCTTTTTCCTTTCTTTGGTTTCGACGCCCTTAGATTAGGAAAAAGAAAAGTGCGTTTAAAAAGATAATTTAGGATACTTGTCCTATTTTTTGACGTTTGTCATTATTTGATAAAAAACTTATTTTCCGCCCGAATAAGCGATTAAAGCATTGGGGATAGTCCCTTTCACCAAGGGGGCGAGATGATCAATGATACCCTTGGGGTCTTCTTTCATATCGGTGGACACCCAGCCTAGCATGACATCTACGAAGGCAATCGTGTAAAACCTCTCTACGAAGGCTTTGTCCTCTTCGGAAACGTCATCCAAGCGCAAGGAAACGGCGACTTGCTCAACAACGTTTCGAAGCAACGGAAAGGTCAAAGAGCAGAGATAACGTTGCAAAACATCCCCGGAAACGCTGTGATAGATGTTCATAATGAAATCTTTTTCCCTTTGGGCGAGCTGGAAGATTTTGTAAAACCCCTCTTGCCAAGAAGAATAGGTAGGATCGCTTTCTAAGACCTTTTCAGCCTCAGTCGTGCATATCCATTCCACCAAAGCGGGCAAGTCTTTGAAATGGTAGTAAAACGTTTGCCTGCGGATTCCGCACCCGAAGCAAATATCGGCGATCGTGACTTTGGAGAAGGGCTTCGTTTTCAGAGTCTCCTTCAAGGACTCCGCTAAAGCTTTTTTCGTTAATTCTGACATGTGTCGTATTTTAACAAGCTAAGCTTATCTTTTAAACTATCAAAATATTGGGGATGAAACCCTTGCGTTTAGGCATTCGCTGTTTCAAACGAAAGGGCCATTGTGTAACATTCTCTCGTTATGTTGAACATCGTTCTCGTTGAGCCGGAAATCCCCCAAAACACCGGAAATATCGCACGCACCTGCGCCTGCACAAATAGCAGGCTCCATCTCGTTAAGCCCCTAGGCTTTGACGTCAGCGAGAAATCAATCCGCAGGGCGGGCTTAGATTATTGGGATAAAGTCGAAATCGTTTATTACGAGAATTTAGAGGAGTTCTTCGAGAAGAATGAAGGTGGGAAGTTCTATTACTCCACCACTAAAGCCAAGAAGAGCTACACCGAAGTCAATTACCCTGATGAATGCTTTATTTTGTTCGGTAGGGAATCGCGAGGCTTGCCTGAAGACTTAATCTATGGGGATTACGAGAACGCGATCAGGATTCCGATGTATGGCTCTTTGCGCTCGCTTAACCTTTCTAATTCAGTAGCGATTATCCTTTACGAAGCCTTGCGGCAAAATAACTACTTTGGGCAAAGATAGAAAAAGCCTTTAAACTCGATTTCGCAACGTTACGCCCATTTGAACCGGCAAAGTCAAAATCGCCTAATTGTGAAATGGATTCGTTTTAATGTTCCGGCAAAGCATAACGATAGTCCGCGTCGCCGACTTATTTTGCGTATGAGATTTGTATGACTATTTAAAACGGATTCTTAAGCGTTTGCAACTGCGTTGAATAAAAGACAGCGAACGCAAAAAAAGAAGGCGGACTTAGACTTCTAGGGAAGTCGCATCCGCCTCCTTTGTCAATCGGCTTGGGTTATCCTTAAAGCAAAGGATTAGAGAACCGTGGTAGTGAAGGATTCGCTGTAGTTCCTGAGGTAGTCAGTAAGCTCAGCTTTCTCACCGCAGAATTCAAAGTCACAACGTTCGAATGTTGCAGCACCGGCAGAACCGGATTTGGCAAGGAGGAAATATTCGGCGTTAAAATTCGGTTCATTGTCGGATGTAATTTTGCAATCCTTAAAGGCGAAATTTACGCCTTCAACTCCTGCTCCGACAACAATAGTGCCATAATCGTTAGAAGTATCTTTCGCCCAGGTATTGTATCCGTTTAAAGTACAATCTTCGAACGTGGCGGTGAAATCACTATCGCCGGAAACCTGGAATGCAGAATATCCGGTGGAAGTCATGCCTCTAGCGACAACCTCGACGGATTTAGATCCATCGCCAACAGCGAAAGGATATTTGGCGGCTAAACTCGCATTATCAATTGTGATTTTAAAATCGGAAAGGGCGTATGTGAAAACAGCCTGTCCTTCTATTGTGGTATCGCTCCTAATCGCATTGACACCAACAAGGCCGAAGGAACCACCGTTTATATTTTGGTGGTCATCACCGTATAAGGCAACAACACGACCTTTGTATGCGGAAGTGGTAAGTTTCAATGTGACGCCATCGCCATAGATGACAGTATCTTTATTGGCGATTTCAAGTTTATCGGCTAACTCAATATCGTTCTCAACATAGATATACTTTGTGGCGTTGTCGCTATCGGCGAGGGCGGCTTGTATGTCGTCTTCCGTTTTGACAAAATACGTTTTGCCGTCTGTTTTCATCATATCAAGGACATTGGAACCAATGACGGTCGGAACGCCGCCAGGATAGGTTGCCTTAGACAAGTCTTTGACAATCCTAGCGTTGACGGGAACGTTCGCGCTCTTATCGCCAACCCAGCCTTCTTTGATTCCATCGACATCGTTGGTGAAGTTGAAGGCGACTTTATCGGCGACGGTGGTATTGCCGGACCTGGCCAAAACGCCACAGCCGTTTTCGATATTGAACGTGCCATCATTGATGGTAACGGTATCGTCATTAGCGACGTAGACGCCGCAGCCAATATAGCCGGAAGATTTGATGTAGCCGTTAAAGGTGCCGCCGTTGATGGTGATGACGTTTTTGCCGCGGCCCGAAGTGCCGTTGGTGCCGACAATGAAATTGTCCGTCGCGGTGAAGGTGCCGCCGTTGATGGTCAGTTTGCTAGCATCAAAGGCCATAGCGCCGAATTCAACGCCGGTGAATTCGCCACCGTCAATAACGAGCTCGCCACCGTTTTTAACGGCGATGGCGCCATGATTTTCGCTGACAACTTTAACGCCGCTAACAACGGCTTTGCCACCATCGACTACAATCGTGGTAGTCTGTTTTCCCGAAGTGCTGATAACGGGAGATTTCTTGTCGACGGCGCGTTTGATTCTTCCGCTAGGAGTCGAAGCAACGGTCGTGCCGTCAAGAGTCAAAGTGCTGCCTTTTTCAACGACAATCGCATTTTGTCCTGCGGGGGCGGTGATGTTGCTGTCGAGAATCAAGTTGAGATCTTTGCTGACGCTCAGCGTTTCTTCGAGGTCGACTTCGGAGGCAACTTCGATTGTTGATCCAGAATCAGCTTCGTTAACGGTCTCGACTAAGCCTTTCGTGGTTGTGACTTTGAAGTATTCCGATTCGTCTTTGGTTTGGGCGTTGCCTTGGATGGCTTCGATTTTGATGGTCACCGTGCCGCTTCTAGTCGAGCCATCAGTAACCTTGGTGTCCTTATCGATGCCGAAGGTGAGCTCATAATCGCCTAAATCCTCGGTTCCGGATTTGGCGGTGGCGTATTTGGTGAACAAACCAGTTTGGCTATTCTTCATAACCTCGCCGTCGGCTTTGCCTTCGAAGCTGACGATGTCAGCGAAATCGCCGGCAGTAGTGACAATGGCGCGGTATTTGATGTCGACGTTAGACTTGTTGGCGGCGTGGACCTTCACGGTGACTTTGTCGCCGGCGACGATGTTTTTGAGCTCGACGTCTCCGTTTTCGCCAATCGTTGCAGTTCCTCCGCATTCGAAATTGAGGGTTCCGGCAGAGGCCGTGATCTCGGTCACTTCGCCATCAACCAAGGTTTCACCACCCGTTAAGGACACGGTCTTTTCAACCAAGACCTTACCGGACACGACGCTGACTTCGGACTTGGCTTCGCTAGTGAAAAGAGCGTAAGTCGTGCCAGCGGCAACGGCCCCGAACGCAAGCGCGGTAAGCGCCGGCAGAATCAGGCTTTTGCCGATTTTTTTCGATTTTTTCATGAATTTGTCTGTCTCCTTTGCTTTGAAGAAATTTATGAAAATCTCTTATTTGCTAACACGTTACCCCCCCCCGAACGACTTCGTCAAGAATTTTCGTTTGACGTTAATCCATAGGAAGGGCTATTCTTTGTCTGTCCTTCGACACAAAGCCCAAGATATCGCCTGCGCCTAATAACCTTATATAAGGTAAGAAAATTCGAGGAATAGGCTTTGAAATAGATATTTGGCGTCATTTTGGCAATTTGATTGTTGATATTTGGCGTCATTTTGGAAAAATGAATGTTGGTTTTCGGCGTCATTTGCCGTAAAGCCAATTCAAAATATCAAAAAGAACCCCCATATTTAAAGGGGGATTGACATATCGAGAGACTATCCAAAATGTAAGAAGTTATAGTGGCTCCGTCGGTATCGAAAATAAAAGGTTTCCCTTGGGCCGTGGACTAGAAAAGAAAATCAAGAAAACACGAAGGACACCTCTGCGATTTGCTTTAGCGAATTGGCCCTGCATCGTTCTCGACGCTCTCAACGGTAACGCTTTTAGTAGAAAGACATTACACAACAAAAAAAGGCCTGATGGCTTATCACCAGGCACATTCTTAAGTGTTGTTGGCGCCCCGGGAGGGACTCGAACCCGCAACCGTTGGCTTCGAAGGCCACTACTCTATCCAATTGAGCTACCGGGACGCGTGAGGTAAGTTTAATGCAAAACGCCCCTAGGGGCATCATAAATCGACGTAGGAGAGTTTTACGTCCTCCACCGCTTCATAGAGAAGGGAGAGTTTCTCTTTGTCTTGTTTCGCTCTTTCTAAAGCCAAGTTATAGGCTCGGTCGATTTGCTCTTCCCCGATCACGTATACGAAATCCAGATACCCTTGGTGGGCGTAATGGTTCCTCTTGTTCACGATTTGGAAGAGCAAATCGTAATCCTCGGGCTTAAAAAGGGGTTTCTCCCAGGCTTGGTCGAATTCCCTCATTTTGGTGACGGTCTGCCCAAGCGTGCATTTTTCTCTTTGCAGCATCAGCAGGTTCTCTTCGTATCCCCCATCCGCCATAAAGGCGTAAATCCGCTTGATGTCGTGCTCAATCATTTGGCAATACATCAATATCTCCCCGACGCATAAATGGTATTCCTGCATGCTTTCCATTGTTTTTTCCTCCGTCACTTAGGGTAGCCCCAACTGGAGCTTAGGACAAGAAAACCCCTTCCGGCTAAGAAGGGGGTTCCCTGGTTTTTGGAGATTCTATTGAGCGGTGGCTAAACCGGTCAAAGCGTGGAGCAAGGAGCTCGAGCCTTGATAAAGGGTTATCAAGGAGAGCTCTTCAAGCCTCTCTTGGGGGAGGCTTAAGGAGGAGGAATAGGCGGCGATGATGCTAGCGAGGTCTTTTTTGATCTCTTCGATCGCTTTCTTCCCTTTGGGGAGAAGGCTGACTTCGCGGGGGCCGCTGCGGGAGAGATAGCCTTCCTCCTCAAGTTCGTCGATGAGGACGGAGACCCTGGATTTGGCGACTTTCATCTCCAAGGCGAGGGCTTTGTAGCGGAAGGTGTCATTTCCTTCTTTCACGGCATCGATGGCGAGGAGGGTTTTGACGAAGGAACTAGTTTCCATTGCTGACCCTCCTTTTCCTTTGAAGGCGCTTCTCCTTCCTTTTGGCCTTGTAGAACTGGGCCACCAGGCGAGGGCCTGGGGCGTCAGCACAAGGGTCGATGGGGAGGTGATGGCGTTTCCTATAGATATAGAGGGCGAGCATGGAGAGCAAATAGGCGGAGGTCAAGACGATGACCACTATCTCAATCCAGCTCATCGGAGTTTAGGCCTTAGCGGCCTCCTCCTGCTTGTTCTTATGCCCGGCGTAGAGGAAGGCGAGAACGAAGATGGCGATGATGGCGGGGATGGTGATCGCCAACGTCCAGACATAGGCGATGGTGATGTAAGTCAGGCAGCCCATGACGTAGGAACAGCCCAGCCAGAACAAGACGGTTCCGACGTAAGCCTTTCCTCTCCCAAGCTCCCCTTTCGCGGTGGCGACGGAGGCAAAGCAAGGGATGGTCGTCATGTTGAAGACGGCGAAGGCGGACAAGGCGGCGACGGTCTGCTGAGTGGAGCGCCCGACGAAGCTCATGGAGACGGCGTCGGCGAAGTTTTCGCCGCCAAGAACCGCAACCATGGTTTCGACGGAAGACGTGACGTTTTCTTTGGCGATGATGCCCTGGATTGAAGCCACGGAGAAGATCCAGCTGTTTTGAATCTGCGTGCCGAAGCCCATCGGAACGAATAGGGGCGCCAAGAACATGCCAAGGTTAGCGAGGATCGAATTCTGCTCCGTCAGCCCAAGCGCCTCGTCGGCGGTCGGGATGAAGGTCCAATCCCAGGTGAAGTTGGCGAAGAACCAAACAAGGATTGTGGAGACGAGGATGATGGTGAAGGCTTTTTGGATGAAGTGCTTGCCTTTGTCCCAAACGTGGATGAGCAAGGCCTTCAATTGGGGCATGTGGTAGGAAGGGAGCTCCATGATGAAGGGAGGAACCTTCTCGCGTTGGGTCGTGTGGTTCATGAGGATGACCGCGGCGATGGCCACGATGACGCCGAGGACGTAAACGATGAAGGTGAATAGCCCAGCGTCAAGATGGACGGCCGCGGCAACGGCGGCAGCGATGAGGGCGAGGAATTCGGCTTTCGCCCCACAGGTGAAGAAGGGGATGACACGGATGGTCTTGATCCTTTCTTTGTCGGAAGCGAGCGTACGGGTGTTGATCATCGCAGGGACGCCGCAACCAAAGCCCATGATCATCGGGAGGAAGGCCCTTCCGGAGACGCCGAAGCGGCGGAAGATGCGGTCGAGAACGAAGGCGATGCGAGCCATGTAGCCCGAATCCTCGAGAACGGCGAAGAAGGCGAAGAGGATGAGAATCTGGGGAACGAAGCCTAGGACGGCAGCGACGCCGTTATAGACGCCGTCGTAGATGAAGCCAACGACCCATTCAGGCGAATTGCAGAGATAAAGGAGCTTTTTAATCCCCAAGCCGATGAGGCCGAGGATGCCGGTTTCGTTGTCCCCGGCCAGGCAATGGAAGAATTCGCCAATCGAATTGATGCCATCGCCTGACCAGAATAGCCCGGCGAAGGGGTTGTATACGACGGGCTCTCCATCCGCGATTTCGCCAAGGCTGAAGGAGATGTAGCCAGGATACCCATTCCACTCAGGAGCGCCGCAGGCGTTCATGATGGCGCGGATGTAGAAGAGGTCGCTTCCGAAGGTGAAGTGGAAGATGAAGAACATGAGCACGATTAGGATCGGGAAGGCCGCCCAACGATTGGTGAGGACTTTGTCGATCTTATCGGAAACGGAGAGCTTCTCTTTTTCCTGCTTCACCGCGCCCTGGATGAGCTTCTCGCAAAGCGGGGTGAGGTATTGGTAGCGGAGATCGGCGATCTCGGCTTCGTAGTCCTTCCCGCTAGCTTGGCATAGGGCCTGGACTTTTTTGTATTCTTCGGGATGCTCTTTCTCTTCGATTTCGTCTTTTTCCAAAGCCTTGGTGGCGTGGAACAAAGGCGAAGCGACTTCGGCTTGCTCGTAGATGGCTTTGACGGAGGAGAGCAATTCGTCTTGCTTTAGGCAGGAGACGCCCATCCTTTCTTTTCCGGCGGCTTTTTTGGCCGCTTCCATCAAATCCTCAAGCCCTTTCTCACGAAGGGCGGAGATGCCTAGAACGGGCACGTTGAGTGCTTTGCCTAAGCCCGCCAAATCGATGGTCTGCCCGTTTTCGTTAACGGCGTCCATCATGTTGACGGCCACCACGACGGGGACGTCCATCTCTAGGATCTGGGTCGTCATGTAGAGGTTTCTCTCGAGGTTGGTGCCGTCGAGGACGTTGATGACGACGTCGGGCTTCTCATTGAGGATGTAATTTCTGGAAATGACTTCTTCAGGAGTGTAGGGGCTAAGGGAGTAAATGCCCGGAAGGTCAACGATTTCGATGCCTTCGCCCTTTCCCTTCTTCCCTTTGAAATAGAAGGTTCCGCTGCGCTTTTCGACGGTGACGCCCGGCCAGTTGCCGACATAGGCCGTCGATCCAGTCAAAGAGTTGAACAACGTGGTTTTGCCGCAGTTGGGGTTGCCGGCTAACGCGACTTTAATCATTTTCGGGCACCTCCTCCGCTTCAATTTCGACAAAGCTCGCCTCCGATTTCCTCAAAGTGAGCTCATACCCGCGCAAAGTGACTTCGAGCGGGTCCCCAAGCGGGGCTTTCTTCCTCAGGTATATCTCCGCGCCTGGGGTGATTCCCATGTCGAAGATGCGCCTGCGGATTTTTCCTTCCCCGGTAATCTTCTTGACGATGCAAGAAGAGCCGATGGGCAGTTCGTTAAGCGTCATAACGATTTCCTTTCCTTCTAGGCCACGCTGACCATGATCGACATCGACACTTTGTGATCGAGTCCGAGGCGGCTGCCTTTGACTTGGCAAATGGCCGCTCCATTGGCGTCATCGAGCAGACGGATGATGCCCCCTTCCACAACCCCTAAGGAGGCAAGGTGCTTGTTCACCTTGGCTTCGCCTTTGATGGCGACGATGCGGAGGTCTTGATCTTTTGGTGCGAATAGCAATGGCATAGTCTAGTGGTCCTGGTGATTAACCGAGACAAGTTTATAATAATTAACAAAACCGTCAATAGGTTAGTTAATAATTTTTAACTTTTATTGGGCGTGAACGAATTCGCTCTATTTCATAGTCGCTTCATCCCACGTTAATCGCTTTCTTGGTACAATCCCCTCATGGAAAAGAAACTTCAGCTCGCCTATTTGCCCTCAGATCGATCTATAAGCGAAAAAATAGCCCTCGCATTGTCAGAATCCGGCATTGAGGTCAGCTTGGTTCAAGAAGAGATTGACCCAACGACTTTGGTTGTCGTGGTTTTAACGCCTAGCGTCACCAGCAAACAGCTTTTCTCTTCCTTCCCTTGGCTTAAGGGGCAATTCGCCTTATCAAGCTACAAAGGTTTCCGCTTGATGCCTTTGATCGCCTTCGACCCTAGCAAAGCCGACATCGAAAAAGCTTATGAGGGAAGCTTTGGGGAAACGATGGAAGAGGTTTTCTCGGGGGAGTTCAAACCCTTTGGGTGGGACGTCAGGAAAAAAGAGGCCGATCCCGAATTCTTCAGGATACTCGAAGAAAGCTATTCCGAATAATAAGCCCAAAATCAAAACCCATGCGTTTGCTTTAGCTTTTCGATGACCTTCGTCGCGCGTATCCGGTTGACCAGCACCCCGATTCCGATTCCCGTGAGAAGGGAAATGGGCATGAGGAAGCAATAATAATAGAAGACGCTTGGGGTGGAGAGGATGATGGCCCCGACGGCGACTTGGGCGAAGCTATGGAATATCGCCCCGAGGGTGGACACCCCCACTTCGGTGAAGATTTTGAACCGGTAGAAAGCGGCCATGATGGCGAAAGAGGCGATGGCCCCGGACAAAGACATCCAGAAGCCCATCTGAAGGAAGCTGCCGCGAAGCAAATTGACCAAAAGCACCTTCGCCAAATCAAGGAACAGCGCCTCGAAGAACCCGAGCTCGTATAGGCAAAGGAGAATGAGGAGATTGGCAAGCCCCAACCTCACCCCTCCTATCGGGCCCAATGGAGGCAAAAAGCTTTCTGCCACGCCTAAAGCGACGGAAAGGGCGAGGAGAATCGCCATCAAGGTCATTTTGTAAACATTCCACCTCTTCATAAGACGACGTCCGCCTCCGCGCTTCCCAAAATGGTTATGACGATGTGGTTATAAGCGCACACCAAAGGGCGGCCGGAAGTCGAAATCCAACCTTGGTGAACGCAATATTGGGAGGGGCAAGAAGAGGAAAGGACGCAGATGGCCCCTTTTTTGACCCCGATGCTCATCTCCGACTTGAGCCCTTGAATGGTGAAGGAGGTCTCTTCCTCCCCATAGGCGGACAAATCCAAAAGCCCATGCTCATGGAGCCGCTCCCCATCAAGGGTGATCTCGGCTTGGCTTGAGGAATTCCCTTTGGGGATGGCCGCGTAAATGGCTAAGCAAACCGAAACGATGGAGAAAACGGAGATGACTATGGCATCGCCAAGATGCTTCTTCCAGAATGGGGTCATTGGCTCTCCCTGCTCAAAAGCCTATCCTCGATGACGACGCCGTCTTTGTAATAGACGCCTTTGACGTTCCACTTCTTTTCGAGTTCCCCTCGCCTTGAGGGCTCAACCCACATCAAGGCGGTCGTGTAGGCATCGAGCTTCCCGGCGTCTTCCCCTTCTAAGGTGACTCCAGTGAACGAGGGGCTAGCTTCCCCGGTGAAGGGATTGACGATATGGGAATATATTTTCCCAGAGATCTCAATCCCTTGGGTGGTTATGGAGCTCGTCGAAAGGCAAGCGTTTTTGATGCGCAGCGTCTTCCCGGGGAGATCCTCCCTCCAAGAAACCGAATAATACCCGTCTCCACCATCTTTCTCCCCGAAGACCATGCTGGAGCTTCCGGCGTTGACGAAATAATGGGTGAGGGACCTTTCCTCGGCGCGAGATTTGGCGATATTTGCGGCGTAGCCTTTGGCGATGCCGCCCAAATCGATCCCGGCTTTTCCGATGGAGGCGTCTTTAGCCTCCAAATAGGCATAATAGACTCCGTTATCCTGACTTAGGGCCAAGGATGTGTTGGCTATCTTCTTAAGCTCCCTTTCGATCGAAGAAGAATCCGGGATAGGGGGGAATTTCCCCTCTTTGGAAGGGTGGAGGGCGTTCTTCCAAAGCGAGGCCAGCCCAAAGCACAGGGGGTTGAAATACCCCTCCGTCTCCTCCTCCATTTCCAAGGAGAACTTCAATAGGTCATAGAGTTCCTTGGATACGGCCAAAGGAGAGGAAGCTTTATTGATGTCATAGACGGAGACGGAATTGTAATGGGGGTAGTTGGCGTCAGCGAGCGAATCGATCTCCTCGAAGGCGGAGAGGACGTAATCAAGGTCGCTTTCTTGGCTATTTGATGCCTGCATGGAAATCTGGGTGTCCATGGCGAAGACGGTTTTGGAGAGAGTTTGCTTGCCCGAGCAAGAAAAAAGAAGGGTCAACGGGGCCAATAATCTTATGAAACGGGCTTTTCTCTCCAACATGGGCAACATTATGCCACAAACTCGCCCCGTCAAAAAGAAAACGCCCCATAGGGGCGAATTCTTCATAAGGTGGGAACGTGCTTGGTCCCGTCTGCGTCAGGATGGGATTCCATGTAGGCGATGATGGGCTTGAAGTTTTTGTCCACTTTGCCGACTTTGCAAAGCGTGACTTTCTTCGCCTCGCCTTTGACGAGGGCCTCCGCCATATCGTGGCATCCGGCGTATCCGCAAGCGCCGCAATTGGCGTTAGGGAGCATCTTCTCGACTTCCTCGATGCGGTTGTCCTCCTCGACGTGGAGGAATTTCTCCGCTAAGGCGAGGGCGACTCCAAAGAGCAAACCCAAACCCCCAAGGATGAGCACCGCGTACAAGACGGTGAGGGGCGAGACTTCAATTAGGGTCAGATTCATTTTCTTTCTCCTTTGCATCTTCTTTGCTTTCTTCCTTCAATGAGCCCTTGGCTTGGTAAAGGGAGAACTCGCAGCCTTTCTTGCTGCAGCCCGCGCAGGCTTCTTCGCTAGGAGACTTGCACCCTTTCGGGGCCGGGGTCTTCACGTAGAGAACGAAGCTTATGACGAATAGGGCGAGCAGCAAGACGATGACGGCGATTGCAAGAATCAGATAGAACATCTCACACCATCCCCTTAAGCCCGGTGAAGGCCAAGGCAAGAAGGGCCGCGGTCACCAAGGCGATTGGGAGGCCTTTGAAAGGCTTCGGGGTATCCGTATCGGCGATGCGGATGCGGATGGCGGAGAACAAGACGATCACGAAGAGGAAGCCGACGCTAGTGCCGATAGCGTTAGCCATCGACATCCCGAAGTCGAGTCCCTTGGAGGCGTTTTCCTCCACCACGCCGAGGACCGCGCAGTTGGTGGTGATAAGGGGCAAGTAGATGCCAAGCGCCTTATAGAGGGAGGGGCTGTACTTCTTGATGAAGAAGCCGATGAGCTGGACCAAGGAGGCGATGACAAGGATGAAGACGATCGTCCTAAGGAAGGTCAATCCCGCCTTCTCAAGAAGCAAGTACAAAGGCCAGCAGATGAGGGAGGAGACGATGATGACGAAGACGACGGCAAGGCCCATCGAGAAGGCGTTCTTGAGCTTGCTGGAAACGCCGACGAAGGAGCAGATGCCATAGAAACGGGACAAGACGACGTTATCGATGAGCATCGCCGAGACGATGGCAAGAAGGAAGGTGACGATGTAATTCATATTCATTTGGCCTCCTTATTGGCGGCTTGCTTTTGGGCGAGGAGCTCTTGCTTCTTTCTCTCCTTCTCCTTGGCTTGCTTAGCCAAGTTGACGGCTTGGATGATGGCCATGATCACGCCCAAGACGATGAACGCGCCCGCGGGCTGGGTGAAGATGGATATCGAGAAATCCGGGCCGCCGATGGAGGTGAAGTTGAGAATGGGCAAAGAGACGGAGGGAAGGAAGGTGAGCACTTTGCCGAAGCTGATCATGCCCGTGCCAAGGATTTCCCTGACGATGCCGATGATGGCGATGGCGAGGGTGTAACCCAAGCCATTCCCGACGCCGTCGAGAAGAGAATCGAGCACCGAATTCTTGTTGGCGAAGGCCTCGGCCCTGCCCAAGACGATGCAATTGACGACAAGGAGGGAGATGAAGACGCCTAAGCTCGAATAAAGCTCGGGCAAGAAGGCTTCGGAGAACATCTCCACCAGGCAAACGAAGGTAGCGATGATGACGATGTAGGCCGGGGTCTCGACTTCCTCGGGGATGAATTTCTTCAAAGCCGAAATCAAGACGTTGGAGCCCACCAAAACGAAGGTGAAGAGCACTCCCATCCCCAAGGCGGCCTCAAGCGAGGTCGTGACCCCGAGGGCCGGGCAGGTCCCAAGGATCAAAACGAATAAGGGGTTGGCCTCCCAAAGGGGGGCGAGGAAGGCTTGCAAATGGGAGGAACGCTGTTTCTTTTCCATGTTCATTCCCCTCCTTTCTTAAGCAAAGAGTATTGCTGCCTCTCGAGGTTGGCGACCTCATAGAGGGCATGGCTTGAGATGGTGGCGCCGATGTCGGCGGATTCGACGGGGGTCTCGGCGGCGCAGGCCGTCTTGAAGGCTTTCCAGGAATGGTCTTCGCCTTCGTTGAAGACGTCGATGCAGTATTTCTGGAGGACGCTGGCTTTAGAGAAGGAATTCTCCAAAGCGACGACATTGGTCAAGGTCGGGTTGTCGTAGTCTTCGTCAGAGAAGCCAAGGAGGAAGTAAAGGCCGCCGTGGGCTTCGGTTTCATCGCTACCCTGCTCATCCTTGACGATGTGGAATTCGGCTTCGTAGACGACCCCGAGGGTGGAGCCGGAAGCGTCGTAGACTTCGTAGGAAGAATAGATTTCCTGCTTCTTCTCCTCGGCGGGCCAAGAATAGGTGTCGATGCCGAGGTTAGCGACGTTATTGATAGCGAGGTTGAGGCTGCTCTTTTTCGCCGTGGCCCCGCCTTCGTACATGGAGATGGCCTGGAACTCAAGGGTGTTGAGGGGGTTGCTGCTTAGCAAAGCGGCGGCCTGCTGGCCCAAGGAAGAAAGGGCCGAGCCGGTTTCTCCGCTAGGCAAAGAGGAGGCGCTATAGCAAGGAGAAGCCTTGTAATCGACGTCGGTGTAGGAAGAAGAGAGGATGTAGCCCCCTTCAAATCCCGAAGCGCTGACGGCGATGGCGGCGGAGAAGTCGTTGACTTTCCCCACGTAGAAGCGCCCGGCTTCGTTATGGCCGAGAGCGTCGTCGTAATAGGAATAGTATTTGGAGAAGGTCTCGTTCCCGGAGACGGAAACGGAAGAGGAGGAAAGCTTGTAATCCTTCGTTCCGAACAAGCCGCTCATCCAAGAGGAGGGATCTTCAACGACGCCGCCGGAGATTGCCGAGAAGAGCTTGGCCGCCTCGGAAACAACTTTTTGGACGGCTTTTGACGTGATGGTAGCGCCCACGCCTGCGGTGTCTTCGTAGCTTCTAGTGCCGGCATTGACGGGATTGAGGTAATTCTCCTCGAATTTGCTCTTGAAGGAGTCGTTGCATTGGACCATGGCGATTTTCACCAAAACCGGTGAGCCATTTTGCATTGAGAAGCCAACGAGCAGCTCAAGGGTCGCGTCGCGCCCGGCGGTTTGGCCGTGGAAGACTTTGCCGAGTTCTTTTGTCTTGGCGCTATCTTCGTAGGCGGTGACGTAGTAATCGATGGTCGAGAGAGTCAATCCCGCTTCAGAGAGGGATTTGACGTCCTCTTCGGAGGTGAAGTCCTGCTTGGCGGAGAAGCTGGCGTTCTTGAAGATCTCCAAATAGGCCGCATTGGCTTTTTTCTCGTTGTTAGCGGAGATGATGGAGGAGGTAAGGAGATTGACGCCAGAGAGGAGGCCAGCGCTGACGATGCCCAAAGCAAGCAGCGTTCCTCCGCAAAGAAGGCATTTCTTGGCTAAGGGTTTCATTTCAAGAAGCCTCCTTTCAAAACGATGGCGCTAGTCTCAGCGGCCTTTATGGCTTCGCTGGCCCTATAGGAGGAAGCCCAGCAAACCAAGCCGATTCCAATGGTGAGGAGGATTCCGTAGGTGAGGAAGTCCTTCCACGTATAGCGGGAATGGGCCCATTTGTAATGGTCGAGGAAGGGAGCGACCGCGTTGGCAATTAAGATGCCGAAGGCGACGCCCTCGGGGTTAGAGGCAAATAGCCTCATGAAGACGGCTAAGCTCGCGGCGAGGATCCCGTAGGTAACCCTGGCGGGAGCATCGATGGGCATGGTCACCGGGTCGGTGATCATAAAGGTCAAGCCGAAGAGGAAGCCGCCCGAGAGGATCTGATGGGCGGAGAAGGAGATGACCCCGGTTTTGGCGAATAATCCCGCGAAGAAAGTCAAAACGGCAAACGTAGCTCCGTAGGAGACGACGACGCGCCAATCGGCAACGCGCCTAACAAGCAGATAGACAAGGCCGAGCAAAATGGCGATTTTGCAGACCTCCCCCATCGCCCCTTGGGTGTTGCCTAAGAAGAGATCGAGGCAAGAGATGCCGTTATTGCTAGCAAACGGGCTGCCGGAGAGATAGGTGGCCCCGGTAGCGATGGGGCGTCCGATGAGCTTGAGGAAGCCATTGGTCGCGTAGGCCCCGTTCCAAGAGGAGGCGAAGCAGATCTTGGTGAAGACGAAGCCCGCGGCGGCGGGGTTGAAGATGTTCTGCCCGAATCCGCCGAAGACGAGCTTGGCGACGATGATGCCGAAGGCGCTGCCGGCGACGAGGTAGAAATATTCCATCCCGGCCATCGAGGCGGAACGGGGTTCCATCATAAGTCCATAGATAAGCGCGCTGACGGCGGCTCCTAGGGCGTTGACGGGCGTATAGGCTTTAAGCGAGCCTTTGCCCTTGATGAGGACGAAGAGAAGTTCGGCGACTTCCATGACGACCAAGGGGATAAGCAGGTTCTTGATGCCAGCCCAGCCATATCCGCAGCTCCAGACAATCACGGGGAGCAAGGCGATGAGCACATCGCCTAGCATGGTGTAGGCTGAGGCTCTCCTACGGAAATGGGGAGAGGTTTCAACAGTGAAATTCATGTTCTTTCCTCCTTTCTGCTTAGGGTAATTTCGCCACGACCTTGGCCCGCCTCATGTAATCGGTCAAGGGGATTTTGGAAGTGCAGGAATAGCTGCAGAGGCCGCATTCCATGCAGCTTAGGACATTGAGGTCTTTGATCTTTTGGCGGTCAACGGGCATGCTCTTCATGGCCTTCATGACCAAGACGGGATGCAGATGCGCCGGGCAAGAGAGGACGCAAGACCCGCAGCGGATGCAGGGTTCTTCTTTGTAATTGACCTTCTTGTTGCACACGATGGAGGTGACGGTGCGCGTGACGACGCAGTCATCGCCAGAGATGGAGCTGCCCATCATGGCGCCGCCGACGAGGAGAATCTTCTCCTCCTCTTGGTTTTTATATCCGCCGCAAGCCTCAATCAAAGCGCTGAAGGGGGTTCCGACGCGGACCTTCAAGGTCTTGGGGGAAACGATCTCATCGCCATTGACGTTGACGTTCCTTTCCATGATGGGGTGGCCCTCCTCAAGGATGGTCATCATTTGGATCATGGAATTGACGTTGAAGTTCAAGATGCCGTATTTGGCGGGCAAGGTCCCGGATTTGACTTCGATGCCGGTGGCTTTCTTGATCATCGCGATTTCCCATCCCTGGGGATAGAAAGAGCCGAGAAGTTGCATGGTGACCCCGGAATCGGGATAGGAGGCAATGACCTTCTCAAAAACGGGAAGCAGCTCCTTATGCTTGGCCTTGATGCAGATGCGCGCATCGTGGCAAGAGAAGACCCTTTCCAAAAGGATCATGCCCTCGATGACTTTCTTAAGGCTCTCTTCGTTAGCGAGGGCTTGGTGATCGGCGGTCACATAGGGCTCGCATTCGACGCCGTCGATGAGGATGGTGTTAATTTTTTCCTTCGTCTGCATTTTGACGTAGGCGGGGAAAGAGGAACCTCCTAAGCCGACCGCGGCGTAATGCTTAAGCGCCTCGACGAGCTGCTCTTGGTTCAAAGAGGAAAGCTCCTCTTGGCTCTTCCCCTTAACGGAGGGGTCGAGGGTATCGAGGCCGTCGTTTTCGAACTTGAGGTATTCAAGCATCTTGCCGTTGCGGTAAAGATGCTTCTCAAGCCCGAGGTAAGTCCCCGAACAAGGGGAGAAAATGGGCTGATCGAAGAAAGGCCCATGGCGGACGCCGATCTCCTGGCAGTAATTGACCTTCGCCCCCACTTCAATGGACAAGTCCGCCTTGGGGCAGCGCATGTTCGCCTTGGGGATGAAAAGGTATTTCTGGACAGGGAGGACCTCGAAGGGCAAATCGACGTTATAGCCCTTCGGCGTCTGCAAACGATTGGATTTGGCAATCATAATTAAAGACTCAGTGCTCCTTTGAATTGGATTATAGGTTTCCGCGCACGCGAAGAGAAGCGATAAATGCTTACCGGTTTACCAATTAGCATAATCGCTAAAAAGAGGGGGCGAACCCCCTCTTATTGGAAAAGTGTAATCAGCAGATTACTTGGTGCCCCATTTGGCGGGGTAGAGCTGATCGGCGGTGGTTGGTTGATCAGCGGCAACCTTGGCGGAGATGAGGGTCACGATGGCGGTGGCGCCAACGAGGAGTTCGGTCTCGGTCTTGGTGCTGGCGGTGAAGGTGCACTTCTCAACGTCGGCCTTGCTGTAATCCATGGTCCACTCGTTGCCGGCGTAATTGCTGGCTTTCTTGTTGTACCAATGGGTCAAGAGGTTGTTGTTGAACTCGAACAAGAGGGGCTCGTGGAGCTTAGCGGGTTGTTCGGGGTTAGGATAGAGGGCGTCGAAATCGAGGGTGAGGTTGCCCGCGCCGGTGGAAGAATACTTCTCATCGGCCAAGACGATGTAGGAACCCTTTTCGGTCGCGCCGGCTTCGATGGTCGTGTCGGAGACGGTGATGGGCTTTTTGTTCTGATCGAGGGTATCCTGCCTCTTGAGATAAGCGGAGAGTCCGCCGGCACCGTTGTGCCAATGCTCGCGGCCGCATTTGACGAATTCGTTGATTTTGCTCTGGGCAAAACCGGTCATCAAAGCAGCAACGCCGGCAGCGGTGACTTTGTCAGCGCTCGTGGTGTCGATGGTGATGGAGAATTTCTCGGCGGTGTTGTCGGTGATGCCATCGAAGCCGAAAACGTACTTAGTGCCGTCTTGATAAGCGAAGAGTTCATTGACGGAGGTACTTTCGGTCCCGATGGTGATCTTGGTGGAGTTGGCGAATTTGATGTGGCTGTAGTTGCTAGCGGCATCAAAGGTGTAGGTGGTGGCGATCGCGTCGGTCGGGCTGGTGGTTCCATTGGTGGAGGTCAGCTTGGTCTGGGTGGCCGGGGTAGCGGCGACGATTTCGTCCAATTTGGTTTCAGCTTCTTTGCGGGTAAGTCCATTATTGGAATTGCCACCGCAGGAAGTTAGTCCGAGGACGAGGGCGGACATGGCGACTGCAAGTTTTTTTGCGTTCATGATGAATCACTCCTTTGCGCGTTGATTTTACAAATTGCAAACAGCTTTTCAAGTACTCGTTTACCAATATTGACGTTAAATCGGGTTTGGTTAACAAACTTTTTTGTTCAAAAGCGCGGAAACTGGCCCAAAAGGCATCATTATATATTTATATAAGTAATTCGGTATTTCGGAATATTACTTTTTGGCTTCTTTGTTTTCACTGATGGCTTTGTCGAAATTGTCCACGTATTTCTTCATCGTGATGAGGAAGGCGTCATCCTCCTCATCGGGGATGCCGATGCGGGCAAGCGAGGCGATTTTCTCAATACGCTTCATGAGCCTGGCGGAGGCTTCCTCCCCCTTTTTGGTCAATTTGATGGGTTCCATGTAGCCTTTTCGAGGTTCGACGAAGCCAATGGAGCGAAGTTTCTCCAGCGCTTTCGATATGGCGCCTTTGTCTTCCCCGGTGGCCCTAGAGAGATCCATCGCGCTCATGGGTTCTCCCCCGCAGATATAGAAAAGGCAAAGGACGTGAATGCCTTTTAGATGGAGATTCCTCCCCTCCTCGCCTTTGACGTAAAACAAAGCTTTGTCCAAGCGTTTGGTGAAGCTTAGGAAATTGGCAATGCGTGCATGGTCCATAGATTAAAGGTCTCCTTTCGTTAAACTTTCCTTGAATAGGCATATGCGCCCAATCCTTTCGGCGAAAAGTTGTTCAATCTATTTTGTTCTTTTTCAAAAAGGAAGGGAAGAGGGAATCCGAGGAAGGCATCGGATGACTTTTATTCCGATGATTGCTTACAATATGGGTATGGAAAAAATAATTCTTGAGGACGAAATTGAATACGTCTATGGCGGCAAGACTCTTGCCTATGTGCGTTTCGCCAAAGGCGATGGCCGCATTTTGATTCAATCCACCTTCGTCGATTCCTCGCTTAGGGGTCAAGGGGTCGCTAAGCGGCTGATGGAGGACGTTCTTGCTTTGGCGGAGCGCGATAATTTGAAAATCAAGAGCGAGTGCTCTTATGCAAGCTCCTACTTCGCTTCCCATCCAACCCCTTTGTTTGAAGACTGATCATGCTAGAAGGAAACGCTTCGTATCTACTTGGCCATATCAAGGACCTCGCCCTAGAGTGCGAGCGCGGGAATTACCTCACCTCCACCGCTTTTCTAGGCTTTTCCGAAAGATCGAGGCTATTAGCGGAATTATCCATAAGCGGGGGCTTGCCCTCGAAGCTTTTTAATAGGAACTGCCTCTTTTACGGAGGCTATCCCGAAGCCGAAAGGACGGCGCTTATTTTCTTGCCAAGTTATTATGACGAAGCAAGCTTCCTAGAAGAAGAAAGCCGATCTCAAATTCTTTTTTCGTGCCTAAGAATCTACCCAAAATCGGAGAAATTCGCGACTTCCATGGGCCATAGGGATTATTTGGGGGCGTTGCTCTCATTAGGAATAGAAAGAGAGAGGATTGGAGACATCCTTTTCGGCGAAAAGGAGGCCTACGTATACGTTCTAAAGGAAAACGCGAACTATATTCGAAGCAGCCTGGCTTCGGTTGGGAGAAACCCCATGAAGGTCGAAGAGGTCAGCCCTCTTTCCTGCCCTTATCGCCCTCAATTCGAGGAAAAGAGGCTGCCCGTGTCTTCATTAAGGCTCGATTGCCTTTTAGCCGCCTCTTTCCGCATCTCTAGGGAAGAGGCAAAACGGCAGATTCAGGCGGGGAACGTGACCCTGACCTCGACTAGCCCTTCTTCCGACGCTTCTTTAAGCGCGGGAGAGCACGTTAGCCTTAGAGGCAAGGGCAAATTCGTTTTCTTTGGGGAAGACGGGCAATCCAAAAAGGGAAAGATTATCGCTTTGGTCAAGCTCTCGAAATGAAAAGGAGGGATGGGATAAACCCATCACCTCCCTCCGGGACCGCCATGGCCACCGCCGCCGGGGCCGCCTTGCCCACCGCTAGAAGAGCCATAGGTGTTAAGGCCTTTCTTAACCGTGATCGAAATGCTCGATTCGCTAGAAACAGAGGAGACGGCTTCCCCCACATAGACGCCATTGCGATACCTAGCGCCATTGGTGAGGTTTGAATGCAAAGAATAGGCCACGCCCACGCTGATTTGGGGGCTAGCCAAAATAACGTTCATCTGCGAATAGGATTTAGGGAGGATGAAGCTCCACTCAAGCTCGCCCCCGAGGATTGAGACAAGCGTGTCCGCGGAATAAGAAGATAGGTTATAGGAAAGCACGTTGACGGAGCTTGCATCCGGAGTTTGGACCATGCCCTGCTGCCCAACGGCGAGGATCGTGCCGCCGGTATAGGAGAACGAGCCATCGAAATCCAATGAGCCATCTCCGCCATTGGTGGGCCCAAAGACGTAGAGCTCTCCGCCGTCCATGGTGATGTCCCCGTTGCTATCCACTCCGTCCCCATCGGCGGAGATCCAAACCGTCGAATTGGCGTGGAAATTCATCGAAACGGAGTACCCATCGGTATCGGAAGTGGCGTTGATGCCGTCGTCTTCGCTGACGATGTAGGTATAGGCGTCGTAGAAATTGATGCATCCGCCTTGAATGCCTTCGTAGGAATGGAAGATTTTGACGGTGAAGTCTTCATCTTGGCTCGTCGCCCCTTCTTCCCCGACGTTCAAGGCTTGGTCGGAGTTCAAAGCTTGGTCGAGAGTGTAGAGGACGTATTCCCCCGAAGCGAGGGAAATCGAGGTGTCGCTAGCGACGCAATCATCCGTGGTGTTCAAATAGTGATGGCCGCCGGAAACGGAAATGCCTCCCGCGGATTTGATGCCTTTGCACTTTTGTTCAAGATAATATCGAGTCTTGTAGCGGCTCATATCATCAGAGCCGATTTTCTTATAGGAATCCCCGCTTTTTACATAACGGGAATCCTCGTATAAGGTTCCGTCGGTGTCATCGGAAGAGGAATAAAGAACGAACGTCCCCTCCGTTTCGATATGCGTATCGACGTCTTTTAAGGTGATCTCGCCTTCTGAATCGATGCCATCCCCTTTGGTGGAGGAGGCAAGGATCCCACCTTCGATGTCGACGTTGCCGACTTCGGTGACGACGCCGGAATCATCCTCTTCAGAGCCGGTGTGGATGGCGTCTTTAGAGGAAACGAGCGAGAGCTTGGCGTTTTTAGAAGAGAAGCCGAGCTTGGCTTTAATGGCGTGAGAGACGCTTTGGGTGACCAAAACATGGGTGTCTTCGACATGAACGCCTTTAGCCGCTTGGATGGCAACGCCAGAATCGACTTCGTCGTTGGAGAGCCCATTCCCTTGGACGTAGAGGTATCCTTCCCCTTCGATATAAAGAGGGGCCTTCTTCACCAAAATAGCGGCATCTAGCGTATTTGACGAAGAATCGGCGACGTAATTTTTGGTTCTAGAAGCAACATGGATGGTCAAACTAGAGGCTTTCTGAACGTAAATTGGGGAATCGCCTAAGGAGGTAAGGCTCATGCCGTTTAGATAAAGCACCACATCCCCCGATGTTTTGACCGAAATCGAGGCGTTGGAGGCGCTCCCTGAAACGATGTAAGTCCCTCCTTCGGTTATGGAGAAGACTTCGCCTTCTCCTAAGGTTGAGAGATCGACGGAAGTCCCTTCGGGGAGAGCCTCCGCTTCTTGCGAGGAAAAATCTTCTTCGATATTGGGATAGCTTTCTTTTTCGTAAACGAATTCCTCGTTGGAGAAAGAGCCTCCGCTGGAGGAAGAATCCGTCTTTGAGGTTTCGGAGTCTTGGGGCTTTGTTTCTGAGAATTCATAAGAAGTAGACCCCGAGCTAGATTCATTTGCCGAAGAAACGGAAGAAGAAGTTCCGGAGTTATTCGCGCAGCCAAGAAGCAGGACCGAGCTTAGTAGAGTTAAGGCTAAATAGGATTTTTTCATGGGATTTGCCCTCCTTGTTATGAATGCAGTTTATCTAGGCAACCTTAAGCAAACCTTAAAGGATGCTTATTTTTTTAGCGTCGCTAAGAAACGGACTTCGGAATTGCCTTTAAGGGCTTCAGCTTTGATTTGGCCGTGATGTTCGTTGACCACGGCTTTAGCGATGGATAACCCGATTCCATACCCCCCTTCGGCGCGGTTCCTGGCTTCGTTGAAGGTATAAAACCTATCAAAGCAATGAGAGAGCTTTTCGGGGTTTATGGAAGAAACGGTATTGGAAAAAGAGAGCAGAACTTTCTTCTTTTCTTCTTTTAAGGAAACTTCGATGACGCCGTTTTCATTAACGTATTTGCAGGCGTTATCCAGCAGGATGCCAAAGAGTTTGAGCATCAGTTCCTCGTTCCCTTTATATAGAAGCGAGTTCGGGACGTCTACTTTTAGTTCGACGTGCTTTTTCATGGCCAAAGAGGAATAGCTTTCCACCGCTTCATTCAAATCCATGGCCAAATCGAATTCCTCCATGGGTATGTTCCCGGACGATTCCTCAATTTTGTTCAAGGAAACCATCCCGTTAATGAGCCCCCTCATCCTCTCCCCCTGCTCTAAGCTAGACGCAATCCAATGGCTATTGGGATATTCCTTATCAAGGACCTCGAGATTGGCGTTGATGATGGCCAAAGGGGTTTTCAGCTCATGGGAGGCGTCGGTTAAAAACCTCCTTTCGGATTCATAGAGTTTTTCATAGGGTTTCACCACCAAAGCGGAGAAGAAATAAGAAGAGAAAGAGATTACGGAGAAGGCTGCGAAGCTAACCCCGGTGGAGATCCAAAATGTCCTTTCAAGGCCTTCCTTCTCGCTTCTAGCGTCGATGAAGGCGGTTCTTGAAGCTTCTTTGCTATAGAAAAGATATCCGATGAAGCCATGGGAGGAAGAGGAAGAGAAGGCCGAATTCGCAAGGGAAGTCAATTCGTCTTCGGAATAGGGAAAGGCGTCGGTGGATGAAAACGAATATGCGTCTTGGCTTACTTCCACCAAAAAGGCGTGAGGGGCCACTTCTTTGTCTTTGCTATCCGGGGGATTTGAGGGGGAAATAGACGGAGAAGAGTCACGCTGGACGAGGGCTTTATCGCTTTGCGTAACGAGGCGGTTATAGGTCGAAGCGTAATTGGCCGAATTCAAAACGGCGCATATGATGAAAAGGCAGAGGAAAGTGATCCCGCTGACTAAGCCGACGAACTTCCAGCGAATTTTCTTAAACATCTTTTTCCTCCATTTTATAGCCCACTCCCCTTTGCGAGGCTATTTTTACCTTAGAGCCGAGCGCCTGAAGCTTTTTTCGAGCGTTGCATAAATGCACCCAAACCGTGGAGACGTCGCTCTCGGCGTCGAAGGGCCAGGCTTCATTGAGTATCTCTTCGGCCGAGTAACGCCGATCCGGCTTTTTGAAGAAAAGCTCGAGGATTTGGTATTCCCTATAAGAAAGGGCCTCTTTCTTATCTCCTTTGATCAGACAATAGGAAGAAGGATCCAGTTTGACGTCCCCAAAAGACATCTCGTTGCTAGGGTCAGCTTCGTTTCTGCGCAAAACGGCTTTAAGGCGGGCTAAAAGCTCTTTGGAAGAGAAAGGCTTAGGAAGGTAATCGTCGCCGCCGAGCTCTAATCCTTTCACCCGATCGTCGAGGTCGGCTCTAGCGGACAAGAAAATAACGGGAGTTTTATTTCCGCTAGACCGGATTTGTTTAAGGAGAGAGAAACCGTCTAACTTAGGCATCATCACGTCCAGGATCACGCAGTCGAAACTTGCTTGGTTCAGGCAGTAGAGAGCCTCTTCCCCGTCATAAGCGGTTTCCACGCTGTAACGTTCCTGCTCCAAAATCGCCTTAAGGGCTTTGACGAAATCCTTTTCATCGTCGACTAGAAGTATGCGCATGGCTATCCTCCTCCCTTAAATGCTAGAAGGATAACCTTAAGCGAAATTTAAGAAATAGGGAAATAAGCGTTTCAAAGGGGTTTCCTTAAATAATAGAGCCCTAGGCTGTCGCCGAACTTTTCGGCGATGTCTTTGATCTCTCCTTCAAGGAGGAATCCGTTTTTCAAATGGAAGGCGAGCGAGGCTTTGTTCGCGGTTGTCACCAATGAGATGATGTTGCGGAGCCCTTTGCTCTTCGCCTCCGCTTCAATGGCGTTAAGCAAAGCTTTGCCGTATCCCCCATGCGTGCAGGCGTGATCTATATAAATAGAAAGGTCTGCGGTCTTCTTCTTGCAGGCGCTCCTTGGATTGAAAACATCCAAGTAAGCGTAGCCAATGACCGTCCCTTCATCGTTTTCTATAACAATATAAGGATATTCAGAGCAGATTCTTTTAACTCTAGCGGAGAACTCTTCTAGGCTGAGTTCCTTCTCCTCGAAACTGAATTGAGTATTGAGGATATAGTAGTTATAAATGTCTAGGCATCTAGCAACATCGTTTTCCTCAAGTTTCCTGACTTTCATTCTCATCCCTCTTTTTCCGAGAGCAATTATGAATGATTCTAGGAAAAAGAGATGAAATAAAGAGGAAATACCCTTTCTAAGAGAAACATTTTAAAAAATGTTGTTTCCATCATCTAAAAGATGATGAGAATTGTTAAATTTTAAAAAAGATTCGATGCCATCGCATTTATTTATTTATCATTTACAAGTTTAATGGATTTTGAAATGTATTTTTGTTCCTTTTATATATTGTGATGATACGTTTTTCTTGTTTTTGTTTCATTTTCTTGTAGACAACGAAACAATGCCGTTGTAAACTTTGTGCGTCAGAGGGATACAAACAAATCACCTCTGTTACCTAGGAGGATGCAATCATGAAAAAAAGCAGCATCAAAATCTTAATCGCTTCCATGGCCTTGGCCTTGGGTGGAGCCACCACGATCGGCACCGCTTCAAGCATTGCCTATAGCCAAGCTAACGCCGAAAGCCACAGCACCAGCAACACCGTCGTCTTAGACGCCGGCTACAGGGCTAAGCTCGGCGGAGAAGCCGCCCCTGTTGCATCCGCCGCCGGGTTCGACTTCACGGGCCTCATCACCAAAGGCATTCAATCCGCTGGCACCAGCTTATTCAGCGCCATCGGTAGCAAAGTCGGTGACATGGCCTTCAACGCCTTGTTAAACGCCATGGGCATCGATACCCGCTCCAACGTCGAAAAGACGCTCGACCAAATCCAAAATCAGCTCAGCTCGCTCCAAAACGACCTCAAGCAAGGGATCGTCGACATCAAGCGCAAAGTCACCCAGCTCCGCAACGAGACCATCATGAACGGTTTGCTTGAGAAGCTCGCCGTCGTTCAGACTCCGGTCGCCAGCAAAATGGCCACCATGATCGACCTCGGCAGAAAAGAGACCGATGGCAAAACCGACAAGAAAGAGCTCGAAAGTGAAAAGCAGACCTTCATCGACGGCTTGGGCCAGATGAAATTCGAAAAGCTCGACGGGAACACCCTTTGGAACCAGGTTGAGAACTTGGCCAAAGCCGTTATGACCCCTTTCTCCGCCGTCCAAAGCCTCAAATTGTTCGACCTTTACGAAGAAATTTACGGCAGGGCCGAAACCTGGGATTACATGACCATCGCCCCGAGGACGAAGTTCATCGGCTACATCGGTTCCCTCGTCAACTCGCTTTGCCAGCTTGCCATCGTCAAAGCCACCCATGACATGAGCCAGCTCAAAGCCGGCGACTCCAACCTCCTCGACTACGAAACCGGCGTCAACAGCATGATCACCGCCGTCAACGCCCTCAACGGTGAACTAAAGGACGAGCTCGATAAGCTCGCCGCCATCAAAAAGAAGCACGACGAACAGCACTTAATCACCCACAGGGACGTCGTGGTCGACAAAGACGGCAACCTCTCCATCAAAGAAGGCAAAACCGTTTCCACCAACCTCTTCCCCGTCACCACCGCTGATAACGACGACAACTACGTCTCCTACTTCAAAAACGGCAGCAACGAAATATCCAACTACGATATGTCTGGCGGCGACTGCTTACCGGTCTACTCCGAATATATCTACACTCTCAACTGCAAACAATCCGAGGACCTCTACAAAGCCGTCATCAGCGAGTATAACGACTACGTCGCCGTCGCTGGACAAACCTCGATGCAGCAATACCTCTACAATGTCGGCTTTACCTGCGAGAAGAAAGACCTCTTCGACAAAGCCAAAGGCTTCTATTGCAGCATCGACCTCAACAACCACAAAGGTCCGGATGACAGCTGGTGGGTGACCGAAAAACGCCACGACCTGAGGGTCCGCTACTATAGCTTCAACAAAGCCGATGGCAAGGAAAGCTACAGCACCTACTCCACCGCTAAGGAATACATCGGATCTTGGTTTTCCAAAACCGAGTTCTCCGGTTGGACCAACAACGAGATAAACGATTACTACCTCGTCTTCCTCTCCGCCGACCAAAAGACCATCGAGGGGAAAATGGTGAAAACCGAGCTCGAGACCACCTATGACAAAAATAGGAAGGGCAAGAATTACGAGAACCAGTTCAAGGGCCACAAGGAATGGAAGGGCGACTTCAGCGAAACCCTCACCATCAAATAACCTGAATTAGGTTAACCGCCGGGAACCCCTGACGGTTTTTCTTATGCCATTCACGCATTAAGGCGATTCGCTACATAACGGCCGCAGGAAGTTTTAACCCCAGGGCGGTTTAGGCAAAATGGGCTTAACGCTCTTATCAAGCGGATAAAGCGTCATCTGTTCGCGCTTAGCAAAGTCTGGAAGGGACTCATCTGCCCTCGATAAACCTGCTTTAGCTATAAACGGCAAGGTGGCCGATGAGGGAAGCGGGCCACCTTAAAGTTTAAAGCGTCTCTAGGCCACGACAATAAAGCCAATATCACGCATCTGCGTCGAAACTGAAAAACGGAATCAGCACAAAGCGCAAGAAAAGCAAAATCAAGCCTCAAAAAGAAGCTGTTTTGCATGGTTTCTGCAATCTAAAAAGCCTAAGCGACGGGGACTTAGGCTTTGCGGATCGTTTCTTTGAGCTCTTCGGAGATATCCTCGATCTCGAATTTCGGTTTGGAGATGAAATAGCCTTGCGCGTAATCGCACCCGGCCTCTTTGACGAACTTCAGCTCCTCATAAGTCTCCACGGCTTCGGCGATGATTTTGATGCCATTGACTTTGCAATAGGAGACGATGGTTTTGGTGAACTGCTGCCTCTTGAGGTCTTTGTCGATGCCGCGGATTAAGGAACCCTCGATTTTGATGTATTTCGGAGCGTAGTTAAGAATCATGGAGACGTTGTTGAAGCCCGTCCCGTAGTCGTCGATAGCGTAATCGATATTGTTTCTGTCGAGGATGGCGGTTTTCTTCTTCATGATGTCGCTTTGCCCGAAGTCCTCTTCGATGATCTCCACGACGAGCTTTTCGAAGATGCCTTTGTTGCTCTTCTTGAATTCGTCCCAGGCGACGTCGGAGAGGAGCTGAGAGGAAATCGAATTGACGAAGAGTTTCTTGCTCGTCTTAGAAGCGAGATATTTCTCGCTGGCTAGGGTGAAGGTCAGATATTCGATGTCGTAGAGGCGATTGTATTTCTTCGCGGCCTCGATGATTTTAAGCGGGGTCATGTCCGGCAAAGCGGCGCGCATGAGGGCTTCGTAGCCAAGAACTTCCCCGCTATTAAGGTCAACAATGGGCTGATAGGCGTAGTTCAAAAGCTTTTTGGAGATGATTTCATTGAGTTCCTCGTAAAGAAGGTTCTGCTTTTTGTATTCCTCGTACTCTTCATCGTCGAAGAGGACGATTTTGTTTTTGCCGGACCGCTTAGCCTCATACATCGCAAAATCCGCCCTATTCCTCATTTCCTGCAGATCGACGCCCTCTTCAAAGCGGCATACGCCGGCGGAGAAAGAAATATGGGTCTGGTTGCCTTTGAAGAAAACGTATTCGTTCGCGATTTTCTGGAGGTCGAGAATAAGCGCGTTCTCTTCTTCTAGGGATGGGTAATCATAGAAATAAAGAATAAATTCGTCTCCAGAGATATGGCCCGCGAGAAGGCGGGAACGACTTTGAGACAAATTAAGGAGGTAACTGCCGATTTTCCTAAGGTAGGCATCGCCGAATTCATGGCCATAGCGATCGTTAATGAGCTTGAGGTTATCGACGTCGATCATGAAAAGCGATCCGTTTTGACAGCCTTCCATCGCGGCGTGGATATTATTGAGGAAGCCGCGCCTGCTGAGCAATCCGGTTAGGATATCGTGGTCCCTTTCCTTCTCGACCTCTTGCTTGGCTTGATATTCTTCGGTGAGGTCGATTAGAGTCGCGTAGGATCCGTTTTTGGTCGGGGTGATCTTAAGCTGAATGAACCTTGAATCGATGATGTAAGAAACATAGCCTTCTAAAACAAGACAACTCGGAGCCAGACTTTCATAGGATTGGCCGGAAATCATGGGCTCAAGCTTATCTAGTCTAGCCAAGAATTCCGCGGAGCTGACCTTGCCGTCGTTATAATCAAGCTTCAGCATCTTGTAGAAATTCGACGTCACCACGATTTCGTCCTTCTCTTTGGAGAATTCGAAGAAGGCCATTTTGGTCGAGGAATCTTCGAGGATGTGGCTGACTTTATCGTGCAGCTCAACGTTCTCGTTGACGGAGGTCTCGACTTTGTCTAAAAGGGTGTCGACCTCGGCGATGCCGGTGACGGGGATGTCGGTGAGGTTCTCGTCGTTGATGGCTTTGGAAACGCGGCGGATGGGCTTTGAGATCCTCTCCGAAATGACGACTAGGCCTATTAGCGTCAGCAAAAACGCAACGCTTAAAACGACGCTGACCTGCACTAATAAAGTATTCGAAGCGGCTAAAATAACGTTTTTCTCCGATACGCCGGCGACGAACCACTCCTCGCCTAACGAGGAGTTTCCGTTATAGACATTGATCTCGTCCTCGTAATAAAAGTAGTCCTTGCCCTCGCTTTTGAAGCTATAGACGTTCTCATAGGAGGTTTTATCGAGGCTTAATGTCGATAAATCCGGCAGTGAATAGTCGAAGAAGGCGTTGAAGGCGGTTTGGGAGGAGTCAGCAGACTTTTTGAGCAAGGCCACGCTGAGGCTCTCCCCTTTGGAGATCTCGTTCATGTAGTTGCGAAGATACTGCTCGGTTAGCCCAACGCCCAAGACCCCGAGGACTTTATTTCCGTAGACTAAAGGAAGCGAATATGTCAAAACCTGGTTTGACGAGACATTCAGCGTACAGGTCCAATAGCCCGACGTCGGTTTGTCGAGCTCTATGTCCCCATAGGCGGCGTTCACCGTTTTTGCGTAAAACTCTTTGTTGGCGATGTCAGAATATTTGTTCGTGTCGACTTTCGAAGAGAGATTAAGTCCCATCTCATAATAAGCATTGAACACTTTGTATGGGGAATAGATGACTTCGATTTCGGAGTAATCGGATTTCAAAGGATTTTTGGCGCGGAGATAGACCGTTTCCTTCTCGTCGGAATAGGAGGTATCCAAGACCAAAAAGGCGTCATTGACGTGATTTCTTTCAATGAGGTCGGGGAAAAGCTCGAGCTCAGTCAGCAAAAAATCAGATGTTGAGGATTTATCCTTGAGAAGTTCCTCCGCCCCTATGCCTTTAGTGTTTAGGTAGACCTTTAAATCCGACATCAGCTTGTCGTAAAAGTCGGAAAGGTTGGCCCATTTGTTCGACATGGAAGTCTCCATGTAGTTTTTTCTGAGGTTGATGGAGGATTCGAAATTGTCAATGAGGGCAGGATCGAGGGTATTGACCCCAACGCCGAAGACCAAAATCAAAAGGATGCCGAGGCTTTGAGCCAAAACAACCGATATCGTCGGAACGAAGATTTTGAAATTTACGGTTTTATGTATCTTTAAGCGCTTCTTTTTCATTGAACCTGCAAGTGGGTGAGTTTCACGCTTTCAAAGAGGCGAACCATTCTTCGAATTTGGCGTCGCTGGTGTATGTCGAGATGACACTACCGTCATACTCAGACGCTTTGATGGCCTTTAAGGCTTCGTTGCAATAAGAAGTGAGCGATTGCTTCAACGAAGTGCGCAAAGCCGTGCCCCCTTCCCCAACGACGTTGGTGTACATGGAGTAATTCTCGGTCGTCTTCTTAGCGACTTGGAAGGTTTGCTTGATTTTAGTATTCGTTTGAGAGTCGATGAATTCTTGATTGAAGCCGTCTTTTGTGGAAGGGAAATAGCCAGAGGTGGCGCAGAAGGAGCTGATGTGATTCTTATTCGTGAGCCATTTCAAGAAATCGACGCAGGCGGATTCGGTTCCTTCGTCCGACTTAGTGACGCAGAAACCCGCGCCTTGGGAAACGGCGTATTTGGGTTTGCTGGCAAAAGTCGGCGTGGTCATGACGTGGCATTCAATCGCGTGGGAAGAATCTTCCCCATCGAACACCTTATCCGGGAAATAGGACGCGGAAGAGGTCGAACCCACATAAGCCAAAACCGATCCGGCCTTAAGAGCGCTGCTTCTGAAGTTTCCGTCGGCGTTGAAATACCCTTTCAGCAAGGGAACGGTGTAGGAATCCCAAAGTTTCTTAAAGACGTCGCGGTCGTAATCGATCCCAAATTTTCCGGTGGAATCATAGCCAATGACGTCGATGCCAAGCTGCTTGGCCGAAACGACGAAATAATTGTCTAAGGAATCCCTTCCGAAGAAAGCTTTACCGGTGGCCTCAAAGTATTTTTTGGAGACTTCAATAAGCCCTTCGATGGTTTCGAGGTCGCTATATTTAATTCCGAGGTCAGCGTGTTCGGAGAGGAATTTGTCGAAATCGGTCTTGTTGATGTAAAGGGCCTCCGTGGATTTAGCCACGGGGAGGACTTTCAAAGAAGATTCGTTGCCAAGCCTTCCCTCATCGAGATAGCCTTCGTTGAAGTTGGAAAGCTCTTCTTTGCTAAAGTAGCTGTCCAAAGAGGCGATTTTCCCTTTTTTGTCGATTTCAAAGGCGGTATCGGGATAAGCGAGGAAGAGGTCCGGCATCGCCTTCGCGCCGAAGTCGTTATTGGCGGAGGCGATTAAAGCCTCAAGAAGCTCGTTGACGGTAGATCCTTGGGAGATGGTATCAACAACGATGTGATTGTCTTTCCCCTGGGTTTGGTTGTATTCCTTGACGATCTCTTGGAAGGAGGTCTCGGTGTCTCCGTTATAGTAGGTCCAGACCATCAAAGAGTAGCTTTTGGTCTCCCCGCTGCAGGAGGATATGCCGATGGCGGAGAGAGCGGATAGGACCAAGCAAGCCGTTTTACGTTTCATAAATCAATCCTTAGCGGTGCGATTTTATCACGTCTAGAAGAACTTCGTTAGTTTGGATTCTCCGTATAACGGAGACGCCTATGAGAAAGTGGCATGCCAAACGCGACGAAAAAAGCGATTTCAAAGCCCATTCAAGCGCTAAAGAGACTGGGCTTTTAGATTGAAATCTCTGAAACGCCAGAGTTTTGCGGCTTTTTGCCCCGTGTTCAATTTAACAATTTGGCGCTTTCTATTTTGGAGACACCTTCCCCTTTTGGTTGGCGTTATTCCACGGAAATCCGTAATCTCGCCGCTTGATTTTGCATTGAGGCTGACCGTCTTTCCAAAATACGATGCCCTCAACGTAGTTTTCTTCAAGGAAATCACGCAATCCCTCAAAGCTTCTTTCCGGATTAACGATTCGAATGCCGTGTCTTTCAAGCGTGTCCTTTTCTAGTCCATAGGGGTTGCCTTGGAAATGGGGCCCTATCGCCTCATAAGTCCCGTCTCGCAAAGCGTTTCCTCCAGTATTGATGTAAGCGGCGTATAGCCATTGGTCGCCTTTGGCTAAAGGGTCGACTTTAACCCAATGGGGCCAATGGCCCGTGATGGGGTCAGGCTCGCAGCAAGGGATGGCACCCATCGGCGGAGTTTTCCCTCTTTTAGCGTCATAACGCTTGTAGAAAACCCCTTCGATTATCGCGGTGGCGCTTCCATCGATTTTAATCGTCGCCACGCCTTCTCCTTTTAAAACCCATTCCATTCCCGGGGTCACTTTCTCAGTCAAAATGAAATCATGCTGATTGAGAAATTCGCGAACAAACAAAGTTGGTATTTTCTTCATTTTCCATTCCTTCCTTTGCTTTAATTATATTGGAGAAAACCAATGTTGAAGGAACAACTTAAAAAGAGAAAACAATCGATGTAGCCGAATGTTTTAAGATTTTTGTTCTATTTTGAAGAGCGGTTCTATTTTCGAATTGCAATAACCCGTTTAATTTCAATGGAGTTGGGGTGTTCGCTTAAAAACAGCAAATCAGCTACGCCCAACGCAAAAAGGCGAAAACGCATACACACTCTTCGCCTTTTGGTTAGTTGTTTAGATTCCGTCTGCTTAGATAGGTCAGTTTGCTTCGTAAGTCGGCACGATCCCCATATACCGCTTCAGATTCTCTTCGCTGTGAACGTGATGCCTTTGCCCGTTGTTGAGTTTGGCCATGTCGCACATTTCCTGCGACGACAAAGCAAAATCGAAGATGTCGATGTTATCTTTAATGTGATCGGGATTTTTGCTCCCAGGAATGACCACAAAGCCCATTTGGACGTGCCATCTCAAAACAATCTGCGCGGGGGATTTCTTATATTTTTCAGCGAGGCGAACAACGATTTCGTTTTCGAGCAAATCTGCGGTCTTCCCCTTTCCACCCAAGGGGTACCAGGACATGATTTTGACGTCTTTGGAATGGAGGATTCCCCTAAGCTCATCTTGTGGGAAGAAAGGATGGCATTCCACTTGGTCGACCTGAGGAGCGATATCGAATTCTGAAAGAAGGGCTTTGATGTAGGGGCCTTCGAAATTCGATACCCCTATCGCTTTTATTTTTCCTGCCTTATAAGCTTGAATGAGTTGTCTATACCCTTCTCTCCAATTCTCTGTGGGCTGATGGATGAAAAGCAAGTCAATATAATCGAGACCAAGCCTTTTGAGGGTTTCTTCCACGGCGTTGGGATTACTGTATTCGCTAGGCCAAAGTTTGGTCGAAACGAAAATTTCATCTCTAGAGATTCCGCTGTCTTTGATTGCGCGTCCGACGGAAACTTCGTTGTTATAGATGTTAGCGGTGTCAATTAATCGATAACCATCCTGCAAAGCCGCTAAGACGCTTTCATAAGCCTCTTGAGGCTTTAGCAAGAAGGTGCCTATCCCCAACATAGGCATTTCTATTCCGTTATTAAGTTCGCTGAATTTCATTGTTTATCCCTTGATAATTTTAACCCTAAGCCAACGGACAGGTTCGCTTTAGTTTCACTGCACGGATGAAAATCGCTTAGAGCCTAGAAAAGGGGCCTTCTCAACCAAAAAGCCCGGCCTAAGCCGGACTTGAGGTTTTAATGGTCGGGACGACCAGATTCGAACTGGTGGTCTTCTGCTCCCAAAGCAGACGCGATAACCAAGCTACGCTACGTCCCGAGCCCGCTTATTTTCCGCGTAAGCAGCGCGCATTTCAAGAGTTCTTCTTGTTTTTGATGATGTCGACGGCGACGCCATAGACGTAGCCGGCTTGCAACAAGAAGGTAAGAATCGCAGGGAAAGTGAACGTCCAATCCATGTAATAGAAGGAAAGGGCGATGTACCCGATAAGCTGAAGACTGATCAAGACGGCGAAGACGATCGAAGCGCTGGCGATTTTGCCTTTCTTGCCAACGAAGCGGGCAATACCGGTTCCACCTGCCCCGCCGTCGATCATCAAGACGATGCCCCCAGCGATGATCGTGGAGACGATTTGATAAATCTCCTTGCCTCCGGACATGCAAGCAAGGCAACTGCTCATAAACGTGCCTACGCCCGTGGCCAAAAGCGCCGCAGAGCACACGAGCAAGAGGGTTTTGCCGCTTTTTTCGATTCTCCCTTCGTCTTCCCACTTCGCCATGATGGCCTTGCCATTTTCTTCGGCGAGGATGGTTTGATTTGCCCCTTGGTAGAAACGGATGCCGTTTGTCCTAGAAAGGATTTTTAAGCCAAGGACGCCCAAGGGGTTGGGCTCTAAGAAGAATAGGGTCACCGCTTCCCAAATGAAGACCCAGCCGGCGATGTCTAAGACTTCGCTCCAAAGCGCGGCGGATTCGGTGCCTTCCGCCCCGAACCAATGGTTGACCGTGCCTACGCCCATGACGGCGAGGATGGAGATGCCCGCGAGAATCAGAAGGACGGCTTGCAGCCACTTCTTCCTTTTGTCTTTTTGGATGAGGTAGTTATTGAGTTCAAGGGCCTCGTTGAAGCGTTCAAGGAGGCCTTTGGGCTCGTAGCCTTCGTAATCATCGATGTAGAATTCGATCTCCGCGGTGAAATCCACGGGGACAAGAGAATAGATGGAGCCGACTTTCTCTAAGACCGCAGTCGAAAACATCGGGGAAGAGGATAATCCGCACCCTTTCTCTAGAAGCTCCGAGGCCTTCTCGTAACGGAGCTCGATGTAGACGATTCGCTTTTCTTTATCGACTTTGTAGTAATGAGACAATAGCTCAATCCTCCTACTGGAGGATAGGGACACACCCGCTTTTTTCTTTTTCATCGCGTGAAATGATACTCCTGTAAAGCGAGTTGGGAAAATAGGGAACCGTTAAGGCTGGTTGAACATAAAAAACGGCTGTTATATCACGAAGGAATTCAATCAGAGAATTCATAACAACAGGGTAAATTCAAATATAATCCTCATAGCAAGGACCGCACAATGCAAAGCACGGCGCCGGCCGAGTTCGCGACGCTAGAGCCATCACTCTCTTCCTAAACGGAACTCACTTGATTGGCTCAGTCGCTTCTCAGTTCATTTCATTATTTCAATCCGCACATTTTTACGCATTAAATCATATTTTAAGTTATAGTTATTGCATAAAAACGTGCGTTCGCACAAAAATACGCACTAAGGAAGCGAAGTTTATGTATATAAGAAGAGAATCCTACTTAGAGAAATTGAAGAGTTCCATAGGCAATGGGATGGTAAAAATCATTACAGGCCCTAGAAGATGTGGGAAGTCATTTCTTTTATTTCACATATTCAAGGACTACCTTCTGTCCATCGGAGTGAAGGCCGATCGCATCATCGAGATGTCACTCGACGACGACGGCAACATTGCCTACAGGGACCCCCTGAAACTCTCCGCCTATTTTAAGGGAAAGGTTACAGACAAAAATTCGAAATATTATTTCCTCATCGATGAAATCCAAATGTGTGAGAAAGTGAAGAACCCCGCCTTCGAAGGCGTTGAGACGGCCGATGGCTCCACTCCTCTCGTGACGTTCTATGATGTCTTGAACGGCTTCCTTCGCATGGATAACGTCGAAATGTTCGTTACCGGGAGCAACTCCCACATGCTTTCAAGCGACATCGCGACCGAGTTCAGAGGAAGGGGCTGGCAGATCAGGGTCCATCCACTTACGTTCAAGGAATTCAATGAAGCAAACGCCCACAGGGGACTCGACAATCTCGCCTTATGGAAGGAATACCACCTCTATGGCGGATTGCCTCAGGTTTCCCTTCTGCCCGATGAGCCTTCGAAGAGAATCTATTTAGAATCGGTGTTCAACAACACCTACATCAACGACATTGTCGAGAGGTATTCATTAAGAAACGATTCCGCCATCAGAGATATAGTGAAGGTAATGGCGACAAACGTCGGCTCAATTGTCAATCCAACCAAAATTGCAAGCACCTTCAAAACCGAAGTGAAATCTTCTATCCAGCCCGCTACAGTCAGCAAATACATCGAGCACATGGAGGATTCCTTCTTGATTAACCAAGCTTTGAGATATGACTTAAACGGCAGGAAATTTATTGGCGCTTCCAGCAAATACTATTTTGAGGATATGGGGTTAAGGTATGCAGCCGCGGGGTTTGTGGGTAAAGAACAAGAACCCCATTACATGGAGAACGTCATCTATAACGAACTCATCTATAGAGGGTACAACGTCTCAATCGGCGTCATACCGGTCTTCGACCATTCCGGAGACAAAACGGCGAGAATGAATCTCGAAGTCGATTTCATCGCTGAGAAGTTTGATAAGGTCATCTACATCCAATCCGCCATGTATATTCCAGATGAAGATAAGATGAACCAGGAATTAAGACCGTTGAAGAGAGTTGATAACGCCTATAAAAGGGTTTTGATCACCAAATATGATGGCGCCGGAAACTATGATGAACTCGGTATTCTCCACCTTAACCTCTTCGACTTCTTGCTTAACGCGAATTCTTTAGACTAACGCAAAAGAAGCTCCTGGCCCGCTTTTAGCAATACGTTTATTAGCACATTTTAAAGCACCAGCAAGGCCGAATCCGGACGACCTATGAAATTTTAAGGGTAATTCCTGGACGGATGCCTAAAGACCCATAGGCCACGCCCAAAGAACCGTCAAAATAA
This sequence comes from uncultured Bacteroidales bacterium, assembly GCA_963650805.1. Lineage (GTDB taxonomy): Bacteria > Bacillota_I > Bacilli_A > RFN20 > CAG-826 > Alloenteromonas. Next base: position 72,543 of record CAVJMG010000001.1, read on the forward strand.
CCATAACTAATGTTGGTGACCCAACAATCATCGCGTGGAGTGCGGGTCCAATAGCAAGCACTGTTTAGAGTGGTCGCACTCGTGGAATACTTAGCACACTTCGCTTTAGCCCAATCAGTGACTCTGCTTTGCCTTGCCGAATCATCAGCAAAATAAGAAGAATTATTATAATCTTGATAACTAAGCAAATAGACATTATCACTAGTGTTGTCGCAGGCGTAACTAGCATCCGCATAATAGACGGATGTCGAAATCGAATTATCCACTTCTGTTGTTTGAACATAGGAAGAATCAAGCGTGAAAGCTGACAAAAAGAAATTTTCATTCAGCCAAGCTCAAATTTCGGAGTTCGCATAATTACTGGCATAAATACCGTTTCTCGTGCCGCTGTAACTGTCATTATAGCGATGCGCATCAAGCACAACCGTCGAAACGAGAGAATACCCAAAATCAGACGAAGAGAGAACCTTCCACCTTATCGGTTCGCATTTAAACCACGCCGATGAACCATTAATTATTTTCGTCCCATCGTCAAAATATCCGTCAGAATCATAGTAAAAATGGTCTATAGCGGTCTTTGCGTAATACTCACCATCGAGCAGATACCAGCCGTTGCTTTCGGTCGTGGTCAACGCATTCAATGAGGCTATAGTCGTCTCATCGGATACGTGATTTTGAGGGTATAAGCCATAGGTTATGGTTCTTGCGTCGACATCTATTGAGGGAATTATGCCAAGCGCTATCTTATTCATCTCCTCCGCCGTATAAAACTTCGCTACCAAAGAATAGTTGGTTGACGGCATTTCGAAGGAATAGGGATTTGACGAACTAATCAGCCCCCCTTCGTTATACCATCCTTTAAATCCGCAGCCTGAGGCCGGGGTTGCGGTGACTTGGATTCGATCGCCGGTGAAATTCGAACCACTTCCAGAGGTCACGGAAACCGTGCCCAAGGCTTCGTTTTCGGAAGAGACAACGAAATCCTTAGAGGACTCCCATTTGGCAATAAGCGTCAAATCTTTGTCAAGCATCGTGAAAGTGTATTCCGCGTCTTCGCTTACGACAGCGTCATCGATATTCCAGCTTTCGAATTTAAAGCCGCTTTTAGCCGCGGCTTTGACGGAAACGACGTCGCCCGAGCAAAATTTCTCTCCTGAGGTCAGCAATTCAGCAGCCCCTTTCGTTTCGTCGGAAGAAGCAACCGTGAGGGAATGATATTGGCTCCAAGTCGCGGTCAAATTGACGTTTCCGACGCTGCCGCTTGGGATTGAGGAGACTATTCCCTTCCCATCGCTCCAGCCATCGAAGCGGTAGCCCTCTTTGGTTGGGGAGAGCAAGTTAATCGCATCGGATTCCACGGAATAGAAGGAAGGGTTCCCCTCCGCGTTCTCTCCACCGTCAAGATCGTAGTTGATGGCGTATTCATTAAGAGACCATTTGGCGGTCAAAGTCGTCCCTTGAGTCAAATTGTAATAGCCGGAAGTCGGGAAATCGTTCCCCTGCTCATCGCTCCACCCAATAAGGGTGTATCCCCGTTGAGCATAAACGTCCGAGAAATTGTAATAGCCCTTGTATTGAACGTCCCTCCACGCGTCTTGAAGGTTAAATTTCGTATCTTTGAAGCGAACGGAATAGCTTTCGTAGGTGTATTCGGCGTAGAGATAAAGGTCTGAAGTGACCATGCAACCGGAGAAGTTCCACGGCGTTCTCATTCCGGAATCGTAGTTATACCAAGAAGAAACATAATACCCTTTAGTCAAAGAACTAAGAGGAGCGCTTATCTTCGAGCCGTCATTAACCTCTAGGGTTTGAACGCAAGAGCCGTCGAGATAGAAATAAACGTAATGCTTTTCGGTACCCTCAAATTTGGAAACGCGTTTTGACAATTCGTCTATCTTTTTGTTGTAGTCGGATTGAATATCCTCGATGAGCTTGTTCATTTCCTCTTTAAGGGAGGCAATTTCGAGGCTGGAGGAGGCAATATCGGATTCGATTTGGGCGATTTTTGCGTCATACGACGTTTGGAGAGCCTCAAGTTTGGCGTTATAAACCTCTTCAAAAGACTTTTTGTCGTTCTCGAACTGCTCCTTGAGCTTAGCTATGGATTGATTACACGAAGCGATGTCGTCTTCTAAGAGTTTGCATTTGGCATCATAGGTGGAATTCAAGGATTCGAGTTTGGAGTTATAGTCATCCTCTAGGGCTTTCCTTTGTTCCTCTGCGTCACCGGTTAATGAAGTTATTTTGGCATTATAGTCTTCTTGGAGACTAGCGATATCTTCTTGGTGCTTCGTTTTTAACGCTTCGAGCTCCCCTTCGTCAGAAGCAATCCTTTCTTTAAGCGTGGAGATTTCCCCATCGACATAATCCTTGAGATTTGATATCTCCGTTTGGAGCTTCTGATTAAGCTCAGCTTTTGCGGAGGCAAGCTCAGTCGACAATTCGTTTATTTTGGTCTGGTTGTTTGTTATTTGCTCCTGAAGGTCAGCGATTTTCATCCCGTAATCGTCTTTGACCTCTTTAACGTCGGAGTCCATTTTCTTTTGAAGAGAGGACATTTCGCTTTTCAAGGCGTCGAGCTCGCTTTGAAGTTGGCTGATTTGACTTCTTAGATCGGCGATATCATCGGAGGTGCAACTCGACAAAGCTCCGATTGATAAGCAAATGGAGCCTAAAGCCAAAATCGCTTTAATCCCTTTTCTCATGGAGAGTCTCCTTTTCTTAGAACTTGCATAGACGACCCGCAATCTATGAAGTCCATTTTCCTAAACACTCCTATTGTAGAGAGAGAGAGAGAGAATCAAACAAGACATTCGCCGGTGCGACCCCCAAAAGGTTCCTCTCAGGGAACTTCCACAGGCAAAGCTCATATCCTGCACCTTTTTGCAGGGTTTCCGCATCCATAAGTTGCACCTTTTTGCACGTTTCTTCGCATCATAATACGTACCTTTTTGCACGGAAGCCATGGGCTCAGACAAATCCTCATTGCGTTAAGCTAAGTCGTTCATCGAGCAGCGGTATCCCTTTTAAAGCACGGATGAGGCTGCCTGCTTGGCTTTATAACAAGGCGGATTTATAGCCTCCGATTTTCATTGCGCCCCATTTTGGATTGTGTTATTAAAAAAGTAACGGTTTGAGACGCCCCGAGCACAAAGGCTATTTGTGGTCGGGGCGTTTTGCGTTCAGCGAAAGGAGAAAACATGAAAAACAAAGATTTGCTGAAAGACTTTGCAAGGTATGTCTCCCTAAGCATCCTTGGACAAATCGCCTTGTCTTGCTACACCTTAGCGGACACCTTCTTCGTCTCATCCAAACTCGGCGCGGACGGGCTGACCGCGCTTAATTTGGCCTTCCCCATTTTTTGCGTTCTCAACGGGACCGGGCTGATGATCGGGATGGGCGGAGGAACCCGTTATTCCATCTACAAAAGTCGAAATGAGGGCGCGAAAGGGAACCGCGTCTTCACCAATTCGTTTTACATCGCCGCCATAATTTCATGCGTCTACGCGTCGCTTGGAGCCTTCGCATCTAAGCCGATTGTCAAATTCCTAGGCGCAGACGAGACGGTTTTGGAAGCAACCAACACCTACGCCCAAGTCATGTTTCTATTTGCCCCCGCCTTCTTGTTTAACAATCTGTTTCAGTGCTTCGTAAGAAATGACGGGAAACCCTCTCTTTCCATGGCGGCGATGATCACGGGAAGCTTATCCAACGTCCTTTTGGACTATATCTTCATCTTCCCTTTAAACGCGGGGATATTCGGGGCTATTTTAGCCACCGGATTAGCGCCTTTGATAAGCCTCTGCGTTTTGTCTCCCTATCTAATCGCTCGAAAAAATAAATTTCATCTCGTTAAAGCAAAGCCCCAATGGAGCTACGCCAAGGAAATCGTCTCGAGTGGGTTCCCTCCTTTCTTAACGGAAGCGAGCTCGGGGATAGTGATGTTTCTATTCAATTTCATCGTTCTCCGCATCTCCGGGAACATCGGCGTTGCTTCCTTTGGCGTCGTGTCGGTCGTTTCCTTGGTGGTCGTCGCCGTATTCACAGGCTTAAGCCAAGGGGCTCAGCCCGTCATAAGCAGCCACCACGGGGCGAATAAACCCGAAAACGTGAGAACTTTGCTGGTCTATACGTTGCTTGCGGCCTCCTTTTTATCCGCCGCCATATATTCCGTCATATTCTTCAACGCCTCCGGTTTGACGTCCGTTTTCAATAGCGGAAATAACGCAACCCTCCAATCCTATGCCGAAAATGGGCTTAAGCTTTATTTCATCGCCTGCCCCTTCATCGGCTTCAACATCGTGATGTCTACCTATTTCATTTCCATCGAAAAGCCTTTGTTCGGGCAGATCATCTCTTTGTCTAGAGGCCTCATCGTTTTGATGCCGGTAGCCTTCCTTTTGTCGTTCCTATTTGCAATGAATGGCGTTTGGTGTGCTTATCCAGCCTCGGAGCTCATCGTCGCCACAATCGGATTTGTCATGTATTTGGTAAACCAAAAGCAGGCGAAGAAAAAAGGCGAAGACGTTAAGGGAGATGATTAATAAGCGCTTGCTTCAAGAAGGGCGGCCCAGGGAACGGCTTATCCTCCAAGCTATCCATGAGTTGCCTTCTAGGGTTCCCGTATTTCAAGTATTAGCCAGCCTCAGCGAAATAGGGCTTGATGGATTCGCCTTCGTGCCAGAGGATTTTCTTTAAGGTTTTCCCTTTTGACCAATAGAGACTTTTGATTGCGAAATAAAGGAATGGGGCCATGATTTTGCTGGTCGATTTCTTAATCTGGGCGAATTGCCCTCCATCGAAGAAGACGCGCTTTGGCTTTATTTGGGATTTCGTTAGGAACGCCAGGGTTAAATCCGCCCCGATGGAGGAAGCCACAACATTCATTTTATTGTCTTTTGGCGCGGCTTCTTGCAGCCCGCTCTTCCTGTTTACTCGCTCTTGCTAAGTGGCAAAACAACTTGTTTCGGAGCAAGACACAGCAAAGGACTGCAGAAGCGCGACTTACGCCTCTTTAAGCGCATTTAGCGATCGCTTGGTCAGATAACGAAGAAAACGGTGCTCCGGTCAAATTGAATTAAGCAATGCGAGATGGGATAATCGGCAAGAAAATTTATGCAGAAAGAAATTTATAACCTAGATAACGAAAACGTATCCGATTACTTCGAACACTATAAACCCGGCTATGGGCTTAAGTTCTTTGGAAAGGGCGAACAGCTCCCAATGAAGAGCGTGAGGCTTGAATGGGAATCGACAGGAGCCAAGAGCTATGAGGTATGGCTAGACGAAGACGCGAACTTCTCTCACCCCGAGAAATTTCAAGCGTCCGACAACTCCATCGAAATTGAGGCCCTTATCCCGGGTAAAGACTATTTTTGGAAGGTGAAAGCCGTTGAGAACAGCGAATTTTCAAAAACGCAGCATTTCCTAACCACGGGGCACGTTAGAAGCGTCCCCATCGATGGCGTTTCCAATGTCCGCGACCTTGGGGGAACAAAAGCAAAAGAAGGCAAAAGTATCAAATATGGGGTGCTTTTCCGTTCCGCTAACGGCGACGGGATAACCGAAAAAGGCAAGCAAACAGTCTCTAGACTAGGAATCAAAACCGACCTCGACCTCCGCGGCGGCAATTTGGCAAAATCCCCCTTCGGAGACGACATTAAGCTGATTCAAATCAACGGCCCCTATTACAACGGGCATAACGCCGGAATCGATGGCGAAGAGGCTTATCGAAACGCTTTCCGCGACGAGCTTAAAGCATGCGCGGACCCTAATAACTACCCCATGATATTCCACTGCGCGATTGGGCGGGACCGCACGGGCACCTTAGCCCTTGTTCTATTGGCCATTTGCGGCGTTGAAAAAGAAGACCTCATCAGGGAATATGAGCTCTCATATCTTTCCACATCCGGAGCTTTCGATGGCAACAAGACCATGATTGATGTCGTCACTCGCTTCTATGACTCCATAAATGATTCCTATGAAGGCGAAACGTTCGCCGACAAAGCCGCCAACCTCGCCAAATCTCTTGGCGTCGCAGAAGACGAAATCGAATCCATAAAGAACATTCTGTTGGCCTGAGCGCATTAAGTGCCCGCTTTCAAAATCTCGATGCAACCAGAATATCCAAAAACCCTGTCGCGAGATCTCGCCGTCATTTCCTTCAATATTCCGGTTTCGACCATCTTTTAACCGCGCTAGAAACGCCGTTATAGGAGAAGCCAAGCGCTTTTGCGGCTCCGCCGATAGTGATGACCGGATGCTCCTTGACATAATCAAAAAGCTTTATACAGTTTCAGTTTTTTCCAAGCCCCTCTTCATCAAGCCTAACAAGGGAGCTTATGCTTTCAATGGTTTTCATGCCGTCGAGGCATGTTTCTGCGATTCCGCGCAAAAAGTCATTTTCGCGAAATAATAGGCGGCGTTCCGCGAATTTAGGCGGAGATAAAAAACGTCTTTCACTACCTTACTATGTTTTTCCTGACGCCAAAACCGAAAGCTCCCCTAAAAGCCGTAAGAAAAACGCGCTTGCCCGGGAAGCGCGTTATTGGGATTTTTGCTTTTCTAAGGTGCGAACATATCGATCATAGATTTCATAGGCGAGCTTTTCGTCGCCGCCGGCAATCATTCGATCCAATCTTTTGGAATGTTTTAACCTTCGGGGAAAATATGTTCAATGGTCCAGATGAATTTATTTCCTTTATCTCTTTCCCAAAGGTCAGTATGGATCTCCTTTGTCGAATACTTATCTTCATAATAGCAGAGAAGGAATCTTGTGCTGTCTGTGTTTGTCTGATAAACAGGCCTTCAAGCTTGGCTTTGAAAGTTGCGTCGTCAGAGGAATTGGCAACAATTATTTCCTCGATCTTATCGGTGACCGCTTTATTCTTTAACCCTTTGATTGCTGCGATAACATTCATGAATAACTTATTTAGATTTCTGGTATTTGGAAAATCGGTAAGTGTCGTGAGATAGGCCATAGTGAATATTTCCTGACAAAGATACTCTAGCAAACGAGGCCGAATCATCGATATTGGCCTCGTTTTTGCATAAAGAAAAGGGGCGTTGCCTAGCCTTGTCTCACGGCAGGTTTTTCAACAGCCCCCCTAAATTTGCGAAAGATAAAATCAAGCGGCTTTTGTGGCGGCTATTTGCAAAATAAATGCACCATCTTCTTCATAAACCATGTAATTAAGAACGATGCCGTCACAAACATATTTCTTAACATACACACCTTCAGGAGATAGGTTTTCTGGATCAACGATTAGTTTGCCTTTTTGCCAATCGCCTTCTGCAACGAATGCTTCAGGGATAAGCTTTTCGGTGACAACCGTTTTTAAATCTTCAAGAGTGCCGCCTTCAATGGAACTAGCATTAATTTCGACCCAATCGCCATAGTCATCGTGGTTGGCTTCTTGTGGATCATCACTTGGGAAGCAAATATCAAGTAATTTTGCGACCTCATCAATTGCTGTTTTTGTATTATATGGAGTTCTTTCTGCTACAGTGACTTCGCAAGTAGAAACACGCGGTTCATCTTCTCCGGTAACGTTAATTGTTGCGCTAACTGTGGCTTTCATTCCAATCGGAGCGTCCGCGGCTACAGTAATATAGCCATCTTCATCGATAGTTACCTTTCCAGTTGTATCGCTAGAGGCGAAAGTAACATCATATGGCAACATGCTCATATCAAAGTCAGAGAACGTTTTTGTTCCAACGCCAAGAATCAAAGACTTGTTTGCAAAGCCAAATACAGGAGTATGCGCTTCGTGTTCGCCAATGCAAATATTAATCTTAGTCACGCTTGAATAATTATACAAATAAACGCCTAGCTCGCCGGTTGGGTCTTCATAATAACGGCCACTGCCGGTCGAGCCATCGTACCAGCCTGTTTTGTAGAGGATGTCATCATACTCATCCATTATTTCCATATCAGGATCATATGCTTCAATGAATACGGCCATATCACCTTCGGCAGTCTTTTCCGCCATTTTTTTGATCGCCGCTTTATCGTTTACGTCCACTCCTAACCATGAAGCGTTTTCAAGAATATAGTCATACCAATCTTGCACATGCGCATCAAAATCATCGACAACTGTATACTTCAATTCTTTTCCGGTATCTGGAATAGATGGGAAATCAGGGCAAGAAACATTTATATTGAATGTCTCTAAGAAGGAAGATATTGCCTCTTTTGGCCAAGATTTCGTGAATGTAGAAGAAGCTTTTAATGGACAAACGGTGATTTCTAATCCAGAGGCTTCGCCTTCTTCATCAGTAAGATCGCTAACGATGATTTGAACGTTCTCCTCCCAATTGATGTAGACCCCATAGCTGTCATCATCTTCTTGGAACGCAGCTTCGATGAGCTCGTCGCAATATTCATCAAAAAGCTCCTCGTATGTGGAATTCACGGTGATATGGGCAATACCATTTTTCACATAATAAGAGTAGCCAGTTATATATTGCGCGCTAGTAAGCGCAGGAATGCTTACGTTGTTTTCTTCTTCGATCTCTTTAACTGCGGCCTTTGGCCATGAACTGCTTTCTGTATATTTTGGCAAATAAGCAAACTTAAAGAGGTTGCCGTTTGAATAGTTTAACGCAGCTACAATTGTTGAGCCATTATCGATAACCTTCGTTAAATAATATAGTCCGTTTTCTTTGCTCATCTCTTCGTTGAGCGTGAATCCGTTCTTGGCTAAAAGATCCGCATATTCTTTTCTTAAATCAATCGCACAATAGTCGAAAATAGAAAGAATGTTTTCGCTAGAATTTACGACTTCGTAATCAGAGCCAAGTTTGATGAAAGGCAAATCTGAGAGAAGGCCATATTGAATATAGGATTCTTCTCCCTCGCTCCAAGCAGTGTTTTCAGTTAAGGAACCGCTAAGATTGTTATAACACCAAATAACGTTTGCAGACGAATCGCCTTCTTCAAAGAAATAGCTAACATCGTATCCCGTCTTGCCATCACTGGACTTTTTAACGCTTTCGACGAATTCTGTTCCATAAGCATCTTCTCTTACGGAACTTCCCTCATAGTCTTTTATTACACTCCAGCCTGTTTCTCCAAGCATTTCGGAATAATCTTTTAAAGTGAAGCTCTTTGCTTCATCGTATATTTCAAGGTATTTAACGCCATCCGAGCTTCTTTCGCTGTAACTAATCTTGCCAACAAGTTTGCCTTCTGGGTAAGGCAAAACTTCTCCGCAATATTTCTTCATTAGTATTTGTAAGGATTTATCCCAGTTTTCACCGGCATCTTCCTCGCTAGAAGAAGACGGATTCACGCTTGATTCGGATGAAGATGATGAGGCAGCGCTACTAGATGAAGTAGGCGCACAGGCGCTTAGCATCAAGAAGGCTAAGCTTAACGTAAGGATTTTTTGAAATTTTTTCATAATTTTTCCCTCTCGATCAATGTCATATGGTAGCTCTTTGAAGAAGTTAAATAAACAAAAAGGGGGACCGCATGCAAATTATGTGCATGACCTTTCATTGACCTTCGATCCAAACTCTTGTGTCTTAACATCGCTGCAGTGCTTACCCATAAGGCTTTTGCCACTTTCGCTTAAATGGCGTTTTTCTAAGACAAACTATTCATACGTTGTTCCGATTCGCTGACAAATGCGCGTGAAAAAGGGAAAGACCTTCGATTTGGATATCCAATACTTATCGCAAAAAGTGTGCGAGCGCACAGAAATATGCGCTAAGAGAGGGATAAGCGAAGACTTAACGCACAAAAATGTGCAGATAGTGAAAAAAGAAAGAGATTATTCCCCTCAAGTTTAAGCGCAGCAAAGCCTCTTAAAGGATACCTTTCACAAGCACATGGTCATATAAATAGGGAGATAGGTTATGCCATCTTCTATCTTGAAATTTTTGGAATATATGATGATTTTCTTCCCGATATATTGATGATGCTTCCTTGCGAACTCATCTATGCTCGAATGGGATTTGTAGTCGGATGATTTCACTTCTATCGGGATGATTTTATTGTTCTCTTCCAAGAAGAAATCGATTGAATATTTTTCCTTCGAATTATCCTTGTAGAAGCTATTGTATTTGAGCGCATAATCCTTTGATTTCAACTCCTGTGCCACGACGTTTTCGAACAAAAAACCCTGGTCTACGGATAACTTGTTCAAGATGATCGATTTATATAAGGTATTATCCAGGTATTTTTTGTCGAAAAACATTTTGCTGATCAATAGACCCGTATCCGCGGAATATACTTTGACGTTAGATAAATCGAAAGCCGTAGTCAAAGTCGCATCGATGTTCTTTATTTCATAAGCGACATTGACGATTTTGCTCGATTCGAGCTCATCGACGTTATTAAGGCAAGTATATAGTTTCGTATTTCTGGAAAAGGACGAGGCATTGATCTCAAAAGTGTGGTTGGAAAAGAGGCTTTGGATTTTATCGTATATTATCAAAGGTGTTATGGAGGATGATTTCCTCGATATCTTGGCAAGGTCTTCCTTATACAAACTGACGATGCTCTTTTTCATATTGTCGACGCTTTCGAAATCATTGGTTTTGATGAATTCCGAAACGGCTTGCGGCATGCCGCCAACCGCCATATAGGTCCTGAATAATTTCATCGCTTTCTTGTGGATTGGCTCGCTTAAAGCTCTAGACGAATCATAGGATTCTTTTATATAGGCAAGCAGCTCTTCTTCGTTCAGCGCGATAAGAAATTCCTCGAAATTCATCGGGTGCATCTCTATTTTGACTTCTTCACTCGGCACCACTATATTTCTCGAGTTCTTTTTAAGCGATATCAAAGACCCTGTTTCGATGTAGTCGTATCTGCCGTCTTGCACCAAGAATTTGATCATCTCCCTGGCTTTCACGTATTTCTGCACTTCATCAAATACAATCAAAGAGTTCCTCTCGTGCAATTTGATCCCGGTCAGCATCTGGAGCGAGCGGAAGAATTCGTTATAATTGTCCGTATCCTCAAAAACGCTCTTCATGTCTTTCGTGAAGGAGCCTTTTGTATCCGCGAAATTGATCAATATGTACGATTCGTATTCGTTTTTGGCAAACTCTTCGCATATGGTGGATTTGCCAATGCGTCTTGCTCCTTCAATAAGCAGCGCTCTTTGGCCGTGGTAAGTGTTTTTCCAATCCAAGAGCTTTTCGTATATTTTTCTTTTGAAAATCATATTTCGCCACGTCTCATTATAAGCCAAATTTTAGCGGTATCATGGCCGAAAATCAATAAATGTGCGGATTTCCCTAAAATGTTTTTGTGCAAAATGTGCATATTTCCCTAAAATCTTAATAAAAGAAATGCGTTTGAATTACATTTTTGTCTAGGAAACTACCAAACTGTGTCTCAATAAAGGCGATGGTTCCGCATTTTTCTCGTCCAAACGGCTTCTGAAAGTAGCAGATGTCGCACCAAACGCCTCGTTTTCGGCCATTCCTCATCCTCGCGTTTGACGCGGAAGACGTAGACGAACCAGTCCAGATATTGCTGAAGATACTCCGGCCTCAAGCCGTAGAACCTGTTGAGGTAGCGCTGAACCCATGAGCAGAACGAGTTGATCAAAAGCATCGCCCTCAGCGACTCCTCGCCCTTGACGGTCGATTTGTAGACCTCGTCGCCGCAGCCGACGGCGCTTATGAGCTTCCTGTGCTGGAAGAGGCCGTCGTGGACGACGATCGAGCCGGGGGCGATCGCCCCGCCGAGCCCCTTCGCTATGGAATTGGACGTCGCCCTGCATTTGCCGGCCACGAAGGCCCTCATCCGAAGCGATGAGTCTATCGCCAGGCAGACGCAGACCTTCTTCGGGGTCCCGCGCCCCTCCTTGTGGAAGTGGTCCTTCGGATCGCTGTAGTCGTAGCGGAATATCTCGTCTATCCAAACCCTGCCGCTCAGCACAGTGGCGTTCTGCCACCCCGCGACGGCCGCGAAGACCTTTCTCCTCCAAAGGAGGGCCGTGTTGGGGTTGACGCCGGCTATCTCGGCGACGCATTTGACCGGTAGGTTCCAGCTCATCAGCATCATCGCGCCGCCCCATTCGCGGAGATGCTTCTTCGCATAGGCGAAGACGGACCCGGACATGAGGTTGTAGCTCCTTCCGCACTCGGCGCAGACGTATCTCCTCTCGCCGTCGGCCGTGAAGCCGTTCGGCGAATGGGAGGCGCATCCGCATTTGGGGCACCCGCTTTCCCAAGCCATGTCGAATATGTCGCAGAAGCCCATTTCCTCCACGCATTTCCTCATCTCGACCTCATCCGAAAGGCCACGAAAATCGTCCTCGCCGAGCTCGAAGACGAGCCCATGCCATTCGCTAAATTTCTCTTTGGACATGAAAAAACACCCTTTCAGGCCAATTGGGCAGCCGTCCGGCGGGTGTTTTGGCAAGCATTCCAAACCGGCAGGCTGCCCAATTGGCCAATGCTTGCCGACGAGGATTATATCAAAGAACCTTTAGCCGACACAGTTTGGTAGTTTCCTAGACATTTTTGTAATTCAAACGATAAATGCTTCTTTGGCAGCCTTAACAAGTCCGCTTGCGTGAAGGAAAGGTTGCGCAATTACAAAAAGACAAAACTCAAAATCGCTTCAAATCCCGCGTGAATGAAGAACTTATTGAAGTTTTTCCGTTTCGTCGTTGAGCCTTTTCGAATAATCCGTCTTGTCTTTATCCGTTATTTCTCGAATGACTCTGCATGGATTCCCTGCGGCGATAACGTTTGACGGTATGTCTTTTGTTACCACGCTTCCGGCGCCTATGATCGAGTTATCGCCAACGGTAACGCCAGGCAGTACTTTGACACCCCCTCCAAGCCACGCGTTTTTTCCGATATGGATAGGTTTGCCAATGCAGCCTCCGTTTATCCGTTCCGTTGCGTCGATAGAATGGTTTGCCGCGTATAGCCCAACATTCGGCCCGAGCAAAGTATGGGAGCCAACGGTCACCTCGGCGCAGTCTAAAATCACGCAGCCAAAGTTGATATAAACGTCATCTTCAATCGCGATGTTCTCGCCAAATTCGCATTTGAAATCCGGTTCTATCCAAACGTTCTCGCCAACTTTCTTAAATAGCTGTCGCATAAGCTCGTTGCGCAATTCCGTTTCTTCGTCCTCCGTCTTGTTGTAGGCTCTGAATAATTTCTTCGCCTTAACCCTGCGGTTGAACAAGTCTTCATCGAAGTCGTTGTACACAAGACCTTGCTGCATTCTTTCCCAATCCGTCATGATATTCGCCTCGTTTTTCATCTTATGCATATCCTCGGCGGCGCTTCTTAAATCGCACGCTGCAGAAACCACTCATATATTTTACGTTTCGCACACAACTTGCCAGCCAATTTTACCAAGCAAGTAACAAAAAAAGGACTGACCATTTTCGTCAATCCCATTTTTGTCGAATTGGTGCGCCCGGGGGGACTCGAACCCACAACCCCCAGATTCGTAGTCTGATACTCTATCCAGTTGAGCTACGGGCGCATTTCCTAGCTGCTTGTGGCAGCCGGAATACTATAGTCCACTTACCATCGGTAAGCAACTAACAATTTTGGAGCATCCGGCCGGAATCGAACCGACGATAAGTGAGTTGCAGTCACTGGCCTTGCCGCTTGGCTACGGATGCAGCATGCGGATTATATCACCCTACCCCTAGCAGTTGAAAGACATTTTTCGTCAAAACAAGGCGCTTCCGGTGGCTAAACGAATGGAGAGGAAAGCAATGATTACGGCAACGCCCAAGGCGATGCGATAAACCCCAAAAGCCTTGAAATCGTGCTTTTTGAGGAAGGCCATGAGCCACTTCACGCAGAGGAAGGAAACAAACATCGCCCCCACCATTCCAACAAGCAAGAACATCCATTCGGAGGATGAAGGCATGCCTACCTTGACTATGAATTTAACGAATTTCAATAAGCTCGCCCCGATCATGACGGGAATCGATAGATAGAAGGAGAACTCCGCGGCCACGCTTCTATTGCAGCCTAGGAGCAACGCCCCAAGGATGGTGACTCCGCTTCTAGAAGTTCCAGGAATCAAAGCCAGCACTTGGAACAAGCCGATGAGGAAGGCGTTTTTATAGGTTAAGACGGCAATGGAGGTCGTCGTTTCAGCTTTTCCGCTTTTCTTTTTGTAGGCTTCGATGAGGATGAACGCGATTCCGTAAACAATCAAAGTCGCAGAGACCACGGCCCAGTTCATCAAGGCGTCGTCCCAACCGAGGAGACTCATCGCTAATCCTACGACTCCGGCCGGAATCACCCCGATGAGTGTTTTGAGCCAAGTCATCCAAATCTGCTTTCGCTTTTCCTTTTGGATTTTCTCCCTTTCCTCAGGATTGTCTTTAACCAAAGCAAGTTCTTCTTCCGTCAGCTTCTTTTTGCCAAAAGGCCAAAGCTTGGCCCAGAAATAGACGATGACGGCGATGATGGCCCCAAGTTGGATCATCACCAAGAACATGTCCCAAAAGTCTTTGCCGTGCTCAAAGAACCCCGATAGAGGCTTGCCGCAGCTAGCGAATATCTCCTCCACGAGGATCATATGGCCCGTAGAGGAAACCGGGAGCCATTCGGTGACGCCCTCGACAAGAGCGAAGAGCAACGCGACGAGAATTAAAATGAAGATGTCCATAAAAAAGCCTCGCCTATTCTAGCGAGGCCAATTCGAAGTTAAAACAGTTTTTACTATCTGGAGAGGGACTTTGCAATCTCTTTGCGTCTGGCGATTTTGATGGACTTCACCTTGGCTTTCATCACCCAGATGGCGATGATGAAGGAAAGCAAGACCGCCAGCAAGATGGAGAAGACCACCACTCCCCAAATCGGGAGGTTGTTCCCTTTGACGTTCTCCCACATCGAGAGGACGTATTTGTTGTTGTAGCCGTAGTCCTTCATGACGGCGAGCTTCGGGATCAATTGCTGATCGGGGTATTGGGCGTAGAATTGCCTCCCCGCCTCAATCGAGGCCCCTTCTTCGTAAGGCGATTCAATGGTTTCGATTTCGTCGGAGTAGAACAAATAGGGATTCGTCCCCGGTTCTGATCCCAAAGTGTCCGGAAGGTCAGAAAGAGTGCCTTCGAACATGTAGGTCAGATCGCGCACGGACCAATCGATTTGCTCGTCTTCTTCGGCGTCTTGATTATAAACGGCTTCATATTCGTCCCAAGTCGAAGCTTTTCCATCGATGCGAGGAGAATCGTAAGTGGACCCCCTCATGTCGATGGAGCCGTGATCGTCTCCGGTTTCTTCGTTGATGCCTGAGCCATCTTGGTAGAGGATGCCTTCGCTAGAATAGGTTTTGCCCCCATGGGTGTAATAGTCCCCGTGGTCGACGTAGTCTTCTTCCGCTTCAGGGTCTTCCGAATCGTCGTAAACGAAATCGCTGGAGCTCCAGTCGTCCTCGTCTTCGTGATAGACGTACATGGCGTAGCTTCGAGGGTCATACCATTGACGGACGAGGTTAAGAATCGTGTCCCCGGCGATGAAGGAAGTGTAGCCGATCGTGTCCATTCCCAAGGCGGCGATGTCCGGAGTGGAGAGGAAGTCGACGAACTCCTGCGCTTCAGTTTTGTGGAGAGAGGAGGATTTGGGCATAACCCAGCCGTCGAACCAGATGTTGCCTCCGGTTTTGGGGACGCTGTAATAGATGGCGATGCCTTTGCCGTTATCGCCTTCGTTATCGCCTCTATCCATGGAATAGACAGCGTCTCCGCTCCAAGCGAGGTTGATGCCGACGAGGCCTTTGACGATGTCGTCTTTCCCCGAATCGACTTCAAAGCCATAGACGTTGGCCTTTAATTCCATCAAGGCTTGTTCGACTTCCTTGACCTGGTTTTCGTCGCAGCGATTGAAAATGCTAGCGAGTTTATGAGTGTAGGCCGAAGCGTTGCTCCCATCGCTATCGACGGCGTGGTCGTAATGCCCAGGGAGCAAGGAGAGGGTATCCATATCGAAGTCGCCCGACTCCTTCATCGCGGAGAGAATGTCTTCTTCGTAAGTCTTCATGATGCCGACGGAATAGGTGTCGCGCATCGAATCCTTGATGGACATCTCAAGGTTGTATTTGCTGTCCCAGAGGGAGAGCCAAGAAGCCATGTCGTATTTGACTTCGTCTTCCTCCAATCCTTTGTCAGAGGCTACTTTGGAGGGGTTATAGAGGACTCCGAGCGTCCCCCACATATAGCCGCGGGAATATTCGGAGATGGGGTGAATTTCGCCAGATCCGTTGTCGGCGGTGATTTTCTCTAGCTGCCCGCGGAGATAAGGAGAGGCGAATTCGTCATAGGAAGGCGTACCGTCCTCATCAAAGGGCTCGAGCATCCCCGAGGCCATCATCTTTTGGATGGTGTAGTCGCTCGGGCAGATGAGGTCGTAGGTGGATTTGCCCGTCTTCAAGGAAGAGAGCATGGTCTCGTTGGTGTCGAAGGTGTCGTAGATGACCTTGACGTTTTTTCCGTTGGTTTCTTTCTCCCAGGCTTCGAAGGCTTCGATGACGCCATCGCCGATATAGTCCTCACAGTTGAGAACCCTCAAGTTGATGGCGTTAGAATCGCTCGTGCCCGAGCAAGAGGAAAGGCAGATCAAGCCCATCCCAAAAAGGAAGAAGGATTTGCGGGTGAATTTGTTTTTCATAGACCTTTCCTCCATTTTCCGTGGTTTTTGCGGCGTTTGCCGCCGACGTTTTGGTAGATGGTCACCCCGATGACGAGGAGGAGGACCAAAACGAAGATGAGGGTGGTCAAAGCGCGCATTGCCGGGGGGATGGGGCCTTTTTTGATTTTGGCCTGCACCAATGTGGAGAGGGTGTCGATGGTCTTTTCCCCAGATAGCAAGCCCGCCCCGCGGGTGAAGGCGGTGACGATGAAGTCGTCTAGGGAAAGAGTGATGGCCAAAAGGAAACCGGAGAGGACGCCAGGAAGGATTTCTGGCATCGTCACTCTCCATAAGGCCTGACGCTGGGTGCAGCCTAGATCCAAAGCGGCTTCGTATAAGGCCGGATCCATCTGCTGAAGCTTGGGCTTGACCGAAAGGTAAACGAAAGGCAAAGAGAGAATCATGTGGCCGATGAGCAAGGTCCAGAATGAGAAGATATTGGCCCCTCTAAAAATGTAAGTGCCAATGAAGACGAAGAGAACGGTAAGCGACATGGCGATGACGATTTCGGCGTTAGCGACCGGGATCTCGGTGACGGATTCGGTGATGGAACGCATCTTCTTGCCCGAATAGAAGGTGCCGATGGCTCCAGCGGTGCCAAGCACGACGGAGCAAGCTGAGCTAGCGAGGGCGAGGATGATGGTATTCCCTAAGGCCGCCATGATTTCCTCATCATGGAACAAATCCGAATACAAACGGAAGGAGAAGCCCATCCAAGTGCCAAGGTTGGTCGAGGTGGTGAATGAATAGGCGATGAGGGTGAGGATTGGGACGTAAAGGAGGATCAAGACGGCCCAGATAACGAATTGGGCGATGCATTTGCCGAGGACTTGCTTCCTCTTGAGGCGCTTCTCGACGTTAGGCGAAGCAGCTGCAGTAGTTTTCCTTACCATAGTTGACCTCCTCTAGGATTGGCGTCGGCTTTGCCGAATTTTCTGCTAAGAAGCATCGAAACGAAAACCAGGACAAGCATGATGAGAGCCATGAAGGACCCTTCGTTCCATTGGGACTGGGAGAAATGGAGATAGATGATGTTGCCGAATAAGGTGATTTTGCCTTCGGAGAGGGTGTCGGAGATGACGTAGCTAGAAATCGTCGGCATGAAGACCATCTCGCAAGCGGAGACGATGCCGGGAATCGATTGGGGGAAGATGGCGTGAATGAAGGTTTGGAAGGGGTTTGCGCCCAAATCGCGGGCCGCTTCGATTTGGGAGCGATCCAATTTGATCATGGTCGTATACAACGGGAGGATCGTGAAGGGCAGGTAGTTATAGACCATGCCAATCATCGTGGCCAAATAAGGGTGATTTCCCCCGTTGATGCCCATCCAAGACAAGACGTCGCGCGTAGCTCCGGTGCGGAGGACGAAATTGATCCACATCGGCATGATGAAAAGCATCACGAGCATGAAGTTCTTGTTGTATTTCGGATTAGAGAGCAAATAAGCGATGGGGTAGCCGATAAGGAGGCAAATCAGCGTGTTGAGAATCCCGATGAAGAGTGAGACGACGAGGATGTTGATTTTCGTGGCGCTGGTGAAGAAGTTCACCAAGGCTTCGAAGGAGAAATAGAGGCTCCCGTCTTCGGCGGTGCCGGTGAAGGCGTAGAAGACGATGATGAGGATGGGGAGAACGACGAACAGGGCGAGGAAGACGAGATAGGGATAGCAGAGATACTTCCTCTTGAAATGGAAGAAATTCCTCGTTTTTGCTTTGGCGTTCATTTCATTCCACCACATAGGCGTCCGCATCGCCTTTTAAGCGGAGGCGGATGTCTTTCTTATCGACGGAAACCGAGACCATATCCCCTTCGTTCCAAGAATATGGGGAATTGACGACGTAGTCTTCGTCATCATCGGTCCTGACGATATATTGGTAATGGTCGCCAATCCAGACGAGGGAGACGATCTGGCCTTGGCAGTTGCCGATGGACAAATCATCGGAGAGTTCGACTTTGTCCAAGTCGATTTCGGCGACGACTTCAGCGTCTTTGAAATCGTATTTCTTTTGGGTCTTGGGATCATAGACGATGCCGTCTTCATCCGCGCGCGACCCGGGGATGAGGCGCTCAATCAAGCAATCGTAGGCGTCTTCGCCGATAACGACTTGCCTGGAAGAGTTGATGTAGGCGTCGGTGTATTCGTTGACCGTGAGCTCTTTATGCATGATTTGGAGGTTTTCCTTCTCCACCGAGATGGAGACGGTCGAGGAGACTTCGTGGTCGTGGGTATCGCGGCAAAGAACCTCATTCTTCCCGACCCTGACGATGAACTCATAATGGACGCCTTTAAAGGTTTTGGAGGTGATGACCCCATCGACGATGCCTTTCTTGGGCTCGCCGATGATGACGTCTTCAGGGCGGATGACGATGTCGACTTTCTCATTGAGGGGGAAGTCGTCGATGCAGTCCCAGACGGCCCCGATGAAGCGGACCTTCTTTTCACCGACCATGGTCCCGTTATAGATGTTGGATTCCCCGATGAAGTCGGCGACGAAGGCGTTGATGGGCTCGTTGTAGATCTGCTCTGGGGTGCCGATTTGCTGAATGACGCCACGCTTCATGATGACGATGCGGTCAGACATGGAGAGGGCTTCTTCTTGGTCATGGGTGACGTAAAGGAAGGTGATGCCGAGCTTTCTGTGCATTTCCTTAAGCTCAACCTGCATGTCCTTCCTCATTTTGTGGTCAAGGGCGGAAAGAGGCTCATCCAAAAGGAGGACCTGGGGCTCGTTGACGATGGCCCTGGCGATGGCGACCCTTTGCTGTTGGCCACCAGAGAGAGTAGAGACGTCGCGGTCTTCCATCTCGTCGAGGTCGACGATTTGGAGGGCGCGGGAAACCCTTTCGTCGATTTCTTTGGCGGGGATCCTCTTCTTTTTGAATTTGGGCTGGCCTTTTTTGTCAAGGACCTGCTTGCCCGCTTTATCTAAAATCGGGACGTAGCGCCTTTTCATCTTAAGCCCGAAGGCGACGTTATCGTAGACGTCAAGATGGGGAAAGAGGGCGTAATGCTGAAACACCGTGTTGACGGGCCTTTTATAAGGGGGCAAGGAAGCGATGTCCACCCCGTTGAGGAGGATTTCCCCGCTTGACGGGATCTCAAAGCCCGCGATCATCCTTAGGCTTGTTGTTTTCCCACAGCCGCTGGGGCCGAGGATGGTGATGAACTCACCTTTTTTGACTTCCAAATTGAAATCATCCACTACCGTGGTTTCGTCAAACTCTTTGCACACATGCCGCAAGGAGATGATCGTATCGTTTCCGTCCATAACATTACCTCCCAAAAGGCGGATTCTACCCGCGAACGAAAGACAACATACAGATGGTGAACACCGTCTCTAACGAGTCCGTTTCTTCCAACGCGAGAAATATTGAAATCAAGGGGGTTAAATTGCAACAAAAATTTTCGTTGGTTTTTCGCCCGCGTCCCCGCTGCAAAACCTCGCCAAAGGCCTTACGAGGTTTCTTCGATGGGGCGTTGCTTTTTTCCTATTTTTCCAAAAAGAAGCCACGCATCGGAATTTCTCGTTTTTCGAAGGTTGTTTTTGATGAGTTTTTTCAAGGCGAAACAAAGCGATGAAAATAACGGATTTTTTGCAAAAAAAAGTTACGTTATTTAGAATATTTCCATGCTTAAGAAACCCCTTCTCGCTTTATCTATTCCCCTCTTGCTTCTCCTAGGGGGCTGCAACCCCAGCTTGGAGAAGGTCAGCAAAGTGAATCTCGACATGGGGACGATCCTTTTCGATGAAGCCGAAATAAGCGCCAACAAGCTCTCCCACATGCAGGAGATTTCCATCGGGGAATTAAATGACATGGTCAGTGGGAAGAAGAACTTCCTGATGCTAGTTGGGAACCAATTTGATTGCTCTTGCTGGGCTTCCTTCCACGATGAGGTCATGGTTCCCTATCTATTGGAGAATCACCTCCTCCTTTATTGGATACCTTATCAAGGGAATGAATCTAAACTTGGCGAGATGGGCATTGAGCTCAGCGCATCCCATGAGACGCTTGCGATCTTTGAAGAAGGACGCTTGGCCTATCAGCACACCACTAGCGACACCACTTCCTCTTGGGTGAAGGAGAAAAAGGTCTTCGCCGCCTGGATGGACGCTAGGATCGAGGCGCCGCGACTGCTTTCTTTGTCCAAAGAGCAATTGGACAAAAAATACGAAGGAAGCGAAGACTTCTCCATTTTCTTCTCCCGCTCCACCTGCGGGGATTGCTCTTTTTTGGAAAGAAACGACATCAAAGAGTATTTCAAGGTCAATATCAAAGCGGAGAAGATACCCGAAAACTATCTCTATTACATCGATTGCGATCAAGTCGGAATCCGCTACGTCTTAGGCGAAGACGGCAAAACCTACACTCCTTCTTCCTCAGGGGGATACGGAGAAGCGGCCACCTCGCAATGGAAGGCCTTCAAAAAGGAATATGGCCTCGCCGCTTCTTCGTCTAACGAAGCGGGTTGGGGGGAAGGCTACGTGCCCGCCATTTTCCACATCCACCCCGACTCCTCCTCAAAAAGCGGAGACATCATCGACTACGCGGGGGTTTTCTATAACGAAACCATCGAAAACGGGGTAATCTCGGATTCTTACTTCACCTCTGAGCGGCTAGCCTCCTCCTATATGGATTATCTATCGGGGTCTTCGCTCGAAAGCAAAGTTCTCAAAGGATTAAGCGTTGACTCCTCAAAATCAAAGCACGAGGCTCTCCAAACTTACGAAAAGCCCATTTTAAACGCGCTTCTAGACGCGATACTTTAATTATCTCATTCCACGGACTTTAAGCTTTCGACCATTTTCACTTTGCCTGTGAGCAAGGAAAGATAGAGATTAACTAGCAAAGAGGAGAGGAAGCTCAGCAAGAAGGCGTAAAGGTAAGATAGCGGGGCCACCGTATACATGAATTGAACCAAAGGCACGCGGTTGACGTACAAAACCAAATACATAAAGGGGTATCCGGCGAAGAAGCCTAGGAATATTCCAAGGCAAGTCAAGGAAAGGCTTTCGAAAATCAAGGACAAAGCAATCTCCGCTTTCGAAAAGCCCAAAACTTTCAAAGTAGCGATGTCGCGATTCCTCTGCCTGAAGTTGAGCAAAGCCAAATTGTATAAAACCACCAACGCCAAAAGGATGGCGAACACCTTCACCGCGTTGGTCATGATGCGTATGCCGTTCATGACCGCATTAATTTGATCGACGGTGTCTTGCTGAGTTCTAACCGAGCTTAGATAGTTGGCTTTAGATAGAAGCGCTTCTTTGGCTTTCTCCGCAGAAACCCCGCTTTTCAGTTGCACCCAAGCCCCGGAATAAGAGGTTTCTGCGACTTTCGAGAACAATGGATCGGAGAAATAGCCAAACACCCCATTGACGGCGAAGGCTTTGTAAACCACCCCCACTTTAGCTTCTAGGATTTCCCCGGAATAGGAGAATTTCAAAGTGTCGCCTTGCTTTACCCCAAGCTCCTCGGTGAGCTTATAGGAGATTGCAACGGTTCCTTTTTCCGGGAGTTCAGCTTTAAAATAGGGATGCTCGTCGTTAAATAATCGGAGCGTCGTGGAAAGCGATTTGCCGTTATATTGAGCCGTGGATAAGAAACTTCCGTATTGGTCAATGGCTTCAATGTCCTCGAAATAAGACTTCAAGTCGCTTTGCTCTTTTTTAGGCGAAGAATAAGTCACGGTGAGAGAAGAGGAATAGAAAAGGTTCAAATCGTTAGCGATGCCCTTGTCCAAGGTGTCCTCAATTCCAAATCCGCATAGAAGCAACGCGGTGCAGCCGAACACGCCGGCGACGACCATCGAGGATTTGAGTTTGTCGACCCGGATGTTTCTTATAGCCATGGCAATAGAGAGCTTAGCAGGCGTCTTTTTCCCTTCTCCTTCGCGTTTCTTCTTTTTAAATGAGATGGGCTCATTCCTCATGCTTTCCACAGGAGATAGGGACACTTCCTTATGAATGACCAAAAGGGTCACGAGGATGGAGGATAAGGCGAAAACGAAATAGGCCGCGAAGGCTTGCCAGGTGGGGAAGACGAAAAGCTTTCGCGCGGGAAGGGTATACAAAATCCCATATTTCATCCCCATGATGGAGGGGATGATGAGGGGACCGGCGATGAAGCCGATGAGGGTGCCTATGCTTACCAAAAGGAGGGTGAGGGAGAAATAATGGAAATAGATTTGCCCCTTGCTCACCCCTATAGCCTTCAAAGTTCCTATCTGGGTTCTTTCTTTTAAGATAATCTGAGACAGCGTCGTCAGGATAACCAAAAGGGCGACGAAGAAGAAAACGAAAGGGAAGACGAAGGTCAGTTGAGTGGCCTCCAAAACCTCGGTCTCCATCGCGGAAGACCAAGGATTCAAGGAGCGGTCCAGCACCTGAGAGAGGTTGTTCTTGCCGAAGGATTCGTGGTCTTCAAAGTAGGCTTTTATTTTCTCTTCCTTTTTGGCCTGAGTGGAGGAATCCTTGAGTTTGATAAGCAGTTCGTTATCTTGAGGGAAGCTCGAGGGAGAAGGGGATTCGTTGATATCTAAGCCCAAATAGGACTCCACCGCTTCCCTTCCTCCCTCCGAGAAATAAGAAAGCAAGCCTTCATGGAAAGAAGAGACGAACACGCTTTTGCTCATTAAATATGTCGAAGAGTAATAGCGAGCGGATTGGATGTTCTCCGGGAAGGTCATGATGCCGGTGATCCTTGCTTTGCAAGAAAAGTTCCCTCCGGCTAATTCGTCCTTCTTTTCCTTGGATACGAAATAATCGGGAGAAGCCTCATAAAGCGATTCTATCGCGGAGGAAAATCCATCCACGTATCCCCCGATTTGAAAAGAAAGGGAGGCGATTTTGCCAACGTCCATCTCCTTATCCGCGTTAACCCCGCTAGAAGAGGAGATGCCAGAATCGATATAGAAAAAGCCCCCATCTTCGCTTTTATCCTCTTTAAGGATTTCAACGGGGTGAGAAAGGGTCGGCATTGAAGAAACGATGGCCCCATAGCAAGTCGAGGAATTCACTTTGCCCGTGAGCTGAAAGCGCGAATCCGTTTCATCATCTTCATCAAGCGCCCCATAGGATTTAAGGCCCTCTTCTAGGCCGGGCTCATATTCCTTAGTCAAAACCCAAAGGGAAGGAAGGTCCCCTTTCGAATAGAACTCCTCAACCCGGGAAGAGAGAGATTGGGCATTGGAAAGAAGGCCGACGAAAAGGGTCATGGCGATGCCGCCCATCGCGATGATCGAAGCAAATTGCTTCCATCCGCGAAGACACTCCCTCCTCATTTTTTTGCCGAGGATTCCCGCAGTTAAAAAAGCGTTCTTTTTCATCCGGAAGCATTCTAACAAAAACGGTGAAAAAATCCCGTTGTTTCGATGAGCCTTCCTTCTTTTTCCGCAAATGCTAGAATTGCAGGCGAATTCAAAGGAGAAGCAAATATGGACAAAGCCCTAGAACGCTTCATCAGATACGTCAAAATCGACACCCAAAGCGATGATAAAAGCGAAAGCACCCCTTCCACCGCGAAGCAGCTCAATCTCTCAAGAGAAATCCTGAAAGATCTCGAAGAACTTGGCATCAAAGGGGAAATCGACGAATACGGCCGCCTTTACGCCCATTTGCCCGGGGAAGAAGGCCTTGATCCCATTGGGCTAAATTCCCACGTCGACACCGCCTTGGAAATCAGCGGAGCTAACGTCAAACCCCGCATCGTCAACAACTACGACGGAGGCGTCATCAAGCTCAATGAGCAATACAGCATGTCTCCAAAGGAATTCCCTAGCCTAGCAAAGCATGTTGGCGATGACTTGGTGGTGACCGACGGGACAACGCTATTGGGCGGAGACGACAAGGCCGGTGATGCCATCATCCTCGCCGCCATGGATTATTTGGTGCACCACCCCGAAATCAAGCACCATCCCGTTTGCCTTCTTTTCACTCCCGACGAAGAAATCGGGAGAGGAAGCGAGAAGGTCAACATCAAGAAATGGGGCGCCAAATACGCCTACACGGTTGATGGATCTTGCTATACCGACATCGAAGTAGAAACCTTCAACGCGGCTCATGCAGACGTCCACATCGAAGGCGTCTCCGTCCATCCTGGCGATGCAAAAGGAAAGATGGTCAACGCTTCTTCGCTAGCCTGCGAATTCGATACTTTGCTCCCCCAAGACGTCAGGCCCCAGCATACCGAGGGACACGAAGGCTTCAATCACCTTGTTGAAATGAGCGGAAACGTCGATCACGCGAGTCTCCATTACATCTTAAGGAATCACGACAAAGAAAAGCTGCAAGAGCAAAAGGCGATGTTCGAATCCGCCTCCAAAGCCTTGCTAATGAAATACCCCACCGCGAAAGTCGAAGTAAAAATCGAAGATGATTACCGTAACATGAAGGAAATTCTCGACCTTCATCCAGAAGCGTTCGAAAAAGCCAAGAAAGCTTATGAAAGATTGGGCATCCAATGGACTTCGCATCCAATTCGTGGAGGGACTGACGGGGCGACGTTTTCCTTCCTGGGCATCCCCTGCCCCAACATCGGAACGGGTGCCTATAACTACCATGGCCGTTACGAATACCTCTCCGTTAACGAATTCCACAAGATGATTGAAATAGTCGTCGAAATATTAAAAGCATAATAAAAACGCCGCAGAAGAGCCGTTAATTAGCCTTCTGTGGCGTTTTTTATTTTTTCGAGGCGGCGTCGGCTTTCTTTTTCAAAATGTAGCAGGCAATGCTTCCACCGAGGAAAAAGACGGACTGGATGAGTAGGGAAATCGGGCCAGAGCAAACGTTGAGATTCAAACTAACATCAACAATATCGGGGGTGCCTAGCACTACGGCCTCAACGATGGCTAGTGTCAGATAAGCAAAGGCAAGGGCGAGCGAAACTGCGGGGAAAATAAACGTTTTCTTGCTAAACCCCTCTTTAAAGACGGACCGAATCGCGAAATAAGAGAGGACGGCGACGGCGACAAAAACCAGGCATTCAGCAACAGATATAATGAGCGAGAAAGAAAGGGCGAAATTGATTTTATCAGCGGAGGCACTATTTCCGAGGACGCTCTCCAAATAAGACAACATCGAAACGAAGCCGTAAGCTCCGCTGCTAGCCCCGCTAAAGCTCTGGCTAAAATAAATGTATCCCGAAGCGGCTGAGGGTAGCGTGATGAGGAACTGGATGAAGAAGACGCCAGCGACGATATTAGAAGCAAGCTCCAAGCCTTTTCCTTTTTGGAAGGAGAAAACGAGGCGGCAGGCAAGACGCAAGACGAAAAGGATGCCTCCAAAAATTATAATGGCTCCAGTGCCGGTTCCAAGCGAAACGACATTCCCGCCAAGGGCATAGCCGTTAGCCATCAAAACATAACTAAGGGACGTGGCGGCCAGTAAAGGAAGAAGATAAGGGTTTTTGCCATCAATGGCTTTGTCGCTAAGGTTTTGCGCTTGCTTGACGATGCCTAGGATGGATAAAGCAATCACGCTTCCGTAATAGAAAAGGGTAACCAATATCAAATAAATGCCTTGGTAAGGGCCAACGATGTTATGGATTTGACCCGAGAACGTGTTCGAGTCCCCGGTAGCGAAGAAGCGGCCAAGAATAGAGAAGAAAGTCACGACATTCGCGCTTCCAGAGGCGACGATGTCCACGTTAGACAGATAGCCTCCAACAAGGGATAGAAGCAAAGAAAGAGCGAAAAACACCAAAGTGGCAACGGAAAGGATTTTAGAAAGTATGCGATGAACCCTTCCCTTCCCATCGTTCTTTTCTTGCTGAGTCGCTTCGCTATTTTGCGACAATCCAATTGGGCTCTCTTTTAAAGAAGACCCGCAAAACTCGCAGAATTTCGAATCGGGATCTATTTCGCGTTTGCAGTTCGGACACACCTTTTTATTAGTTAACGGTTGCCCGCAATTCTTGCAAAACCGCGCGTCGTCTCTATTATCGAAATCACAATTTGGGCATTTCATCGTCGCTCCGCCTTTCGAAACGATTATACCCTTCTTTTAAGCATGGGCAGACACAAAAAAACGAGGCTAAAGCCCCGTTAGTTTCCTTTTGGCTGGGGTGGCTGGGATCGGACCAGCGCATCTAGGTTTCAGAGACCTATGCCTTACCACTTGGCTACACCCCAAGGCGCAAGAAGTATTTTACACATCCCCCGCCTTCGTGCAAGCATTTTCAATCGCCCCAGCACCGATAACGCAAGCGCTTGCGATTAGCCTTGAATGTATCTTCAGTTGGTTTAGCATTTTAACGATGATCATCGATGCCCACGCCCACATTTACAGTGAGCCCACCTTATTAGAAACGAAACGCACTCTTCTTTCGGCAATGAAAAAATACAGCGTCTCCTTTTCCTTGATTTCCAATTGTGATGGAGCGGAATACCCTTCGGAAGGAACCCCTAAGGTCAAAAGGACGACTACTCTCGCCAATTTGAAGAAGACCGTAAACTTCGTAAAGCAGCATCCCAATTCTCTTGGCGCGGCAATCTGGATTAGACCCGTGAAGGAAAATGGGCCTTCGGAAGAGTTGAAAGCTTACGTAAGGGAAAACAGGGATTTGATATACGCTTTAAAATTCCACCCTTTCACCGAGAGAACACCGGTCGACTCCCCCTTACTAGAAAGCTGGCTTTCTTATGCTGAAGAAGAGGGGTTCCCCGTCTTGGTCCATACGGCCGAAGACGAATATTCGTCGATAGAAAATTTAGCAAAAGTCGCTCAAAAATACCCAAAAACCAAATTCGTCGCGGCGCACTTACAGCTGCTCAGCAATCATGAAAAGGGGATTACGGCTCTAAAAAACACTCCCAATCTTTATGGAGATACAGCGTGGGTCCCAATGAAAATCGCGGCCAAAATCCTCCGGGAAATCGGCGATGATCGCATTGTTTTCGGCACGGACAACCCCATCGACGGAATGGATACCCTAGCAAATCCAATGTACCGAGATTATTTTTCAAACGCCTCGCGTTTAAACAAGCTCACCTATGAAAAGCTCATGTCGGGAAACGCCATAAAGCTTTACGGGCTGCGCTTTTCTAAACTCTAAAAATTTCGTAGAATACCGATGAGAATTTTCGCTTGAAAAAGCGAGAAGGAGGCTCAAATGAAAACTCTTCTTGTAGGTTTCAAAAAATACGCCGGACACCCCAACAACCCCTCAGAAAGAACTCTCGAAAGATTCCTTGGGAAAAGCAATGTCATGACCGTTTTGCTTGAGCCAAGCTACGACAAAGCGAAGAAGAGCTTAGAAAAGGCCATCGCCATCGATAAGCCCGATCTGATTTTGGTCCTGAACCTATTCCCCTACCACGGCACCCCCGCCTTAGAGCAATACGCCTACAATCAAATGGATTCCCTTCAGCCCGATGAATCGGGCGTTACGAAAATGCGCGAAGCGATTTATCCGGGCGAGCCGGCTTCGCTATCGACTTCCTTCGACCTCTCCCGCTTCAACCAAATCCTAAAATCTCAGGAAATCGAAAGTTACACCTCCGTTGATGGGGGGCGCTTCTTTGACAATGAGGCTTATTACATCGCCCTGCGTTCAGGGGTTCCCTCCATCATGATTCACCTTCCTTTTGAAGAGAGGTACAGCATCGATGAGGACGTGGAGCTAATCACTTCGCTCATTGACCTCGCAAGCAAGAACATCGCCGTTAAATAAAAGCAAAGCGCACCGTTTCCGATGCGCTTTTTCATTTACGCTCCGTCAATGTGGTCCTTGTACTTTGACGAGCCCCAACTTCCGCTTTCGGGGTCGGTGTAACGTTCATTGAGCATATCGATGTCTTCGCCCGTCCGATATTTTTTGTATATCTTTTTCCGCGGGGGTTCGGGTTTCTTTTCTTTGGTGTCCATTGTTTGTTCCTTCGTTTTTAAATGCGGTTTTTGGGGTAGAACTCAGCCATTAACCTTCTTAAGCAATTCCAAGAACTCCTCTTTTGGCATGGGTTTTGCGTAGAAATAGCCTTGAATTTCGTCGCAGCCAATCGATGCGAGGAAATCGGACTCCTCCTGATGCTCAACGCCTTCGCAGATGGAGACTTTGTTCATGCTCTTGTTAAGCTCGACTACGGAACGGAGAACGTTCCTAGAGGATTCGTCGAAGGTTCCGGATTTTCCAAAGAGCAATTTCCTATCAAGCTTGAGGATGTCGTAATCGACGTGGTTGATCATGGAGAAATTGGAGAACCCGGACCCGAAATCGTCGATGCTGACTTTGGCCCCTGTCTGATGGATCCTCTTAATGAGGGCATTGAGGTCGAAGGCGTTGTTCAAAATAATGGATTCGGTGATTTCAAATTCAAGATATTCCCCAGGGACGCCGTATCGTTCAATCAAAGCTTCGTATTCGGCGAAGAAATTTTCGTCATCGAAATGCTTTCGAGAGAGGTTGACGCTGACGCAAGGAGGGATGCGCCCTGCCTCAAGTGCCGCCTTGATGTCTTTCAGCACGCCTTCGAAAATTGAAAGATCGAGTGTTGTTACGAAGCCGTTTCTTTCGAAAACGTCGATGAATTTTTGCGTGTTGATGAAGCCCTTTCGTTCATCTTTCCACCTCACAAGCGCCTCGCATCCAGCAAAGCGTTTCTCATGAAGGTCGTATTTGCCTTGATAGTAAATGATGAATTTATGTTCGCGCAAAGCCGTTTCATGGGATTCTTCGATGTAGACTTCAAGCTCTTCCTCTTCGAGCATCTTGTCCGTGAAGAACTTAATCCCATACGCTTTGCCATTGGCCCTTTGGGTTTCCATGGCGGCTTTC
Organism: uncultured Bacteroidales bacterium; assembly: GCA_963650805.1. Classification (GTDB taxonomy): domain Bacteria; phylum Bacillota_I; class Bacilli_A; order RFN20; family CAG-826; genus Alloenteromonas. The sequence continues at coordinate 101,952 of CAVJMG010000001.1, forward strand.
TTAGCCCTATCGACCGCTAACCAAGCCGGGATTTTGCCTAACGAGCCGCGGTCAAAACGATAGACGCCGATGTCGAAGGAAAGCTGCGAATAGGCATTAAGCGAGCCGGAGTTGAGCAATCCAGTGGTGATTTCCTCCACTCGGTTCAGCAAGCTTTCGTCATCGATTTCAGAAAGCAAAAGCAAGAAACGGTCAGAGTATTCTCTTGAGGTCAGTTCATCGCCTTTGAGGCAATTTTCGAAATAAGAGGAAACGCTTGCTAAGAATTCGTTGGCGCTCTTGCTTCCGACGGTAGTGTTCATGATCTTGAACCGACGGATGTTGAGGTAGACGAGGTAACGCTGCTCCCCACCCCTAGAAACAAGGACGTTGGCGTCGGAAAGGAAACGCTGCTCGTTGATGGACTGGGTCAGGGGGTCGATGTATTTGGCGGAGAAGTTCTGAAGTCGGATTCGCTGGATATAGACCAAGGAAGATACAGCAAGAACAAGCAAAACGGCAAAAAGCACGTTGATGGATATCAATGTGAAATTGACCGTATTGGAGAAAGTGCCGTAGATCACCCAGTAAGGCACGACCATGAGGATCGTCCAATCATCCGCCAAAGGCGCGGAAGAATAAATGAAATAATCGGTCCCACCAAGACTCATGAATGTCATATCCGCGGAGGGCTCGCCAAGCATTTCTCGGAACTTGGCAGCCCCATCGGCGTAATCGTTTTCCCTGAAATAATTAGTGAGATTCGAGTAAGAGGAGAAAATGGAAATTGAGGAATTGGAGGATTCGGCGATTTTGAAGCCGTCCGAATCAACAATCGCGGCGTAGTAGTTTTCATCGAAGGAGCCGAAAACCAATGTGGAGAAGTCGGCTTCGGAAAACATCGACACAATGCCGACGATGTTCAAGACGTTGTCGCCAGAGAAAACGAAGGTGCGAGAATAAGGGACGCCGGCGACGACGCTGTCGCCCTCACCGAAAACGGATATTCTTTCAACGGCAGACTCCCCTTCGACGATGATTTTCCTCGCCAAAGTAAAGGAAGAGATATTGTGTCTTTTCCCGCCTTCGTAATAAATATCCCCATTTTCTAGAAGCAATCCCGGAGAATGGACTAACGCATGCTCAGACAGGGATGCAAGCATCTTATCGAGGAGTGTTATTTGATCCTCCGCGGTCAAATCGTTAAGGATTTCTTTGGAGGCGTTTAGCTTTGCAATGGCCTCGTCCGCACTCGAAGTGGCTTTTGAAGAAGCCAAGTCCGACCTTTCCTTCATCAAAGAGGAGGCGGTCGAACGGGTTTGAACGGTGACTTGATGGTTATAGGCAAAATCCACGCTGAGGGTCAAGGCGGCAAATAAGAAGATTGCGCCAGCGACAGAAGCCATGTGCAAAAGCCTTTTTCGGGCAATTTCCTCTTTGAAAATTAAAGAGGGAGCGCTTTTTGCGGTCAAAGAAGGCTTCCGCTTCTTCTTTTTTGCTTTCAGTTCGCCCCGATAGAGCGCACCATCGCTGCGGGTCCCCAAGTTTTTGCCGGCTTTTTTAGATTGGTAAAGGGCTTTGTCGGCTTCTTGAATGAGCTCATTGAGGGAGTTTCTGTTACCCACGCGGTTTGAAATGCCAAGGGAGCAGGAAACAAAATCCTTTCCGAAGGCGGCATGCCCTTGGTAAAAGCGAACGGATAGGGCTTTTTTAGCGAGGCCTTGCAGCTCCATTTCGTCGATGTCTTTGATAAAGGCGAGGAACTCATCTCCGCCATAGCGGCCGAAGATGTGGCCTTCGAAGATTTTCGCCAAATCGTTGGCAATTGTTTTTAAGCACACGTCCCCCACCAAATGCCCGTTCATGTCATTGATCGTCTTGAAATTATCCAAGTCGATCATGATAAGGTAAGCCGAATCGTTATTGCCTCGCTGAAGCTCTTTTTGAATGCTGGAAAAAAGGAAGTTCCTGGAGTGAACGCCGGTGAGGTAATCAAAGTCGGCGGAAAGCTCCTTTTCTAGAAGAGCCACCTCCACTCGCAGCACCGAGCCTTCTTTGCCCACGACTTTGAAGCGACACGACACCCCGGGTTCTTCCGTGGGGAATGAAATTTCGGCGCTTGCAGGAGCGCTTTTGCAGAAGGCCCTAAGCGTTTCCTTGTTGTAGTCTTCGCCGGAGATTTTCAAAGCGCTTTTTGAAAGATAAGCTTTGTAGAAGGCGTCGAAACTGAGCTTTTCTTCGCCGGAAGAAGAAAGGAAGGTAACGGAAAAAGATTTCCTGTCGACGGAGAAGTTAAGGAAATCTTTATCTAGCACAATCACGCCTCCAATTTTTCTAACTTATCCAGCAAATTCAGATAATCCGCATATCCAAGAATGGAATTCACGGAATCTTCAGCAGACAAAGCGGCCACATAAGCGTCCATGTAGGCTTTGCATCCTTCATGGTAAGAAAGATCCTCGGAATTATAATACCCAAAAAGGTATTTTCGAACTTCATAAGCGTTGCTTTGGTCGACGGAGGGGAATTTAGCCATTAGGGTTTTCACGATAAAGGAAGCGACGATGACCCGATAGGAATCTTGAATGGAGGTATCCACAAGCGTTAATCCGAAATCTTCGGGATAAACGTAGTCCGAATAGAATTTGCTATATTTCTCCACCAAAGAAGAAATGGCATCTTGGGTTAAGTGCTCCTCATCAAGCGTAATGGCCTGCACCGCTTTCTCGAAGGCAGATACATAATTGTCGGCGTATTTCTTGATCTCTGCGGACTTTTCCAAATAGGAGGCGTAGTTGTAAACCTTCGCCAAAGAGGATTCCTCTTCGCCAACTAGCAGCGAATCCACATAATCGACGAGAGCGTAAGCATCGGCGAAGTTGTCATCGTTCAAGGTAGCGAATTTGTTGGTAAGAGAATAGATTTCGATGCTAGCGGCCATTAAAGCATTGACTTGTGAGGCCTCAGAATCAACAAGGTAACCGAAGCGGTTCCAAAGAAGGTAGACGTTGTTGTTGTAGAAAGAGAGATAGCTATCGAAATCGAAGGCTGAGAAATCGAAGGCTTTTATTTTCGTCAAAAGTTTTTCGCCGAGCCCACTCCAAATTTCTTCGAACTTATCAACGAAAGCGACAAACTCCTCGTAATGGTAAATGCGGCTTTGCCTGTAAGGGCCATTGAAATTGCCGCTGATGCGATTGAGCAAACCGCTCCAGCCGTTTTCGTTGCAAGGCTTCAACACAGCGTAGACTTCATCGAGTTGCTCTGGCGTGCAAGAATCCAAATCCACGGCGAGGAGTTGCTTTATTTTGTCATCGACGTAGAGGAGGTTGTATTTCTCATAGACTTTCGTGGGGTTGATGGCTTGATCAAAGCTTAGTGCATCGGCGCGGGCCTTAATCAAGGCGAAAGCCTCGGAATCAAAGGTTTCTCCATCCGCCTCAAAAGAAACGATGTCTTCGTAAAGGTTGTTCAAATCGTCTTTCTTGTCCAAGAAGGGGTATTTGGCCACGATTGCGTCCAAATAGGTTTTGACGCTAGATTGGAGGTCGCTTGGCAAAGTCAAATAGAACCTCAAAAGCCTGCCGGCGGAGAAAGTGTTGTTGCTAACGGAGAAGTTTTCTTTTAGGAACACCTCAGAATATAGGGAGAAATAGACGGACTTGACATAATCTGAGACATAGGAACGCTCATCGTCGCTAAAGAGATTGTTTTTTAGGCCATAGCCAAGCAGAGCAAAAGAGTTTTGGACGTTATCGGCAAGCGGATCAATCAAAGTAACGAGTCCGTTAGACCCTTCTTCGAAAGAGGCGAAGGAGACTTCAAAAACATTCTCAATCAGCCCCAACGTCTTTTCGGCAACTTCGTCCTTGGAGTAGGTCTTATCCGCCAAAGTGGCGTTTTCCTCCGAGGAAGAAAGGAATTTCTCCTTGTCTTCTTTGCTAGGCAAAACCACGATGACGGAGAAATTTCCGTAAGCCGTCATCGAGACAAGGGAGCCAACATTGTAGTTGATTCCCTCGCTTTTCTCGATGTAGAGATATCTCAAAGAGGTCATGGAAGCTAAGACGAGTCCGTCTTTTTGGATTTCCTTCAAAGCGGAATTCTTTCCGATGCTGAAACTAGAGATCGCGGAGCAATTAAGGAAAGCTTTTCTATTGATGGTCTCAACCCTGTCATCGAGGGCGAAATCAACCTTCTCATAGGCTTGGGGGCAAGCGTAAAGGGTCGCGTAGTCTTTGGAGTAGAGGATTCCGTCTAAACTCGTGTATTTTTCATTGGCGGAATCGACGTTGATGGAGGTCCCGGCGTATCCCGCGAAAGCCTCAACAGAGAAGCTATTCAACGATTCGGGGAGGTTAAGTGGGTAAGTGCAGCTAGAGAAGGCCTCTTTGCCGATGCGCAGGAGATTGTTCCCCAAATCAAGGGTTTTCAAAGAAACGAAATCGCTGAAGACGGCGAAGGCGGAATCGCCGATGGAAATGACCTCGGAAGGCAACGAGAAAGAAGATTCCCCGCTTTTGTAACAATAACGGATGAGGGTCTTCATGTCCTTGGAATAAAGGTTGCCGTCAAGGGAAGAATAATTGGGGTTGCTCGCGTTGACGTTAATACGTTCAAGGGAAGTCATCCGCTTGAAGGCGCCCGAGCCGATGATTGAAAGGGTCGATGGCAAATCAAGCGTTGTCAAATCGGTGCAGTCGGCAAAAGCCTCGTCGCGGATTTCCTCAAGGCCCTCAGGGAATTGGACTGAGCAAAGAAGGCCGTCGGCTTGAAAGGCGCCTTCGCCGATGATTTTGATTTGAGAGCCTTCCTCGAATTCAACTTCGAGCAGATTGCTGTTATAGGAGAAGGCGTCCGCGCCGATTTTCTGAAGTTTCTTATTGAGGGTCAATTTGCCGGAAAGACTCGTCGCGGAAAAGGCGGATTCCTCAATGCTTATTAGGGAATCTGGAAAGGTGGCCTTCGTAAGGTAACTCAAATTGGAGAAGGCGTATTTCCCGATTTTCTCCACGCGGGAGTTTTCTTCGAAATTGATTTCCGAAACCGAAAGCATCGAGGCCCAATCGGTCTCCACGGTCTCGCCAGTGTCGAAATCCACATACGTTCCCCGCAGCAAATAAGGGCCGATTTCCGTGACGGGATATCCTTTGATGGTGGAAGGAATCGTTAATTCTTCCATAAAGAAGATATCCAAGGAATCGAAATTCAGCGAAGTGATGGTCGCCGTATTCTTCGCCGAATCAATCGAATATTCGAACAAAGAGTCGCGGTTTATCTCATAAGATGCGTGTAACGTGAAATCACCAAAGCCCGAGAATTCGGTTTCGTGGGCAAAAAGGGCGCGCTGGGTGCATTCTTCGTCGTAAAACCACCCGGCGAAGTCTTGAGTAGACCCGTCTTCTGCATCGGGAGCGGAGGGAATGTAGTCGGTGATATCGACACGGTTGTTATAAAAAGGAAGTTTGACGGAGGATTTGCCATCCAAAGACCCATCGCCGAAATTCAGAGTCAAATAATATTGCACAACCTCATATTCAAAACTGACGCTAGCGCCTTGGAAAGTCACCACGATAGTGAATTTGCCGACGGTATCCGTGCTTCCCCCAACGATGTTCAAACGACTATCGTCGCCGCGGACTTGAAGCGCTTGACCGTCGACTTTGATGCCGAAGGTAATGGTTGAGAAATCGATGATGGTGCCGACCCCATAGACCTTTTCAAAGGGGTTTTCGATTTCGATAAGGCTGGAAACGGAAGAGGCAGACTCTTGGCTCTCCCCTCCTTCACTGCCGGAGCAAGAAGCAACGCTAAAGGCGCTCGGCAGCAAAAGGGCCAAAGAAAGAACAAGAAGGGATTTGTTTTTCATCATTTTTGTTTCTCCAAATATTGAATATAGTTTGAAAGGCAGTTGAAGGATCCACCGATTTTAACGAACTCGAATTCCCCGCCGCGGACGAAGGAGGAGGGTATGCCGACGATGAAGGTTTGCTCGTCTTTTATTTCTGATCCGTTCCCAAGAAGGTATTTCCTCACTCCATCCTCCTTCTTAACGGAAACTCCGCTTGCGTAATAGGTTCCGATGTCCAAGGTGGTTTTAGAAGGATAGGAGAGTGCGACGTTCGTCGCATTTTGGAAGAAAGCGGCGATGGCGGATTCTCTCCCGGACTTGCTCCCATTCCTAGCGGCTTCGTTATTGTCTTCGACAAAGTCGGCGATTTGCTTTAGCGTAGAGCCTTTAACGCTAACTTGGGTGCAGTTAACCGCATCGTTAAGAACCAAAGAAATTTCGCTTTCGTAGAGAGTCCCTTGGTAAATCGGCTCTTTAAGCAAGCTACTCTCAACAAAAAGAGCATCGAGATTTTGCGAAGATTTCAAAGAAGAGGCGATGGAGCGGAGGCTCTTTGTGAGGGAGCTTTGAGAATCCTCGTCGACGTCGGACAAGGATGGAATCTCAAAATATCTTTTCTTCGTTTCCAAGCGAAGCTCATTGTCGCTATCGAGATTAGAAATGACTGTGCCGACCGAGATTTTGTCCAAAGCATAGTCTTCAAAAGAAGAGGTGGATAAGGAAAAGATGGAATAAAGGTGGTCCAAAAGGAAAACGCGTCCTTGCGAAATCGTCTCGACAATGGATTCAGATCCCTCCTCCGAGGAAAACAAATTTTGGTCGGTGAAGGAGAAGCGATTGGGCTTCTTGTAGCCGTCCATGGAACAAAGAAGGGCTTGCTGGCCTTCAGAGCTTGCGTAATAACGTAGAAGACCTTCGACAGTTTTTGACTTAGAGTTGGATACAGACAAAGGGATGGCCAAATAAGAATCAGACATGGAGCACACCCAATCATTCGATTTCTTTCTCCCCATTAACGGGACGAAGGCGTAATTGAAACTGCAATTATGTTCGGCGTAAGCGGATTCGAAATCGAAATCGGGCGAAATGGACATCAGTACGGCTTCGGAGTTGAAGAATTTCTCAATTCCGTCGTAGCTGCCGATCTCATGATTGAAAAAGGAAGAAACCCTAAGCTTATAAAGCCCCTGGATGGAGTTAGAAAGCGATTCGACGTATTTAGACGAAGCAAAGCTTCCCGTCCCGTTAATGAAGTTTTCAAAGGTGACGTTGCCCCATGCCGTGGCGAAAAAAGAGGGAATGCAAGCCTGCATGAAGGCGTCAAGGTAGAATTCGGAGTCGGAAAAGGAAGAAACGAAGGGGGTGACGTAATCCTTAAGGCCGTTAGAGAACTCGATGAGCTCATCGATGTTTTGGGGAATTGTCACGTTGTACTTTTTCAGCAAGTCCAAATTGACGCAATAGGAATACAAAGACCCCGGGGAAGGCAAGCAATAGGTTTTCCCGTTTTTGCCGTGGATGAAATTCTTCACGTAGCGAGAATAGTTGCACAAGGCTTCGTTTTCGGTGAGATCAAGAAGTTTATCTTCGATGGCGTCAACGGTTGAAAGGTCATCAAGAATATAGGCGTCGGCGGAAATCCTTCCGTGACGGAGCTTATATTTCAGGGAATCGCAGTCATAAACATCAAGCTCAATTTTCAAATTCGGGTTTTTGCGGCGTATTGCTTAAGGAAGTAAGCAGAGCTTTCAAGCGATTTATCGCAGACCGCGATCGTCAAGGAATCCCCTTCGCCAGAAGATGAATTCCCACACGAAAAAAGCAGCAAGGTCAGTAATGAAAGGGGATATAAAGTTTTGTCGATTCTTCTCATTCCCCTTTTTCCTTCCTATTATCCTTGAGTTATTTATATTGCTTAAACTGAAAAGTCAACAAAAATTGCGATGAGAACGAAATATTTCTAATTGACGTTAGTAATCCTAATGGTCCATTTTCTTTTCTTGCCTCAAAGCTGGGGAAGGGCGAAAAGGAAGAGATAACCAAAGCAGAGGGATGCAGCAAGGGAAATCGCCAAAGCCAGAAGCGCAGGCTTCCAATTTTCCTTTTGCTTAAACAAGACAAACATCCCTATTCCGGCATTGACCAATAATCCGGAAAGAAGCGCCCCAAAGGGCAAAACGCCTTTTAAGAAAAGCTCGCTGAGCAAAACGGAGGAAACGCAGTTGGGTATAAGCCCAACTACCACCGCGGCCAGAGGAGACAAATAACGGTTGGCAAGCAAAAAGGAAGCGACGTTATCTTCGCCTAGGTAATAAACGAGGGCGCCGAAACAAAAGGAAACGGCAAAACAATAGGCAAAGATTTTCAGGGAGTGGACCAAAGGATGGAGGAGATGCTCTTTCCAAGCGGGTTCCTCCTCCCCTTCTATTTCATGTCCGCAGCAGCCGTAATGCAAAGCGCCTTCGTCTTGGTTTTCTTGGTTATAACGATATTGGGGGAACAGCAAATCCACGAGCATTCCTACGAGGGCTCCGACAATTACTTTGCAGCCAATCAAGACGAACGTCAGCCACCATGAGGAAGAAAAATTTCCGAATAAAATCGGAAGGGCTTCGTCCGAGCACGCCAAGAAAACGGCGATCAATGTGCCAAAACTCAAGCATTTCTTTCCAAACAAATCGGCGGCGACGATGGAGATGCCGCATTGAGGAATCACCCCAAAACACGCGCCCAAAGCAGGGGCAAGGCGCCTGCTTTTAGCCAGGAGCCTCGCTATTTTGCCCTCGAAGAAGGAAAGCAGAACCTCAAACAGGAACACTAAGCCAAGAATTTTCAGGGAATCGAACAATGAGTCGAGAAACACTTCCAACATACCCGGAAATAATACTATCCTTGTCAAGACCCCTCTTTTTCAATCTGCACTATAATTAGAAGGCCGAGGAGAAAACAAATGGAAGAAGAAAATAAGGCCAACGAATTCCGCGTCGAGGCCAATAAGCATAGCCATGTCAAAAAAGTCATCGCCGTTGTCTCGGGAAAGGGAGGGGTAGGCAAATCGCTCACCACTTCTTTGCTCGCGGTCAACGCCGCTAGGGACGGCAAAAAAGTCGCGATAATAGACGCAGACGTCACCGGCCCCAGCATCCCAACAATTTTCGGATTAACCGAAAGCGCATCAGGGAGCGAAGAGGAAATCTACCCCGTTGAAACAAAGACGGGAATCAAAGCCATATCTTTGAACCTCCTAACCGATGACCCCGCCGCCCCAGTAGTTTGGAGAGGGCCGGTCATCAGCGGATTGATTAAGCAATTTTGGAGCGATGTTGCCTATGGCGAAATCGATGAGCTTTACATCGATATGCCTCCAGGAACCGGGGACGTCCCGTTGACCGTTTTCCAGTCTCTCCCCGTCGACGCGATAGTCATCGTGACCTCCCCTCAGGATTTGGTTTCCTTGATTGTAGAAAAAGCCTTTAGGATGGCTGCCATGATGAACATCCCCGTATTGGGATTGGTGGAGAACCTTTCTTATATGACTTGCCCCCACTGCGGAGAAAAGCTCTATCCTTTTGGCCAAAAAGGAGAAAGCGAAGCCAAGCGCTTCGGCATCCCCCACTTCGATTCGTTGCCAATCGACCCGGCTTTGGCCTCCGCTTGCGACGAAGGCAAAATCGAAAATTACGAAGGGCGTTACCTTGATGTCATCTCTAACGCCATCCATCAAATAAAGGAAAAACAATAAAGGCACAAAAAAAGCGGCGTCTTGCGACGTCGCTATTTTTTTAACTGGGGCGCAATATGGGAGTCGAACCCATTCATGACCGGTTCACAGCCGGTTGTGTTCACCGTTTCACCAATTGCGCCACGGCTTAGTAACTATAGTCATCCAAGGGGCCGCAAGCAAGACTTTTCTTACGGCACTTATAACCGCACGTCTATGCTATTCAAAACCTTTAGAGCTTCCCTGAACATAGGCAATTCCCTTGCTTTGACCAATGCGGAAACCAGGCAGTTCGGCTGAGCTTCCAATAGTTTAATTCCTTCTTCTAAAGGTACCCAAACGGTTTCTTGAATTAAGAAATCCCCTTCTGATACGAAATGCTTTTCGCCTTCGCCTATTTTCTTGCAGATGAAATAATGGTTTTCGTTTTCGGTTTTGATGAGGTTATAAGCGCTGCGCACAATGCCGATTTGCTGCAAAACCGCGACTTTTTCGCCTAACTCCTCGCCGCATTCGCGTATCAAGGCTTCTTCTAGGGTTTCGCCCTCGTCCACGCCGCCGCCCGGGGTTTCATAGTATTCTTGCTTCCCAAAAGCGTCGTCTCGGGCAATTCGGTGCAACGCCACGAAACCGCGTTCATCCAAAACGATCCCCCTAACGACGAGTCTATGTATTTCAAACCCCTCGAAGGGATATTCGTTATCCTGCAAATCAAGTTCAATCATGGGGCGAATTCTACCTTAAACTTCCCCACAGTGATAGACTATGCGGGCATGGTTATCAGAAATCGCCTCATCGCATTCTTTTACCGCCTTGCGGCGTTAATTTCCTCAATCGCCCTCTTGGTCTATTATTTTCAATATTTCAAGCCGGAGTGGCGTCTGCTCTCTTACTTCGGGACTTTGGCGTCTTTGGTTTACGTCGCCTTGCTTTTCTTTGAGGCATTGTTCAACGGCATCGACTTAAGAAGGGGAATCAAAGGGATACCCGCAGGATTCTATATGCCCGTTTCGCTTTCCATTACTTGCTTCGCCATGGAAGGGGCGCTTGGCTATTTCATAAATTGTTTCATCGCCTCGAATTTCAATCCTTTCGAAATCGCTTTTTATTCCTTCATGTTTCTAGTTCCGTTGCTCGATTGGCTACTGTTCGACGAAAAGGGAACGGCCCGAATTTACGGCTCTTTCGTATCACAGATCGTGCCTATTTTTTATGCGGTGTTCGCTTATTTTAGAGCCATCATCTGGCCGAACAACTTCCTTTATGGAAATTCTCTTTACCCCTACCCTTTCCTTGATCCGACGTCCCCTTCGTTTTGGCCTGGATTAGCCATAGCTTTCTTCTCGATGCTGGGTTTCTCCACCTTGATATTTGTCCTAAACGGAATCCTCTCGAACAAGTATAGCCGTTGGAAGCAATATTGAGCTTCAAAGAACCCTGACGTAATTTATACGTTCGCGATTAACGGTTTTGCCAAAAGAGCTAAGTTCCCAGCGTTTTGGAACGCCTTTATGGACAATAGATGCTTTCCAAAACGAAAATACGCCCTTTTTGCAGTAGGTTTTAACCAAATAGAAGCGATCGTTAGGTTCATCGTAAAAGGCGTAATCTGGTTTTTTGAACACTCCGTGTTTGATTTCTTCTAGAATCGCCAAATAGCATGAAGGATAAGAGGAGGCCAAGCCATCTAGCAAAGTTCGCGTGCCATAGACGTGAACGTCTCCCGTTAGGCCGATTCCCAAGCTTTTCTCAACCGCTCGGTTTATTCTCCCTAGCACTATTTCTTCTTCCATATATGTTCCTCCAACCTATATATAAAGGCCATTCACCAATTGAACCCGAAGTTGTTCTAAAATTCCCCCATGAACAAATACAAAAAAGAAGACTCCACAACCTATTGCATTGGGACAACCCTGACTTTGGAAGCCCTGTCTTTCAAAGCGGACAAAGTGAAGAAAGTCTACATTTCCCCAAAGCAGAAAAAAGACGAAACCTACGAGAAGGTTAAACACCTGTCGCGAGAAAACGGTATTCCCGTTATCGAAAACAACGAAAAAATCTTCAAAGACATTTCCGGAAAAGACAACTGCATGGTCCTTGCCGAATTTGAGAAGTTCTATTCTCCCTTAAATGCAAAACACAATCACGTCGTGCTGGTTAACCCCTCGAATCTGGGGAACCTCGGAACGATTCTGCGTTCTTGCTTTGGCTTCTACATAGAAGACGTCGCCATCATCACCCCATGTGCGGATCCCTTCGACCCCAAAACAGTTAGAGCCTCTATGGGAGCCTTGTTTCACATTCATCTTTCCCTATATCCAAATTACGAAGCTTATCAAAAAGACTTTCCTGAACATAAAGCCCACCCCTTCATGCTCCAAACAAAAACCATTTTGAAGGAAGCCAATAAGAACGAACCTTGGTCCTTGGTTTTTGGAAACGAGGCGACTGGACTCCCTTCCGATTTCCTTAGCATCGGGCAGCCATTGCTGATTCCGCAGAACTCGTCATTAGATTCCCTAAATCTCGACAACGCCGTATCCATCGGCCTATACGAATTCACCCGCGGCTAAGCAATAACCCCGCGACCCCAGCGAAACATAAAGTAGGTTGATTGAAACTCGCAAAGGAAAAAACTATTATAAGGCTTCCCGAAAAGGGAGCCTTTTTTATGAAAAAACAATTGAAATCAATCAAAGACATGGATTTAACTTCAGGTAATTTGTTCCTGAAAATCGGATTGTTCGCCCTTCCGATGGCCTTAACTTCCATTTTGCAGCTTCTTTATACGACGGTTGATTTGACCTCGGTCCATTTCTGGGGAGGAGGACAATCCTCCGCCAGCGCAATATCCGCCAACGGTGCCCTCATCAACCTCATCGTAGTCGTTTTCACTTCGCTTTCTTTGGGAGCTAATGTCGCGATTGGTAACGCCAAAGGGGCGGGAAACAGGGAACACGCACAAAAAGTAATGCATACATCCCTTATATTCTCCGTCGTGGTCGGGATCGTTTTGGGAATCGCGGGATTCTTTTCCTCCCGTTACCTCCTTTTGCTTATCAAAACCGAGGAAGCGTATCTAGACAACGCGACCTTGTACATGCAAATCTATTTCGCCGGATTACCTCTTTTAATGGTCTATAACTACGGAGCTCAAATTCATCGTTCCGTGGGGAATAGCACCACCCCTTTCTTGGCTTTGCTATTGGCGGGACTATTGAATGTCTTGTTCGATTTCCTTTTCGTTTACTACGCCAAACTCGACGTCGCCGGCGTTGCTTGGGCAACCGTGATTTCAGAAGGCGTCTCTGCCGTTTTGGTTGTCTTGCCACTATTCCTCAAAAACTCAGGGTATCTTCATTGCTCCTTAAAAGAATTCAAAATCGATAGAGAGAGTTTAGTTGAGGTCGTAAAGCTTGGTTTGCCGGCGGGTTTGCAAGGTTTTTTCTTCGCTTTGCCCAACACCTTCATCCAAAGCGCTTTGTATTCCATTGCCAAAAACATGCCGAATTCCATCGACGTCGAAGACGGGGCTATCGCGGCGAACTCCATCAACAACTATTGCTACGCCTTCGTTGAGGCCATCTCCGCCGCATGCCTTGCCGTAACCGCGCAGAATTATGGGGCAAGGAAAAAGGAGAACATCATAAAAGCCTTTTGGTACGCCCAAGCTTGGAACCTCATTTTCAACGCGTTCTATTCTCTTCTCATTTTCTGCGCGCACGATGCCTTGCTTTCCTTGTTCGTAGATTCTGATAACGCTGTATCGCTTCAAGCGGGATGGGAACGTTTAATGATCGTGGGATTCACTTATGCCTTAGACGGCATTATGGACATCGCCTCCTCTTCAATGCGCGGAGTAAGACACTCAAGCGTCCCTATGTGGATAACCATGGCGACTTGCTCCGTCTTCCGCATCCTCATGATCGAAACCGTCATCCTGAGGGTAGATTATTTCAAAACGGTCTTCTGGCTTTATAGCGTATACCCCTTCTCCTGGATATTGGCGGATATTGCTGACGGCATCGCTTTGTTCCTAATATTTCGAAAAGTCTTGCCGACTTTGGACACTCCAATGCCGGCCAAAGCCAACTAGAATCGTTGATTTAACCCGATGCGCGCGCATCGGGTTTTTCCGAGCGAAGGGACTGCAAAAGCTCAAACTCTCAATGGGCGTAAACAAAAAGGGGTGGTTGCCCACCGCCTTTTTTGTTTGTTTTCTTTACCGCTTGAGAGTGGATTGGCCCTCAACGAAGCGAGCTTCGAATTTGGCTTGCTTGTCCACGAGGTTCTGCGCCATGAGATCGGTGAGCATATACATAGCTCTCTTCCCAACTTCAGACATATCGACGTGCATGGTGGTGAGAGTTGGGCGAACGATGTTAGCGTATTTGGTGCCGACGAGGGAAACAACCTCAACTTCTTCAGGGACTTTAAGTCCGGAATCGGTAGCGGCATTTTCAACGGCGGCAGCGATGGAATCGCGATAGGCAATGAGATAAGCCGTCTTGTGGGTTTTGAAGTATTCTTTGAAGTCGGCGTAAGTATGGGTGTAGGAATCGTCGCAGTTGATGACTTTGTATTCTTTCCCAAGCTCCTCATGAGTGGTGATAAAAGTCTTTTCACAACGATTGAGGAGACGTCCCGCGTTATGCACGTGGAGGAAGGTCATGACCTTGTCTCCGCCCTTTTCGTAGTAGTTTTGGATCATCCTCCGGAGCTCCGCATCGTAGCTGAAGGAAATATTCCCAACCTTTTCGCCGGAAAGCTTGTTGTCGATGACAATGGACGGAACATTATAAGAAGCAATCTTCTTAACGTCTTCCGGGTTAAGCTGGTCATCGAAAATGATGGCGCCGTCGACGTGGGCAGTGATGACCTTTTCAATCATGGACAAGGCCTCTTCGCGGGAATGAGAGGTGGAGAAAAGAGTTAAAAGGAATCCTTTTTCTTTCGCGACATCGGTGATGCCGTTTAGCAAATTGGCGATGTAAACGTAATTTGCGCTAGGAATAACGACGCCGATGTTGGTGGAACGATTGGTGGCAAGAGCCTGAGCGAGACCAGAAGGCTTATAGCCAAGAGCCTGAATCGTGTCTTCAACCTTTTTCCTTGTGGCCGGGGTGACCGAGCCTTGCTTATTGATAACCCTGGAAACCGTCGCCAAAGAAACGCCAGCGGCCTGGGCGACCTGATATATAGTCACGCGGTCTTTTAAATTTTGCATACCATGCTCCTTTACAAACTAAATCCTCCAAATTATCGACTTTAAAAAGAGGAAAAACAATGTAATTTTTTATCTAAATTTTCTTATTTCTTTTCATAATTCGTATATGTAAACGCTTACATATCCATAATTTACTTTTATAGCGGTTTATTTGATGGTTTTTGACGTTTTCAAATAAACATCCTGAAAATATTTTCATAGTCTGCGTAAACAAAAAGCCCTGCTTTCGCAAGGCTTGTGGTTCAATGGTTCAGCGAAGGAAGAAGTCCTCTCCTTCTTTTCCTTCTTCGACTACGATGGCGAGTTTATTTTCCTCCCCGACGCCAAGGTCTTTCATAGAGCAAACCTCGCAATCAATGGGAATATTCCTCTCTTTATGGGCGGAGAACGAAGTGCCGTCAATTTTCAGGCAGCCGTCAACCGCGACAACGACGAGATCCCCTTCTTTGATGTTCGAATAACGGGTGACCGTATCAAGCTTTTCCTCGCCTAAATCAAGGTGAAGGATGCTTTTCTTCTCGTCGAGGGGATGTTCTTCAACGCCACAAACCTTCGCGATTTTGAAGAAGGAATTGTCTTGGGCAGGAAGACGTTCCTCGCCGGCGTTTTCAAGCATGTGGTTAATAAGGCTTAGGAATTCCTCGGTGGCGAAGGGGATCATTCCGTCGGCTTTGATTTTCATCGTCTTGGAGATGTCGAGGAAATTGATGCCGACTCTTTCTTCTCCATGATATAAGGCGGCCACGTCGCCTGTTTTTTTGACTTTATCCGGATAAGACAGAGGGTCGATGACGCAATATAAGACATCGCCACCCGTCTTTCTGTTGTAATAGAAACGATACATGGATTTTCCTCCTTTTTATTTGCTTGCAACAATGCGGTGGATTTTCATTCCTTGGGAGCGGAAATTTCTCTCGTATTCGCTCATGGCGTCTTGGGTTTCGTCGAAGACATAATCGTCGGTGAACTCAAGGGTTTTAAGGCCGGCTAAGCCAAGCTGCTCAAGAGTGAATTCATAAAGGCTGTCGTTGTCGGTTTTGATGACCAAGCGCCCGTCTTCCTTTAAAAGGGAAGCCATTTTGAGGAGCCTTTCTTTGGTCGTGAGCCTTCTTTTCCAGTGCTTTTTCTTCGGCCAAGGATCGGAGAAATTCAAATAAATGCGGTCGAAGTGCAAAGGCTTGAGTTGCTCATAGGCATCATCGAAATCCGCGCCAAGCAACCTAACGTTCGTCAAACCGCTTTGAAGAAGCTTCTTGCCCGCAGTCCCCAAAACGGAAATTTCTCTTTCTAAAGCTAAATAGGAGCCCTGGAAGCGAGAGGCCATGGAAATGACGAAATCGCCTTTCCCCGCGCCAATTTCAAGGCATAGAGGATTTATGGAGAAGAAAGAGTCGCTTGGATTAATTTCAGTAAGGGCGAATTCCCCATGCTCCTCTAAGAAAGGAGCCGCCCACTTCTTATGACGGGCTCTCACTTTTTAAGCTGCCCCAAAGAGTAGATTGCATCGGCGTAGATGGCGATCTGCTTATAGAGGTCCTCTAAATAGATATATTCGTTGGGAGAATGGATGTCGCCTGGATGATTTTGGAAAGCGGAGCCATAGGCAACGCAGTTCTTAGCCTCTTTGGCGTAGGTGCCCCCACCGATGGCGAAAGGCTTATCGAACAAGCGGAGGGTCATCCTCTTGTAGGATTTCATCAAAGTGGAAACGAGGGGGCTCTTTTTGTCGAAAAGGAGGACATCGTCTTGAGAAAGGACGTTGACGTTGGTTTCCGTAGCTTCTTGGAAGGAAGCGATGGCTTTCTTCGGATCCGCGTTCTCCCCAAAGCGGTAATCGATGGAACAAGAGAACACATGCTTATTCGATTCGTAGGAAATGACGCCATAGTTCCAAGTCGAATCGCCGAAGATTTCACTATGGCAGTCGCCATGGAAAGATTTCCCGGTGGAATCAGAAAGAAGCTCAGAAAGTTTCTTCAAGAAGGGAATCTTGTAAAAGGAACCGAGGAAGCCGAAGGCAAGCAAAGCGGCGTTGACACCTTTTTCAGGCGTGGACCCATGAGCGGATTTCCCTTTGAAGGTAAGAATATCGATTTGGCCGGCTTGGCTAAGGTCGATTTCGGGTTTCGCCTTGACGGCTTCTTCGAGTTTTTTATCCGCGGGGAGAGTGACGACGAAGCTATCGCAGACGGCGTTAGAGACGCTGCCGCCGTTCATGGCGATAATCGGAGAAAGGTCGATGAGTTTGGAGAAAACTCCACGCAAAATCCCCTTTTCTCCATAAATCAAAGGGAAATCCGCATCGGGAGTAAAGCCATAATCCGTGGGCTTTTTGCCAAGTTTATGGAAATAAGTGCTCAAACAAGAAGACCCTCTTTCCTCATCCCCTCCAGCGACAAGGCGGACTTTGAAATTTTTGATGTAACCGTTGTCTTTAAGCAGCTTAATAGCCATCAAAGCAGCCACGAGCGGGCCTTTGTCGTCGCTAGTTCCCCTAGAAACCATCTTAGCTTCTTTTCCTTCGCCGACGATTTTGGCCGAGAAAGGCGGGAAATCCCATTTGCCGGTCGCGGGGACGACGTCGCTATGGGCGTAGATGCCAATTTCGGGCCCCTCGCCTTCGCCGAAGGTGAGTTCGGTGCAATAGCCTTGGCACTGATCGACTTTGAAACCGTAGTCTTGGCCTTTTTTGGCAAGATAACCCAAAGCGCTTTTGACCCCTTTTCCGAACGGGGCTCCTTCACTGATGGAATTAGAATCGTAGACGGATTGCTTTTTGACCAGCTCAGTCAAAACAGACAGGGCCTCTTTCTCATACCCTTTGCTGAGCTTCTTAAAATTCGGCATGCTTGCTTCTCCTAGTTTTTCCCTTAAGGGAAAGTTAACGGAGAAAGTATAGAGCATCAAGGCGAGCAAAAGAAGGAATTAATGGAAAGGCTGACTATTCTTCACTCGTATTTGAAAGTCTCAGCAATCTTCTTCCCTTGATCATCGACAAGGTATACCGCGGCGATGTAATCGGAAATGGATTGGCGGTCTTTTCTAAAGACGCAGAAAGCGGCGCTTAAGGCCCATGTGACCCCAAAGGTGAAAAAGCCCCCGAGCAGAATAAGAATCCAAGAGAACAAAAAGCGAAGGGAAAACCGCGCCCACGTCGGCGAAAGAGCAAAGCGGTCCACATATCCAATGCGGGTTAAGGCCATACCGAATGTTTTCTTGCCGCGATGGAAGCAAAAAGGAACGAGGCAGAATAAGGCTAGGCTAGACAAGGCAAACGTAAGCAGAAAAGAAACCCCATACCCGATTAGGATTTTTCTTCTTGCTTCCGAAAAGCCTTCCTTTTTGCTAAGGTCAACCACCGCTTTGTTTTCGATGATTTCCGCATAGCAGGAATAATAAACGGAATCGTAATCAAGGCTAGTAAAAGCCCGGTTCCCTTCTTCGTCGAAAAGCTTTTCGCCACCGCTTTCGTAGTTAGAAAGAAAAGACAAAAGTCTCAGTTGCCCCTTGGAACCGAACTCTTCATTCAAATAGACCAAATAGCAATAGTCTAGTGCTTCCCTAAGCCGTTCGTCCTTTTGCCCCACAGTCAAGGAAGAGTCATCCTTTAAATATGACGGCAAAGTCTTAACTCCCCCGTCATAAGAAACGTAGAGGCGACTTGAAAGCATGACACCTTCCCTAAACGCGGAATTTTGAACGTAAGCAGAAGTTTTTTGATAAAGCGGCAAAGCCCCGGAAAATAAAAGGAAAGTCAACAAAACTAGGCTCACCGCGTCAAACAGGGCGCTTGAGAAAATACGCAGAAAGGAAGGGGTTTGATGGACGATTTCCTTTTCCATCAATCTTCTCTCCCGTCGACCGTTTTTGCCTTAAAGATAAATTCCACGAGGCTTTTGCGTTCTTTTAGGAAGAAACAGCAACAATACGAAAGAAGAGACAAGCAAAGCGAAAGCAAGGAAACCCAGAGGAGGCTGAAGGGGCCAATGCAAGGGGAAAGGAAGAGCTCCACCGCCCCGCTGCCATAATAAGCTAGGGGCATAAAACAAGGGATAAGGGAAGACTCCGCGAAGATAAGCAAAGAGAGGAGGAGCTTTTTCCACCAGGGGAGCAATGTGCCGTCAGAGGCGATTAAAGGAGCTTTGAGGATTCGCCTGCCGTAAGTTTGGCCTTCCTTCACCAAGAAAGTCAGGGCGAAGAAATAAACAAAGCAAGAGAAAAGGTGGCAGCAAAAAGCCTCAGCGATTTTAAAACGGTAGATAGCGTCCCTGGCATTTTCGTATTTCGCGTATTCTTCTTTGTAGGGAATGGAATGCGATTGGAAATCCGTCACGATATCGGAGCAAAGCTTCTTATAGTCGGATTCAATGGTTTGGCTCAGCTTAAGGCCTTTCTCATAGACGCCGTCTCGGTAATATTGGTCAAGGGCTTCTGCGTTAGACACTTCTAACAAAGGGTAGCCATCGTTAGAAGCGAAAACGCCATCGCTAAAGAAATAAGAGAGATAAGCTTCTCTTCCTTTAAAAGAGAGGTCATCGAAAGCCTCCTTCTTTTCTTTTTTGTAACTGACCAAATACCAATAGGCTTTGTCGCCGCTTTCATCTAAGGTTTTCGCTCCAGCGTAAATCAAGGAGGAAGCTTCTTTGCCATTTGCCTTTAAGGAGGTATAGGTGGCGTTTTTGATATACGCTTCCGCCCTTTCGGAGTACGAAAGCAAACCGCTTAGGCCGTTTGATTCTCCGGCGCCGGATTCGACGATTAAGGAAGTCATGGCTTTCGTAGAGGAAGAAGCCACGTTTGAAGCGGAGGAATAAACCGGGAACAAACCATCGAAGTAGCCGAGTATCATGAACGTGAAAACGCTCAAAATCGAAAGTAAGGCGCCTTCAACAAGCATCAAGGCAGCCTTTCTCCCCCGCTTCAAAGGCGAAGAGAGGGAATGCTGGCTTATAACTCGGCGAGCCATTTTCCGATGTCCTCGTATTCATCAACCCAAACGATGATCAAATCGAAAGAGAAGAAATAGGCGGAAATATCGCGGAAGACGGATGGGGAGAACCCCTTCTCCTTCTTCATGAAGATGAAATTGAACTTCAGGTAGTTGCAAGCAAGCTCAAGGAGCCTTTTCATGTCGGGGTCGGTCAAAGAGATGCCGATGAAAAGGCATGCGTTGAATTTGAAGTCGTGAAGCTGCTTGGCGATATTCCAAGAATAGGGATTGTTGTAAAGGGAGAAATAATCGCTTTCGCCGAAGACCAAGGAAGAGGTAAACCTCTCTTGATCGTATCTGCCATAGGGCAAAAGACCATGGACGTGGTAAATCGAGGCGACGCCGTCTTTGGTCACAAAGCTCGTATCGTCATAAATCGTGCAGTAAAGCAGGCCCCTTTTGCGGAGCAAATACTCAAGGTTGGTATCGTAATTATAGGTAATGACCGAGGTGCCTTTGTGAGTGGAGAGGAAATCCACGCATTTGTACAAAGTGGAATCGGGATCCGAGAAGGATTTGGCCTCTTTGAATTCGTAAAGCTCATGGTTGAGCTGCTTATACAAGTCATCCCCGTCTTGCTTCATTAGAGAGGGGGAAGTAAAGAGTTCCTGGCCGACGTAATGCTTCATTTCTTCGGCGTTCTTCTTCTTTTCGCCATAATAAGACTCGGACAAAGCGGAAATGAGGCCCTGCCAATCCTTGGCACCATAGTCCTTGTTGATGCCGGCCCCCATAACCAAATCGATGGGGAGCTTGCAGGTGTAAAAGCGCATCAAGAAAAGCAAAAAGGAATCCGCGGATTCGTTGCAGTTTTTTATCGCGTTGAGCTTTTCCATCAAAGAGGAGTATCTCCCCTCCTCGCCTTGATTCATGTTGAGTTCGATTTTCTTGCCTTCCATAAAGCCGGAGGCGAAAAAGGAATCTCCATCGAAATAGACGTTTAGCCCGGCTTTTGGACGGAAAAGATCGTATTCTCTGGCCAAAGAAGGAACGCGGACGAAATTCACGTTGCCCATCTCATCGAGGGCTTCGAGGTTGACGCCGTGCTTAGAGGGGTGAATGTGAATGGTGTATTTATGGATATGGCCTTTTTTGGAGGTGACGATGGCTTTGTAATCGCAGGTGGGATCGAAATGGAAGCCAAAACTTCTTAAAACGATTTCGTCATAAGCGACGTTGTTCCGGTAATAAAGGCAAAGCAAAACAAGAAGGCACTTCTTCTTGAAGAGATAGTCTTCTCGTTTGGCTTCCCTGATCATCTTTTTTCTCCTTCTAGGCGAATGCGCTTCATCTTTTTTTGGGCTTTGATGAGAATCGTTGCCCCCGTGCTTAATAAAGCAACTCCGCCCGCTAGCAGCAAACAGCAGACGACGAATTCCACGGATCCCGGGATGAAGACCCTCACGTGCAGAAAATTATAACGGTGGCTAAGCACCAAAAACACGGCCGAAAGAATGAGGCAAAGGCTTCCCAATATCAAAAAACAAAGCGCGTCATCGCGTTTCTTCTTTTGCTTTAGTAGCCTAACCTCCGCCCTTTCTTCCTCCGGATGGGCCTCCGGAGGAAGAGGGCTTTGAGAAAGGCGTTCTTTTTTGCGGAAGCCTTTCATAAGACGAATTACTTAACGGTGGAGTCGTAAGCCTTGGTGAACTCTTTTTCAACCAAAGAGGTGATAGCCTCATCGGTTTTGGCCTCTTTGTCGGCGAAGACGTTCACAAGCAGGTTTTTGACGGCGTTGCGGAGGGTGCTGGAATATTTGTTGACGGGGGACATGAAGAGTTCGTCGTTCTCAGCGTAAGCAGAGTTAAGCGAGAGAACCTGTCCGCCGAGGGCTTTCCTTTTTTCGGCAACGGTGGAGGAGGCGGTAACGCCGGCTTTAGCGGCATCGACGTTGGCCTTGATCAAATCCGTGTCATAGGAGGATTTGCGGATCGGGCAGTAGTCGGTGGAAACCGAGAGCTTAGCGAAATTGTCGGCGGTGTTGATGAAATCGTAGAAGAGCAGGGAAGCGGCTTCCTGCTGCTTGTTGGCCTTCTGGAAGAAGCACATCGAACCGCCTTGAGAGGTGGCTTTGACCGTCGAAGAGGAATTCCAAGCGGGGAGTTTGGTGTAGTCAACGGTGTAGCCGTCTCCCGCCATCCAAGCGGAACCACGGGTGGTCGCGATGATCATGAAGCATTTCCCGGCGGAGAAAAGAGAAGAAGGATAAGCGTGGTAGCCTTTGGCTTCGTCCGTGAAATAAAGGTTATCGCCAAGAGCGATGAGGCCTTCGTTGTTCCACTTCTTGAGTTGGACAACAGCGGCTTTGGCATCGGCGTTGTTGAAGAGAACGCCGTCTTTGGCGGAATCAACAGCGGCGACGTAGGGAATGCCGGCGCTTTCCATGACGGTAAAGAAGAGGTTTTCAGCGGTCTCATAGATCAGAGGAACCGCGGTGAAATAACCTTTATCATCATATTGGTTGGCGAAGATCTCAGGATAGTCGACCTTCATGGTGCGGGCGAGATCCATCATGTCGGAGAAGGTGCTAGGATGGGCGTAAGCTTTTTTGGAAGTCGCGGCAGTCGGCGCGGGGTAGCCTTTTTCAACGGCGACGCCTGCGGCGGTAGCTCCAACGGCGTTGAAGACTTCGTGGTTGACCATCAACGACTCGGTGGATTTGCCAAAGGGGAGGGTGTAGTAGGCTTTTCCGCCATACTGCTGCTTTTCAACATCGAGATAGGATTTGATGAAATCGCTATCGCTTTCCATGGCTTTGCCTTTCTCGGTGACGTCGAGAAGGTATTCGGTCCAGTTGTAGGCATAGGTACCATAGGTGATGGCGAGATCGGGGGTGTTGCCGTCTTTCAAGCCTTTTTCGACATCAGTGGCAATGGCGGGATAGTTCTTATAGGCTTTGGTTTTGACGGTGATGTTGGGATATTGCTTATTGAAATCCGCAATCATCGTCTGCATGTAATGGTAGGCTTCGTAGTTGTAATCGTCGGAAGTGTCATCTGGGGTCGGATCTTCAGCGTAGTTGTTCCAGAACTCAATGGTGACTTTGCTCCCATCATAAGCAGGGAGAACCGAGTTCGAAGAACTGGGGGTGGTGTTGCCACAGGCGGCAAGAGCGGCCGCGGCGATCACTCCCAAAGACAGGGCGGAGGCGCATTTGATGAATTTCATGAATTAAATTTCTCCTTTCATTCATTCAACAACGTACTTCATTTTATCACATTTCCTCATCCTTTTATGCCGGCTCGACCCGTTCCGGACATAATGTATTTGCGGAAAGCGATAAACAAGATAAGAATCGGCACAACAGTGAGGACCGAAGAGGTCATTTGCCATGCCGTGTTGGTGATCATTTGCCCGGATGGGCCAGCGAACTCTAGAGCGTTCCCCCGAATGATCACGGAGAGAACGTTGTAGTCGTTATTGGATACAGACAAGGAAGGCCAAACGTAGGAGTTCCAAGACGAGATGAAAGAAAGAATGGTGATGGTGATAAGAGTCGGCATCGCCAAGGGGACGAGAACCTTCCAAAGATACTGCCAGTCGCTTTTCCCATCGATTTTAGCGGCCAAATAGAGCTCATTGGGTATCTGCTTGAAGTTTTGCCGGAGCAAGAAGATGAAGAAAGTGCTGGAAATCAAAGGCAGCACCATCGTGACGACGGCTTGGATGTAATTTTGCCTGCTGGAGATGAGGTCGAGACTAGAGAAGGTCGAATAATTGGTGATGGCAAGCATCTCCCCGGGCACCATCATGGTGGCCAAGAAAATGACGAAGAGAAGATCCCTGCCCTTGAAATGGAGCTTGGCAAAAGCGAAAGAGGCCAAAATCGTGGTCAATAGCTGGAGAACGGTCGTCGAAACCGCGACTAGAAGCGTGGTTCCTACGTGGGAGAAGAAATTGAGTCTAACGATGGTTTGGGTGTAGTTATTTATGAAGTTCTCCCCCAGCGTAGCGAAGGAAAAAAAGAACTGCCCCGTCGAAACTTCTTCGTAGCTCATGAAAGAAGCCGCGATCATGTAATAAAAAGGAAAAATGGAAAGCATGGCCATCGCACTTAGAAACAGATACACGAGGGCCGTTGAAAGGATCCGCCAAGCCCTGTCTTTTTTCTTTTCCTTAGCAAGATTGCCGCGCTTCGGGCTAGAGGCGGGGACGAGGACGAGTTTGGTTGTAACCATAGAGGGCTTCCTCATATCAATACACCACCCTCTTTTTGGAAATCTGAAGCTCGATGAGCGTGAAGACGAGAATAACGAAGAACAGGATCATCGCGGCCGCCGAAGCGAATTGAGTGTATTTGTTGGAGGCGCCCATCTGCCCGTTCATGACATCCATGATGTAATAGACGATTGTGTAGAGATCATGCGTGTTGGCGTCGCTTGAATAGTTCCTCCCAAGCAATCCAACGATTGAGGAATATTCCTTGAAGGCGGTGATGAAGGAGGTCACGGAAATGTAGAGAATCTGTGGGGAAAGCAATGGCAAAGTGATTTTTAAATCGCGTTTGATTTTGCCCGCCCCATCCACTCTCGCGGCATCGAAATACTGCTGGTCGATGCCTTGGAGCCCGGAAAGGAAAATCAATATCTTATAGGGAAGCGCCGTCCAAATAATATAGATGCAAAGAACGAACATGCAGCTGCCCCAAGTTGAGGAAGAAGGATCAAGCCATGGGGTGCTTATATGGAAAAGGGAATTGACGACGCCATGGTTCCCAAACAAAACGCCAAAGACCATGCCGATAGCGATGACGTTAGTGACGTAAGGCATGAAGAAAACGGTTTGGAAGAATTTTTGGAGGGGCTTAATCGAATTGATCGCAAGGGCAATGCACAAAGCGATTATTACTGAGATGGGGACGGTGACGAAGGTGATGAACATCGTGTTGGAAAAAGCCGAAGGGCTATTCCAAGAAAAGAAATCATGGTTTAAAGTCCCGACGTCATTATTGGAGGCGATGCCGAGGACGTAAGCGTAATTGAAAAAGGAAAAACCACTGCTGCTTCCCTTCGTTGAATCGTAGTCTTTCAAGAAGGAAACGACAAAGGTATTGAGAATGGGGTAAAAAGTGAAAAGAGCCATCAACAAAAGGACGGGTGAAAGATAAAGCCAAGCTTTCCAGTTGTTGCGTTCTTCGTCCATATTTAGAAAAGAATCCTCTTCTCGTCTTCCTTGGAGAATAGGAAGACTTTGTTTCTGCGCAGGGCAAAACGTATTTTGCCTGGTTTTGCGTCGATATCGCTATCAACGACGAGCTTAACTCTGTCTCCGTCCATGTCTTTGTGCGTGCAATAAAGGCAAAGGTCTCTTCCTTGCGTCAAAACGTTGAAGCAATCTAAAGTAAGGACCTTATCCTCTTCTTTGACTTGCTCATCCATAAGGAACCCCTCGGGGCGAATGGCGACGTAAACTGGTTGATCCTCCACCGCTTTTTCGCAGGAAAGGATTTTCTCCTGTCCGATGTAAACACCGTTACCTTCAACCCTGCCGTTAAATACGTTGATAGGAGGGTTGCCAAGGAACTTCGCGGCGAAAAGGCAATTGGGGTTGCGATAGATTTCCTGAGGACGGGCCAATTGGACCATTTTTCCTTTGTTCATTAAAAGAATCTCATCGCAGATGGACATCGCCTCTTCTTGATCGTGGGTGACAAAAAGGGTGGTGATTTTGGTTTCCTGCTGTATGCGGCGAATCTCTTCGCGGGTTTGCAAGCGCAGCCTCGCATCAAGGTTAGACAATGGTTCGTCGAGCAGCAAAACCTTAGGCTTCTTAACAAGGGCCCTTGCGATGGCGACCCTTTGTTGTTGCCCGCCGGAAAGCTCGCTGGGCTTGCGATCGAGCAAATCGGTGATTTGAACCAGCTTGGCGGCTTCTCGAATCAAGGCGTCGATTTCGTCAGAGGAAAGTTCGCGGCGGACAAGGCGCGGCTTCCCTTGGCGCAAAATCTCGCCTTCCTCATTGATTTCAAACCCTTTTGACTGAGCTTTTTGTTTGATTTCGGAAAGACGATTTTGAGCTAGTGCAAGAATAGCATCGGCCTCTTTGAGGAAATTGTTGGGGTCTTTCCTATACACCGAAACGATCTCTTTCGCCAAAAAGGAGGAAATCGAAAACTCATTTGCCAGTTCATCACTTATAGAAGAGCCGGCCTCGCCTTCCGCTTTCTTAAGCAAGGAGGCAATTCTTTCTTTTTGGGAATAAATGGCAATGCGAGACTTCTCTTTAAGATAAGAATAATCCTTTTCGTTCTCCTCAACCTTGAGGTTGGTCAGCGGGAACTGGATGTTCTTATATACGGTCATATGAGGGTAAAGCGCGTAGTTTTGGAAAACTAAGCCAATTCCTCTCTTCTCCGGAGGAAGGAAAGTGACTTCCTTATCACCGAAATAAATCTGACCTGAGGTGGGGTCTTTCAATCCGGAAAGCATATAAAGCGTCGTGGACTTCCCGCATCCAGATGGGCCTAATAAGCCCAAAAGTTCGCCGTCTTTAACCACAAAATCAAGATGGTCGACGGCCGTTGTTTCTTTAGTTTTTTTCTTAGGGTTGCCTGGGAAAGTTTTGGTCAGGCCTACAAGTTTGATTTCCATGTTCCGCCCTTGGTTACGCCCCATTATAAACGCGCGCGCGAAAAGGTACACCATGAAAGGCCTTTACGTTTTCGTCAAAATGTCACTTTTACGATTTCTTTTCGCTCCGAAGCCTAAAAAGGAATAGGAAAAGAGCCGAGACCAATAAAGCGGGGATGTAGCGATACAAAAGCACAAGGGGGTTGGAAACGACCTCAAAACTTCCGAAAGTCAAAAGAACATATTCTTGAAACGGAAGTTGGCCAGCCCAGGCAAAGAACGTGAAGCCGAAGAATAAGAAGAAAGACAGCCCGGAGGCGATCCCGAAATCAATCGGGGAAGAAATGCGCTTGGCCAAAAACAAAGAGTAGGAATAGAAAAGCAACGTTGCCAAAAAGCCATCGAAGTACACGAAATAAAGGAATTTCAACGAATCGGTTAGCTCGGCGTTGCCTTTAGTGAAATACATTACAAGGCCTTTCCTTTGAAGAACGAAGGACAAGGAAGAAAAGGCGATGTATAGCAACAAGCTGAAAACAAGGTGAAAGAGCATCTTTCCGCGTCTGACGTTTCCTGGAGTCAGCATGGCTTGAGACAGGTTCTTAGCATCGTTATTCGCCCCTTCTCCCCCGAAAAGCGCATAGGCTGAAAGCAGATTTAGCGGCAAAAGAAAAACGGGGAGATATAAAAGAAAACGAAATGCCGTTTCTTGGGTCAAGACGCGTTCCCCAAAGACGCCTTCAAACCCATAGATAGCGTAGTTTCCAGTAGACATAGGATGGTCTCTCAAAAAGCACAAATAGGAAAGTGCTTTGGCGTTTTCTTCGCTCGAAGGCAACGATTGGTAAGAAGCTATCTTTCGAAGGATTTTCTCCAAATCATAAGCTTCGGCCGGGCCGTTGGGTTTCGGGGAGGAAACCGCGAAGTAAAGAAACAAGGCGAAAAGAAGCGAAAACGCGAAGAAAGTAGCCACGAAAGAAGGGTCCCATAAGACGCGACGCAAGCAATAAAGAAAAACTTTAAAGGCCTTAGGTTTCTTATAAATCCGTCGTGTCATAGAGCCTCCTGAAAATGGGGAATAGCGAAATGTCGACAATCAAAAACAAACCGCTATGGATCCAAAAGGACAAAGTCTGCCCATAAGCACAGCTAAATAGATAACCGCCCAAAGGGATGAAACTAGGATATATTTCCTTGAAGCCATTGGGCGATTCGGAATTAATGTAAAAAGAAAGCGCCATCAGCGCAGTGAAAGCGAAGCAAGGGAGCAAGGCGCTAGAAAGCAAACTTCTCCAAGCAACCCCGAGCGAAGAAGAGAGAAAGAAGCCAAACCACGAAAGCAAAACAATGGGGATAAACGTGGCAAGACAACAAGAGAGCACGCTTTGGGAATAAAAAGAAGAATTCCACCAATGCGTTAACCGTAAGGAATAAATTGGGGACGAGCACAGAAACAGCACAAGCCAAAGCAAAACAGGCACCCCAAGGCAAACAACCAACGAAGCTTTCAAAAAGAGAAAGAGTTGGTGGTCTCGCGACGCAGAAAGGCAAAAAACATTCTTTATGCGTCCGCTCGAAAAATCAGTCGAAAAGAAGAAAGCCCCGCAAATCGCCCCAAAAATAAGGGAATAGCCCGGCAAAACAAACCGAATTAAGAAGAAGCACACCGATGCAAATTCCTCGCCCGCAACTCCTTGGTTTAAATCGAGGAACTGGCCTTCAAATGAACCTTCGTTGAGATAAAAACGCCAAGGGGCCGTGATGCGCCAATAAACATCAGCCCTAATTTCACCCTTTTGAAATCGCGCCTCGGTTTCGGCCAATTTGTTCGAATAGGAATTTAGAGCAAGTTGAATTTCCTCGGAGGAAGGGTTCAAATTCCTCCCACCCCGCAAAGAAAAGGCAACGCCCGCTAGCAGAAACAGCAAAATCGAGGCAAATATAAAAGCGAAAAAGTAACGTTTGTTGTTTCTCAAGAGAGCTCTCTTAAAAGAGAAAACTGCTTTCATGGGCGACTAACGCCCCCATTGTTCTTCTCAAGTTCTAGGAATTTCTCGAAAAGATCAACGTCACGGACATTTTCCGTCTGAAAGCCAATTTTACCCGAAGCCATAATGAAAGCTCCGTCTGCAAGAGCTTGCAATTCACGGATTTCATGAGAAGAAATAAGAACGTAAGCCCCCGACTTGGCAAAATCGCGGACTATATTTTCAAAAACAACAAGCGTCATGGGATCAACTCCGTTAAAAGGCTCGTCCAAAATCAAAATCTGTGGGTTGCTCATGATTGCGAGAGCAAAATAAAGCCTGTGTTTCATTCCTAAAGAATAAGTTTTATAAGGATCTTTTGCGCGCGAGGTCAAACCCACTTTCTCTAAAGCCAAATCTACGTCCCCATCCTTAACGTCATCGAAGAGCTTAGCGATTAACAATAAGTTTTCTCGACCCGTTAAATTGGGGTAAAAGCAGGGGTCCTCTATTGTAAAACCGAGTCTCCACTCCTCCTTCTTAAACGGTTTCCCATCAATTAGAATCTCGCCTCCATTTGGAGAGGTAAGCCCAACAAGAATCTTCATCAATGTGGATTTCCCAGCGCCGTTAACCCCAATAAGCCCATATATTTTTCCGGGTTGCAGCGAAAAGGAAATTTTATCCAAGACGAGTTTTCGCCCAAACTTTTTTTCAATAGAATCGATTTTGAGCATTCTATCTCGACCAATTATCCAAAGTGACTGTTTTCTCGCCGATGCCAGTTCTTATGCAACTACCCCATTGGTTGTTTCGGGCAATCGACACAGTAGACGAAAAACCGATCTTCACATCAACAGAGTCCGCGTCCAGCATTGGCGTAAAACCAAAATTCCCAAAATAGGTAATAGTTTCTCCATTTTGCGGCATAGTTTCATGGGAAAATGTGGCGACGAACCGTGTGGAAATAGGCGTAGTATCAGGGTTAAGTGCAACAGCGTCATATTTAACTTTAGGTTGTTTTATCGCAGTCAAACCGTCGGACGCTAAAACCGAATCGGAATAATAAGGAAGAGTGCTGTGGCACAGTCTTCCAGACCCGGTTTTCGAAAAAGCCCACGGTCTTGATATAGGAGAGAAATATTCCTGATTTAAGCTAGGATCAACGGTATTTAAATAACCTCGAGAAGCCCTATCGGGAGCAAAAAATATATTGTAGGCGCCAACGCCTTCATTTCGCGCAAACTCACAACGAACATCGGCATCCTCCAACACAACATTTCCATGTTCCGTAAACCAATTGAACATGCCGTTGGCATAGGCGACGTTCGTGTAAATTGTTTCTTTTAATTGGAAATAGACATCGTAATACGGCCTATCTATAGTCGACAAGCCATCTTGTTTCGTCAAAAAGATGTCGTACATAAAAACCATATCCGCCATCTTCCCTTCGCGTGAACTCAGCACAGTCGTGGAAAGGACATCTGAAGCAACTAACTTCTCAACATAATCCGTGCCAACCGCAATACCATACGCGCGAGAATAAAATGACGTAGTGGCGGTCGAAGCGCTCATAAGAAGGGGAATCATCGACAAAAACAAATATTTATTATTTTTGGCAATCATAAGTTGCCTCCTTTGAACCCATTATATGAAGCCTAAATAATAATATCAAGCAACTTAATTCGCGTTCCTATCCTTTAAGGAGCAGGACGGCAAAGAAAAAGAAAAAGCCACAAAATCCCTTTTTCAAAGAATTTTGTGGCGCTTTTGCGATTAAGCGACGACCAAATTGAGAATACGCCCTTTGACGAATATTACCTTTTTGATTGCTTTCCCTTCAATCCAAGGCTTGATTTTATCAAGCGACATAGCCAGTGAAACGGCTTCTTCTTGAGTTGCCTCTGGGCTAATTTCAATCACGTCTCTCATCTTTCCATTGACGGAAACGGCGACTTTGACGGTGTTCTTCACGAGCTTGCTTTCATCGCACGTTGGCCAAGCTTCGTAAGCGATGGTTTTGGTGTGTCCAAGCCGTTCCCACATTTCTTCCCCGAGGAAGGGGCAAATGCAGGAAAGCATCTTAACGAAACCCTCGAGATAAGGCTTATAAAGTGAGGTGGCTTTATAGCAATCGTTAACAAAGACCATCATGGCGGAGATGGCGGTGTTGAAGCCAAGGGCCTCGAAATCAGAAGTCACCTTCTTCACCAAGGCGTTGTAGGAATAATCGAGCTCCCCAGAGTTCTGCTCGCTCCACTTCTGCTGGAATTCAGGCTCATCGATGAGACGGTAGGCCCTTTCCAAGAATTTCCTCGCGCCATTGAGGCCAGTCGTAGACCAGGGCTTCATTTCTTCAAGCGGCCCGGCGAACATCTCGAACAAGCGGAGCGAATCGGCTCCGGTGCTTTCGATGATTTCATCGGGGTTGACGACGTTCCCTTTCGACTTTGACATCTTCTCGCCGTTGGAACCAAGGATGATTCCCTGGTGATAGAGCTTCTGGAACGGCTCCTTGCAAGAAACTGCGCCGATGTCATAAAGGAATTTGTGCCAGAAACGGGCGTAAAGCAAATGCAAAACAGCGTGTTCGGCGCCTCCGATGTAGAGGTCAACAGGCAGCCAATGATCGAGCAATTTCTTGTCGCCGATGCAATCCGGATTATGCGGATCGATGTAGCGGATGTAATACCAGCAAGAACCCGCCCATTGAGGCATTGTGTTGGTTTCTCTTTCTCCGTGCCTGCCACCCGGAGTGACGTAGCTAAGCCAAGAGGAAGGAGCTTTGGAAAGAGGAGGACGCCCGTCTTTGCTAGGCTGATAGTTGTCCATCTCGGGCAAGGTCAACGGCAATTGATCTTCGGGAATGGGGAATTCGGTCCCGTCATCGAGCTTGACGATGGGGATAGGCTCACCCCAATAACGCTGACGCGAGAAAATCCAATCGCGGAGTTTGTAATTCACCACGACTTTCCCGGCGCCGAGCTCAACGAGTTTCTTGGTGATGGCGGCTTTGGCCCCTTCGATGTCGAGCCCATCGGCGTATTCGCTGTGGATGTGCTTCCCATCTCCGGTGTAGGCTTCTTGCGAAACGTCGCCTTCAATAACTTGAATGATGGGAAGGTTGTGTTTTTTGGCGAAAGCGTAATCACGGGTATCGTGAGCGGGCACGGCCATGACGGCGCCAGAGCCATAGGAGCCAAGAACGTAATCGGCGACATAAACGGGTATTTCTTTCCCGTTGATAGGATTGGTCGCATAAACGCCTAG
This sequence comes from uncultured Bacteroidales bacterium, assembly GCA_963650805.1. Taxonomy (GTDB): domain Bacteria; phylum Bacillota_I; class Bacilli_A; order RFN20; family CAG-826; genus Alloenteromonas. The sequence continues at coordinate 133,526 of CAVJMG010000001.1, forward strand.
GAAAACGCCGGTCTTCTCCTGCTGGGTGCCGGTGCGGGCGAGGTCGGATTTATGGGCGGCCTCCTCCACGTATTTGGCCACGGCTTCCTTTTGCTCTTCGGAAACGAATTTCTTTACGAGAGGATGCTCGGGGGCCAAGCAACAATAAGTGCAGCCAAAGAGGGTATCGACGCGTGTGGTGAAGACATCGAAGCTGCCTTCTTGACCTACGAGTTTGAAATTGATGGAAACACCGGTGGATTTACCAATCCAGTTTTTTTGCATCTCCATGGTGGATTTTGGCCAATCAACGAGCTGAAGGTCATCGGCAAGGCGATCGGCATAGGCGGTTATTTTCAATATCCACTGCCTCATCGGCATGCGGATGACAGGGAATCCGCCGCGCTCAGACTTCCCATCGATGACTTCTTCGTTAGCCAAAACGGTTCCAAGCTCTGGGCAATAATTCACCGGTACATCAGCAACATAAGCGAGGTCATGCTTGAAAAGCTGAAGGAAAATCCACTGGGTCCATTTGTAATAGGAAGGGTCAGTGGTTTTGATTTCTTTGCTCCAGTCATAAGAAAAGCCCAAAGACTGAATTTGGTCTTTGAAGTGGGCGATGTTCTTATCCGTGAAAATAGAGGGGTGTTGATTGTTTTTGATGGCGAATTGCTCTGCGGGCAAGCCAAAGGCATCCCATCCCATGGGGTGAAGGACGTTATAGCCCTGCATCCTTTTCATGCGGCAAACGATGTCGGTGGCCGTATAGCCTTCGGGATGGCCGACGTGGAGCCCTTGCCCAGAGGGGTAAGGAAACATGTCCAAGGCATAGTACTTCTGTTTTGAGAAGTCGTGCGTGTCGCAGAAGAAAGTGGAATTCTCTTCCCAATACTTCCGCCATTTTGCTTCAATTGTTTTGTGATCGTAACTCATACGGGGAGATTATAAAGCCTCTTCTTTGGAAAAGAAGGAGCACTTACTCCTTTTTGGGGTAGAATGGTCCAAATAGAATCTGCAAGGAGGACTCATGAGCAGCTTCAAAGACTTACGAATCGTCGACAACTTTTATCAGACTTCGGCTTTCTTCCCCATGCCTACCATCTTGATTTCCACTCTTGATGATGAGGGCAATACGACCCTCGGCGCCTATTCGCTTTGCTTCCCTTATTACATCGCCGGCAAAAGTTACTACGCGATGGTTCTAGAGTGCCGCAATAGTTCCAATACCGCGCAAAACCTCCTCAAAAGAGGAAAATGCGCTTTGAATTTCCTCGAGGACAACAAAGCCGATTTCAAAGAGACCGTTCGCCTCGGTTTTCCCGGAGAAACCAGCAAAGAAAAGATGAAGGGCTGCAAATTCGAACTTGAGAAAGGACAAGCCGAAGGCGTGAGGCCTCTGGTCATCAAAAAGGCTTATCAGGTTTTCGAATGCACCTGGGACGACAGTTTGGAAAACGCCTATAAAGACAAAACGAAAGTAGGACAGCTCGAAGGCGTTGAAGGCCCCTACCACGACTTCAACGGCATCACTTCGAAGTTCGGCTGCCATTTCATCCTCAAGATCGACAAGATACTCATGAAGGAGAAATACGCCGATGCGATCATCAACGGCGTCAAGGCCAGCGCCTTCCCAAAAGTTCCGGTCGATTATGGGTATCGTGATTCCACCAATTTCTGGTACAGCAAATTCAAACGTCCCATCGCCACTCCTATCCCCGCTGGTAAAGAAGCCAATCTCGACTCCGTCAAATACGCCGCCAACCGCATGGACCCCGAGATCAAATTCACCGAAGGAGCCTGCAAGCGTTTGGTCAAGGTCCCGCGCGTCTTCCTTAAAACGGTTTTAACCGGATGCATCAATTACGCGAAGGAAAACAGCATCAAGCTCATCGACGAAAAAACGATGGACGCGATCAACGACAAACGCCGGCAAGAGAAAAACAAAAAGTAAGAACGGCCCCTTTGGGGCCTTTTCTTTTGCTGCTTCTCAAAGAAGCAGCCGGTAATTCTCCGCTCCGACCATTTAAATCTAAGAAGTTGATTGAGTTTAAAAAGCAGGCCAAAGAGGCCTGCTAAATTAAGCGCAGCAACCGAGTTTTACTTATGAACGCTTTGGTACAGGCGGAGATAGTCTTGGGAGGATTTCCCCCATCCGTGATCGACTTTCATCGCGTTAACCCGGAGCTTATGCAGCAATTTGGAATCGTTATAGACCTCTTTGGAAAGGGCAACACCATAGGAGAGTCCGCCTTCGTCAAAATCCCTGAATAAGAAACCGGTCGCTTCCTCGCTGCAAAGGTGGGAATACGGGATTATGGTGTCGTGAAGCCCTCCGGTATCCCTAGCAATAGGCAAAGTGCCGTAGCGTTGAGCGATCATCTGCCCTATGCCGCAGGGCTCGAAAAGCGAGGGCATCAAGAAGAAGTCGCAGCCCGCATAGACTTTGTGGGCCAAGGCGTTGTTGTAGCCAAAGTAGACGCAACAGGTCTCGGGGAATTCACACTGCAAAGATTGAAGCGACCTCTCAAGGGCTTCCTCCCCGCTGCCCACTAAAAAGAGCATCGCCCCGTTTTCAAGAAGCTGCCTGCCGATTTTGGCGACGAGATGGATGCCTTTTTGCGAGGCTAAGCGGGAAACCAAGCCATAGCAAGGTCCGCCATTATCAACCAAACCGCAAGAGGAAATAAGGGCATCTCTGCAAGCTTTTTTGCCTTTATCAACGGTTTTTGCGGAGAAATTCATGACAATGTCGATGTCTTTCTCGGGATTCCACTCCTTTTCGTCAATCCCGTTCAAGATGCCGCAGAAATCGTCTTCTCTTAATCTAAGCGCCCCGTCCATCCCACGGCTATAAAGGGAGGTCAGCAGTTCCTGGCGGTGGGTCGGGGAAACGGTGGTGATTTTATCCACAGTCATGACGGCCGTTTTCAACGTGGACACGCCATCATGGAAACGCGTCGTGCCATCTTCGAACAGGGAATAGGGCAAGCTGTATAGATCCCCCAAAGAAGAAGGATCGAGCATGCCTTTGAATTCGGGGTTGTGGATGGTGAGCACCGTGCGGGTATGCTTGAAGAGAGGGTCTTCGCTATGCCTGACTTTCAGTAGCAGAGGCAACATGCCCGGTTGCCAATCGTGGATATGGATGACGTCTGGGGAGAATTTGATTTTTTCAAACAGGGATTCGCAAGCCAAAGTGAAGAAAGCGTATCTCTCGCCGTCGTCAGAAAAGCCATAGAGCGAGCCACGGAGGAAATAATAATCGTTTCCGACGAAGTAAAATTTCACCCCTTCGTGCTCAACTTTATAAATCGTCGCTGTTTGCTTTCTCCAGGACAGGTCGACTTCATAGGAAAAGAGGCGTTCTAGATCAAGCCCAGGCAAGCGAGCGTTTATGGAGTAATAGGGCAAAATTACGCAGACGTCATTGCCTTTTTCGGCGAGTTCCCGCGACAAGGAGAAAACGACGTCAGCCAAACCGCCGGTTTTGCAAAAGGGGTTGCATTCGCTTGCGACCATCGCAATTTTCATAAAATCTCTCCTTGGGCGACGTAAAGCGGTTCTTTCTTCCCAATCGCTTTTTGGTTCCGGGTAACGATGGAGAGCTTATCGACGACGGCGTTCTCCACCACCGCGCCTTCGCCAATCCTGGCATCGGAGAAAATGATGGAATTGCGCACGACGGCGCCTTTCCCCACTTTGACGTTGCGGGCGAGAATGGAATGGGTGATTTCACCTTCGACGATGCAGCCGTTAGCGATATAGGAATCTCTGACTTCGCTAGAAGAGCCATATAGGGCCGGAGGGGTATCGTGGGTTAAGGTATAAATCGGCCATTCCTCATTGAAGAGCAAATCGGCTTTCCTGGGGTTAAGAAGCTCAAAGGAATAATCGATGTAGTGCTGGAAGGTATCGATGGTGCGGGCATAGCCGTGGAACAAGTGGCAATAGCGCGTATACGAACCCCCATTTTGGGAAAGGGCGGACAGCAAATCGGATAGTTTTCCTTCAGGATAATCGGGGAGGTAATTTTGGAACATGTCCGCCAAAGTGGGTCTGTTGATGATTTGGATGCCAAGGGATACGATGCCCGGACCGCGTTTGGAGCCATCATTTGTCTCTACGGCGACGATGGAGCCCCCCTCCCCCAACGTAACAATCGTGGAACCGAGGAATTCCTTGGAGAGGTCGGGGACCTCTTTGCAGACAATGGTGATTTTCCTCTTCAAGGAAATATGTTCGGCCAGAATGGGCCTAAGGTCGACCGAAGCGACGAGATTAGAGGGCATGAACACGATTTGAGAAGCGGATGTGTCGTAAAGAATCCAGTCGTTCTCTTTGATGTTATTGATGTCGGTGTTGGTTTCGGGATGCTGATGGGCAGGCTCGTTATAAAGGATTGTCTGTTTGCCGATTTTGGTATTCGTGCACCAAGCGTCCATCGTCCCCAAATGCTTAAGAATGGAACGAGGGTGGTCTTTGATGAGAAGCCCGACGTTGCTGATCTCCGAATTGCAAAGATTGGACAGAGAGAAGTCGCAAAGTGCGTAACGTCCCAAAAAAGAGGTTGACCCTAAGGGCCTAGAGGAGGTTAAAGGGGCGATCTCCGGAGCGGTGTGAAAATTGATGATTCCAATGATTGAGCCTTTCATTTCATGTCACTCTTTCTGCCGTTGGCGATTAAGGCGATGTCTTGTCTTTCTTCGTTGATGATTGCGTCGTCGTCGATTTGGCTATAAGGCCCAATGACGGCATCATAGACTCGGCAATTCCTTCCTAAATGGGCCCCGTTCATCAAAACGCAGTTCTCGGCTTGGGCCCCGTCTTCGACCACGACGTCGCTAGAAACCACGCAGCGATTCACCGAGCCGTAAATCTGGGCGCCTTGGTTGATAAGAGAATCCGCGACCGAGGCATCTTTGGAAATGAATTGGGGACGAGCGTGGTTATCCTCGGAATAAATGCGGTTATTTTGGATAACGGTGTAAAGGTTCACGTTGGGGTCGCCTGAGAGCAAAAGGTCCATGTTGGCGGCGTGAAGCGAATCGATTGTTCCGACGTCCCTCCAATATCCGTTATAGCGATAGACGACGATTTTCTTCCCCGCGGAAAGCAAATTGGGAATGATGTCTTTGCCGAAGTCGTGGGAGGAATTGGCGATTTTCGAATCGGTGATCAAGGCGCTGCGGAGCGTTTTGTAATTGAAGATGTAGATGCCCATCGAAGCCAAGTTGGATTTGGGTTCCTTGGGCTTTTCTTTGAATTCGACGACCTCGTCTTCCTCGTTCGCGGTCAAAATGCCAAAGCGAGACGCCTCCTCCATAGGCACTTCTTGAACCATGATGGCGCAGTCAGCATCGCTATCCTCGACTTTCTTAAGCATCGCGTTGTAAGTGCAGGAATAAATGTGGTCCCCAGAAAGGATCAAGACATAATCCGGGTCGATGCCATCGAGCCAATCGAGGTTTTGGAACACGGCGTCGGCGGTGCCTTTATACCAGTTCGACCCCTCTTCTGTTTGCTTGGGCGACAAAACGGAGCATAGGGAATCAACCCCATTAAGACCCCAATTCTGCCCGTTGCCGATGTAAGAGTTGAGGACGCTGGACTCATACTGAGTGGCGACCCCTACGTAACGGATGCCAGAGTTGGCGCAATTCGACAGAGGAAAATCGATGATTCGATACTTCCCCCCGTAGGAAACGGCAGGCTTAGCGATTTTACGCGTCAAAGCCTTAAGGCGGGTGCCCTTACCTCCCGCTAGAATAAGAGCGGCAATGTGGTTTTTCATGCTACTTTAGAATAAAGCAAAGAAACTTTCTTGAAAAGAAAAACAAGCGTGGTTAGGGTATTTTTCGCAAGTTTTGGTTACGAAAAAGCGAAGTGGGCCAAAAACGCATCTAAGGAGGAAAATCGCCCGCCCAACGGAAGGTCTCAATTTCATGGTTGAACGAAGTCAAGTGGAATGGCATAATTGTGCACGCGCTTAAGCGAAAGAGGTGTTAAATATGTCAAAAATCTGCCCCGTTACTGGAAAAGGCCCGATGAGCGGCAATGCCCGCAGCCATTCTCTCCGCGCCACCCGTCGTCGCTGGAACGTCAATCTCCAGAAATATAAGGTGAACATCGACGGCAAAGTGGTCACGGTCCGCATGTCGGCCCGCGCTTTCCGCACTCTTAACAAGACCGTTAAGGGCAAGGAAGCCAAAACCGCCGAGAAGTAATTCGAATTAGGGAAAGAAAAGCAGCCAAACGGCTGCTTTTTTTCGTTTCATTTCTCCGCTCCTTAATTCAAGGAAATGATCAAAACCCCAATGACGAAGGTCAAGACGGAGAGGAGATCAAGAGCTAAAGCGCACCACTCCGAGAATGCCAAAACGAAAGGCTTCGGACGGCGAATCTCAACGCTTCCATCCTCATTACCCACTCTTTCTAGCTCCGTCCATTTAGATAGTTTCGGATTGACGGCCAAGCCGACAAGAACAAGCGCGAAGAGGAATTCGAGGATCATCAATGCGAGCGCGCCACCTTCAAAGGCCTTCGACATGTTCATAAAGAAGATTCCCGCGAAGGCGGAAGTGAGGGCGACGAGGCAAAAATAAACCACGGACACGCCGCAATGAAATTTGAAGTGATAGGCGGGGACGCGGAATAAGAAGACGAGGGAAACGGCCTTGAGCACGCCGAAAATGGCCATGAAAATGCCTACGGAAAGATAGGGTCGGAAATCTGCGTTCCAAAGCATGCCGGTGGAAGCCAAAGCCAAAGAGGAAGCTAGAAGGAAGACGGCGAAGCTAGAAACGCGGCTGCAAGCGTCGTTCCCTTCGTTGATTTCGAAAGGGAAATAAGACAAAAAGGAGAAGCTTTGCTTGTTGTTTTTCTTATAGCCTAGACACCCGCAGACTAAGATTAAGGCAACGGATAATACGATGAGTGAGATGGTTGAAATGGAAAACGCCATGTTCATAAAGATGCCAGTCCTTTCGCTCTGCTTTGAAAGTCGTCATGCCCAAAAAGATAGCTGCCGGCGACGAGGATGTCCGCACCAGAGGCGACGGCGAGCTTCCCCGTTTCCTCGTTTATCCCGCCATCGACTTCGAGAAGGTAAGAATGCCCTCCTTCTTCTCTAGTCTTGGAAAGATAAGAAAGCTTCTCCAAAGAAGATGGCATGAACTTTTGCCCTCCTTTGCCCGGCTCAACCGACATCACAAGAATCAAATCGGCCTTCCCCAAATAAGGGAGCAAAACGGAAGCGGGCGTATTGGGCTTAATGGAGATGCCAGCTTTGATCTTAAAGGAGTGGATAAGAGAAAGAGCTTCCTCGATTTGAGCTTCGCTAGAGCAGGCTTCGTAATGGAAGGTGATCAAAGAGGCGCCGGCTTCGGCGAAAGCGGGGATGCAAGACAAGGGGTCTTCGACCATGAGATGGACGTCTTTGACCATCGAAGAGGGGCAAAGCGAAGAAACGCGCCTAACGAAAGAGGGGTCCCAAGTCTTTGCGGGGACGAACTTCCCATCCATGATGTCGATATGCAAATAAAGGCAAGAAGAGACGCACATGTCGATTTCTTGCTTGAGGTTATCGATATTGGCCGCTAAAAGGCTAGGCGCAACAATAATGCTCATTTGAATCCAAAAATCCTCGAGAGGATTCCTTTCCTTTCTTTGAAACTGTCTTTGTCCTGCATCGTTTGGAGCATGGCGTTATGCATTTCCTCGGCGCTTTGAAAACGCTCCTCGGGCCGTTTTCGGCAGGCTGTGATAATGATTTTGTCGATGGAACGAGGGATGGAGGGAACGCTTTTGGAGGGTTCAGGGAAACGCTTTGAAATCTGCTTCATGGCGACTTCCTTGGCATCGTTCCCATCAAAGGGCACCGATCCAACGAGAAGCTCATAGAAGACGACGCCCATGGAATAGATGTCATTGGCGATGGAGGCGGGTTTTCCGGTTAAAACCTCGGGGGCGCAATAGAAAACGGTGCCTTCCACCGCATCCCCTTTTTCTTTTCGCCCAATGGGGGCGGAGATGCCGAAGTCGGCGATTTTCAGCGTGCCATCATTCATGTAGAAGAGATTGTCGGGCTTGAGGTCGCGGTGAACCAAGCCGTGCTTGTGGATATAGGTCATCCCATCCGTGAGCTGGAGCATGACTTCGCAGGCGTCGTATAAAGAAAGGGATATTTGAAAGTTCAGCTTGTCGCGAAGGGTTTGACCTTGGATGTATTCGTTAGCGATATAAGGCCGCCCATCGATGGTCCCCTGCCCATAGACTTTAACGATGTTGGGGTGGTTGAAAGAGGCCGCGGCCGCGGCTTCGTTTTCAAATCGCTCAACGTTGAGGGGATCCTTAAGGAGCTCCTCCTTCATCACCTTGATGGAGACGATGCGCTTCGTCACCAGGTCATTGGCCTCATAAACATCGGCCATGCCCCCGGTGGCGATTCTAGAGGTGATTCGATAGCGGTCGGAGATTTTGTCGCCGATCTTAATCATGCATCAGCACCTCCCAAAGGGCGACGGCGATGTTGTCGCTGCCGCCGTTGGCGTTGGCCTCGGAAATCAGGAAGGAAGCTTTTTCGTCGGTCCTGTCTTTGGTGGAAAGGACCGCTTTTATTTCGGCCTCGGAAAGATTGTTGTAAAGGCCGTCCGAGCAAAGCAAAATGCTTTCCCCGTCGTAAGGATAGGTTTTGATGTCGAAAGAAGCGCTGGGGAAGATGCCCATCGCGTTCATCAAAACATGCCTATCGGCGCGAGAAGACATTTCGCTCTCTTCGATTTTGCCCGTCCGATAAAGGTAGTCGACATAGGTTTGATCCTCGGTGAGGCGGGTTAAGCGAAGCGAATCCCTGGAATAGGAATACGCCCTGGAGTCGCCGGCGTTGCCCACGAAGATCTTCCCTCCACGGATGAGCGCGGTGACGCAAGTGGTTCCCATGTCGTGGTAAAGAGGGTTCTTTGAGGCTTCCTCATAAATGAGGGAATTGGCTTTTTTGTAGCACCTGCCCAACCAGTTCTTCAAAAGAATCGTCGGCGTTTTGGGCATGGTGCGGAAACTCTCAAGCATGGAATCAATGGCCATTTTCGAGGCGAAATCGCCCTTATTTTGGCCTCCCATACCATCGCAAACGCAAAGGAAAACATCGCCGTTGTTGCTCAAAGCGACAGCGCATTGGTCCTCGTTGCTCACGCGGACGCGCCCAATGTCTTTTTGGTAGGCGAAGGTTCCTTTGAATTTTTCCATGGTTATTCTCCTGAGGTCACTTTGGCGCGCAATTGCCCGCAGGCGGCGTCGATGTCGTTGCCAAACTCCTTCCTTACGGTCGCGTTGATGCCGCGCTTCATCAAACGATCGGCGAAAGCGCGGATCTGCTCTTTGCTTGAGCGGCGATAAGGCTTTTCCTTAACGGGGTTATAAGGAATGAGGTTAACGTAAGCGAAAAGGCGGTTGTCATGAATCAAATCGGCGAGTTCATCTGCGCAGCTTAAAGAATCGTTGAGCCCCGCCAAAAGGATGTACTCGAAGGTAATCCTCCGGCCGGCTTTCTCTTGGTAATAGGACAGCGCATCCAAGAGCTTGTCCATCGGATAGCCTTTGGAAATCGGCATGATTTGGTTGCGTATGGCGTCATTGGGGGCGTGGAGAGAAACGGCCAAATTGATTTGGATCCCCTCGTCAGCGTATTTCCTTATCCCATCGGCAAGCCCGCAGGTGGAAACGGTGATGTGCCTAGCGCCGATAGAGAGGCCGGCCTGGTCATTGGAGATGCGGACGAAATCCATGACGTTATCGTAATTGTCAAAAGGCTCGCCCGTGCCCATTACGACGATGTGGGAAACCGTTTCGGCGGATTCAAGGAGAATCTGATTCATGACCAAGAGCTCGCCGATCATCTCCCCCGCAGTAAGGTTGCGTTCCCTTCTAAGAAGCCCGGAGGCGCAGAAGGCGCAGCCCATGTTGCAGCCAACTTGGCTGGAAACGCAGATGACGTTGCCGTAGCTATAGCGCATCAAAACGGTTTCGACTTTAGCCCCATCCTCCATCTCAAGAAGGAGCTTGATGGTGCCGTCGCTAGCGTCTTGGCGCGTATGAATTTTGGGCAAGTAGAGGCAATAATCCTCTTTGAGCTTGGCACGAAAGGATTTCGAAACATCGCTCATGGAGTCGAAATCATAGACGTGCTTTTGGTAAATCCAGGAGAAGACTTGCTTAGCTCGGTAAGAGCTTTCGCCTAGGGAAACGAATTCTTCCTTCATTTTCTCCTGGGTATAGGAAAGGAGGTTTTTCATTATTGATTATCCGAAGAAAGAGAAGCGGAAGCCTGAGCTTCATTCTGAGCAAAGAGAGCAGGATCGGCGGAAGGGACGTCGAGGGTAGGCTGGACGGAGCCTTTCCTGAGGACGGCGACATAGGCGCTGGTGCCGAGTTCGGAATAGGGGAAATGCTGAGTTTCTTCTTCGAGTTTGAATTCGGCGTGCTCAGAGAGGAAAGAGGCGACGGTGGCGCGGCCTTCTTTTTGGGACAGGGTGTAGACGATGTAGATCAAAACGCCGTTTTCCTCAACGTATTTAGCACAGCCATAGAGGGCGTCCTTTTCTCCTTCAAGCAATCCGTCCATGGAGGTTTTCGGGAAACGGAGCAAGAAATCGGGAGAGGTGCGGATAGCGTCGAAATTGGTCGAAGCGGGAGCGCAGATGACGAGGTCCTGCTTCTTGGAAATGGCCGCGTCCATGGCCAAAGGGTCGGCGGAGAAGAAATTGACGTTGCGGAGGCCGAGTCCTTTGATGGTCTTGGTGACGTCGATTTTCGCGTCGACGTCGGGCGTCCCGAAGTTCAATCCGATGGCGCTGCCATAGGATTCGAGGATTTCTTTCTCCAAGGAGGAATCCGCGTTTCCGTTATAAAGAAGAATCTCAGAGGGCTCGTGGACCTTATGCTCGTCTAAAATCTTCTTGGTTAAAGGACGCTCAATGAAGAGTTTGCCTTCTTTCACCCAGTCGAGTTTGCGAAGCGGGGTCTTCCCCTTGTAAACGACGATACCGGAAACTGAGGTAGCGGCGAAATCGGGGTTAGCCAAAACCTCCTCTTCGGAAATCAAAGAGGTGCGGACGCGGAGGTAGAAAGTCTCGGGCTTAGCGAAGGAGCGGAGGCATTTATAAAGGTTGCCGTATCCGAAATGACGCCAGATCTTCAAAGCCCAGGAAGGGGTGTTATAACGAAGGGAGAGATAATTCTCGCTGGAACGGGAGATGGATTCGGGGATGAGGTCATTGGTCGAACCCGCTTTGCCAAGCAAAGGGATGAACCTTTCGTATTTGCTTTCGTCGGAAAGGGTAGCCTTCCAAGCTTCGTTGGCTTTCTCCGCGTCGATGTGGCGGTAGAAGAAATCGTTTCCAAGGACCAAAGTCAGGAAGCGGATTTCGCTTTCGGTGAGTTTATTCTCCTCCGGGACGTCTTTTTCAACTTCCTTGATCAAGAAGCGGAAAAGAAGATGATGGCGAAGCTCGCAGCCAACTAACCCGGCCACAAAGGGGCGGAGGGGGCGGATGGCGATGTCTTTTTGGAATTTGTTTTTAAGCGCGTCGTTGAAGGCGATGCCGTCATCGAGGATAGCGGAGAGGATTTCAAGTGAGATATCAAATTCTTGCATGGTTTTTATTTCCTTTCTTTGCTCATTTGGAATTGTCGTCGAAGAGTCCGGCGAAGGCGTTGCCTAGGTAAATCTCAGGCTCTTCTTCTTTCGAGGGTTTCTCTTCCTCGTGATGGCAGTGCCCGCAGCAACAATGATCATCTTCGTGCTCGGAGGAACAATCATCGCCTTGGCAGCAATCGTCATCGTCGTCAAGATCAGGCATGTCGTTTGACAGGGTGATGTTGGTTTCTTTCAAATTCTCTTCCTGAATATAACGGGGGTAATCGTGATTGATTTTCTCGTAATGGGAGGATGAGGAGAAATACTCGAATTCCAATTCGATATTGATTGAGAATTCGGACAGCGTCTGCATCAAATAGGAGGCCACGTGGCTTTCTAGCGGCTTATATTTCTCGGGGGCGCGGACGATGACGATGGTGTTCCAACTGGTCTGTTCAACCCCATTATGGAAGACCATGCTGTCCGGCGCATAGAAATTGATTAAGGATTCGTCGGATTCATACAGTTGGGCGAGATTGGCGGTGTGGTCTTTCGAATAATGGCCAACGACAAACTGGTCCAAACCCAAGATTTGAATAGTAATCATAGGGAAAAGCTCCTTTGCGAGGGAGATTATAACACACTAACGCGCACACACGCGAGGAGTGTCGCCTTTTAATAATCCAAAGGGTCTACATCGCAAAGGATGTCAACTCCGCCTTTCCCGGCGATTTCGCCCAAAAGAAGAGAGAGGTATTCTCTAGTCGCTTGGGCGGATTTGGTCTTGATAAGGAGGGTCCTTTGGTGCATCTCCCCCACCAAAGCGAAAAAGGGCACGCTTGGGCCTAGGCAAATGGAATCGGGAATTTCCTGGCTTTCGAAATGATCTTTGACGTTCATGGCCGCTTGGATGCAGCGTTCTTCGTTTTTGCAGGAGAAACGCAAAAGGAAAAGGAAGCGGTATGGGGGGTAAAGCGACAATTTCCTTTCCTGCATTTCTTTTTTGAAAAAGCCTTCATAGTCCTGCTTTGCGCCTAAGGTAATCGCGTAATGAGTGGGGTTGTAGGTTTGGATGATCGCCGTTCCTTTTTTCGCTCCTCTTCCGCTTCTCCCCACCGCTTGGGTGATGAGTTGAAAAGTTCTTTCGGAGGCGCGGTAAGTGGGCAAAGAAAGTCCAACATCGGCGAGGACGACGCCAACTAAGGTGACGTTGGGGAAATCGTGCCCTTTGGCGATCATTTGCGTGCCGACGAGGATGTCGTATTCCCCGGAGGCAAATTCCCGGAGGGTTTTAGCGATGTTGTTTCTCACCTTCCCCACGTCTCCGTCTAAGCGGGCAATGCGGGCCTCGGGAAAGAATTCTTCATGCAAAATCTTGACGATTCTTTCCGTCCCAAAGCCCACTCGCATAATGGCATGGGAGTTGCATTCAGGGCAGATTTGCGGATATTCCTCAACGTAAGAGCAATGATGGCATTTGAGCATGCCGTCTTGTTTGTGGTAAGTCAAATTACCATGGCAATTCGGACAAGTGAAAATATGCCCGCAGTGGGAGCAAGTCACATAGCTTGAATAGCCTCTTCGATTTATGAGGAGAACGACCTGCTCCTGTTTTTCAAGGCGATCTTTGATGGTGGAAATAAGGGCTTTTGAGAACAATTGGTTTCCGCTGACCATTTGGGAGCGTTTGGTCAAATCGACGATTTGGGTGTCAGGCAATTCCCTCTCATTGACCCTTTTTAACATCGGCGCGTAGGCATACACCCCTTTTGCCGCACGGGCTTTGGTCTCTAAGCTCGGGGTTGCTGACCCCAAAACAACCTTCGCCCCAAAGTGAGATGCGCGCATGATGGCAACTTCCCTGGCGTGATAAAACGGCACACCATCTTGCTTGTAGGATTCGGTGTGTTCCTCATCAAGAATGATGAGTCCTATGTTTTCTAGCGGGGCGAACACAGCGCTTCTAGCGCCGACGACAACCCTTGCCCTTCCGGAAGCGATGCGACGATACTCATCGTACTTTTCAGCGGGCGTGAGTTCGCTGTGGAGAATGGCGATTTCCCCGCCGAAGCGACGGGAAAAATATTCAACCATTGCAGGGGTCAAAGAAATTTCGGGAACGAGCATAAGGATGCCCTTCCCTTGCTTTAGATACTCTTCTGCCAAATGGAGATAAACTTCCGTTTTTCCGCTTCCCGTCACCCCTTGCAGCAAACAGACCGATTGAGGGCACTCAAGTATGGTTTTAAAGGCCCTTCTTTGCTCCAAATTCAATTCATGGGGCTGCTCTTTTTCAAATTCGGGAATGACGAGACGGTCCCTTTCCTTTTGGAACGCCTCGATCCTCCCCTTCTCTAAAAGGGCTTTGGCAATTGAGGGGCTTCCAAGTTCTTTCTTAAGCACTTCGCCGCTGTCTTTGATAAGGCGAAGGGCTTCTTTTTGTTTCGGCGTCAGCCCTTCTTCGTCGTCTTTTAAAAGACGATAGTAAGTATCGTAAGCGACTTTGGGGCCCTTAAGAGCGCTGATCGCGGGCTTTAAAGAAGAGGGGAGCATCGCCTGAAGAACCGATATCTTCGGGGCGAGGTAATAAGAAGCGACTTCTTCGCAAAGTCTCAACAGTTCTTCGCTTAGCAAGGGTTCTTTATCAAGAACGCCACCGATGAAGCCGAAGCGAAATCCGTTTTGCTCCTCTAATTCTTTTTGCGAAAGCAAGGTCTCGTGGGTGTCAACCACATAGCCTACGAGACGTTGGTGATTAAAGGAAACAATGACACGTATCCCCTTTTTTATATTCAAAGGACCGTCATAAAGATAAGAAAAAGGACGGTTCAATGACGTCTTCGCATGTTGGATTAAAACATCAAGGATCTGCATCTCACCGAGATTATACCGAAGCTTGGCTCAGGCGCTGATAGAGCTTTTGATAATATCGGCGATTTCTTTGGCTGCGCGCTCAACGGAGTCGTTTAAAACGACATACTTGTATTTGGACGCAAGAGGCAGTTCAGCACGGGCTTTCTCGAGTCTTTCGGCGATGGCTTCTTCGCTTTCCGTCTTTCTGCCGCGGATTCTTTCTTCAAGCGCCTCCAGGGATGGGGGCATAAGGAAAATGGATATTGCATCGGGGCATTGGCCAAGAACCTTGGCGGTGCCTTTGGTTTCAATTTCAAGAAGGACGTTCTTCCCTTCTTCGCGCATTTGCTCGACTTTGTCTTTGGGGGTGCCATAACGGTTCCCGACAAATTCGGCCCATTCGAGGAGATTCCCATTATCGATGTTCTTTTGGAACTCCTCTTTGGAAACAAAATAATATTCGCGCCCATCGACCTCTCCGGGCCGAATGGAGCGGGTAGTCATAGAAACGGAAAAGAAAAGGGATAGGGAGGAATCTTTCATCAATTCTTTACGCACGGTCCCCTTCCCAACGCCACTTGGACCCGAAAGAATAATCAGCAAGCCTTTTTTGTTCATGATTGGGATATCTTAATGTCAATGGAAGGTAAAAACAAGAAAACGCGAGGATGGCCCGCAACTTTTCTTCCCAAATGAAAAAGATGCCCCATAATAAGCTCATGCCGTTAAAACAAAGCCAATTGAACATCTACGCGCCTTATCTTGAGCAAGTGCTCAAAGGGCGTTACCTCAGCAAATTCTGTCAACACAGCGAAGACGTGTTTGTTTTTTCTTTATCTAAGGGAGGCAAGCTTGTCTTTTCCCTAAGAAACAGCGATCCTAAAGTCTATATCAGCAATTCTTTCCCCGATGGGCAGAGCTTTTCCACGCCAATTGGCGCCACGTTTCGCAAGGAGCTTTCAAACGCTTGCTTGCAAAAGGTATCGGTTTTAGGCGAGGACCGCATTTTGGCCTTCGAGATGATCGGCGTGAACGAAATCTTCAAACCCACCACTTTTACTTTGGTTGCGGAGCTCATCCCCTCAAAGGCCAACCTCATATTGCTCCAGGAAGACGGCAAAATCCTCGCCGCTAAAAGATGCACCTCATTGCTTGATGCCCACCCCGTTTTGAAAGGGCTCCCTTATTTGCCTCCGGAGAAAAAAGGCACCAATTCGAATAACGGATCGGAAGAATTCTCCCCCGCAGAATTCATTCAAAAATGTCAGAAAGAAGAAGGATCTCTCCAAGAAACCCGCAAAAAGCAAAGATTTTCGTCTCTTTATAAGCACCTTAAAACTAGGGAAAAAGCCCTAAAAAGGAAAATCGATTTAATAGAAAAAGACGAATCCGAAGCTAGAAAGCACCTTGATGACGGACAATACGGAGATTACATCTTCATGAACTACGATGCCTTCAAAGACAAAAGGGACAGCTTTGAATTCGAAGGAACCGTCGTCTCTTTAGATCCGAGGAAGAACGCTGCCCAAAACGCGGAGGCTTTTTACAAAAGGGCGAAGAAAGCCAAAGCCACATTGTTATTAGGGCAAGAGAACAAAGCCAAGGCAGTCAAAGAGCTAGAGGGGATTCAACGTTTGCAATCCGTCTTAAATAACGCCGACGAGGCTTTCTTACTCCAAGCCGAGAAAGAATACGGTCTAGCGAAAGTGCAGGAAAAAGGAGTCTCCTCCACTCCGTTATCGGGCTCTTCCCTTTATCCGATGGAGGCAAAGCTTGACGGAACAACATATCTTTTCGGCAAAAATGCCAGGCAAAACGATTTCCTAAGCTTTGCCTTCACAACCAACAAAAATTACATATGGATGCACGTTAAAGATAGCCACGGATGCCATCTTGTCATCGAAAAAGAGAATCCGAGCAACGAGGAACTTTCCATTGGCTGCCAGTTGACTTTGCTTGGCTCAAACCTCGAAGAGGGGGAAGTTATGTACTGCCCCAAAAAGAACGTCAAAAAAGGGAATGCCCTAGGGCAAGTCACCGTTAAGGAATACCATTCCGCCGTTTTCAGGCGAATCGATCCGCGCGTGAAAAAAGCCTTCCTCGAAGCGAAGAAGGCCAACGGCTAACAGCCATTAGATTTTGTCGGGGAATTTCTCGTCGTAGCGTTGCATGGCTTCGGCGATTGATTGTTTGGCGACTTTCACGCCGTGGATGGCGCCGATTTTCGTGGTTTTGCCATGCTCAAGCTGCTTATAGACGGTGAAGAAATGCTTTATTTCATCAAGGAGGTGCTCGGGAACCTCTTTGATGTCCTTGAATTCGTTGTATAAGGGGTCGTTTTCGCAGATGGCGATGATTTTTTCATCGACCATGCCCGAATCCGTCATCGTCAAGATGCCTATGGGGTAGCAACGGCAAAGAGCCATGGGGACAATAGGCTCGCTTGTGAGTACCAAAACGTCTAAAGGGTCGTTGTCTAAGCCCCAAGTTCTAGGAATGAAGCCATAGTTTTGGGGATAGTGGGTCGCTGTGTAAAGGATGCGGTCGAGGATCAAAGCCCCAGACTCATGATCGACTTCGTATTTGTTTTTGCTCCCCGCGGGAATTTCGATGCAAGCCAAGAAATGCTCGGGGGTGATGCGGGATTTGGGAACGGAATGCAGAATATCCATAATTTGTACCTCCGGGCGAATTCTAGCCTAACTTGGCAATCCGTTCATCCAATTGAAAGCGTTCTCTTTATAATTCTTTCATGCGAAACAAGAGCATA
Source organism: uncultured Bacteroidales bacterium (assembly GCA_963650805.1). Taxonomy (GTDB): domain Bacteria; phylum Bacillota_I; class Bacilli_A; order RFN20; family CAG-826; genus Alloenteromonas. The sequence continues at coordinate 150,763 of CAVJMG010000001.1, forward strand.
CTCCTGATTCTTCCCTTGCTTTGCCTCCCATCTTGCTCAAATCAAGGGAAGCTCATTTCCCCAAACTCCGAAGTCAAGGAATTCGTTTTGAGGAACGGAGATTTGTTCGATGGCCCCGGGACGGATTATCCTTTCCTCGTCGAAAGCGTCGACGTTTCGAAAGTCTCGAGCGAGGCGACTGGGGAAACTCTCCTTTATTATTTCAGCTCCGAAACTTGCTTATTCTGCAACGAAGTCAAAGATGGGTTGTATTCGTTTTTGGAAGAAACCGATTTGAAGGTCATCGGGCTTAGTCCCACCACATCTATTTCGTATAACGACGCAATTGCCCGTCTCAAGAATTCTTATCCAGAATCCGCTGCAGCGTTTTTCAAAAGCTGGGGCACACCTTTGCTCTTTTCTTTGAAGAACGGGCAATTTGATAAGCTAGAAATCTATGGGAACCACAAAAACAAAAACGCAGTCGCTAAGCTCTTAAGCGGAAAATTCTCATATCCCTATATCTATGAATTCACCAAAGAATCGTCCCTAAATCATTTCTTAGATCAAGGCTATCCCGTTTTGCTTTTAGACGAAGACGATGGTTGGGCGGATTTCTACGATGCAGCTAAACTAGCTAGCAAAAAATCCGGTTTGGCCATAAAAAGCAAATTCGCTTCAGAATCTCAGGAAGATCTCTCTAGAAAATACGGCGAGGGAAGCCGGCTGATCTTTGGGGAACGCAACCTCAGCTTAAATGAAGAAAAAGAAGGCTGCATCAGCCTCCTTAAATCGTATTTTGGAAATTAGGCTTTGGCGTGGACGAAGGAAACGAATTCCATTCCCTCGGCTTTGCTTTTAAAGCGCGCGTAATAATAGGTATCCCCCATCGCGTCAGCCATGTGAGCGGGATAACGCCCATGCATGCAAAGCTGATATTTGAAACGCTCGAGGATTTCCTGCTCGGAATGGAGGTAATGGTAGCAATCTCTTCGCGCGGAAGTATAGGCGTAATACTTCTCTTTTCCGACGTCCTCCCTGTTCTCATCAAAGCAAATGACGTCGGCATAGACGTCGTAAATAGAACAAGATTCAGCGAAGTCTATCAAATCTGGAGTGTAGCCACCCGCAGGGCGCATGTTGCATTCCAAAGCAACGAATTCCCCTTCTTTAGCCAAACCGGGTTTGTCTTTATTAAGAACGAAGAATTCGATATGGAAACACCTTTTGGAGATTCCAAAAGCCTTGACCACCGCTTTGCCAACTTCCAAGAAGGAAGGGGCGTCGATGTCGTCCATAGGAAGGGAAAAGGGATTCGTCCAATAGTAGTCGTCGATGTTTTCGTTCACCACATCGGCGACGGGGACGGGGAAGTGATCGGTCGTGGCGAACACGACGTTTCCTTTCGAATCGCACACACCATCGAAGCTGACGATTCTCCCATCGACGAATTCTTCCATGATATAGGGTTCAGGCAGTTCTTTTTCGAAGAACGCGTCAAACTCTTCTTGGTTCTTAAGCGAGTAGGAATCGCTAGCCCCGACGCCGACATTGGGCTTAACAAAGACGGGGAATCCGACTTCCTTTACGAAACTAGAGGCCTTTTCTTTGTCCCCTTTTGAAGAAACGACGAGATAGCGCATCGTCTTCGCCCCGCCTTTTTGGAAATATTCCTTCATGGCGGATTTGGCTTTGATATGCTCCATCTGCGCGGGGAAGAATCCCGTCGTTACATTGAATTTTTCCCGCAAAACCGCATCGGTTTGCAGCCACCATTCATTGTTTGATTCAATGTAATCGATTTTGCCGTACTTGGATTGATAATAGGCGACCGCCGCTTCCATGGCCTGCATATCGGACATATCGGCGACGAAATAGTATTCGGTCAAAGAAGCGAGGAGCCTCGGCTCAAGGTCGCGGTAAACCGAATCCCCGATGCCGAGAACATTGATCCCTTTTCTTTTCAGAGCTTCAACGAAAAGGTAGTAACGGGAAGGAAAATTGGGAGAGATAAAAACGAAATTCATGCATTGCCTCCTGAAGAAAGATTCTTGACCGAAAGGCGAGTCAACGCGCGGTTTAGCGAAGCCTTCGCTCGGGTCAAGTCAATCTCCTCGGCTTTTTCCATAAGCCGTTTTTCCGCCCGTTCCTTACTTTCTTTCGCCCTGGCGGCGTCGATGCTGGATCCTTCTTCAATAAGAGGAGAGGCAATCGTCAAGACGCCGTTTTCCATTGAAGCAACGCCCCCGAAGACGGCGAAGTAGGCCTTTGAATCTGCTTTGTTTAACTGCAAAACCCCTGCAGAATTAAGCAAAACGACCATTCGGGTCGTACTCGGCCCAAAATAAGTCGGGCCTTTCTCAGCGGGTATAAGGCAAGAAAGGGCATCCGCATCATAAAGGACCCCTTTCCCCGAAAGTAAACGGATTCTCATTTAAGCTCCTCGGCCTTTTTCTTCACATCCTCAACCGTTCCGCAATAAAGGAAGGCGGCCTCTGGATAAGAGTCGTATTTGCCCGAAAGGATTTCCTTGAAGCTAGCGACGGTTTCAGAAAGCGGAACGTAAATGCCGGGGACACCATTGAAGGCGGCGGCAACGTGGAGAGGCTGAGACAAGAAATTGCGCACCCTTCTAGCCCTAGCGACGATTTCTTTGTCTTCGTCGGAAAGCTCGTCGATGCCAAGGATGGCGATGATGTCTTGAAGCTCTTTGTAACGCTGAAGCAACTTTTGCACACCTCTAGCGACTTCGTAATGCTCTTCCCCGATGATGTTGGGATCAAGGATGTTGGAAGTAGATTCCAATGGATCAACGGCGGGGAAAATGCCTAGCGCGGCGGTATTGCGATCAAGCAAAGTGCGAGCGTCAAGATGAGAGAACGTCGTCGCCGGAGCGGGGTCGGTGAAATCGTCCGCCGGAACGTAGACGGCTTGGACGGAAGTGATTGAACCATCTTTCGTGGAAGTGATTCTTTCCTGCAGCTGTCCCATCTCCGTAGCTAGGGTCGGCTGATAGCCGACGGCGCTAGGCATACGGCCCAAAAGGGCGGAGACTTCGCTTCCGGCCTGGGTAAAGCGGAAGATGTTATCGATGAATAAAAGAACGTCTTGATGCTCTTGGTCGCGGAAATACTCAGCCATAGTAAGGGCAGAGAGGGCGACCCTCATACGGGCTCCGGGGGGTTCGTTCATCTGCCCGAAGCAAAGGGCCGTGTTTTTCAATACGCCGGATTCCTTCATTTCGTAATAGAGGTCATTGCCTTCGCGGCTTCTTTCACCGACGCCTGCGAAGACGGAGGTGCCGTTATGCTCTTTGGCGATGTTGAAGATAAGTTCTTGAATCAAAACGGTTTTGCCTACGCCTGCGCCGCCGAATAAGCCGATTTTGCCGCCTTTGACGTAAGGGCAAAGCAAATCGATGACTTTGATGCCTGTTTCCAGGACTTCATGCGAAACGCTTTGCTCGGCAAATGTCGGGGCGTCCCTATGGATTGGCATTCTTTTGCAGGAAGAGAAATCATCTCCCAGCCCATCAATGGGTTCGCCCAAGACATTGAACATGCGGCCTAATGTTTTGCTTCCTACCGGGACAGAAATCGGGGATTCCGTATTGATGACCTTCATGCCCCTGCAGACGCCATCGGTCGCCCCCATTGCCACGGTGCGGACAACGTCGTCTCCAATATGCTGCATGACTTCGACGGTAAGGTATTTGCCTTCGCCCATGTCCACCTTTAAGGCGGTAAGGATTTTCGGAAGGCACTGATCGGGGAAACTGACGTCGATCACCGGCCCTTGGGCCTGGACGACTTTCCCCAGCAATTTGTTTTCTGCTTCGTTCATAATGGCTCTCCTTTTATCATTTGGCGTTGCTAGCCCCCGCCACCACTTCGGTTATCTCCTGAGTGATGGAAGCTTGGCGCGCTTTGTTGTATTCAACCGACAGTTGTTTGAGCAAATCCTCGGCGTTGTCGTTGGCCGAATCCATCGCGTTGCGTCGGCTGGCCTGTTCGGATAATTGGCTCTCCCCAATCAAGGCGGAGAGAACGCTAGCGAGGTATATCCCCATCAATGCGTGAATTTGCTGATTGGGGGATGGCTCGAATAAAGGCGGGCAATAATCTTCCGCCTCTTTTTTCTTGTAAGGGATAGAAACGGGCAAGAGCGTGTATTCCTTAGGAACAAAGGACAAGGAATTCACATAGGAAGTATAAATAACGCGAATCCGTTTGAATTTCCCCTGATTGAACATGTTGCGGAACTTTTGACATTCCGAGGCTATCTCTCTTTGCGAGGAATTGAGTGAAAGAGAGGAGACGCCTTCTTCAAGCAAACGGTAGCCGCCTTCATGCAGCAAATGGGACGCCCCCTTTTGCCCCACGGGGAAAATGACGTCCTTCTCTTTGTCGATGTTATTGGAGAGGAAACGGAACAAATTGGAATTATAAGCCCCGCAAAGGCCCAAATCGCTTGTAACGAAAACGATTAAGTCGCCATCGGCCTCTTCGTTTATGGCGCCATAATGGGATTTTTTCTCGCCTTCGAAAGTGAAGATCGCGCCCATGGCTTCCTCTAAGGCAGTCAGATAATCAGCGTTTGCAAAATGAAAATCCTTAAACCGCTTCAGTTTCACCGTCGCCACCATTTCCATGGCTTTGGTGATTTTCTGAGTGGAGCGGATTGAGGCGATTCTCCTTTTTGCCTTGTTAAGACCCGATGCCATGCTTATTTCCTCAGGGAAATGTACTCCTCAATGGCCTTAGAAAGAGAGGCTTCGCAGTCGCCATCAAGGCATTTTTTCTCATTGATGGATTCGATGATCTCCTTTTTGCGGGTGAGCAGGAACTCATCCATTCCGCTTAGGAAAGAAGAGACCTCTTCGACTTGTAGGGAGTCTAGATAACGGTTCTTGACGGCGAAAAGCTCGCAAACCTGCTTCCAAAGGGGATAAGGGTTGTATTGCTTTTGTTTAAGCGTCTCCATCAAAACGGCGCCGTGAGACAAAATTTTCTTCGTCGAAGAATCCAAGTCGGAGCCAAACTGGGCAAAGCTTTGCATTTCATGATAGGAAGCAAGCTCGATCTTCAAAGATTTTGCGACCTGCTTCATCGCTTTGAATTGGGCGGAGGAACCCACGCGGGACACCGAAAGACCGGAATCGACGGCGGGGCGTTGGCCAGCGTTGAACAAATCAACCATAAGGAAAATCTGCCCGTCGGTGATGGAAATGATGTTCGTTGGAATGTAAGCGGAAATATCGCCAGCCTGAGTTTCAACAATCGGCAGCGCGGTGATGGAACCGCCACCATATTGCTCGTTCAAACGGCAAGCGCGTTCAAGCAAACGAGAATGCAGGTAGAAAATATCACCAGGATAAGCCTCACGGCCCGGCGAGCGTTTCAAAAGCAAGGAAAGAGTCCTATAGGCGACGGCGTGCTTGGACAAATCGTCGAAAACAATGAGGACGTCCTCCCCTTTCTCCATCCATTCCTCCGCCATCGCCATTCCTGCGAAGGGAGCGATGTATTGCAGCGGAGCGGATTCGGAAGCGCTGGCGTTGACGACGGTGACGTAATCGAGGCAGCCAAGCTCGCTGAGCTTTTCAACTAGCGATGCCACCGAAGAATTCTTTTGTCCAATCGCGACGTAAACGCATTTCACGCCTTTCCCTTTTTGGTTGATGATGGTATCGAGGGCGATTGCGGTTTTTCCGGTTTGCCTATCGCCGATGATGAGCTCACGCTGACCGCGGCCAATCGGAATCATGGCGTCGATGGCCTTGATGCCGGTTTCCAAAGGAGTGTCGACGGATTTACGGGTCATGACGCCAGGAGCAATCCGTTCGATGGGGCGGGTTTTCGGGCATTTGATCATGCCTTTGCCGTCCAAGCTTTGCCCTAAGGCGTTAACGACTCTTCCGCAGAGCGCGTCGCCAACGGGAACTTCGACGACTTTGCCCGTTCTTTTAACGGTGTCGCCTTCCTCGATTTCGCGGTCGCTGCCTAGCAAAACAGCGCCGACGTCTTCTCCGTCGAGATTCATGACCATGCCGTAAATGTCATGGGGGAAAACCAAAAGCTCGCCGAGCATGGCTTTGTCTAAACCATAGCAAATGGCAATGCCGTCGCCAACGGAAATAACCGTTCCGACGTCATCAGTTTCCAAGCGCTCTTCAAAACCCTTTATTTGCTCTTTGATGAGAGCGGCGATTTCACTGGAATCGATTTTCATTGGTTTCCTCCTTGCAGTTGCTTGGCTAGGCTTAACAATTTGCCGCGCAAGCTGCCATCATAGACTTTTCCGTCTAAAGCGACTTTGACTCCCCCTAATAAAGAGGCGTCGACAACGTTGCTTAAACGGACTTCGGAAGAGGTCTTCGCTTTCAATGAGGCCTCTATCGAAGAAAGTTGCTCATCGCTGAGCTTTTCAGCGCTGTAGGCAATACCGGTTTTGACGTTCTCCCCTTCTTCGACCAAAGAAACGAATTCAGCTTTGATGTCCGAATAAGAGGAAATGCGGTGCTTTTTGCAAAGCAGGGACAAAAACGGAAGCAGGTGCTTCAGTTTCAATTTTCCATAAGCGTTCGAAAGAAGGGCGTCTTTTTCGCTGGCTTTGACGCGGTAAGAACAAAGCACGCGGAAAAAAGAGGGATTTTCCTTAAAATCATCGGCTATTCCCAACAAGGCGTCTTTGTAGGCGTCCCGCTCATCTTCCTCAAGAAGGGAATAGAGTGCGGAAGCGTAGGATTTGCAAACCTGTTCCATCACTCCTTCCCTCCTTGCATTTCGTTGATGAAGGAAGCAACGAGGCGTTCGTTGTCTTCTTTGTTGACTTCGCGGCCAAGCACTTTGCTTGAAGCGGCGAGGGCGACGTCGACGATTTCCTTTTTCGCGTCCTGCCTGGATTTTTCCTTGGCGGCGGCGATGTCCTGGTCGGCTTTCATCCTTTCCCTGGCGGCTTGTTCTTTGGCTTCGGAGACGATGGCCTTGCCCGTTTGCTGAGCCTGGAGTTTTGCCTCTTCGACAATCCTGGCAGCCTCGTCTTTCCCCGCCTGGATGGTGAGTTCTTTCTCGCTGGCGGCAGCTTCGGCGATGCGACGCTGCTCTTTGGCGGTTTCAATATCGTGCTCAATCGCGTCGGCCCTTGTCTTCATGGCTTTCTTCACGGGCTTATAGCCAACGAAGAAGACGAACAAGATAAGAACGACGAAGGCGAGGAGCTGAATCACGAAATCCCATAAGCCATTGGGGAAGATCTTCGCGACGAACTCGCTTGATTCGAACGGGGAATCGGGGATTGCCCCATTGTTTTTAAGCGTGATGCCGAGAAATAAGCCGATGAACAAAGAAACGACGAAAACCCCGCCGATGACCAGCGCGATGATGTAAGGGCGTTTTTCGCCCTTATTCAGTTTTTCGGTTTTCTCTTTCTTTTTCATAAGGCTTAAGCGCCGACGACGAAGATGATGAGCATGGCTACGACGAAGGCGTAAATCGCGGTGGATTCGTCAAGGGCGACGGCCAAAATCATCAGCTTCTGGAAGCGGCCAGACTCCGAAGGGTTGCGCGAAATGGCGTCGATGGCATGCGAGCAGATCATGGCTTCGCCGATAGCGGAGAAGGTGCCGGTGCACACGCAAAGAGCCGCGCCAATCGCAACAAGGCCGGCTTGGCCCGCTTCAACGAGGGCCGGAAGCAAATGCAAGAATCCCATATCTATAAACCTCCTATAGGATTTCCTTAAATCGTCTTATTCTCTTTGGAACGGGTGACTTGGCCTTCGTTCCCCATTGGTGTGCCCTCGGGGATCTCGGCCCCGATCCACACGCCGTTAAGAGAAGCAAAAACCAAGGTCTGCACATACCCTGAGAATAAGCCAAAGTAGAGATTGAGCACCCCGATCACAATCGGACCGAGGACGACTTGCCCTGCATTGCCCATAAAAGAGAAGATTTGCAGGGATAAACGCTTGAGGACCCAGTTAATAAGGCCAATCAAAACCGAACCAGAAATGCAGTTGCCGAACATACGAAGCGAGGTTGAGATAATCGGGGTCCACATGGTGAGCAAGTTGATGGGGAGCCAGAAGGCGACGGGCTCGATGTAGCGATGGAAATACGACCACCGCTGATAACGAATTGCGGTAGCTTGAATCAAGACGAACATAACGACGGAGAGCACCAAAGGGCAAACCAGATAATCAATGACAGAGGGGAAGCCGGTAACGGACCAAATGAAAGACAAGAACAGGTAAACAAAGAGGCACATGAAGTAAGCGGGCCAATTCCCGGGCTCGCAATCCATCATGGAACGCGTCCAATCTTCAAGCCACGAGACAAAGCTTTCGGCGACCAAAAGAAGCCCTTTGGGTTTCTTCATTGGATCCTGCACGCGGGATTCGATGCCAATGATGACGCAAAGCAAAGCGACGATTCCCATGACCACCAAAGAAGAGATGACGGGGGCCGAGAGACGGAATTCGAGATTCTTAAAATTCTCAACCGTTTGGTCCAAAGGGCTCATGCTTGCGTCGGACAGAGTTAGGAAAGTCATTTAGCAGAATCCTTTTTATCTTCTTTCTTTCCCTTCAGCCCGGTGATGACGAGCAAAGGGTAAACGGGGAGCAAAGCAACGAACGAAGTCCAGAAATTAAGATAAGGTGAATGCCACGAGAAAGTGCAGAAGGCGGCAAGGACGATAAGCCCAGCCATAAGCACAAAACGAGTCAAATAGAAAACGACAGCCAGGGAAAGCTTGTTCCCCTTGCTTTTGCCATCGATTACAGCCCCAGCGCCATAAACGATGGAAAGGTAGGAGAAGATCTCAAGGCAAGAGCCGGCGAAAAAGCCAATGGCTCCGCCTAAGCCGACGTCTGGAAGCAGGCATAAGGGAAAGCAAACGAGAGTCCCAAGCAAACCTATGCACGAGAGCAGAACGACGTTTTTCTTTTCATCGCTCAATGAATTGAATTTTGCGGTAATTTTCATCTTTTAAACCTGCTAATCGACCAAGGAATATCGGATAAAGTCTAAAGTCGGAAACCCTTCTCGTCAATTGAACAAAAACCATGTTTCGTAAGAATTTTTACGGCCTTGATTTTCTTGTTTTGAAATCTATTATCATTCGGGCCAAAGAGGCCAAGAGCTTCTTTGGGAGAACGCTTTAGGATTCGCTTTAAACTCCTTGTAATGAAAGCCCTTACATTGTAGCATATTTGGCTCCGTGGAGGAAAAAAAGAATGTCATTTACAATTAAGTACAACGGAAAAACAGAGACCTTCGACAAGAAAGTCTCATTGCTAGACCTTCTCGGTGAGGATAACGCCGATAGGAAATTCGTCGCCGCCGAAGTCGACAACTGCATCCGAGAGCTCACTTATGAAGTCTATTACGACGCCGAGGTGAAGTTCCTCACTCTCAGCAATTCCGAAGCTGCGAAAATCTATGAGGCGACCCTCCGCTACGTCGTGGCGATGGCTTTCTCTAGAGCTTACCCAAACCTCCACATTCGCTTCGCCTATAACGTATCTAGGTGCATTTCAATCCACCTTCTTGACCCCGGGATCAACGCCAATACCGCCATGCTCCTGAAAGTGCGCCATGAAATCGACGCTATTATCGAGAAGGACATTCCCCTCAAAAGAATCATCGTTTCAAACGAAGAGGCAAAGAAAATCTACGGGGAAAGGGGCTTTTTGGACAAATTGGACATCCTTCAATATCGCCCGGAGAAAACAGTCCATCTCTATGCCTGCGATGATTACCTCGACTACATGTATTCTCGCATGCTCCCCTCTACGGGATATCTTAAGAATTTCAAGTTAAGGCTTTACGCTCCGGGCTTCTTGCTCCAATATCCTCGCGCCGAATGCGGAGGGGAAATACCCCCCTTCAAAGACGCTCCCACCTTCAACCGCGTGCTGAAAGAATCTCACGATTGGGCCAAGACCGTCGGCAGCGATACGGTCGCCAAGATCAACACCCAAATCAAAGAAAATGGCCCCATCGATTACATCAACATGTGTGAGGCCCGCCACAACAGGATGCTCGCCGAGCTAGGCCAAATGATTGAAGACTCCATCGATGAAATTTCCCTCATTTGCATCGCGGGCCCCTCTTCTTCCGGAAAAACGACTTTCGCCAACCGTTTGAGGATCGAATTGCTTTCCCGCGGCATCAAGCCCATCCGCATTTCCATCGACGATTATTATCTGCGTAACGACGATATGCCCTTAAACGAAGAAGGCGAACCGGATTTCGAATCCATTGACGCCCTGGATTTGGCTTTGTTCAATCAAAATATGGTCGACCTCATCAACGGGGAGACCGTGACCCTTCCGAAATTCGACTTCAAACTTGGGCACCGGGTACCGGGGAGAACGTTGAAGGTCGGGAAAAACGAGCCCATCATCATCGAAGGCATCCACGCGCTCAACGATCAAATGGCGCCCGACATCCCCTCCTCGCAAAAATTCAAAATCTTCATTGCCCCGCAGGCCCAAATCAACCTCGATGACCATACGCCAGTCTCCCTCACCGACCTCCGCCTGATTCGCAGAGTCGTCAGGGATTTCAAATTCCGCGCCTCCTCCGCCGAAGAGACCTTCTCCATGTGGCCTAACGTCCGCAAAGGAGAGTTCCGCTGGATTTACGACACCCAGGAAGGCAGCGATTACGTTTATAATTCCATGCTTTCTTACGAGCTCCCCGTGTTAAAGAAATACGCAATGCCATTGCTAGAGAAAATCGACAAAGAATCCCCCTACTATCCCACCGCCATGCGATTGATGAGGATGCTGAAGTTCTTCGTCGACATGGACGACCAATGGGTCCCAAGCAATTCCTTGATGAGAGAATTCATCGGGGGATCCTGCTACGCCGACGTTTGATAAGCAGCTTAAAAAGCGCGCTGTTTCGAAGGCGCGCTTTTTCTATGCAATAACGCCAATTTCTAATTAAATCGTCGCAAAACCGGCGTTTATCTCAAAAACCTCGCAAATCAGGATTCTTTAGTTTGACTTTGCGACCCCAAATTGATGAAAGCCTGCTTTTCTTTCTGATGGCAAAGGGTGAGCTGATCGAAATAGAGCTTTCTCATGCGAAGATAGGTTTGCCTTTCCTGTTCGGAGACGGAGGACATGTAAAGGCTCGAGAAAATCTTTTCCAGACGGAAGAAAGATTCATAAAGGTTAAGCAGCGCCACAAGGTAGAAGTAGTTCTTCCTAGAATAGATGAGCAAAGGGGAACTGTGGGCGATCTCGCTAGACATCTCATAGACCTTGGAATAAGCGCTGAGGCCCGCCACCCTTTCCACGCCATCGCGGAAATTGAATTTGAAGCCCTCGATGCTCATGACGTCTTTGACACCCAAAAGCCAGCCGTATTCGATGAAGCGCTTCATGTCTTTGCTTTTGAGCCCCACCGCTTTCATGCCCTCTTTTATTTCAAGAAAGATGGCGTCGGTCTCTTCTTTTGAGCCTAAGCCCCCGCGGAAAGCGACGGCGTAGGTCAAGTGGCGGGTGTATTTTTCAATGACGGGTGCGCCGTATTTTACGATGACCTGCAAAATGCATTCGTTTTCGTGGAGGGTTCTCCACGTGGAGAAGGCTTCAGTTTCGAACCCGCTTTCAAGGAGCAAGCTCACGCATTTGGCCATTTGAAAGCCTTTGTTCATGATGTCGATGACGAGGGTTTCCTGAGGATTGCCTTGTTTGTAACGAGAAAGCATCCCCAAGATGAAATTGAGGTAAAGGTCCAAAGTCGAGGAAGATGGGGAAAAGCGATTCGTGAATGAACCCATCCGATACGCCAAATGCTCATTGGTGTAGTACTTATCCATCGAAATCGAGGCGATGGCGGCCAAATAAACCTCATCCTCAATCAAATCTTCTTGCTTTTTGTCGGGGTGAGTGGAGAGATAAAAGGAATGTTCATTGGCGATATAAAGGCAAAGCTGAGCCGTGTTGACGCCCATCTTCGCAATCGCCGGAGAGACGTCACCAAGAGAAGCGGCGCCCTCTTTGCAATAGCGGCAGCACGCGAAAAGGAAATCCCTATTTAGGGTGGGCGGGACGCCAAGGGCGTCTAGCATCATGCCAAAGCGAATTTTCTCTTCATCCTTTTCCATTCGAGATAATCTTACACCACGGCGAAGAAAGAAAAAGGAGGTTTCCCTCCTTATTCCTCCGGTTTGAACGCTTGCGCGGCTTTAACGGCTTGCAGCCAACCACGATAGAGTTTTTCAGCTTTCTCTTTTTCCATTGAAGGCTTGTAGCATTTCGAAAGGGCCCTGTTGCTTTCAATGTCTTTCTTGTCTTTCCAGAAGCCAACTCCCAAGCCGGCGAGATACCCCGCCCCCAAAGCGGTTGTCTCGACGCAGCAAGGCACATGGACCTCGCATTGGAGGATATCGCTTTGGAATTGCATGAGCATGCTGTTGGCGCTAGCCCCGCCATCAACGCGGAGGACGGGCAGATCCAAAGCGGCTTCCTTTTTCATGACGTCAATGACGTCTTTGGACTGATAAGCGATGGAGTAAAGGCCAGCCCTGGTGATATTGTGCCTATCGGCTCCGCGGGTTAAGCCGAAGATGGCGCCTCTGGCATCGTCGTCCCACCAAGGGGTTCCCAAGCCAACAAAAGCCGGGACGAAGTAAACTCCGGCGGTGTCAGGGCGCTTAGCCGCGTACATTTCAGAGTCGCAGCTATCCTCAAACCAACGGGTTTGATCCCTAAGCCATTGGACGATGGCGCCACCAATGTAGATGGACCCTTCCAAAGCATAAGTCGTCTTCCCTTCCTCTCTCCAAGCGACGGTGGTCAATAGGCCGGATTTGGAGAGAATGGGCTTGCTCCCGATATTCATAAGCATGAAGCAGCCGGTTCCGTAGGTGTTTTTGCTTTCGCCTTCCCTATAGCAGCATTGCCCAAACAAGGCCGCCTGCTGGTCACCGGCGACACCAGTGATATGCACGCCACCCGGGAAGAAGGAAGCCTCCCCGAAATCGTCGGAATTGTCTTTGACGACCGGGAGCATACAGGCGGGGACATTCCACAAAGCCAAAAGCTCGGGGTCCCACTGCATGGTGAAGATATTGAAAAGCATGGTGCGCGAGGCGTTAGAAACGTCAGTGGCGTGAACGGCGCCGCGAGTCATCTTGTAAACAAGCCAAGAATCGATGGTGCCGAAGAGCAATTCGCCTTTTTCGGCGCGAGCTTGCCCATCAGGAAGCGAATCGAGGATGTAGCGGATTTTCGACGCGCTGAAATAAGGGTTCATCCTAAGACCCGTCCGCTCATGGATGAAGGCGGTTTTGTCCATCCTTGCTTCGCAGAGAGCTTGTGTTTGCTTGGATTGCCAAACGATCGCGTTGCTAACCGCGTTCCCGGTAGCCTTATCCCAAATGACGGTGGTTTCGCGTTGGTTCGTGATGCCGATACTGGCGATTTCATCCATTGAGGAAGAAGAAACGACCATCAACTCATTGATGACGTCGATGACGGAAATCCATATTTTGTTGGGATCCTGCTCAACCCAGCCGGGCTGAGGATAAAGGCACTCCAGAGGCCTTTGAGCTTTAAAAACCTCTTCCCCCTTATCATTGATGAGAATAGCGCGCGTGGAAGTCGTGCCTTGGTCGATGGCGAGAATATATTTCTTCATATCTTAAATTCCTTGCCATAATGAAAGCGCTTCCCGCAAACACTTTCAAGGGACATTTTGAAAAGATTGACCAATTTACCGAATTTGATAGAACTGCTCGATGTCGGCGACTTCTTTAATTATGTCTTTCGTCAAAACTTCGGCTCCGTCTTCGGTGATGAGCAAATCGTCCTCGATGCGGATGCCGATGCCCTTTTCTTTGAAATAGAGGCCCGGCTCATCGGAAATAACGTTGCCAACTTCCAAGGGCACATCTCTGTTTCCGCCGGGATCGTGGGTATCCAAACCGATTTGATGGGAAACGCTGTGGAAATAGCATTTGGAGATTTCTTCTTTCCTAGAAATGAAGCCTTTGGCCAAACATTCGCTAGCGAGATACTCGGTCGCGAAGCTATTGAGCTCGCGAAGGGTGATGCCCGGCCTAGCAAAACCCGCGACGGCTTTGTTGCAGCCTAAAACGATTTCATAGAGCGCCCTTTGCTCGGGGTTGAAGCGTCCGGAGGAAGGAATGGTTCTAGAAACGTCAGCACAGTAATAATGGTTTCTTGCACCCAAATCCATGAGGATTAAGGAACCCTTCTCTACCTTGGCCAAGGGGTTGGGATAATGAAGAATTGCGGCGTTTGCGCCACTAGCCATAATCGTGTTGAAGGCCAAGCCCTGATTACCGTCATCGTCATTGCAGGTTTTCAAGAAGGCGGAGGCGAGCTCGTATTCGCCGATTCCAGAACGGGCTTCCGACATCACGGAAAGGATGCCTAAGCGCGTGGTGGCAATAGCCGCCCTAAGCAAATCGATTTCAGCGTCGGATTTCTTCAAACGCAATTTCACCAAAATGGGGTAGGCGTCAACGAAATTAAGCGGGCCATAGGCCTTTTCCAAAGCTTCTTTTTGGTCTTTGATGTCCATTTCGTCGGCGATCTTTTGTTCCTTCTCCATGTCGAGATAGACATTTTTCAAAGAGCCGAACAAAGAACCTTTGATGTTAAGCGCGGCGTCTAGCCTAGCCGAGAAAGCGGAATTGAGCAAAACGTTCCTAACTCCGGAGGCAAGGTAGGCTTCTTGAGGGGTGAGCCTACGGCCGTACCATTTTTCTTTGGTTTCGTCGAAAGGGGATATGAAGAGGTAATCCTTCCTTTCGCCGCCTGTTTTAATGAGCATCAGGATCGAGTCTTCCTGATCGATGCCGGTGAGGTAATAGAAATTGCGGTTCACCTCAAAAGGGTAATCCTCGTCGTAACTCTTCTTTTTAGCGACCCCGGAAAAAAGAAGGCAAAGTGATTCGTCTTCCATTTTGTCGTAAAACCGGGCCCGGCGTTCGGCGTATTCATTGGCAAGGATCATGAGGTACCTCCAGTATCGAAAAAACTTTTTTGCGGCCAAGGATTTCCTGCTTAGTCAAAAGCAAATCGTCCTCGCTGAAAGCAATTCTACCATCGACAAGGAGATTTGCTTTAACCGAAAGCCCGAAATCTTCATCGCGAAGCACAAAGCCCTTAATTCGGCTGAGCCTTTTGATTTCCTCGTAACGGGAATAGGAAAGAGAAAGCTCGAGGCAGAGAAACTCCCTCTCTTCACCCATTTTGCAGGAAGAAAGAGCTTCCGATGCGGCGGCCAGGAAGCATCGCTTAAGGCGCCCTAACCCGAGCTTTGTCCCGCCGAAATATCGCGCGACGATGAGAAGGCAGCAATCGATTCCCTTTTCTTGAAGAAGCGTCAGCATCGGCTTTCCACCGCTCCCACCAGGCTCTCCGTCGTCGCTGCTTTTGCTGTAATCCCCAACGCAAAAGGCGTAAGGATAATGATCGGCCTTCGGATGCCTAATTTTAAATTCGGAGTAAGCCTGTTGAAAAAGCAAGGCGTCCTCCAAAGGGAGGGCTTCGGACTCAAAAGAAGAAAGCATCAAGGAAGCTTTCCCCTCCCCTTTGGAAAGAGGTTTTAAGCTCATGCGCCCTCCAGAACGGTGCTTGAGGCTTTTTTGAAGGAGAAAGAAGATTCGACGCCTTTAAGCACCCCGTTATCGTAAGGAGAATAGAAGTCGGTTGCAGCCAAGGAGAAAACCGAGTTTTCCGCGTGGAAATAAGCGTCGATTCCATAGCTTGCGGAGGCATTACCTTTCAAAACGAAATAATCATACCAATCGGAAAGGTAAGCGAGTTTTGCGTAATTTTCCAAAATTCCATCCAAGCCATCGAATTCGGTGGAATTCGCATCGAGTTTGGCTTTTTCGACAGAGGTTAAAGCAAAGGAAGACGGGGTAATGGAAACTCCGGAAGAAGAGAAGGCGATGCCTTTTGCAAGAAGCTCTTCCCCATAAAGGAGCTTCCCCTCAATAGAAGCCATGGAACTTTGGAAATATGGATAAGAGTAGCCCGAAGAAGCGTCATACCCATAGGCGTCGAAAGAAGCTAAAGCGCTTAACGAAGAAGAAGGAATGTAAGAAGCGCGGGGATAGGAAGACTCCTCTTTCGTCGGGGAGGAAAGGGAGGTGGCTCCAACGCTGTGAGAAGAGAGGTTGACGTAGGTCAAGCGCTCGGAGACTCTAGAATTGAATGCATCGGCAAGCAAGCAGGGAGCGAAAACGCTTGAAGAAGAAGCGCTCGATGCCGTCTTCGTCTCCCCCTTCATCTCATATTCATAGGAATAAGACAAAGTCGAAGAAGAGAGGAAGTCGTCATAATAGTCGCCATTCCCCTTCGTTTCGGTGGAGGAACGCCCCGTAAGCAAGGAAGATAAGAAGCGATACGATGTCGAATTGAGCGAAACGGATTCGAGGGCTTTGTGAACGGATTGGCTAACCGCCGCGCCAGGCAGAGCAAGCTCGAAGAAGGCGGATTCGTCAAAGCAATTGATTCCACCGGCAATTAAGGAATCCACGGATGCCAAATGAGCAGTTAACGGGATCGAAGAATATTTAGCGCCTAAAGCCGGCGCATCGACGGCGTCAAGGACGTTGGTCGTAATTTCAATCCCAGCGATTTGCTGCTTCAAGGTCAAAAGCTTGTAAAGGCTATAGGCGCGGGAGCTGAAGATGCCATCATCATCCGGGGCAAACGTCTCATCATAAAGAGAAGAGGAATAGATCTTCGAATCGCAGAGCAAAGACAATAGCCCATAAAGGTGTTTGCCATCCTCAATGACCTTCTGCATCGATTTTCCCGAAGAGAAGGTGTAGTAGCCAGAACCATCAGAGGCATAAATCGAGGAAAAGAAGAGCTCGATGGCGTTCATGGTTTCGCTGTCCTGGTCATAGTCTCCCTCGCCCAAGAAATAAGAAGCCGTGTCGAAACTATAGGAAAGGGAGCCCTCAGAAGAAATCTTGATTTGGAAGGAGCAGCCAAGCTTTGAAGTATCGATGGCCCAAACCCCATCGCTATATAAGGTAGCGGCATAGGAGGAAAGATCGGCCTCATAACGAGAATCCCCATCAAGGTCCCCTAAGGTTTCGATAGTTTCAGAGCCCGTATAAGAGGAGGAGGAGAACGTCACGATTGAATAGGGCTTCTTCGCCTGAAGGAAAGAGGAAGAGGAAGCGAAGACGGAGGAAGTACCAAGGCTAGATGTGTAGGTAGAGAACGTCTCGGTTCCAAGTCCGCCTTCGGCCGCAGTTCCTGGCTCAAGCAAACGTCCTAAAGCCAAAGGCAAGCAATCGGGGCAAAGCTTGCTTCTTCCAAGAGCCGAAAGAAGGGTTGTGAGGTTAGCTGGCGTCATTTTCTTCATTAGCTCGGAGCTAGTTTCGATTTCGCTTTGGTCTTCTTCGGAAAGCCCAAGCTTTTGGGCTAAGGCAATCAAGCCGGAAGAGGCAGAATCATCGGTGGTCAAGTATTCAATTTCGTCCTTCCAAGAAGAGGAGAAAGAAGAAATCGCATTATGGAGCTTAATTTGGGCGGCGAGTTCCTCGTTTCCGTTATAAGCGTAAAGGAGAGAGAAATCTCTATACGGGGAGAAGGAGTTGCTCCCTAAACCCGTTTTGTCGTAAATGAGGTAAATCGCCTGCTCGAAGACGGTGAGGTCGCTAGCGACAGACGCCCCCGTAGAAGCGGACGTATAAGTCCCGTTGCCCCAACCCAAGAAATAAGAACTAGAGTAAACGTTGGGTCCGGTTACGTTGAAGAGGAGGGAATCGCTCAATTCGAACAGAAGCGTGCGAAGGACGTAGGGATCAATATCATCAAGATCGTCGCACGAAAGATTGTCCTTATCTTTGGAAAGGGAAGAGAGCAGGCTCACGAGCAAATCGATTTCCTCATCTCCGTATCCTGCATCGAAATCAGGTTCAGAGCGGGTTGACCCATCGTCTTTGCAGTAATAGGGATAATAGACGTTGGCTAGGCTAAGATCGATGCCGTCGACCTTATAAGAATCCAAATTCAAGGAAGAGGAGAGCTCGTTGATGCAAATGTCTTTAAGCAGCGAGCAATGGGATATGGTCTTCAAAAGCTTAGAAAGAGAGGCTTCGCCAATCGAGGAGAAATCCAAGGAAGAGCCGTCAAGCAAGTCGCTTAAGCCGGAAGAGGAGAGGGAAGACAAGGCTTTGGTGAGGCCACCATCGCCGTCGCCAAGAACTTCATAAAAGGCGTTCCCGGATTGGCTTTGGGCGGATAAAGAATACTTAGAGTAGCCGCCTTCGGCTCCTTTTCCCAAATAGCGCTCAATCAAATATGCGGCTTTTTCAGAAGCGTTGTTAAGCCCAAGGGCCTTGTCTTTGGGCGAAGAAGAGGAATAGAGCATATCCCCAATGCCCTCGCCAGATAAGGCATCGACGAGGATTGCCTGAGCGCAGGTGAAGCCCTCCTTTGAGCCGGGGCCAGCGGGAGTGGAATTGAAAATTCTTGAGGCATAAAGCGGAGAAAGGATCGAAAGGGTATCTCCGCTTAAGGAAGAGGAGAGGGAAGAGGCGTCCCAATCCGAAAGCGTGGAAGCGGAGGAGAAAACGGAGGCCAAGCAAGAGATTTCGCTATCTTCGTAAGGGAGATAATCCGTGGAGTCAGAGTTTTCCATGACGAAGGGGTTGGCCAAGGACAAATCGTATTTGATGGAGGAAGAAGAGATTGAAAGCGAGGAAATGGCCTTGTCGATTTGCAAAGGCAAAGCACGATAGAAGAGCCGGCTATCGTTCAAAGAAGCCAAGACTTCAGATACGGCTTCCGAATCCCCATCCGAGAGCGAGCTCAAATTCAAAGAGCCGTCTTCGATGAGCCCAGATTCCTTGAGGGAGGAAATCAAATCGCAGAGGGAATCGATCTCCTTATCCCAGTCCGAAATCCCCGAAACAACGGAAGCAATCGTCATCCCTTTAGCGTGTTCCGGGGAAAATTCGCTATCTTTGTCGAACTCGTCTCCGGCCCCATAAAGCCCGGATTTGACCAAGAAAGATTCAAAGCAAGAAGCCAGAAGGCTCGTCCCACCGCTTTCTTTAGGCGTGGAAAGAATCTTCGAAGAGGAAATGCCGTCAAGCATCGGCCTTAACAGAAAATCGACGGAAATCGAATCGATGTCCATGGAGGATTCCTTGAAATTGCCATCCTCATCGATGAGCCCGTAATTGCTATCGTAGACGGCCTCTAGCACAAGGCACAGGCAGGAAATTTCTTCTTGCCTAGTTGAGACGTCAGAGAACGAGATTTGGTAAAGCAAAGAGACGTTAGCCAAGGAGAAATCAATGCCGCCCATCTCGCCTAGAGAAGGGAGCGCCTTGCTAAGCGCGTTGGCGATCATGACTTGGCCTATGGAAGAAGAGGCAGCAAGGTCGGCCAAGGCCTTTTCTATCACAGGGAGGTTTTTGGAGGATATGGTGGAGAAATTCGCCGCGCCACCTAAAGCCTGCAAATCCCCAATGATTTTGCCGAACACCGCAATTTCCCCATTTTCCCCGATCCAATCTTCTTTGGAATCAAGAGAAAGGACGTTGTCGACGAAAAGGGTTGCGTTTTGCTTCTTCTGCTCAAGGGAGGCGGACTGGCTGACGGTTTTCCCTTCGTCCAAGAAATAGGGAAGTGTGTTCTCATCAGCCATCAAAAGAAGCTTGGAGGAGAAGTAAGCGGGGAACATATAAGTAGATGAACCCGATTCGTCTTCTTTGTCGAAGATTTGGCTTTCGGCTAAGCAAGAGAAAAGAGAAACCAAGAGGTCAGGGGAAACGCTATTGATATCAAGGGCGCTGACGTCTAAGCCATTAGAGGCGAGATTGAGCATTTTTTGGATGATTTCCCCTTCTTTCGCCCAATTCGTCACATTGGCAAATCCAATATCCTCCGAAAGCGAGGAGGAAGGCGTATCGACCGACGAATCGTAGCCAATGACCGGGGCGAAGTAATGATCGAGCAATTTTCCGCATATCGAGGAAAGGATTTTCGACTCTCCGATATCGGAGAACAAGGAGGTAACGTCAAGTTGGGCGAGCATTTTTGCCGATTCATAACCGCTGGCTTCTTTGAGGGAGAAAAGCGTACTCAAAGGTACGGAATTCAGAATGTTGAAGACGAAACGAACCAGTTTGCTGTTTTCCCCA
This sequence comes from uncultured Bacteroidales bacterium, assembly GCA_963650805.1. Classification (GTDB taxonomy): domain Bacteria; phylum Bacillota_I; class Bacilli_A; order RFN20; family CAG-826; genus Alloenteromonas. Next base: position 170,913 of record CAVJMG010000001.1, read on the forward strand.
TCCGCCAAGATACGGCCATCGGAACCGTGGGGGTAGGTGCCATCGCTAAGTTTATCGCTGGTGAGCTTGACGCCTTCAAGAGCTTCCGCGCTTAGTTCCAGGCCTTCGATGCCAGCTGAAGAGAAAAGATGGTTAACCAAGGAAATGAAGTTCGCGTTATTGCTGTCTTTGGGGTTCAATATCTCCGATTGGCAGAAAGTATCAAGAACCCTCAGAAGGCTGTCTTCTTCGTCCGCGAGCAATTCGGCGCTAGTTTGAGGCGAAGAAGCGCCAAGATTAGACAAAGCAAGAAGCAAGTTGCCAGAATACGTTAGCAAGTCGAGGAGATTGCCGATTTCCCGGCCCAAATTTTCACATTCGAAATTCAGATTTTCGATGCCATATTCACTTAAAACGGAAGCAAAATCCTTCATGTAATGCTTCGCGACTTGCGGAAGGGCCTCGGTCAAAATAAGCGAAGAATCGACGCCTCCCAAGGCGTTTTTCAAAGTCGAAATCAAGGCTGGCTCAATGGAGACTAGCTTGCCGTTTTCGTCAAAGGTGAGCCCAGTGCCGTCTTTTAGGAAAGCAACCCCCTCATCAGAGGAGGCGAAATCCGCGGCAACGTCAAGAATTGCTCCGAACTCTTTTTTGTAATCGTTGAGGGTATCGAGGGATTCTTTGCTCGCAGAGAGGCTAAAGTCCTCGACGTTTAGAGATTTCGAGGCGCTTGTTTCCAACACGTCGATCGATTTCGGAAGAGCGTTTTGAATTAAAACGGAATCCAAAAGGCAAGAAGGGGAATCCGAAGTGGGGTTCCCATCTTTGTCCCTTTCCCCGACAAACAAAGGAACGAACTCCTCGGAGTTTTCGGCAGCGATCGCGCCTAAATTCCGATAGGCGGAAATCCACTCCTCCTCGCTTCTTTCCTGCCCGTCAAGCAATTCGAAGATTCCGTCAATGAGTTCAGGGGAAACCTTGTTAACGTTGTAAACGAAGTCATATACGAGGGTGAGCTCACGTCCATAATCAATCTCAACCATTTTGTCGTAGGAGACCTCATCCCCTTCTTTCGGGAGAAAATCCGAAAGGGCAAATGAAGATTCGGAGGAGGGGGACTGCTTTTTGGCTAGCTGAGCCACCACGCCGGAAATCAAACGACTGTAAAGAGCGGAATCGGAAATCGCGTCGGCCACAGAATGGATGGCCTTGGAAACATCGCGGTCGTTCCCGGAGGCGTCTTTGCCAGTGAAAACGTATTTGAGCTGCGTAAAATCAAACTTCGGAGTCGGGGTCACTTCGTCGACAACGCAATCGAAGATGTCGGAATCCAAGAGATTCTGGTAAATCTTGCCGAGGTTCTTGATTTCTTCACTCCAATTCACGGAGTCGGAGGTCAAATAGGCGCAAGTCTCCTCCCCAAGGAATTCTTTGACCTGGGTCATGCTGGTAGCGATGGTCACGGCAAAGGGGAGAACCGCCTTGATTAATTCGGATTGGGAAAGGTCCGTTAGCAATTCGGGCAAAGAGGAACAGGTGAGCAGGAAATACCAGCGGAGGCCTTCACTTGAGTAAGCGGAAAGAAGCCCGGCGTTGATTGCTTTTGAGGACAAAGAGGCGATGTCGGAAATTTCCGAATAAATATCCGTCTTAACCTCATCGACGCTAGACTGGGTCAAGAAAGACAAAAGCGTCTGATCAAATGTCTTTGAACCATCCATGGAATTCCAAGAAAAGAACGTCTTTGCGAAAGCGGATTCCCGATAGACGCCAACCATGTCCGTTATCATGGAGACCGTCTCGTTTTGCTTAGCTTTGTCTTCTTCCACCTTAAAATTTCCGCTTAAAGCGTTGGCGATGCCCGTCCACGGGGACAAAAGCATCCCTAAGCATGCGGCGGCTACGACTAGTTCCTCAAAAGCCGAAGCCAAACGGCCTTTTTTCACTTTTCGTTTTTCTTTGGGGGTGAAACGTTTGAATGCGATGTGCCAAAGAAGCATCACAAGCAAGGCGCCCAACGTGGAAAGGAGGAGGCCCCAAATAAAAATAAGCAAAAGCTTAATTATCGAAGTAGACAAAACCGACGCGTAAGCTAAAACTCCAGAAGAACTGCCGTTCGCCCCATAAGCCATCATCACTTGAGTCAAAACATCTTCTAGAGTCGCCTGCATCGTCGTCCATTTGGCGACGATGGTATGAGCCGTTCCATCAACGTTTAAATCGAATTGGATGGCCGAAAGATTGTATGTTGAAAGGTTCCACCCCCCAAGCCACGACGCCTGCGGGGACAAAGTCGCCAAGACAACCGTGATCATGATGGCGAAGGCCAATATGCGGTAGGTCCCGTATTTCCAACCCCTAAGCAATCCGCGTAAGAAAGATAAAACCAAGACGGCCAAAACGACGATTAATAAGATTGTCAGCCCCAAATTCAAGTATTTTGACGCCGAGGCAACATCGAAATTGGATAAAACAGGTAATGCCATTTTCATACAAGCAATTATCAAGCCTGCGCGAATAACGCGCAAGCGCGCGCAAGCAAATCGCGCATACGCAAAAACGTTTCGGCCATTTTTCGTTCATGTGATATAGTTTGCGCCATGGCAAATATTTACTTTCATAACGTCATTTGCGATTCTTGTGGGACAAGATACGACGAGACCTACCCGGAATGCCCGCACTGCAAAAGCAAGAATCCCAAACCCGAGGCGAGAAAATTCGCCAATTTCCTCCCCACGCCCTTTTGGAAGCAGCTCTTATATGTCGCCGGAGGATTGCTGGGGCTAGAAATCGTCTCTTTCATTGCAACGTTCATCGTTATTGCCACCTATCAGCCCACTGACGCAAAAGCGTTTATATCATCAGGACAAGGGCTTTTTGCGACGTATTCGATCGTCTATCCAAGTTTATTCGTCATTATGGGCCTCCTCGTTTGGAGCGATTGGAAGAAGATCGGAAAGGCCTTCCTCAATTGGAAGCCTTACGTCGCCGGATTGATTGGCTTCTTTGCTTTGACCGCATTCTCCATCGGGTACGGTTTGCTTAGCCAAGCCATTCTAAAAGGCGTCGGAATCGATACCAGCAGTACGAATTCAAACCAAGTCAACGTGATTAACATGGTCAAATACAACTGGGTCGTCTGCTTCTTCGTCATTGGCTTGCTCGGGCCTTTCTGTGAAGAGCTCGCCTATCGCGTCGGTGTTTTCGGATTCGCGAGTAGATTGGGCAAATGGGTAGGCTATCTCTTGGGCATTTTGGTTTTCGCCTTCATTCATTTCGATTTCACGGCTTTAGGAAGCAGGGATGGGGCAATCGTAGAATTTGTTTCCTTGCCGAATTACCTCTTTTCCGCGGCCGCCCTTTGCTTCCTTTACGATAAATTTGGCTTCGCGGCCTCTTACGTGACACACGCCTTGAACAACATCCTTTCAGTAGTGCAAATCGCAGCCCAAGGAGCGAACATCAATGGGTGAAACGTGGCGGGAAAAGGCGCAAATCCTCAATGAATTCGTTCTAAAGATTGCCGCTTTGCTATTTATGACATTAGACCACATCGGTCTTTTCTTATTGTCTTATTTAGGTTCTTCAAACCCCACCGCTCTTATTTTGAGAAGCATCGGGCGCCTAGCTTTCCCTCTATTCGCCTTCATGCTTGCAGAAGGCATGAGGAAAACCAGAAGCAAAGGCAAATACCTCCTTCGCCTGACTTTGATGTGGGGGCTCGTGCTAACTGCCCAGTTAATTTTGAATTACGCTTGCAAGGTCAAAGAAATAGCGGATTCAACGAACGCCTTCGCGGACTTGCTTCTCGGCGGGCTTTTCTTATATTGCCTATCTTTGCCGGGGGCGAAAAAGGCCCTTTCCGCCTTGCCCCTATCAGCGGTTCTAGCTTCTTACGGGCTCCAATTATCTAGAGCGAACGGGGCGCTCTCCACCGTTTCTTTCCCCTTCTTCGTTTTGCCGGGCTATTCCCTGTTTGGATTTTGTTTAATTGTCGGATTTTACTTCGCAAAGAACTTCGTTGATTTCGTCTCTGTCAAATACCTCGACGGTTCAGGTCAAAGTTTAGAAGTCTTCCAAGAAAGCAAAGGCTACCAAAGCCTAATAAACTTCACCTGCGCCACGGTGCTTTTCGTTGTCACCATCATAGGCTGGGGGCTCTCTTATATACCCTCAATCAGTCTGGACGTCGTTACCATGCAAGCGGTGAACCCGGGAACGGTCGGCCAAACGTGGTGCCTGCTCTCTTGCATTCTCATCCTTCTATATAACGGAAGAAGAGGGCCTGATGGCAAACCCTTCCGCATCTTCACTTACGTTTATTATCCGATGCATATCGCTATCATTTTTTCCATTTTCTTCCTAATATTTGGTTATTAAAGGAGTTAGTTATGTTGATCGAAATCCACAGCAAAGAACAATTCGATAAGGAAATCGGCACCGGAAACGTCGTTATTGACTTCAATGCGACTTGGTGCGGGCCTTGCCAAATGCTGAAGCCCATCTTCCACAAAGTGGCGTCGGAGAACGCGGAAATCAAATTCCTTTCCGTCGACACAGATGAGGTCCCTACGGCTGCGGAAGCTTATGGGGTTTATTCGATTCCCTGCGTCGTCGTTTTAAAAGACGGCAAAGAGACCAAAAGGAACGTCGGTTACCTTCCTGAGGCCGGCTTTAAGAAATTTTTGGGCCTATAATCGAGGGTTTCAAGAAAATAGTTGGACAGTAAACGGGGGCTTGTGTTATATTACAAGGCGCTACGGACCATTGGTGTAGCGGCCTAACATGTCTCCCTGTCACGGAGAAGATCACGAGTTCGAATCTCGTATGGTCCGCCAGCTATTTGCAGGTGTAGTTCAGTGGTAGAACACCAGCCTTCCAAGCTGGTTATGCGGGTCCGATTCCCGTCACCTGCTCCATTTCTAAATCTAACGACCATCTTGCGGTGGCCGTTTTTTTATGCGGACTTTCAAAAAGAGAGGATAATCAAGCCATGAGTAATTCAACGACCAAAACAATCGTCTTAGCCACGAATAACGCGAATAAAAAACGCGAATACGAGGAAATCCTCTCCCCTTTGGGGTACTCCGTCAAAACCCCAAAAGACCTTGGGGTTGTCAGCGATCCCGAAGAAACCGGCAACACCTATCGGGAGAACAGCTATTTGAAAGCGAAATCTCTAGCCAGCAAAGTCTCTTGCCCTGTGATAGCCGATGATTCCGGGTTGGAAATAAACGCCTTGGGAAAATTCCCCGGCATCCATTCTTCGCGTTTTGCTTCTTCTTATGCGAGTTATCAAGAAGCGTGGGACGCTCTTTTCTCTCGCTTAAAGGGCAATAAGGATCGTTCTGGGCAATTCGTTTGCTGCATTTGCTATCTAAAAAGCCCAGTGGACGAGCCCATTTACTTCGAAGGCATCTGCAAAGGAAGAATCCTCGAGGAAGCAAAAGGGGACAATGGGTTTGGCTACGATCCGATTTTCCATTGCGACGAGGCCAACGTCAATTTCGGAGAAGCCCCCGAAGAAATCAAAAACAAATACTCTCACCGCGGGAGGGCGAGCGAGCAATTGGTTAAATTCTTGCTTGATAAGTAAAGCAGCACCCCAAAATAATCAGTATCTGGGCAAGCACGTAGGTCGACATGATGAAGAAGTCCCTTCTTTTCATGTCGCGGACAAAAGAAGTCCGAACAAGGAAGCAGTCGGAAACGATGAAGCACACCCCGCCTAAAGCAGCAAGGAATAAGTAATCGAAACCGCCTAAAAAGCAAGATGAAACGGCGAAGAGGAAATCCAGAACCAGCGTTCCAAAGTAAAGAGTGGCCCCAAAGGCCATATGGCCTTCTTTGATGATTTTGTGAAGCCTGTTGTAGCCAACGACGCAAAACAAAACGAAGAAAACGCCCAATCCAAGAAACAGCCACCACTCCATGTGCACCAAACTCGCATAACAAGCGATATAAAAGGCGTGACCAATCAAAAAAGCCAAAGTCCCAAAGACCATGGGATAGACTTTATGTTTCTTTAAAAGCAAGAAATCTCCAATCGTTCCGAAAATGGCACCGCAATATATTAGCCAAGCATCAGGGAGCCAAACGATGGTCATAACGGCCAAAAAGCCCACGCAGAAGCATTTCGTTATTTTTCTGCCTATCTCATTTTCGATGAAAGCAAAAACAAGTTCCACCGCGGTAGCCAAAAGCGATAATGAAAAGAAAACATAAGCTAAAGGCGGTATAGAGGAAAAATCTATTGGTGGCATGACGTTAGGATACCGAAAAACCCTTCTATATTCCACTAACATTCCTATAATCAAAGCAGTCATAGAGGGAATCTTATGGAAAAGGACGGAAAACTCGGCGCCAAAAAATGGTTCGCTTTTGTTTTGGTCGGCCTCGCGGGGCAATTGGCTTGGGCCATTGAAAACAACTACATCAATCTTTGGGTATTCTCCCAATCCTCCAACGCGGCCTATATCACTTGGATGACCGTCGCTAGCGCCATCATGGCGACGCTCACCACGTTTTTGATGGGGGCGCTATCGGACAAACTCGGAAAAAGGAAGATTTTCATCGCCGGAGGCTATACGATCTGGGGTTTCTTCGTATTCGCTTTTGCCTTAGGTTCTCTATCCAACATGGAGGCTTTATTCGGGAAAGGAGGCAATGCCGTTATTTGGGTAGGGATCATCAACGTCGTCGTCGACTGCGTTATGACGTTTTTCGGCTCCACAGGAAACGACGCTTGCTTCAACGCGATGGTAACTGACCAAACAAACGAGAAAAATAGGCCTTTAGTCGAGACCGTTCTATCTGTTTTGCCGTTGCTAGCCATGATTTTGATGATGGGGATAGGCCTTTTATTCGGTGTCCCCGGAACTCAAGGGCCAAACGAATCGGCATCGGAATACGCTTATAGAATCGCTTCACCATGGCTTTACTTCTTCCTTGTCTGCGGAGCCATCACCACTCTAGTCGGAATTATTAGTTTCTTTGCCCTTCCGCCCGACAAAAAGACCCAAGAAACCCCAACGGGCTTCCTGAAAAATCTTGTTTATGGGTTCACCCTAACATCGATAAGAAGCAACAAACGTTTCTACGTCGCCCTTCTTTCATTTCTTTTCTTCAACATCGCCGTTGATTCGTTCATGCCCTATTACATGGTTTATTTTCAAAGTTTCACGTCTACCAACTTCTACCTTGCAATGGGCATCATTATGGCGGTTTCCATCGTTTCCACCATTGCTGTGGGAATTTTCCTAGACAAAATCGGCCACCTCAACATCTTAATGCCGTCGATTTTGGTCATGGCGGCAGGCGCCCTGCTGCTATTCTTCTTATCCGATTCATGGGCTCTTATCTTCGGAGGATGCGTCCTGATGATCGGATATCTATTAGGAACGGCCGTGCTGGGCGCAGAACTCCGTGACCAAACCCCCGAAGACAAAGCGGGGTCGCTTCAAGGCGTCAGGATGGTATTCGCCGTAATGCTCCCCATGATCATAGGAAGCAACATCTCTCTCCTCGTATTTCAGCAGTCCGGCCTTGACGCATATGAGCAGCCAACAAAAGTTCCTGATCACTGGATGTTCTTGGTGACTGCAGTTTCCTGCCTTATGGCATTAATTCCTGCGTTCTGGCTTTGGAAAACAAGGAAAAGGGCGCAAAAATAAGATATTTTGATTTTATTCAACTTTGTAGCTGATATTAACCAAAGAGATTCCGTTGCTATTCCAATCCGAAGCCAAATCCAAGGAGGAAGCTTCTTCTTTCGTCATTTCAAGCTTCACCTCGGCAAGCCTAGAATCTTCATAGAAAATTTTAGAGCCGGCTTTAAGCAGTGTCTTAGGCAACGTAATTGAGGCCAAAGAGAACAAAGAAGAGAGGCCAAAGGCATCGATTTCGGTGACGCCAGGCAAAGATAAGACCGTCACATTTTTATAGTAGGCAAAAGCGCGGGAACCAATGTATTTGACGGATTCTGGCAACGTTATGGAGTCTAGAGCCTCCCGATAGGAATTTGAGGAGTCCTGAAAAGAGGTCACGCCCACCAAGTCAAACGAAGAAGGCAGTTGGTCAAGAGGGATATCCGATGGCGCAAGAATCTTATCGCTCCTTGTAGAAGAGGGCGTGAAAGAAGAAATAACGTAGCCTTTTCTCACCACATCATAATCGAAATCGAACGAATCCCCCTTTCCACCGAGGACATTTTCAATGGTCGTTTTCGTGAAAACGGGATACAAAGTGAGGTCCTCGACAACTTCTGCCGAAGAGGAAACCCAAGACGATCCGGCCCCATCGTTTTCAACTTTGCTCCACAAAGAGGTAAAAGAATAATTCGCAGGAATAGAAGTGACGCTGCTAGGAAGATTGATTTCGCTGAATTTTGTTCCGTATTCAACTTTCAAGGTGGAGTTTGTAGAGCCGTCTCCATTGAGGAAACTGACATTTAGCGTTTTGATTTTTTTCTCGTAAACCGGATAAACCGAGCAGTCGTACAGCACGTGTTGTGCATCAAAGGGTTTCTCGCGGATTGTTTCAGGCGCATCAACTCCATATGCCCCTTTCCAACCGGAAAAAGCGTAGACGTAACCGTCTTCTTCGTAATCGAGAATCGTCAGGCTCAAAGGCTCGCCATAAGTAACTTGAGCAAATTCGTTCCCACTCACGGAAAGAGTTTCTTTAAGCGAAGCGTCTTTAAAGAACGATATCTTATACGTTTTTAAAATTCCATCGCCAAAGGAGGGTTTGAAGGTCTTTTTTCCCTCTACCGTTAAATCGAATAAATCGTCCACGCTAAGCGAGCCGCCATCGGAATCCTTATACGTCCCATCGAATTGATAAGACATGTAATATTTCGCAGGCAAGGCATATTCAACGTCGGAGAGCTTGCTCTTGGCCGCTTGTTCCGTTCCGAACTCTTCGATCAAAGCATCACCAAGCCGCACGCCATATTCAAGCTGCTTTTGAAATATAAGGGAGGAGTCGATGTTTTGCACGGACACGGCGTATTTCTCTTTTTCAACGGAGAAATGCGCAAAAACCGCGCAATCCCCTGTTATATTGTTAAGATCAACCTTTTCCGAGACTCCGGAAGAAGCTTCGTAGAACCCCTGCCAGCCATCAAAGGTGTAGACATGCCCTTTTTGTTTTTGCTGCTGAGTGGAATGATAATCGAAGACCGTCCCATCGCTTTGCTTGCTAAGATGAGATAAGCGAGCCACGCGGCTAGAGCCTTTTTGGCTGACGTATCCGCTGCCGATATAAACGGCTTTAGAAGTCGAGAGCCCGTCCGAGGAAACATAATCTTCCCCTTGGGCGCCATTATGAATGCCTTCGTAATCGCTATAGAAGTCGATTTTGAAATAGGCATCTCCACCTAAGGAACAAGAAGACAAGCCGCCCATTAGTGCAGACACAAAGGCTATGGATAGAAGAATTTTTTTGTTCACCCCTCAATTATGGCTTCAAACTCTCTTCCTAGGAAGAGGAAACTGCCTTGTCCCCTTAGGGGAAGTGGTATATATTACTCATCGGCAGGTTTTATTATGAATCGAAAAGTTAATGTATTTCTCGGATTGGGCGTGGCACTAATGGCAGCCGTATCCATCTTCGTCTTGTTCTCTTACGCCTTCAACGATTCACAAGGCTTAAACTTTGATGGAGCTAGCCTCTTCACCGCAATGTTTGGAAGCACCACCAAAGAGCTGAACGCAGTTCCCTGGCTCATCGTCGCTTTCTCCTTCGAAGTCGCCGCATTCGTCACCGGATTGCTCGGCGGAATCTTCCAAGGCAAGATCAGCGCGTTGATCTATGGCATCACCCTCGCCCTTCTTGTCGCGGCCGGTGTCCTCTTCCTCAATTCCGTCAATTTGTATTTGGCCGTTAACCCCTATTCCGGAACGGACACGTTGTCACTTGGGACCGGCGCTATCTGCACCGTCGTGTTTGCCTTCATCGGCGCCTTGCTTAGCCTCTACGGCGCCTACTCGAATTGGAAAGCCTAATTCAATAACTACGAAAAAGACTCGGCGATATGCCGAGTCTTTTTTATTGTTTCAGATTTATTAAGCCAAATGGTCCTGAATGTATTTTCCCACGTCTTTGTAATTAATCCCAAGCGCCATGGAAATGGAACCAAAAACCAAGGGAGCGGCGCGATTGACGAATTGGGAATCCATGGAATTCAAGTGCCCATCTCTTTCTTTCCTGCGGAGGGCGCCCTCTAAAAGAGGAATGAGATCATTGAGTGTTCCGCTAGAAAGGGCAGCCTCATAGGAAAGCTTGCGCTTTTTGGAGTCCACAATGTAGAGTTCCTCTCCTTCCGTCGGCCAATTATCGACAATGAAGGAAGCCTCATCTTTGGTAATCGGCGTATTCAAAGAACCAGAGTAATCGACGGGGACACGCACAATGTTTCCTTTGTCGTCGCCGAAGAGAGGAGACAAGACGTAATACATGGCGCCGGAGTTATCACCAGGCAGAGGAGCAATGGCTTGGACTAAGCACACTCCGCAATGCTTGTGAAAAACGTAGTCGTTCACTTGAAACATCATCTTTAAACCCTTTCCGCGGGAGCAACCAAAAAAGACAAAAATTACCCCTTGCTGACGCTATTGTACCAAAAAATATCAAAAATCGGGGCGAAAAATGCCGAAAAGTTAACAAAACAACATTTTTATCGCCAAAACAGCAGCGAAATTCATTTAACAAATGTGTTATAAGCATCAATGATTTTTTGAGCCAAATCATCGACACCTGCGTCTTTTTTAGCCGAGACAGGGAAGAACTTCGCGTTGGGATTCAACTTCAAAATGTGATTTTCGGCTTTCTCGATATTAAAGTCGAAAACCGAAATGGCATCCATTTTAGTAAAGACAAAATAATCACCGACTTTAAACATAAGAGGATATTTAAGGGGCTTGTCATCGCCTTCCGGTATGGAGAGCAAAACCATCTTGAGGGCCGCCCCGGTATCGAATTCCGCGGGGCAAACGAGATTGCCGATGTTCTCCAAGAAAACGATGTCTAGGCTTTCTTCTCCGATAGCCTCAATGCCCTCAGAGACCATCTTTGCATCGAGATGGCATTCCCCCGAAGTGTGCAATTGTATTGTCTTAACCCCAGTCAAACGCCCAACGGTTTCCGCATCAACCACAGCGTCCATATCGGCTTCCATAACGCCAATACGCAAGCCACGTTCCTTCAGCTTGTTGATAAGGTTCACTAAAAGAGTAGTTTTTCCAGATCCCGGGGACGACATAACGTTAATAAGAAAGACTTTATTCTTTTTTAATTCAGAACGGAGAAGCTCCGCACGAGAGTCGTTATTGGCGAGAACGGATTGTTTAACCTTAATGACGCGAATTTCAGACATATTGTTATCCTCTTGGTTTCCAGCGTATTTTAAACGCTTTTTCCATAAAGGGGAAATGAGGCCAAAAGCCAAGAAATGAGCAATTCTATGGATTCTGAAAATAATGAGGACGTGTAGCAATTTTCAAAATCCCTTATTCTCAGGCGCTTTATTATTTTTTTCTCTCTACAAAAAAGAGGAACTGATATTAAATAACAAAATTTATGAGACGCCATCGAAACTTTATCTATTCTCCAATTCAGAGAACTAGCTCTCTATGGAGCGGATACATGGAAGAGAGTGTGTTTGACAAAGGGACATTTACAATGTCAGCGTCAGGAGAACGAAATGGCAGAAGAAGAATCCGTCAAAAATTCAACATTGGCATCCAAGAAGACCAATTCAAAGAGAAAATGGGCTTGGATCGCAGTGTATTCAACGGCCACCATGGCCTTGGGCGTTGGCGGCGGAATCCTCGCGCACCATTTCTTCGGGCCAACCGCCTCCGTGAATTACGTCGCTGGCGAAACCGACGATATCAACGTCGCTAAGGTCAAATATGAATCCGCGAAAGCTTCCGGAACCCCTTTGGAGACTGCCTTAAAGCCTTCGGAAATGGTTAATCTCGCAATGGATAACTACAATTCAACTCCTTCGACCAAAGCCGTCGGACTCGGAGAAGCAATATCCTTAAGCGTTCGCCAGGTTATTCAATCCATTCAGATCAAAAATGACGGCCAATATTTCGAGGAATCCAATTCCATCGGTCTTGTTAATCTCTACGATAGGATGTATCAAACAGGCGATTCCACCACTTGCTACTGGGGCGCCAATTTGGATTATTCCTCTAACCAGAAAAATGAACTAACTAATGAAGAATATGAGGACATGATGGGCCGAAAGGTCTCCGATTCGATGACCTACATTATTTCCAAGAAAACTACGATCACCAAAGAGGCCAACGTTAAGTCTTCATATGGCCCTTCCAAAATCCTTAAGGAAAACGGCGGCTATACAGTTGAGCTCGAGTTAAACACGAGCTCCAAAAACTCCGCCGTGGCAAACTACGTCAAGCAAATGAAGAACATATCGGGATTAACTGACTACCCCTATTTCTACTACTGCCACTTAACCTTCCACCTAACCGAAGATTTAACTCCAATCGATTACACGTCTTACGAAAAATACAACGCAACCAAAAGTAGCGTCCCTTTGCCCGTTGACATTGAAGGCCGGCTCACGACGAAATTCTACGTCGGCGATACCTACGAAATCCCTTCACTTCAAGACGAGACACAAAGCGTTTACAAAGCCCTCGAGCAAGAATGAACCATAAAAGGAACGAATTATGAAAAAAAATAAAAACGAAAAGAAAATCAAAAATAAAGGCGCAAAAAAACAATATTTTCTTAATGGGGCGCTGCTGCTTGCATTGTTTGGCGTCACCGCTACAACCACTTTTCTTCTACTGCCCGAAAAGACTTTGGGAGGTGGAGATGATACCGGCGAAACGGAAGACGAAGACATCGGCGACGACATTAAGCCAATTACCGGAGTTCAAAGATTTATCTCAAATTTGACCAACAGCGCAACCGCTGGCCTCAATTTGTCCTTCGACACTCTTGACTTATATTTCCCCGGCAAGGACAAGTCCGATAAATCCAAAGGAAACCTCATTAACGCAAGCGGAACCGAAGTTACTTTTTCCATGGAAGAGGCTTCTCTCCACGGCATCAGCTTAGGTCTCAAAGCCAAAGTTGATTACAATGGATGCAAGCGTTCCCTAAATCTTCTTAAAGAAACCGAGGACATCTATTTCTCAATCAACGACGATGACAATCAAACCTACGATTTCAAATACAAAGCCTCAATCAAAGCCAAAGTGACCGAAGAAAGAGACGAAACCACGGGAGGGCTCATTCAATACGAATACGGGGACATCGATTGGATCATCCAAGATATCCTCGAAATTCTTTCCTCCGGGAACATCAACGTCACTTTCCCCAAAATCGATTTAGGCGGAAGCTCCGATTCATCCAGTTCTTCCTCGACAAGTTCAGACGCCGTTTCCGACATTCTCGACTCTTTATCAAACATGGAAGAAGACGCCCCGCACAAGTACTTTGTATGGAACCTTCCTTTGGGAGAAGAAACTTTGCCGATTGGGCTAAGCCGCGATGATGACTACAACCTTGCCGGCATCGATTTCCCCGCGAAATCCTTCAGCGGCGATGCTTCCTCGCAAGAAGTTTATTCCTTGAAAAACGAAGGCGAGGAAGTCATGACGATCCAAGCCTCCGCCAAAGTGAAAACGGGGAGCGACAGCGTCAATTGGCTCTCCTTCTTGACCGCGGACCCCAGTGAATACCATAGCATCGTTGATTCCGCTTCCTTGTTCCGGAAAGTCGCCCGTTACGCGGCCAACCCCCAATTCGGCCTAACGACCACCAATTCCCTTAGCGTCAACTCTGGCGAGGGCCTAGTTCTCACTCATTACAAAACGGAAGACGACAAGACAGTCGGTTCCGACGTCATTGAACAAGCTTCCCTATACTTATCCGGAAACGCCGATTTTACCGGAGGATTGCAGGCCTTCAATCTTGATTTAGCCCTCTCTGCAGACGCTTCAAAAGCCGCAATTTCCGCCGCCTACATTGATAATGAGGCCTTCATGAACATCGACGATCTGCTCATGGCCAAGGTCAGCAAAACCAATCTCGATGCTCTTTGGGGCGATGTTACGTCTTCCGTTTCCTCTACTTCTTCCGTCAGCGAAAGCATGAGCGAAATCGAAGGGGCCCAAGATCTCATCGAAACCGTGCTCAACAATTACCCCACGATCAAATCCTTCGCCGAAGGACACTACGAAGGGGCCTTCGATTTCATCAAATCCATTAAGGGCGAAAACAATAAAATCGTCGTGACCTTTGATTTGACGCCTTTGCAAATGGATGGAGAAATCTCTTTGACGATCGACGGAACCTATAGCGGCGATAGCGAAAATGCGAGCACTGATACTTATCTCTCTAACATCACTTTCAAATCCGTTAAGCTCAGCGCATTCGAACTCGATGGAACCGTAAGCCTTTCTTCCTATGCCGTACCATCATTGGACAAAACCCAATACGACGAATTGACTCACCTCCCCGGAATCAAAGACCAAATAACCTCGATAACTTCCTCTAAGGAAGCCGGGCTTTCCTTAAGCGGTTCGATCAAAACCGGGAAGCAAGACAAAGTCGGGCAAGATATAGGCGTGAATTTCGATAGCGACATCGCCTTCTCCTACGATAAAAAGCAGGCCGGCATCACCTTAACCGCAAACCAAATCTCCAAAGAGTATTCTCAAGATCACCATTTTGATTTTTCTCTCGATGGAGATGGCGAGAATTTTACCAACGCCGCTTTCCGTTATGATTCAGTAAACGACGCCACCGTTGACAGCGAAACCGGCTTGGACGAAAAAGGAAAATCTAGAACCAACCCCCGGTCCAGCAAGCCCCTTACCGGAACAATGTCCGTTTCTTCAATGCAAGACATCGTTTCCACCGTTAAAAAGATGATTCCCGAAGAGGAAGACGATGGGAAAACCTCATTCCAAAAAATCGCCTCCTCCATTGGAAGCTTGGTTGGCAATAACCTCGCAGATTCCCTTATTAATAACAAATTCTTCGGTTTTGCGGAGAAAAAGATTTTGGTCGAGAAGGCAAGTCTTGGGGGAGACAGCAATACCTTCAAGCTCAACGGCGAGCTCTTCGGCATGGATGAAAACCCCCTCATCACCGTTTCCTATCAACCCAACGAAGAAAGTTCCAACGGCGGTTTCAAATCGTTGACCTTCCAAACCTCAAAAGTTTCGTTGAGCCTCGGCTTAGACAAAACAAACGGCCTAACAGAAGCGGAACTAAATCCTTTGAAAGGTGAAGACTTGTCCGCCTACACCAATTTCAACACCCTAAAGACTCTGGTTGAATACATCGAAGGTTCCACCAAATTGGGCCAAGTCGTTTCCGGCGACGCCTCCGTATATGACGTCTCCCTCAATTTGTCTTTGAATATTGGGAAAACCACCATCGATTTGTTTGGCGTCAGCCTCCATGTGGCGAATGAAAAAGATGTTTTGAAAGCCCATTTGTCTATCCCCTTTATGCCATTGATCAAGGGGGTCAACGCGCCCGACAATTCCATTTACTTCCGCGACCACGAGTATGAAGGCAAACGTTCTGTCGATCTCTATTATTCCTACGCAAAGGGAGATGAAGACTTCGGCGACGTTTACATCACCAGGGACTCTAGCTATGGCCGTATCACCCAGGTCAGGGACACCGTTCAGCTTAAGGGAAAGGACTTCGCCGAAAAATCCTCCTCCGATAGCTACACCTATTCTTATAATGGAATAGGATGGCTGCTCGAATATGTCTTAGGCGTTAACGAAAGCTACTTGGCCAAGGACAACGCCCCAACCGACACAGAAACAATGGAAGCCCAGGTTGAAGATGGCACCAGCCTCTTCGATGCGCGCTTCCCCCATCCCGAAGACTTTCTTAAGAAATATGCCTTCGATTCTGACCAGACCAAGTGGTCTATGGGTGTTGACGTAGGCTCCTTGCTTGATGAGCGCGGCCTCTTAGGAGATGCCACTTTGTCCATTCTCGGCTCCAATGTCGCAAATAGCGACTCCACCGCTTCTTGGAAGACAATCAGCTCCATGGCTTTGACCTTTGGCTTGAAACTTGGAAACCCCGACGGAACAGGCCAAATTGTTCCTGCCTCCATCGCTTTGAACCTCAGTTTGGACAACGTCTCCAGCGGCGTGTATAAAAACACTTGGTCCGACGCTGCCGTCAATGACTTTACAAGCGTCGTCTCCTACGGTGAAGATGGAACCACAAACTTCACATACGGAGATAGCTACACCAAGCATTACGCAAGTGAAGATTCCGCCCTTCTTCCCGGAAACTACTACGTTGGGGTAACTTGCTGAAAAAAATGATTCCAAGGAAAGAAAAGAAAACAACGAATTCGAAAGGAAGCAGGCGCGCGCTTGCTTCTTTTCGCCGTTTTGGCTTCCTTTCTTTGACTTTGGCCCTCTCTTCCTGTTTGCTTCCTAGCACCGCTTCGTCTAACGAAAACGTCCCCAATGAAGAAAACCAAGCTTCCTCAAAGGCCAACGACAGCGTCAATGGCGCCCAAGCATTGGCTCAGAGCTTAACTAATGCCCTCGCCTCTGGTTTCAAAATGAATTTAACCGAGGCAACCCTTCAAGCCGATGAAAAAAATCAATTCGACTTCAGTGGGGGATCCTTGTCATTCGGCTTAAGCGAGCTCTCCCTCCATGGGCTCAGCGTTGCCCTCAATGCACCCGTGAACTACAACGGAATCGGGAAAAGAAGCATAGACGCCACGTTAGTAAACGACGAACTCTATTTTTCCTTGTCTTGCCCTAAAGATAGCGGCGACCCTTATTCGGTTTCTTATAAAGTCTCCACGGCCTCTTATACTTACGAGGATGAAGGCCAATCCCACGATTCCACCACCGGTGGCATATACCAATACGAATTTGGCAGACTCGATTGGATCATCGACGACATCCTACAAATCCTATCTGGATACGGTTATTCCATCACCCCAAAAACGGAGAATTCGAAAGTCGGGTTTGATTGGTCGAAAATTTCCTCATCCTTGGATGAAATGGGCGAAATCTCCGCAAGCTCAAGATATTTCCTTTGGAACCTGCCTATTGGAGACAATGTCTACCCCATTGGGCTGCAGGGGGACGAAAACTATTCGTTAACCGGCGTTGATTTCCCCGCCAAAGGCATCTCCGGAGCTACCGGGGAACTTGGAAACGGCATGACGCTGAACCTATCTGCTTCTTTTGAAACGGAAAGGGTCTCCATCCTTCCACCAAGCGATTCCTCATCCTATTTGACCTTAGATAATTCCATCGATTTATGGGAGCGCCTAGCGACTTACGCCGGGAAACTAGCCTTCTCCGTCAGCAGCCAGCACATTGAAAACGGCGTCGTGAAGGAAGGCTTGCTGCTCACTCACAAAGAAGAGGCGGTTGACGCGACAGAGACAACTATTGGGCATGAGGCAATCGACGAAAGCGCCATTTTCAGCATCGAAGGCTCAGGGGATTTCAAAGGCGGAAAAATCAACGCTTTGAACGCGAAGGCCTCATTCCTTGGAGAAAGCGAAAGCAAATACCTCAGCGCCATCCTCGCCGACGGAGACGAAGAAAAGAACATCTGTTTAGACGTCAACGGAATCGTTAAGGCGAGGACGTCCAAGACCACCACCGACGCTTTCTTCAGCGCTTTCTCAGGCCTCATGGGGGATGAATCAATCTCCAATAAGTACCTTTCAAACCTCCTTTCTGCAGCGAATTCCATCTCCTCTGCCATCGATTCGATCAAAGAAAGTCAAGTCGGTAAGGACATCTCAGAAGGCCATTACGAACACCTTTTGGCGATCATCTCCAAAATTGAGACCAAAGACAATTCGATAATAGCTACGCTGGATTTGAGCAAAGCAGGTAGCAACGGGACATTGACCTTGATGCTATCGGGAACGGAAAAGAACCTTGCCGAAATCACTTTCTCCGGCTTCACCCTAGGCTATTTCGGCGTGGATGGAACGTTGTCCATAGGGGATTATTCCGAGACGGAAGATTTCGATGCCTCCGAATATCCTTTGATGGATCATTTGCCTAGCTTAGCCGATCAAATCGAAAATCTTTTTCAGCGCCATTCGGCAAAAGCCACAATCCAAGGATACGTTCTCGACAAAGGAACCCAGGCCGTAAGCGCCGATACGCGCTTTGCATCCATCGGCGGCAAATCTTCCATTTCCGAGCAAGGCTTTTCCTTCGAGGGTTCTTTCGCTTTCAATTTGAAGGAGAAGGCGGGCTGCGGAAGCGGCGTATTCCTTGACCGCAAAGCCGACTTCCTCAACGAGCATTCCATTTCCGTACAAATAGACGGAGATGAAGAGAACGACGGAAATATGCTTTTTGGTTACAACTCCAAAAACAGCAAACATAATTCCGGCGAAGAAGGGTACAAGGACCTCGATTACGGCAACATCACCGAACCCGACAGCGATGTAGGGTCGATGTATGGAAAATTCTCCGTCGCCTCTTTAAACGATTTGCTAGGTTGTTTCAGTTCCTTACTCAATTCTACCGACCCCAGATTCACCGAATTCACCTCCGCCAAAGACACCATCGCGACTACCTTAATCGCCAAAATCGCCCAGGGGCAAATCGCTCCCTTGCTCACGGAAAAGATTCTTCTTTCCTGCGTCAAAAACGGGGATACCGTCGACGCCCTAATCTCAAAAAGCCTCTTCGGCAGCGAAACCGATATCAGCCTTCGCCTTGGATTTGACCAAAGCGGTTTGTCTTTGATTCGTCTAAGCTTCTCAACAAGCGAAAAGGAAATGTTTTTCCAAATCGGAGTCGAGGTTCCGGAAAAAGAATTAGCCAAAAGCGATCTTCTCCTGGACGAATTGGAGGCCAACAAATCCAACGCGACGGATTATAGCGATCTCCCGACCCTTGTCGATTATTTATTAGGGTCGGCAACCTTAGGCGAAGACGCTAACCATCAATCCACCTATCACATCAGCGGAAGTGCAACGCTAAGCCTTCTATTCACTTTGACGGTCAACATCGACGCCTTCATCGCCTTGCGCGGCGCCGAGGTTTTGGCCATGGGCTCTGTGACGGTTCCAATGGTTGTCGGGGTTAATACAAGCAACCTCTTGGGCGGAACACGTTACTGCGAATTTTATTTCCACACCTCAGGAACGGATAAAGACGGAACCTTGTTTTTCCATAGGACCAACGACATTACCTCCCTTGGTAACGATTCGGAGGATTATGCGAAGGTTAAAGCCTCCGATTTCTCCGCAAATATCGCCAATTGGCTCTTAGGCTACGTCGTTGGCTTAACCGACAGCATGATGGAGAAAATCACGGGCAGTTCAAGCAAAGACGAAAAAGGCTCGTCTTTGCACGGGGAAGAATTAATCCGCGCATATTCCTTCGAACAGCTATCCGCCGGGGCGAAATGGGGGCTTAGCTTGGACTTGTCTTCCCTATCTTCCGTCCTCTCCGACAAAATCGCTTTGACCATAGAAGGCAAGGAAGTCAACGCGAATGGAAATAAGGAAAAGACGTTAAGTGCTTTGTCCGGCAGCACCAAAATACTAAGCAATCTCTTGGGCATTTCCTTTAGTTTCAGTTTGGCAAACATCTCTACGGGAGAGTATCAGCCAGTTTGGATTAAGAACTCCTCTTCCGAAGACGACATCATCGGCATCGCCTATCTCACCAGCAAAAAGAAAATGGCGTCAAAGAAAGTCCACGCCGCCGATTATTATTCAGAAATCTTCTATAACGACGGCTACGTCACTACCGGATCTTTCGCATCGGCGAGCTTCTATACCGAAAAATACACGGGATGATTCGATTTGCCCCAAAACCAAGAACGCCATAGAATAGCGCCATGGAAAACTTGGCTCTAACCGTTGGAAAGAATTTGGCCTCGCTGCGAAAAGCGAAGGGCATGACCCAGCAAGAGCTCGCCCAAAAGATCAATTATAGCGACAAATCCATTTCCAAATGGGAGCTTGGCTATGCCTTGCCTTCCGTCGACGTGCTTTTGGATTTCGCCAATTTCTACGGCGTGACAATCGATTATCTAGTCTCCGAGCAGACCCCGGAAAACATTGCCCAAGTCGTCGAGCAAAAGAACGATGACGGGCTCAATTCTTCAAACAAAGCCATAATTTTGGCAATGAGCCTGACCTTCGTCGTCCTAGTCGCCATGTCCATTTTCTTCTCCTCTTATTTTTTCAACACCACCCAAAAGGACATGACCCCCGTCTTTTTCTGGATGGTTCCTTTTATGGCGTTGGTTTCGGCGATCGAAGTTCAAATCATGTACAAAAACAGAATGGCCAAAACGGTTTTGCTGAGCATCTTCGTTTGGACGTTTCTGTTGAGTTTCTGCTTCCAATTCCAATTCTTCCGCCAACCACCCGAGAACATTTGGATCATCCTTATTGTCGGCGCTCCGATCCAAGTCATCATCGTCCTTCTTCACAACTACAAAAAGAAATAAATTCCTTGCCTCTTTTTCTCCCCTCCACTAGGCTTCTAGGTAGTTTTCATTTGGAGGAAAAACATGGAAACAACGACTTGGGATCTCTCCCGAATTTACAAGGACAACGAGGCTTTCGAAAAAGACCTCCGCACTTTGAAAGACGTCGTCGACAAGATGGCTTCTTTTAAAGGCAAACTAAATGAAGAGGAAAGCCTTAAGACTTACCTTCTCCTAGAAAGGCAAGCCAATGAGCTATTGGAGCGCCTCTACATGTTTGCCGGCATGCAAAGCGATCGCGACAAAAAGAACGTCTCCTATACCGAAACCGAAAGCAAAGTCATCCTCGTTTTGCAGGATATGGAGGCCAAGACAAGTTTCGAATCCCCTGAGCTCATTGCTTTAGGGAAAGAGCATTTGGATGGCTTTTTGCAAAGAAATCCGGATTTTAATGACTTCTCCTTCATTTTCGAAAAGCTTTTTCATGGCCAAAAATACATCCTCTCTCAGCAAGAGGAAAAACTCCTTTCTTGCTTTGGCCCGATCCTAGGCGAAGGAGGAGAGCTTTATAGCAAATTGTCCGTTGGGGACTACGTTCCCCAAGAGGCCACGTTGAGCGATGGCAGCAAAGTCAAAGTAAGCACGGCGAATTGGACCGACCTCATCGCTAACACGAAGAAAGCCGAGGATAGACAGGCGATTTTCGAAACTCTTTATCGCCAATTCGATCAGCACAAGAACACCTATGGGGAGATTTATAACCTCACCGTTCAAAGCCAGCTCTCCGAAATGAAAGCCAGAGGTTATTCCTCCATTCTTCAGGAGCACCTCAGCCACAACGCCATTCCCGAAAGCGTCTTTCTCAATCTCGTGGAGGTTGCCTCCACGCATACGGAAGCCCTCCATAAATACTACCGCCTAAGGCAAAAGGCTTTGGGATTGGAGAAGCATCGCTCTTACGATCGTTTCCTCCCGCTTGCCAAGTCAGATAAGAAATTCACTTACGAAGAAGCGAAGGAGCTTTTCTTCCAATCCATCTCTTCTTTCCCCGAGGACTTCCAAAAGAAAGCCCACGAGGTTTTGAAGCCGGGCTACGTCGATGTATATCCTTCTGACGGAAAAAGAAGCGGGGCCTATAGCAACGGAGGCGCCAACGTCCACCCCTACATTCTCTTAAATTTCCTCGGCAACCTCGATGACGTTTTCACCCTCGCGCACGAGTCCGGGCATTCCATCCACACCCTCTGCGCCGAAGAAAACCAGCCTCCTCTAAAGCAAGGCTACGCCATCTTCGTCGCCGAGATCGCTTCAACCTTCAATGAGCACAACCTTTTAGACTACCTCCTCTCCTCGGATAAGCTTAATCGTGAAGACAAGATCGCGCTTCTTCAAAAAGCCATCGACCAAATCGTTTCGACCTTCTACCGCCAAACCCTCTTTGGACAATACGAATACGAGATTTCTCAGTTAGCCGAAAAAGGAGAGCCCATCAATTACTCCGTTTTATCCGCGAAGATGATTGAGCTATACAAGACTTATTACGGGATCGACATCT
Source organism: uncultured Bacteroidales bacterium (assembly GCA_963650805.1). Classification (GTDB taxonomy): domain Bacteria; phylum Bacillota_I; class Bacilli_A; order RFN20; family CAG-826; genus Alloenteromonas. The sequence continues at coordinate 192,916 of CAVJMG010000001.1, forward strand.
CCGAAGAAAAAGTCAAACCCCTCGTTTGGGCTTACATCCCCCACTTGTTCTACACCCCCTTCTACGTCTACCAATACGCGACAAGCTTCACTTCCTCGATGCTCATCTACGAAAAAGTCAAGAACCACGAGCCGATGGCTTTTGAAAACTACATCAAAATGCTTTCTTCCGGCGGAAGCGACTGGCCGATTGAAGAGGTCAAACTCGGCGGAGTAGACCTCACGACGAACGAGCCCTTCCTCTCAGTCACCAAGCGCATGGAGGAATTGGTCGACGAACTCGAGAAATTGCTTAACGAATAAAGCGAAAACAAAAAAACAAGCCAGCGGACTTTTGCTGGCTTGTTTTTCATTTATAAGCCCTTTTTGCGGGGTTTTAGGATTTAGCAGAAAGGGTTAGTTCACCATTGCTGACGTCGAGCAAATAGCGGTTCTCTGTCGTAAGTTCGCCGGAAACGATTTTATTGGCCAAGAAGGTTTCAATCTTGTCCTGGATAAAGCGCTTGAGCGGCCTAGCCCCGAACTCGCTATCATAGGCGTTTTCGATGATGTAGGAGTTGATGGCCGGGGTGAACGAAACCGACACATATTGCTCCTTAAGGCGGCCTTGAAGCTCCAAAAGCATTTTATCGACAATCTTTTCCTGAACCTCTTTGGAGAGGGGATTAAAGTAAACAATCTCATCAATGCGGTTTAGGAACTCGGGCTTGAAGGTGCGATGGAGCAAATCGCTTACTGCATTGCGGTCTCCTTTAAGGAGATATTCGCTCCCGAGGTTGCTCGTCATGATGATCACCGTGTTGCGGAAATCGACGAGTCTCCCTTGGCTATCGGTCAGCCTACCTTCGTCGAGGACTTGTAGCAGCAAGTTGAAGACTTCGGGATTCGCCTTTTCGATTTCATCGAACAAGACGATTGAATAAGGAGCTCTCCTCACTTTTTCAGTGAGTTGGCCACCCTCTTCATAGCCCACATATCCCGGAGGGGCGCCGATGAGGCGAGAAACACTGTATTTCTCCATGTATTCAGACATGTCGATACGGATAATTGCGTTTTCGTTGTCAAAAAGGGATTCCGCCAACGCTTTGGAAACCTCAGTTTTTCCTACGCCGGTTGGGCCTAGGAACAGGAATGAGCCGATTGGGCGATTAGGGTTCTTGATTCCCGCCCTTTGGCGGATGATGGCGTTAGAAACAAGAGTGATGGCCTCATCTTGACCAATCACACGCTTAGCAAGGGTGTCCTTGAGATCTAGGACCTTCTCGCGGTCGCCTTTTTTGATTTTGGACACCGGGATGCCCGTCATCCTGCCGATTATTTTAGCGATTTCTTCCTCGTCGACGACTTCGTTAACAAGGCGTTCGGAGTCTTTGGACGCGACGCTGACGTCATGGAGCCTCTGCTGCAATTCGGGTATGGTTTTGTATTGAAGTTCCGAGGCTTTTTTATAATCGCCGTTGGTGAAATAGTTGGAGAGGTTGCGTTTGGCTTCCTCGATTTCGTTTTTGAGGTTTTTGGCTTCGCTGACCTCCTCCTTCTCCTTTTCCCATTCCTTGCTCAGGGCCTCGAATTTGGTCTTCGCTTCGCCGAGCTCTTTGTCTAGGGCGTCGAGGCGGCGGAGAGAAGATTCGTCTTTCTCCTTTGCAAGGGCAACGCGCTCAATTTCAAGGCCGCGGATTTTCCTAGAGACCTCATCGAGCTCCGTGGGCATCGATTCAATCTCTACTTTAATGGACGCGCAGGCTTCATCCATCAAATCGATGGCCTTATCGGGCAAGAAGCGGTTGGTGATATAGCGGTTTGAAAGCGTCGCCGCGGCGATTAAGGCGCCATCGGTAATCTGAACCCCATGGTAGGATTCAAATCTCTCCTTGAGGCCGCGGAGAATGGTTATCGCGTCCTCCACGCTTGGCTCCCCGACCATCACGGTCTGGAAGCGCCTTTCCAAAGCTCTGTCTTTTTCAATGTATTCGCGGTATTCGTTAAGGGTGGTCGCGCCGATGCAATCGATGTCGCCGCGTGCAAGCAAAGGCTTGAGCAAATTCGCAGCGTCCATAGCCCCATCGGTTTTCCCCGCCCCAACAATGAGATGAATCTCATCGATGAAGAGGATTATCTTGTGGTTGCTCTCTTTGATTTTATTGAGGACGGCTTTGAGCCTTTCCTCGAATTCGCCTCGATACTTAGCTCCCGCAACCAAAGAGCCCATATCGAGTTCATATACGGTTTTATCTTGCAAAGAAGTTGGAACGTCTTTTTTTACGATCCTTTCGGCAAGCCCTTCGACGATGGCGGTTTTGCCAACGCCGGGTTCACCAAGCAAAACAACGTTGTTTTTGGTCTTTCTAGCCAAGACTTGGATGACTTTCCTGATTTCCTCATCCCTTCCGATCACGGGATCGATTTTCCCGCTGGAGACCGCTTCGTTAAGGTCTCTGCCGAATTTCTTCAGCACATCGGGATCCTGAGAATAATCGATTGGTCCTTGTTCCATGTTCATAACGGTTCCTCCTTTCGCCGAAGCCTAACTTCGGCTGCAATTAATATAGTCCAAAAATTAGCACTCGCAAGTGGTGAGTGCTAATTTTTTCCATTTTTTCGCCTTTGAGGTGTGTTATTTCAAATCGAAACTTTCGATGTAGTCTGAAATTCCGACAGTGTCTTTATAGGAAAAACTTTTTTCATTTTTTCCGTTCTTTGATGAGATTAAAGTGATGTAAACCAATGTCGAATCATGCGTTCCATCCTCATCCAAATCAATGGGGTCACCATCTTCATCGACCTCAATTTCCTCTTTGGGCAGATAGGAATCAAGAAGGAGCAAGGAGGAAGTTCCCGTAAAATAAATCCCCGCATGGCCCGGTTTGAAGTTGCCTAATAGTAAAGCGCCTTCTTTTTTGGACAGAGCGTATTTTAATGTGGCCACAAGGTCAGAGGCCAAGGAGGGTTTTCTAGAATTCATAGGATTACCTGCTTTCGAAGAGTCCATCGAGGATATCGTCATGGCCATAAAAATAAGACGTATCGAGAGTTTTGTCCACATCGGCTCCACCTTGAACCAAAATCGGTTTCAACGAAGTCCCATCCAAGACGGGAATAACCATTTGGCTCGGGCCAGAAATATGGAAGTTCGAGCCATCGGCGTTGACGAAGCCGTAGATGGGGCACGCCCCACCGCCACTTTTTTCTCCGAATATTTTGGCTAAACCATGGGTCTTAGCGTAGCAAGCTAAGAAGTTCGCCGCAGAGAAGGTAACATTAGAAGTTAAAATCCCCCAATTATAGGAGGAGTATGAATCGTCGTCTTCGTAATCGCCGTCTTCATCGACGTCGATTTTAAGACCCATCGCGTAGGCATAATCGTCAATAACGCGATATCCCCCGTAATTAATTTGCCCACGGGTCAAGAAACCCAGCATTCTGAAAACAGCACCCATATTGCCTCCGCCATTGCGGGAAAGGTCCAAAAGGATATTTTTGATGCCGCCATGGGCTTCAATTCGGCCCATCATCTCTTTCATATAGTAGAAAGAATCAATCTTATAGGCATCGGAAAGAAGGTTGCCGTTGGCGTCGTGGGTCGACGAATAGGAAGCCGTTTTTATGGGGTAATCGGAGACGATGATCGCGGTATCGTCATAAAAGCGCACCGGCTCATCGTTTGGATAGGAAACCATGTAAGCCGAAGAAAGATCAGACGATTCCGATAGATACTTTTTCCTGTTCTCCCCTAGATTCAAGGTGTAATCATCTTCGCTAGAAAGATAAAACGAAAGGGAGTCCAAGCTGGTATGCATTTCGTCGATATCGTTGTACAAAACCTTGCCAATAGCGTTGAAGGACTCGATTCTAGAGGTAGAAGAAAGAGCGTTCAAAGTCGCTTCGTCAAGGTGAGTGGAAAAATATTTCGTCGGGGTCAACCCATAGAAATAATCGAGGGTGAACAGGAAGTTGGCTTTGTTCATCAACGCAACGTCTTCGGGAAGGTCGCGCCCAGAAAAGGAATTGGTCTCCTTTAAATCAAGGGCAGCGTTTTCATCCATGGCCAAGCCAAAGTAGGAGGCCGCGATTTTGCTGCCGTTATAATGCAAATTGAAATAATGGGAAGAGCAGAAAACGGTGTTCGCCACGCAAAAAGGCAGCAAAACCTTATTCTTTTTGCGGTAAATCTCAATTCCGTAGGCATTGAGATCAAAGGTCACTGAGCCACCGGGATTCTCTTCGTAAGCCGTTGTTTTGAGGTTATAGGAATAATCCGTTCCCGAAGTTGAGTAAACCAGGTCAAAAAACGTCATCGACGAGCAGGTAATGGTGTTTGCTTTGTCATCGATTGCAAGGGTGTAGGTGGTCGTATTCAGCAAAGTCGTTTGCTGTCTCCAATAAATTTCGCACACCCTCGAAGAAGGCGTAGACAAATTCAAATAGCGGGTTTGATATAAGCCTTCTAGAGAATTCAAAAAAGTCCAAACGTCCACATAAGGCAAATCACCACCATTTTTGAAATAAAGGGTCATTGAATTCGCGGAGAGGGAATATTCGGAATTGTGGTTGGTGAACGTGAATTCCTTTTTAGTAAAATCGGCGTCATCTTCGTAAGACGATCCAGAAGCCGAGAAGAAAGAGCATCCGCTTAAGCAAACCGAGGCAATGGCTAAGAAGGCGCAATTCCTTTTGTTCATAAAGGGATTCTACGACAAATTCTCAAATGTATGTAAAATTAGGCAAAAGGAGGAGAGGTATGAAACCAATCCAAGCTTTGCGCTTCCGTTATGTGATGTCGACTTTAGAACCCTATTTCGCCAGCGGACAATTGCTTCTGCTCCATTGCAATTATGGCTATCTCGCTTTTACCAGCTCCTCTTTGCACGCCAAATTCGGCAAAAAGGGAAGCGGCCAATGGGGCGACATCCCCGACCAGTTTTACTTCACGATAAGCTTCGATGGCGAGGACAAATACACCCTTAAGGAAAAGGGGATGGACATTGAGCTTTGGGATTATGGTTATCAAGACCAAAGAGAGGAAATCAACGCAAAAATCTCTTCTTCATTGCCCGTCATTTATTCCAAAAAAGGATTTGACCTCCTTTATAAAAAGACGTTGACCCCCTTTCCCGAAAAAGTTTCCGGCCAAGAAACGAACAACGCTTATATGAAAAAAGGCCTTGAGGAATTCCTTCAAGGCGATTTAAGGAAAATCGAGGCTTTGCTCTTAAGCTGAATCAAACAGAGAAGCAAGACAAGACAAAATAGAGAACGAAACTTGTGGCAGCCACCGATATGAAGGATATCCAATTTTCCTTTTTCAATTTGAACGAGCGATTGTAAAGGGACAAAAGAACATAATAGAAGCCGACCGCCTGAACAAGAACCGTCATATACAGAATCACGAAGATTCCAATTTCGTTCGAAAGCTTTCCGGAGAACCCTCCATTGAGGATGGAAAAAAGCAAAGAAATCCCGGTAAGAACGATTCCAAAGGCCAAATGGGGCAAAATAACAGCAAACGTGTTTCTCGGTCCGCTGGCGCCAGCGCATTCCCCGCCGGGTTCTTTGCTAAGTAGCAAATAGCAGGTCGAGCCGGCCCCACAAGCAAGGAACAAGCCCATGCCCGTCCAAAGTTGCCAACTCGCTATGAAATTATTTGCGACACTTGTTTCGCAGGTTTCCAAATTAGACAAGATGAGAGCGAAGAAGGCTACGGGAACTTCGATTCCCCCATTGATCAAAAGCATTCCTTGGGAGCCGACGACGCGCAGCCAAGCCGCATTCACATTGAGCCGCCCCGCTAAGAACATGGCACAAGGGATAAAACCGCCAACGACTAAATTTCCTGCAGCTAGGGCGATGATGCCTTGAATGACGTTGCTTCCCTGGCTAACGAAGGAGCAATTCATCATATAGAACAACATAACAACCACCGCGCCAAGGGGCCACGCAAGAAAATACCAGCCAAAATTCCCTAAGGCGGTGTGCAAAATTATGGAAGAATCCCTCGCCGCCGATGCTTTCGCGGTGGCGATTACGGCAAATTGGCGAATGATGGCGGCTCCGATTCCGAAAAGGTAGGCCACAAGGTAAAGGGCCAAAAGGAAGGCGCCGAGCATCAAAACGCGAATTCTGGTGATCTGCCCATCTTTCGAAGGCAAGGACAAATAGCAATCCGCCCGCGTTTTGCCGTATCGGTGGCCAAAAGCGAAGAAAGGGAATACGGCCGCGGCAATCAACGAAGGAAAGAGCATCGGGGCAATCATTGAGACGGGGGATCGATTCCACATGTAGACAGATACGTTATAGGGAACGTTGTCCCCTCCGGTTTCCACATTCCAGCCCATATGCACATAAGGAGAGGCGTTAATGCCGATGATGACCGTGATGGTAACCACGAGGGCCGTCGCAGCTATCATTAAGGATATCCAGGACTTGTATTGATAACGTACGTACTTCTTGACGTTCATCGTTTTTCTCCTTTCCTGGCTTTGAGCATGGCCAAGGCGACGAGCTCGTCGGAGTCGATTTCGACTTTCTCGATGAATTTCGGCGAGAATGCGTTTTTGATTTTCTCAATGGCTTCTGAGTCCTCTTCAATGACGAAGTTCAATACCGAGCCGACCTTGCGATAGGAAATCAAAGAGCACAAAGAGGAAAGCTCTTCTTGAGTGGGGTCCTTTTCGAAATAGGCTTGGTATTTGACGAAGCTTCTTCCAAGGGTTTGGGTTTCTTCGTTCTCTGCGAGGCGACCTTTAGACAGAATGACGAAGCGGTCGGCCAGCTTTTCCAAAGCGGAGATATTGTGGCTAGAAACCACGATGCAACGGCCGCTTTGCTTTTCGCGAATGATTTCCCCTTTGATCTCGTCCAAAGCAAGAGGGTCAAGGCCGTCAAAAGCCTCGTCCATGAGCAAGTATTTGGAACGGGCAGCTAGGGAAAGGGCAATGAAAAGCTGACGCCTCATGCCTTTAGAGAAGTCCGTAACCTTGCCTTTTGGAGGCAATGAGAAATGGGAGAGAATCTCATGGAAGCGATCAAGGTCGAAATCGTAGAAACAAGAATAGAATTCATAAATGGAATCAATGGTTCCTGCTTTGGGGCTATAGGGGTAGTCGGAAAGGAAGAATATTTCTTTCTTGGCTTCTAGGGTTTTTCGCGCATAGTCATCAATGGAAATATCCCCATCGTCGGGGTTCAAAATGCCGCAGATGCAGCGAAGGAGGGTCGATTTGCCAGCGCCGTTTTCTCCGACAAGGCCGGTAATACCATCGCCGATCTCCAGAGTGAGGCGATCCAAAGCGACGGTCTTATCGAACCTTTTCGTGACATCACATATTTTTATCATCGAGTTCCTTTCCGGCGATTTCTAACGCCTCTAGAATCTGTTCCTTTGTGAAATTCTGTCGCAACAAGGAAAGCATGGTCGCGACCAAAGGGTTATGCTTGGTTTTGTAGCTAACGAAATAGCCCTTCTTCTCCACGGAATAGGCGAATCCGTCCTCGCAAACCTTTTGGAAAGCGCGGGCCACGGTGTTAGGGTTCAAGCGTTCAAGGACCGCGATTTCGCGAACGGAAGGAAGCTGATCCCCATTTTTGTAAACGCCGGCTTCGATAAGATGCTCATAACGCAAAGCAAGCTCTTCGAACACGGCTAATTTGTTTTGGTTCGGTTCCATGAAACAATTATATTGTCTCTTCTGTATTAAACAAGCACACGTTATAAACTCTCCGCGCTTTCACTTTGGCTCTCCCCTATTTAAAATGCTCGTATGCATTCAGAGAAGTTTCTAATAGGCTCAAACGAGGTCGACCGTTACCAGAATCTTTCAATACCCTCTCTGTTTCGCCTCCTCCAATCCATAGCCACAACCGGCGCGGAGGTTATCGGGGCGGGGAAAAAGGAGGTAACGGACAAAGGGTGCCTCTGGGTTATGACGCGAATGGAAGTGGAAATCGAACGCCTCCCTAAATTCATGGAAGAAATCACGCTATCGACCTACCCTGGGCAAACGTTGGGCTTCTTCTATTTCAGGCATTTTTTCGCAAAAGACGCACACGGTTCCATTCTTTTCAAAGCTTCGTCGACTTGGGCCTTATTAGAAAGTGCCACCCGAAAAATCGTCCTTAAGGCGCCTTTTGCCCCTATAAAAGAAGAAATTATAGAAGGGCAGCTTGGGCGGCCGGGGAAACTAAAGTTGCTCGAGGACTTAAAAAGAAACGGTCTTCGGGAAGTCACTTATTCCATGTGTGATCTCAACGGTCACTTGAATAACGTCCGTTACCTCGAATTCATCGTGGACGCTAAGGGGAAGGACTTCTATGCCTCTCGCCAAATAAAAACAATCCTTTTGAATTTTGAAAAAGAAATCCAAGAAGGCGAAATTGTCTCAATCGAATCCGAAGACATCGACGAGAACTCCTTCTTCGTCTGCGGAAAAGTCAAAGACGAGGAGCGGTTTCTGGCTTCACTTTCTTTTAGGAGAGAACAGTGATGGAAGACAAAATCATCCGGGCCTATGGGGAAGGACAAGAGTTCATCGTTTCCGCTTGTTCCACGAAAAACCTCGTAGAAACCGCACGAAATATCCATAATGACGGCAAAATAGCCACAAAGTACCTCGGAGAGCTTCTGACAGCCGCCACGTTAATAGGAGACTTGATGAAAGGCGAAGAAGACCTTTTGACCCTTGAGCTTGAGGGAGATGGAGACCTAGGGAAAGTAGTGGCCACCGCAGATAGTCATGGGCACGTCAAAGGATTCGTCTCAAACCCAGACGCCAAGGAGGGAATCGGCCAAGGGTCCATCATCGTAATCAAGGATCAAGGCTTAAAGACCCCCTACAATTCGATGACGCCGCTGCTAAACGGCAGCATATCCGCCTCTTTGAATGCCTATTACAACCAATCCGTTCAACTTCCCACCATCTTTTGTCTTGGCGTCGATTGTGCCGAAAGCGGCGTCTCATACAGCTTTGGCTACATGGTCCAAGTAATGCCTTTTGTTTCGGAAGCCTCTGTCAAAAAGTTGCTTGTTAATTTGAAAAAGAACCAAGACGTGGATGAGATTATGAGCAAACGCTTAAGCCCGGAAGAGTTATTGAGCAGCTTGCTAAAAGGCTTTGAGCAAAAAGAAAGAATTGAAAAAAGAATTGAATTCAAATGCTCTTGCAGCCACGAAAAAGGCCTAGGGAGCATCGCTAAGCTTGGCAAAGAAGAGATTAAGTCGATATTGAAGGAAGGAAAACCCGTTGAGGTTACTTGCGGCTTTTGTGGAAAAGCCTATTCCTATTCCATGGACGAAATAGCCAGTTTATTAGCTCACTGATTAGAGGCTTTCATATAATAGTCGAACTTTAATTCAAGGAATTCTTTCACGCGCGAGCCAAAATCAAGGTCCAACGCGCTTAGAGGAACGCCATTAACCGCAGGGTCGATAAAGCGTTTTTTGGCATCGACTTTAACCCATTGATCGTCAATAGGAAACGAGCTCGTTTCAAGAACGGACATATTCGTGTAGTTAAGCCAGGCGTTAGACAATGAAGAAGATTCAAGTTTTGAAATCAAAGGTTGCTCGCGCCCTTCGAGGTCTTCTCCGCTTAAAACGCCTTGCTTAAGTGCGGAAGACAAAAGCCTAGAAAGAATTTCCATGGCGTAACGATCCTCATCGCAACAATAAATCCGGCCGCACCGCAACGAGGCCTTGCCAAAATAACGAGCGCTTTCGGCATCGTCGAATTCGATATGGCCGCCCTTGCCTAGAACCAGGTGAGAATAAACCGTTTCCAGTTTTAGCCGATCCGCTTTAAGCAGATTCAAAGAATTGGAAAACGTGTACTCAATCCTATCCGCGGATAAACTCGGGGAAGGGGTATCGGCGATGGGGTAGCGATGATAATCGAACACATCATCAACTTCAAGGTTCAAACCCTTCAATAGAGATCGGATTTCCTCATCCTCTTCAATAATTGAGCGCGTCTTCTCTTCGGTCGATTCCTGGTTCAAATAATCGCCTCGCATGAAATCGACCACATGAGCAAAGCAGGGCGTGGCAATATCGTGATATAAACCCGCTAACGTTTGCTTTGCATCGTGGCTAAAACGCCAAACTATTTTTGCTACGCCCAAAGAATGGGTGTAGCGAGAATAACCGCAAATCCCAGCGAATTTATCGAACTTCGTATATTCCAATCCACAATTCATGCCGGCGTCCTTAAGTCTTTCCATGGCCGGCGAAGAAACTGCTCTTCCCCACCAAGAGGGAAGGTTTTCTTCAACGCAATAGGAAATAGGGGTTAGTTCTTTCATGGCCTATTCATTTTAAATTAAACTATGGGTGTTGATTCAAGAATGGTTTGGGGAGAACAAACATGAGAAAAGCATTTCGCATATCCTTTTTGGTAATTATGCCGATTATATTCGTCGCGTTGATGGCAATATGTTTGTCTTTCGAAGGTTCGATGACATTATCTTCATCCGCCAGCGCCGGAGAAAGCGCCGTGGGGAAAGTCGCGGTAAACGCCGTTACAACCATCGATCTTAGGGGAAGCGTTTTTGAAGTTAAGAATTGGATGGCAATTTTACAGAAAAACTTCAAATACAGCTTCGATTTTTCCACTGGCGCGTTCGTCTTAAGCGAAGACGCTGCATCGGCCATAAGCCTAGGCGAAGGAGCAAAAATAGTGTTAAAGATGCTCCCACTATTTGGAATCGCCATTTTCGGAATCGGGTTTTTCCTCGTCGAAGTTGGGCATGGATCAAAACTCGCCACTCTTATCGGAACCATCATTCTCATTGCCGGTTCAATACTTATTTTCACCCAGCTAAGCTCCGCTGAAGGCCTCCACTATTCTTTCTCAGCAAATTCAGAAAACGGGACACAAGAGATTTTCTCCTTGAAGCTGCATTGGCTAAGCTTAAACCTTATAGCGGGTTTAGCGGATGGGCTAGCGCTTCTAAATTTGTTTGTCGTCTTCCTCAAACGTTCAAAAGTCAAATAAGGTGCAAAATGTCTTTTAAGGCATAAGCTACACCGGCTTCTTTGCAGCTTTTTGTCACATATTTTGCAGCGGCTTTGACTTCATCCATTGCGTTCCCCATCGCAACGCCTTGATAAGCGCGAATCATTTCTAGGTCGTTTCCGGAATCCCCGAAGGTATAAACATCTTCTTTGCTTATGCCCAAAAGTTCCCGAATGGGCTCAATGGCCGAAGCCTTGGACACCCCTTTAGGCATGGCTTCAAGGAAGTGCTCATTGCTCCTAACGATAGTGTAATTTTGGTAATCTTCTTCGGAAAAATAGACTTTTGCGGAAATTTCAGGATCCGATGCCATCATTATTTTGGTAACGCCATAGCGGTCAAGAACCGAATCGTCTTCGTAAAGGTTGTAGTGAGCGTGGAAGGAATTAATGGAGAATTCAAAATCCGCCCATGGCTCAGGGTAATAAGAAGCCAAGGAATCATCCCCAAGATAGGCATAAACGGCTAGCCCTTCGTATCGGCTGAGTTCGTCTTTGATGTGCAAAAAGGCTTTTTTAGTCATCGTCTTTTTCCAAAGCAAGTTCCCTTTATCGTCATAAAGAGAAGATCCTCCAGCGCAAACGGCGAAGCGATGCTCCGCTTTGAAAAGCTCAAGGGTGGAACGGCATGAGCCGAAAGGGCGGCCGGAGGCAATGGCGATGGCGTTGCCTTTGCTCGCGAAATCTTGAATAGCCTCGATAACCTCGTCCGGTATCTTTTCTTTATAGGAAGGGAGGAGGGTTCCGTCGATGTCAAAGCAGGCTAATTTCATGTGAAAATCTTACACCATATCGGTGTTTTTTAATAACGCGAAACCGTTTTCAGCGATGGATTGGCTTCGTCTTCTCCTTCAAAATATCAAGCAATTTCCCATCGACAAGCGGAGAAAGCTTTTCATAAACCAGCGAATGATAAGAATTCAAATATTCGATTTCTTCATCGCTAAGCAAATTGAGATCTATGGCCTGGGTGTCAATAGGAACGTAAGTTATATTTTCGAATTTGAAAAATTGGCCATCTGGGGTAGAGAAGGCTTTCACCGCCAAAATATCGTTTTCAATGCGAATCCCGTATTTGCCCGCCTTATAGACGCCAGGCTCGATTGAAGTGACCATGCCGGGAAGAATTAGGCAGCCGTCGTCTTTTCCTTTTGACGCGCGGTAACGGAAGCCATTGGGAGATTCGTGTACAACGTTGAGATATCCGATGCCATGTCCCGTTCCGCACTTATAATCCATGCCCTCTCTCCACATGATTTGCCTCGCCATCATGTCGATAGGGCGACCCGTGGAGCCTTCTAGGAAAACGCAATCGGAAAGAGCGATGACAGACTTTAAAGTGAGCGTGTAGTCATGAACGAATTCTGGAGTCACTTTGCCTAAAGGAAAAGTCCGAGTGGTGTCTGTAGTCCCTCCGAAATATTGTCCGCCCGAATCGACGAGAAGTTCCGGCCCATCTTTGACTATGGAGTTCTTCTCTTTGGTAGGAGCGTAATGCATCATCGCAGCGTTTGGCCCGGCTGCCGCGATGGTTTGGAAAGAATCATAGATATAGGTTTTCCCTTCCTTGCGGAACTGACCGAGCCTTTCGGCGAAATCCCATTCGCTTAGTCCGTCATTCTTATGTTCATCAACAAAAGCGATGAATTTAAGCATCGCCACTCCGTCTTCGGCTTGAATACGTTTGATGTTTTCTATTTCCTTGGGCCCTTTAATCGCCTTCATCATCCGCGAAGGGGATTTCCCAGGCAGGATGTTATGTAGCAAGGAGCAGACTTTGGCATTCGCCTGATCGACGTCCAGCAGTGTCTTGACGTCCTTTCTTTTAGCTAAGAATTCGAAGATTTCCTCATAAGGGTGAATCTCGACTTCAGGCATAGGAAAATCAACGCGGCCGTCTTCTATGAACAAATGAACGCCTTCTTTTAGGGAAAAATAAAGATAAGAGTAGAAAACGGGCGTATAAGGGATGTCGTCCCCGCGAGCATTGAGCAAATAGGCGATGTCATCCAACGTCGTGAGGAGATGGGCCTCCGCCCCTTGACGGCTCACTTCTTCTAAAACCTTGTCGAGCTTCTCCTTTCGGGTCAAGTCGTTATAAACGGGATCATCGAAACGCCACAGTTTTGAAACGGGCAAAGAAGGAAGCTCCGGAAGCAAAGAAGAATAATCAGCGTCCACCACCCTTCCGCCTTTAGAAAGCTCCTCCAATTCAGACGGGGAGATTAAGAGCAAGTTCGTTCCCAAAGGATAAAGCGACTCCAATTGAATCAATTCTTCCGGGCTGGGATAGCCGGGGGTGTAAAGTTTCATTAGTTTGAAATAGGAACCCTTCAATTCTTCTTCGGCTGAAACGAAGAAGCGTCCATCCGTGAATAAAAGCGCGTCATCCTGAGTAATCAAAACATACGCATTGTCACCGTCAAATGGGCATAAATATCTGCGTTCTGCGGCGAAATGAGGCGCGGGCTCTTCTGAATTATGAGGATCCCCCGTGACAATTAGATAAGCCTTAAGCCCGTCCTCTTTCATTTTCTTTCTAAGCGCGTCGACGTGTTCATTCGAATATCCAAGCATGTGTTCTCCTCCAAAAGCCTGTTCATTATAGGTCGATGAGCGAAAAGTTCATCAACGGAGAGGACAAAATGTTAATTTTTATTAATTCAAGAGATGACGTGCCCTTATGGAAAGATACCGCTTTCCTAAACCGGGGCTCTAAAGAGTCCTTCCTCTTTTTTTAAGTCGTGCATAGAATAACGCCGCTATGAAACTGTGGCAAAAATTCCGCAATTTATTCAATCCCGTAGACATGACGAAGGGGAATATTACTAAGGGCATTTTGGTTTTTTTAATCCCAATCGTCCTTTCCTTGGTATTCCAGCAAATTTATACGCTAACCGATACGATTATCGTCGGCCAAACCTTAGGGGAAGCCGAGGTCGCGGGGGTGAACAGTTCTGCTCCGGTGGTTTGGATCATAATGCAATTTGCGATCGGAGCCTCCAGCGGTTTCTCCGTCGTCACAGCAGAACGCTTCGGAGCCGGCGACGAAGAGGGGGCTAGAAAAAGCTACCTTACCCAAATCATCCTCACTTCCATCATCTCCGTTCTTCTTGCCGTGGTCGCTTTACCTCTTATTGACCCCCTGCTTTCGTGGATAGGAATCATTAATGGAAGCGGAAACGAAGCAATGCAGCTAGAGTATGAGGCTGCCAAAACCTATATTTCAATCCTTTACATTGGAACTTTCTCAAGCGCGTTCTTCAACATGGTCTTCGGCGTTTTGCGTGCCTACGGAGACTCCTTCGCCCCTTTCCTTTTCCTCGTCATCTCATCCTTCCTCAACGTAGGTTTGGATCTTTTGTTCATAACCGTTTTCCATTGGGGCGTCGCGGGAAGCGCTTGGGCGACTGTAATTTCGCAGGCTTTCTCAGCTTTTGGGGCAATGGCCTACGCCGCAATCCATTATAAAAGGATGCGCATTAGAAAATCGGATTGGAAAATCTCGTTCTCCTTTGTCCTACGCCATCTAAAAAACGGCATGCCCATGGCCTTCCAATTCTCAATCCTAGAAATTGGCATCATCATCATGCAAGCCGCCATCATTTCATTCGACAGGGATCCAAGCGGAGCGATGCTCCCTTCCATGCCGACCCAGCTAGGCTACGGCGCCGCATCGAAAGTCTTCAATCTCATGATGGCTCCGATGAGCGGTCTTGGGACGGCCATGCTTTCCTACATGGGCCAAAACCTTGGGGCCAACAACAAAGAAAGGCTTAGGAAAGGCTTCAGAGTTTCATTAATCATCGGAGCCGCCATCTGGGCGATAACCGCAGCGATCGGCTTATTGCTGATGATTGGGGGAGTCTACCAAAAAATATTCCTGTCCGAGGATAAGATAACGCCGGATAGCCTCAAATACGGAAACGCCTACCTCTTTACGGTTATTCCGTGCATGGGCATACTGATGCTTCTGTTCCTGGGCAGAAATGAGCTTCAAGGTTTGGAAAAGCCCCTATTCCCCTTCCTCGCCGGAATCGGAGAACTATTGGCCCGCTCTTTGGTGTGCTTATTCCTGCCTCAACTCGTTAACGGGGGAGCCATCAACTGCAACGCATCAGAATGGGCATATATCGCCGTTTATTTGGCCGACCCCATCGCTTGGGTCGCAGCCTGCGCATTCTTATTGCCCGCCTTAATCAAAAACGTGAAATCTTGGAATAAAAAAGAAACACCCGCCGATAAAGAAACGGGGGAAGGAAAATGAGCGTCTACGTCATTAGGCACGGTCTAACCGATTGGAACAAAAAATCCCTTATTCAGGGACGGATTGATATTCCGTTAAACGAAGAGGGGATTGAGCAAGCCAAGCAGACCAAGTTGAAGCTCGCATCAGTTCATCTTGATCTCGTTTTCTGTTCGCCTTTAACTCGGGCTAGGCAAACAGCCGAAATCATCGTTTCAGGGCGCGATATCCCCATAATTTTAGATTCGCGAATCCAGGAGGAGTATTACGGGGAACTTGAAGGAGAACCAAGATCGGGCGAACGTTATCTCAATCAGAGAAGATCCTTTTTCAAGCGGTACCCCGGAGGAGAGGGATACCTCGACGTTGTGGGGCGCGTCTATCCTTTCCTCGACGAAATAAAAGCCAACCACAAAGAAAAAGACATCCTGCTAGTTTGCCATGGCGGGATGTCTAGAATCGTCAATTCCTATTTCCTCGATATGAGCAATGAGGAGTTCATGGAATTCGGCCTCGACAATTGCGAAGTCCGAAAATACGAATTTAGAGATTAAGCGGGGCCGATGCCATCTTTTGAAGGGCGGCAATGGTAGCAAGGTCTTTCAATGAATTTGGCAGATTGACCTTCATTCCGCCTTCAGAAGAAAAGGCTTTGTTTAAGCTCTCCTCAAACTGGGGGTAAGCTTTTTTGACGTCTTCATCGGTCAAATGGTACCCCTTTGCAATTCCTTCTAGCGCCAAGCCAGATAAGGTGAAGATGGCGCCAAGAGATTTCTCGGGAAGCTCAACCGCGCCGGAAGCGAAGAGCTTATGCGCGTAAAAGCAGAAAAAGACATCCGCTAAAGGGCGGCAGTCTTCTTCGTGATGGTCTTCGGGATCCCATTCAGGAAAATCCACGCGCTGCTTATGGTTTTTGAGCATGCAGCGCTGGGCCGTCACTTCGATAGAGGAAGAGACAAACGCATTGAAGCCTTCGTGGGAAGCAAACAAACCGCGGGCCATGAAGCAGGCGCAGAAGGCAGGGACAAACGAACGTTCGTAGGGAACGGTTTCTTCAGGGAGATTGTCCTCGCACACTCTGCAAAGCAACCCAAAACACTTCGCGTAATCTTCCATTTCCTTTTGATCAATTTTGACAACGCTTTTATCCATATTTTCCTTTCCCTAGAAAACCCTCGGCAGAGACAGGGGTAGACTCTTCCGAGGGCGTGACTAATTTAATCGTCCGCCTTTCTTCTTACAAGGTGCTTTTTGCCATTTTTCTTCTTTTGTTTTCTCGCCTCGTGATAAGGCCCGAAAACATAACGAAGCTCGTTCTTTTCATAAAGAAGGGCCAAATGGAAAGGGGAGGCGCATGGCTCATCCAAAAGAGGCAAAAACGTTTTGTCCCCCTCCCAAAGAGGGAGCTTCAAGACGTCTTCCTTCTTTACCCAAGCCAAATCCCCCTCATCGCACTCTTTAAGAACGCCGGAGAATCCGCTGACCTTGAACAAATACATCCTCTCAGGAGGGTAAGAATCGTTCAGAAAATCGATTTTGCCATAATAAGAATAATCGTCAACGGCCAGCCCCGTTTCTTCTTCGATTTCCCTTTTCATGGCCTGAACCATTGTCTCTCCGGGTTCGAGCTTGCCCCCTACCCCTATCCACTTTCCCTCGTTGATGTCTTGCTTCTTCTTTACGCGGTGAAGCATTAAATAGGAGTCTTCTTTTTCGATGTAGGCAAGAGTGGTGAAAATAGAAATATTTTGGCTTAACGAAAGAATACGTTCTCTGGTTTGAATGTGAAAAAGAATTTCATCAACGACTCTATCAAGCTCCTTTTCGATTTCCTTTCCCCAATAGCGAAGGACCAAATAGCCCTCTTCTTTCAGCTTGGCGTTAACCTCTTGGTCGCGGGCGATGTTCCTTTTTATTTTAGGGATCCAATAATCGCGGTTGGAGTGAATCTTCCCCTGATTATCTTCGAAATGATACCCATGCCAAAATTCGGAATCGCAGAAGATGGCGATCCGCAGCTTTTTGATGCAAATATCAGGGTGGCCGTAAACCTTCGAAGAATACAGGCGATAGGAAACGCCACGTTGGCTCAAGGCTTTCCTCAAAGTAAGTTCCAAACCCGTGTTTTTGCTGCGGATATGGGACATTGTATAGGAAACTAGGGCAGGATCGCGCTTAGCCATCAAAGACCGACTCCTTTGGGGAAGCACATGCTTCTTAAAGAGGTGTAGTCCAAGCGCGGATCAAGAACTTCGATCCCTTGATCGCTTAAGCAAAGGAGGACAAAGGCGTCTTCTTTACGTTCGATGGCCATGGTCACCATGGGCTCCTTCTTGTTGGCAAGAAGATAAGCAAAGGGTTCATTGTCCTCGTTGACGTTGGCCGCCAAGATGTCGAAATCGTCCGAATTGAAAGCAAGGCTTGATGAAGGTTTAACACAGTTTCCAAGCACAACGATTGAATCGGCGAGGACAACAGCAGAGTGTTCCTTAAGAATTCTTCTCCAGCGTCCATCGAAAACTTTGTGGACGTAGAAAAGAGAGGGGTCATTAATGACCGTCCTCGACAATTTGCTTGCGCCTTGGCAGCTAAAAAGATAAGTCGGAACAAAAACGCTTTTTTTAGCTTCTGAGGCAGTTTCTTCCTCGTCTTTCGCCTGGGCATAGGACCTTTGATTCGGCGTGGTTGGCTTTTCAAAAGAGCTTTGGGAGGGGACGTGTTTCAATTGAGCGTTGGGAGAGAAAGAAGGCTTTTGATAAGAGGAGGTGATTTTTTCCAAATCGGGTTCTTCTTCAGAAGCCACTTTTTTAGGCATGTCGATTTTCTTGTAAGGGCGTTGAGCGTTTAAATTCCTGGGCTTCTTTCCGCTTCCTGCAGAGAAAGCATCTTTTTTCACCTCAATATTCAAAGGCTCATCATCTTCGCTTTGAATTTGAACAGCTTTTTGCGGCCTTTTATCAACATAAACATTCAAATTGCGCGGCTTTTTGCCATTGGATGGAGTGAAAGCTTGCTTTTGAATATCGATATTAAGTGGGGCGTCGTCTTCTTCCTCTTCATCCATCAAACGAGGGGAAGAGCCTAGATTAACAGCTTTTCCTTTCTTGGCGTTAGGGACGAATGCCGGTCGCTCAAAAGCGATATTTATCGGTGCATCATCTTCTTCGTCGATTTCAGCGGTCTTTTCGGCTGCGTAGCCAAGATTGGTCGGCTTCCCCTTTGAAGTTGGGGCGAAACTTTGAGGCGAGGAAGGAACGCTCAACGTGGAAAGAAATTCTTTCGCGGTCATTTTTTCTTCCATTTCTTCGCGAATTTCGATCCCTTGGCAAGAGCAAACGACAACTTGGCCTTCGGAGAAAGAGAAAACCAAGCAATGATCGTGATTAGAGCGTTCTAAGATGAGAACGCTAGAAATTTCATCGTTGCCATCGAGGACTAAAGCTAGGAGCATCCAATCGGCGATGCGGAAATCCGATCTCTTCGCCTTCATCGTCTCGTCTTCGCCTTCTCTAGAAGGGAAAAACAAGCAAGAAGAAGACAAAGTCAGATTTGAAAAAGCCTTCAGTCCAACTTGGGCAGACTCGAAGAACGGGCGGGTGAAAGAAGAAGAGTCATTCGCTAAAAGCATCTCCCCTTTGGAAAGGTTGGCTTCATATAGGTAATACGCTTGTTTCATGTCGGTCTCGCCTCGCTCGTAAATCCTTTAGATTTTATTCCTTTTCATCCTATGTTAAGAGAGGGCAAAACCAAAAGATAAGCAAGAACGTTTTCCGTTTTAACTCCAAACCAAAGAAAAAACCTCATTGAGCCAAAACAACAGTGACGAATTTGACGTAGACTTTCTCCATGCAAAAACTAGCCATCGCCATGGAAAAAGACCTCCCTGCTCTGAGCAAAGTCGTTCGCAGAAGTCAAATGGATTTGGAGGAAACCCTTATTAATGAAGAGGCTCTAGCTTCTTTTGTCAAACAAGGAAGGGTCTTTTTTCTAAAAGACGGAATTCGCGTCCTTTCCCTTGCTCTCATTAGCCCTTTTCCAATGGACGAGCTATTCCCCGATTCAATCAAGAAGCAAGAGGACTTTCTTTATGACTTGGGCTATTTCGGCGAACCCCTCCTCCTTTTAAAGGGCATTTTCACCGACCCCATGTTCCAAAAGAAAGGATACGGGAGATTACTGTTCTCCTCATTGGCGTCCATGAAAAAACAAGCGACGTTTTTCCTCGCTCTCCCGGAATCGAAAAAACAGACTTTGCCATTTTTCGAAAAGCTCGGTTTCGAAGCAAAGGGACTTACGCCTTCGGGTTCTTTGATCCTCGTCCGCAAAAAGAAAAAGGAAGGCCTGTGCTCGGATCCTTCCTTTTGAAACGCTTAGGCAAGCTGGCTGTGATAGAGGTCAGCGAAGAAGCCGTTTTGGTTCATTAGCTCATCGAAGTTGCCCTGTTCGATGATTTCCCCGTCTTTCATAACGAGAATCAAATCGGAATTCCGGATTGTCGAAAGCCTATGCGCGACGACAAGGGATGTTTTCCCATTCATCAGCTCATCGAAGGCCTTGCCCAAAGCAAGCTCCGTACGGAGGTCGATGTTGCTCGTCGCTTCATCTAGAAGGACGATTTCTGGTTTCACCAAGAGAATCCTTGCGACGCATAGAAGCTGCTTCTCCCCTTGAGAGAGGCCGGAGGAGTTGGAGACGATGGTGTCATACCCTTCGGGCAAGCGGCGAATGAATTCATCCGCGTGAGCCTTCTTGGCAGCGTCCACCACTTCAATCATGCTCGCCTCAGGCTTTCCGAAGGCGATGTTATCGCGAATGGAAGCGTGTTCAAGCCAAGTTTCCTGCAAAACCATGCCGATATGGCTCCTCATCTCCGATTTTCTAGTTTCATAGGTGGGGATGCCATTCATTTCAAAGCAGCCCTCTTGCGGATCGTAGAACCTCATCAAAAGGTTGATGATTGTGGTTTTGCCGCATCCCGTAGGACCGACGAGGGCGATTTTATGGGCTTTGTAAACATCAAGATTGAAGTTCTTGATGATCTGGCGTTTGCCGTCGTAAGAGAAGTTGATCCCTTTGGCCTCAAGGGTTTCGATTTCTTTCCCCAAGGGCTTAGTTCCCTCATCGATGTCTTTGGGCGCATCGATGGTTTCTTGAACCCTTGCTAACGAAGCCGAGGCATAGAAGACGTCGCTTGCCACATCGGCGATTTCATTAAACGGGGTCATGTATTGAAGAGAATAGGATAAGAAAGAGGATAGAGCCCCAACGGTGAAGGAAACCCCAAGCCAAGACGGTGTTGAGATAAGCATATAAGCGCCAAGCAAGGTCAAAGAGGCATAAATGAGGTTGTTCACCAAACGTGTGGAAGGATTGATCCAAGCAGAGGCGAAGGTAGCTTTGAAGTTGGCTTTGCGGGCTTCTCCGTCTTTAATCAGGAATTCTTCTTCTCTGGCTTCTTCCATGCCATAGGCGTGAATGGCTTCGAGATTGGAAATGGACTCAAGGGTATGCGCGGTAAGTTCGCCCATTTTCTTGCTTTGTTCAGTGAAATAAACCGAATTCGATTTGCTGACGAAACGAGAAACCAAGACGGAAATCGGGGTGAGGAAGACGACCACCAAAGCAAGGGCCCAATTCAAATAGAAGACGAAGAATAAGGTGATGAGGATTTGGACAAGCCCTTCGAATAAAGCGCCAGCCCCGGTGATCAAGCCGGTCTGAACGTTTTCGATGTCGTTAGTAAGACGCAGCAAGAGATCGCCATGGGCGTGCGTATCCAAATAGGACAAAGGAACATCGTTCAAAGCGTCGAAGAGGGTATCGCGCATGTTTTTGACTACTTTTTGGCCACATTTGGCAAGGACGTAATCGAAGACGTAGCGTAAACCCGCCCCCACAAGCAGCAAGCCCAATACAAGGAAAAGATAGGGCGTTAAGTCGTTGGGCTTAAAATCGTCCGCCCTCATCCTATCGATGGCTAAGCCCGTGACGAAAGGGATGGCCATTTTGGCGGAAACGGATAAAAAGGCGAATACAAGCGACAAAGCCATCAGCGACGCATTGCCCTTCATGTAAGGTTTAAGAAGGGATAGATTCAAAGATTTCTTTTTCATTTTGTCTTCACCTGCGTTTCATAGATTTCCTGATAGATTGGGCAAGAAGTCAACAATTCCGCATGGGTTCCTTCGCCCACGATTTTGCCGTTTTCAAGAACATAGATGTTGTCGCAATCTTTGATGGACGTTGCCCTTTGAGAGACCAGCACGACCGTCAGGCCTTTCTTCTTGGCGATGTTTTGCCTCACCAAGAGGTCGCTTTTGTAATCAAGAGCGCTGGTAGCGTCATCAAGGAAGAGAATAGGCCTATCGGAGAGAAGAGCCCTAGCGATGAGCAAGCGCTGCTTCTGCCCTCCCGAGAAATTTTGCCCGGCTTCTTCCACTCTGTGGTCTAATCCGTCTTTGTAGCGGGAGACGAATTCATAAGCCAGGGAATCCTTCAAAGCCTCCCACATTTGTTCTTCGGTCGCGTCTGCTTTTCCAAGAAGCAAATTCGAACGGATGGTCCCGGCGAACAGCTGCTTCTTTTGACTCACCAATGCGATGGAAGAACGAATCTCGGGAAGCGGGCAATCCTTGATGGAATCGCCGCGATAAAGCAACTCGCCTTCAGTCAAATCGAAGAAGCGTTCCATGAGGTTCAGCAAAGTTGATTTCCCAGATCCCGTTCCGCCGATAATACCGACGGACTCTCCTTTTTTAAGAAGCAAATCAATGTCTTTCAATGCGTAATTTTCACCGCCAAAGCTAAGCGATGCTTTTTTGAATTCAAAGACCGCCTCGCCCTCTTTCAACGGCTCAGGATGCGCTTTCTCACCAGAAACGACGTCGGGTTCGATAGCGAGGAAATCATCGACCCTCTTTTTGGAGGTGAAGGCTTTCGACAAGGAAGTGATCAAACGCGTAAACATGATAAGCGCCGCAAGCGAGGTGGAGAGATAACTCATTAGCGCCACGATGTCGCCAACGGAAAGAGAAGAGGTTTCGGCATGAAAACCGCCTAAATAGAAAATAAGAAGGATCGCTAAATTGACGAAAGCAAAAGTCAAAGGATTGATCAAAGCATTGATTTTGGAGATGACCAAAGCTTGCTTACGGTACTTTTCGCTAGCAGAGCGGAATTCTTCCGTTTCTTTCGCTTCCTTATTAAAGGAGCGGACCACGCGGGCGCCCACGATTTCGTCCTCGCCGCGGGTGGATATGATATCGAGTTCCTTCTGCAATTTCGCATATTGCTTAGGCGTAGACGTCACCACGATGGCAATTATCGCAGCGCACAAAAGCATCGCCCCCAAAACGATGCAACCGGCCAAAGGGGAAACGATGAAGCTTGCCACTACCGAGCCAAGGACTAAGAAAGGCGCGCGGACGATGAGCCTCATGAGCATTTGCACGCCGCCTTGGATTAAGAAAGCGTCGTTGGTTATCAAATTTAAGGCTTTATTGCGCCCATATTCATCCAGCTGACGAGGCGAAAGCAAATGGATTCTTTCGTAGAGCAACTTTTTGAGGTCGTAGGAGTAGTCGCTTGAAACCCTAGCCGCCAGATACTGCGTCACCATGGTTACCGCGAATCCGGCTATGGCTAAGCCAAACATGATCCCCGCCAAAAGGAGAATGTAATTCCAATCCTGATAATGGCTCCCTTTGGAATCGAGGCCATTGTCGATGATCGCGCTGACGAGCAAAGGAACAATGAGCTCGGTAACGGCTTCAAACAGTTTGAACATCGGGGCGAGAATAACCTTGACCCGATATTTCTTTAATGGCCCAAAGGCCTTCTTCTCATAGGTTTGCTTTTCCATAGCCTCTATTCTTTCTTCTCCTTCTTTTCCGTCTTGCCCTTAGGGGCCTTTTTCTTAACCGATGTAGGTTTCTTTTTACCCATCGCCTTCTTTTTCTCGGAGGAAAGGATGCTTTTGAACGAATCCACGGGGACGAAGCGGATGCTTGCCACGTTTATCGAGTTCCCATCGGGGTCTCTCCTAACGAAATCCCAGCCATCCCCGTCCGGATGGAGCTTAACGCGGTTGAAGACGGGGTCCCCGGGGGAAATGAACTTGAACGAAGCGACTTCCTCGAAATTCCATTGAGTTTTCTCGCCCGCCTGAACGCAGCATAGATTGCCAACGTCGAAGATCAAACCGGGGGTTTTGGTTGTTATGGAGAAGCTAAGCGTCATATCCGAAGGGCTATAACCAATCAGTTCAAATGTTTTGTCGCTATCCTCGATCATGTCGGTATCGCCATAGGTGTCATAGAAGGTATCCGCGTCAAGAACAGGCTGGCCATCGCCTTTGGCCCCGATTTCTTCGGCGATTTTCTTGATGCTGCTATCGATGATTCCACTGCAATCGGCGCAAGTGTTGTCCAAATGGCGATTGAGCATGCTGTTTCTAAAGTTGGTAGCCAATTTTGCAAGAAGGAAATAGCGAAGGGCCATCACGTGATCTTTTTGGCAAGCCACACCATCATAGTAATAGGTGGCTAAACGCAGGGGGAAATCCGGGAAACACGCCCACTCTACCTTGTTCGCAACGTAATCGGGATAAAGGTCGATGAAGGCCTCACGGATTACGGAATAAGCAAAATCGTGGTCCTTTTTGACGGGGTCCCCAAGAACATAGCAGTCCGACATCAAAGCGACGGCTTCAAGGTTTCCGAAAGCTGAGGCTTTGGCTAAGCATTCATAACCCGCCATCTTTTGCTTGTGGTTAACCCCATTGGAAATCAGCAAAAACCCAAGCCGGCAAAGGGCGTTGGGGTTATTTTTGAGACACTTCGCAGAGAAAAAGGCCTTGGCTATTTCGATGTTTGGCTTGTGGAATTCAGCCATCCCCGAATACATCTGCCCCATCAGGAAATTGGCGTGGGCGTTCCCTTCCGAGGCAAGGAGAGCAAGACAGCGCTCAAAACGCTGCTCACTATCGGCGGTATGGGCGACTTTAAAATTCATGTAAAGATCGGCATAGCCTAGAGCTGAATTCGAATCCGTGACGCCGCTATTGTAAAAATAGGCGTTCATCTCTTTTAGAAGCGCCTCACTTAACGGGACTGCTGAAGCGTCCCCAATAACGCTGGGCATGCCGCATTCGGGGCAAAGGGCGCTGGCGTCTCCATTTGGTTCGGAGGCCCAGTTAGAAACTTTTCTAGCATCGAAAATGTGGCAGCAAAAAAAGCATCCGCACTGATGGGAGCGGAGGATTTCGATTTCATTATTTGCAGCGTGTTGCTTATATTGTTCCAAAAGGCTGTTCTTGTCGTTGCTCATGCCGGGTAATCTTATCACAGAAAGAGGAAGGTGAAAGAACCATCTCTTCTAAGAAGAGAAGCCAGTGGAGAAAAACAACGAAGAATGGCACAATAGGCCCATGAAAATCCTGATAGATGCCCTCGGCGGGGACAATGCCCCGCAAGCCGTCCTCGAAGGCGCCGCAAACGCGCTGAAAAAGAGAAAAGATTTGCAATTAATTATCTGCGGTCCCCAAGAAACCTGCCAAGCCACAATGAAAAAACTAGGCGCCGACCTCAGCCGGGTGGAGTTTCTTCAAGCCGAGGAAGCCGTTTTGAACACCGACCATCCAGCCATGTTCTTGAAAGCCAAGCCGAACTCCTCTTTGGCCGTTTGCTATGAAAATCTGCGGAAGAGGGAAGACATCGACGGAATGGTTTCCGCCGGCCCAACCGGGGCCGTCCTAACTGGAGCCGTCTTAAGGTTAGGTCGCATTCCCGGCATCGAGCGCCCCGCGCTATTGTCTAGCCTCCCCACGAAAAACAATTCCTCAGTCCGCCTAATTGATTCAGGGGCCAACATGGACTGCAAGCCCCAATACCTTTATCAATTCGGACTCATGGCCAGCGTTTATCTCCAATGCATCGGTTATGAAAAACCCCGCATATCCCTTCTAAATGTTGGTTCGGAAGAGGGGAAGGGCGATGAATTAAGCAAAGAAGCTTTTGCCCTTTTGAAAAACAGCAACCTTAATTTCATCGGCAACATAGAGGGTGACCACGTCCTTGACGGCACCACCGACATCGTCGTTTGCGACGGCTTTGCCGGGAACGTCTTCCTAAAGGGAACTGAAGGCGGGTGCTATTTCGTTAAAGATTTGCTGAAGAACGCCGTCGCAGGGAACTTCTTCAGGAAAATCGGAATTTTCTTTGAGGCTCTTGGAGCCCTTTTCCAAGTCGGCGGAATCAAACAGGCTTTAGCCCCGTTCAAAGCTGCCAAAAAAGCTTGCGCCCCGCTACTAGGCACGAAAAAACTAGTCGTGAAGACACACGGCAAATCCAGCGCCAAAGTCTTTGAGGGGACGATTTTGGAAACCTGCTCGCTCGCGGAAAAAGACCTCATCGCCAAAATCGAAGCGGCCCTGCCAAAAAAGGAAGATTAAGCAGTTTCCTCTATCGGGCCTCGGATCCGCCCGAGGCTTTTTTCTTGTCCCGATAAACCTCATGTTCGGACATATGCCACAAGGCGATGAAATAAGAAACGCCGAAGAAAGCGAAAATCGCCACAAACAGGATGTATTCCCAAGAAACGACCAAATCGTAGAAATGATAGAAAAGGATGTGATTACAGACGTTATAAAGGAAATGGAAGGCGACTGGGATGACCGCGGAATCAAAGAACATCGAAAGGTAGCCGCACCCCGCGGTGATCAAGAAGATGAAAGCCTCTTGCACGCAGGCAACTTGTAAAGGGTCCGAAGCGGGGAATTCGCCAGGGTATAGGAAAGTGTAGGAATGCGCAGCGGTGAGAAGCGTAGCGCTAAGCAGCACCGAGAAAGACCTCTTGTATTTCCAATCTACCAAATCGAGGACCAATCCAATGAGCAAATTAACGAACAGAACGTCTTCGAACACCGAGGCGGAGAAATCCGTCGCGCTTTCCATGAACATCAGGCCAATATCCTCAGCCTCAATGCTCAGTTTAAATTTGAAGAAGGGAACGGAAAAGAAATTGATGAAGCAGAAAATCGTCAAAGGGAAAAGGAAGGTGTAGCGAAGTTCCTTATTCGGATGATCGATGGACCAATGGTAATGGTTTTTGAAGAAAACGAGCAGCCCAGAGCAAAGCGTAAAGCAAATGAAGCGAAGAATCAAAAAAGGCCATTCCCCGAGCCAAGGCTGCAAAGGCAAAAATGAAAACAAGACATAAAAAGCCATGAAAGGGACGATGACAAAAAGTTTTTTCTTAATAGGTTCGCTCATGGACAAGGATTCTAATCCTTAAAAAAGGGAAAGTAAAAGGCATTTGCTCAATGCTACGGCAAAGCTTAGTTTTTAAAAAGCTCTCAATCAAATAATGGTTTTCACAAAGCTATAAACGTTGCAATCGGTGGAGCTTTCGAAGGTGAACGGACCAACGAATTTGGCATCGCTATCGCCGGTGTGGTGCGGGCCCATGCAGTTGCGTGGAGAAACGGTCAAAACCACTTTGACATCGTTGTCGCCGACGTGGAGATATTGGCTGAGATCAAAGCGATAATCAAACATGTTCGCCTCAACTTTTTTGGAGTTCACATAAAGCTCAATGAGGCTGAATCTATCGTCAACGACAAGCTCTTTTTCATTGCTATCGACACGCAAAGTCCCTTCAAGCTCAACGTCCCCGTGGAAGAAGGGATAGCCATCCTCAATCAAAGAAGAAACATCGCGTTTTTGCTGTCCGATGTAGAATTTTTCTCCCAAAAGGACATCTTCCCCTTTTCGGAAAGACCCATAGACGCCGAACTCGCCCTTAAGGTAAATAGGCTCAATGTTGCTATCGTAAACCAAGCAGTTCCTCAAGCTTTCTTGGACGTTTTCACCAAACAAGGCGAAATACACTTTTTCGTCCTGCCAATAATCCATCTCCACAACCACTTCGTTATGGCCGATCTTCATAGCGGGAGAGGCATCGTAAACAAGCAAGTCTTTTTCATAGGAGGACACGCCCGTTTTCTTCAGTTCAACGCCATTGAGCTTGACGCTATAGAGACGCTCGTTCTCTATTTCCAGTTGGCAAGAAGGGAGGAGAGACTGAACTTCAAAAACGTATTTTAGGAATAGACGCCCCTTATATCTTCTCTTAAGGAGCTCCGAAAAGGCGTTCATGTGGAACATCACGCTAGAATAAGTTTCCCCATCTAAGGAATAGGAAAGGTCATCTAGAGTTAGGAAATTGTCTAGCGGTTTGGCGATATGGAAGGAAGACGGCAGAGAAATCGTCTCCAAGACTTTCTTGGGAAGAGCTTCTTTTTCGTTAAAATAAACGATTCTCGCCCCTCCTTTTTCAAGTTTGAAATTCAAAGGAGAGGGGGTGAGCATATCCTTTGTCACATCGTAAAACAAGCAACTATGGGCGCCTTGCTTCGAAAGCGAGACGTCCACTTCTTTTTCGGAAGTATTTACGATGAATAGATATTCTTCCCCTTGGGCGTCAAGTCGAGAAGAAACCCGGTAATCAGAGCTTTCGTTCGAGGTGAAGCCATCGATGTCGCTTAAGCTATCTAAAGCGACGTTTTCTTTCCAATAGGAGAAGTCATGGGGTTCGCCTTCTAAGTAAGCGGGGACCCCGAAGGGAAGGCACAACTTACCGCCAGAAGACACGAATTCGTCAATAAACTCCGCGGTCTTTTTGCCGAGGGTGAGCATCTTAGGAAGGACAAGAATCGAATAGGCTTTTTTCCCACAGCCGATTTTGCCGTTTTCGACGAAGCCATGTTTTTCTAGTAACGTCTCATCAAGGAAATGCCAATTCACGTGCATCGCAGTGAGCTTTTCAATGGTTTGAGCAAGCGGAAGGGCGATGTCTTTGGTTCCAAGATAATCGTCTTGAAGCATCCTCTTGTAATCAAAATATACGCTGCGGACAGGTTGAATAACGGCGATTTGCGGATTTTCTTCGCTTTGAGACAAGAAACGTCCCAAATAGGAGAAATAGTCGTTGAACTCGCCAAATCTCTTCTTAACCCAGCCATTCAAAGGCGTGTAATGGGCGGGATAGTCTCTTTTTCTTTGGCCGTGCTCCGCATATGGCAAAAGATGGTGGCAGATCAAATTGACCCCACCCCAATAAAGCGCTTGGCCGTTGCGCTTCAATTCAATCGGGGAAACGTCCCAGCCCGAGCAAGAGAAGACTTCCGTGATGACTTGTTCCTTGCCCAATTGGCTAGCAACCGACCCCACTTGCTTAGGGGACATCACATCTGGGCAGCCTCTACCGAGCCAATCGACTCCGGGAATATGCTCGAATTCGTAAAACGGCATAATGCCGCCGCAGCACCACATTTGCCCGCTGAGGGAAGTTTCTTCAACGTAATGCCCGGTCAAGCGATATCCTTTGTCGTCACACCATTCATAAATTTGGCGCCCGAAGGAATTAAGCATCAAATCTTGCATCGCCAGCCAATAACGGTAACGGAACTGGCGGTAGCCTTCTTTTTCAACGAACATCAATCCAAGCCCGTCGAGGATATCTTGACCGTAACGTTCCTTGAAATACCCAGGGAGACATTCGGTGTAAGGATGGCCCCAACGATAATACTGAGGCTCATCGGTGAAAAAGCCCTTCAAGCCGCCCTTATCATTTTTCCGATACTGCTCATGGGTCAAAGCGATGAATTTCCCCACTACTTCCTTATTGCAGATATCGACCGTTGAATTGGAAATCCTCTTATAGACATTAAGAACATCTTCGCCCGAATCAACCCGAATCAAGCTTTCGCCTTTATAGTCATAGCTAACCAAAGCTTTTTCGTCATAAGGACCATAGGAATATTCGAGGTAGCGATCGCAGTTGTCCACGTCTTCAAGAAGTTTTCCACCGGCAAAGCCGCTTGGCCAACCGTTCTCATCATAGGCATAAGCTTCCATGCCCAACTCATTGGCCTCTTCAACGCAAGCATCGATGCACTCAAACCATTTTTGTCCGAGATACGGGGTTTTCAATCCTCCCCTAGCATGCATGAAGAAACCGCCAATGCCGTTATCGTTCATCCAAGCAATCTGTTTCTTAAGTGTCTCCGGATCGAGATCGTCGTTCCAACTCCAGAAAGGGAGGGCCTTATATTTCGCTTCCAATGGTTTCATTGTTATCTCCTTATGGATAAGCCAAAAATCCATCCTTATTGTGCCTTCGCGAAAAAAGCAAAACAATTAAAGTTAACTTCAATGACGGAAAAAAGAAAATCGAGCATGACAAAAGGCAACGGCTAAAGCCAAACGGGGACTCCCAAACAAAAGAATAAAAAAGAACCGGAAGCCCGGTTCGGGGTTTTGGGCAACCAGAAACAAAACATCTAATAGATTTCACGCCCTCAAAAACGCAAGAAATCGCCTGTTTTAGGAAACGCCTGTTCTATTCTTATTTATCTCAAACTCCGCTTTTTAATTCCATTGATGGTATCTGAGTTCAAGCATGCGAGATTCGCGCCGCAAAGTTTCGGCCCGAATACCAGTTATTTCTTATTCACGCGTTTTTAAAATCTATTCTCACAATCTGCATCTTCATAAATCCGTCGCCAAGCTTTGCTAAAAACCTGAAGAAACTGCTGACGGAGGGATCTTCCAAATCGCTATAACCAAGCATATAACCACTGCTAGAAACACTTATTTTATCGCTCCATGAAGTGATTTCTTTTATCGCATTTGAAACAGCGAAAAAGGCGCCAGCATCTTTTATTTTGGCGATTTTAAGCCACGTTTTGCGAAGCAATTTTCCAGCCTTTTTGTTCGCTCCATCGAACACAAGTTTCCCATCGGGAAAAGCTTCCGCCATCTTTCTAAACAGTTCTTTTAATTGCTCGGTCAAAAAGTAATAAAACACGCCGGAAGCAAAGAACACCGCCCCAGCAGACGCGTCTATTTTGGCAAACCGCTCTGTGTTATTAAGGTCGCAAGCGATATTTTCTTCGCGTTCGCCTACTGGCAAGAGTTTATTGCGAACATTAATCACATCGGCAAAATCGAGATTGTAAATTTTACACGTGCCATTATCGCACTTCATCCCTGTATCATCTAACCCGCATCCAAGATTCACTACCACAGCATTAGGGTGTGCTTTCAAATAATCATTTATTTCGCAAGCAAGGTCATTTTGCCTCATAGCAACTTCCAAAAACCCAAAACGATACATCGTTTTTTCAGCTTGTTTTTCCAACCCTGAAAAGTCATAGTCGATTTATTCCATCAGGTTTTGTGCCGTTTCGTCGCGATATAAATTCGGAAAAGGGATTGTCTTAATTTCTATGTAAACGCAGATTTCCGCCATTTCCAAATATAGGCTCGGCCACCAAATCAACGATTGCACTCCAATCTCGAACTTTTCTGATTGCTGGGTCCATACTAAAGCGTTGGAGAACACGGCGCTCACCGCCTCCACGCCCCTGGCCGCCGCACTAAATGCGAATTCAAGCATCTCGCCGGCGGTTTTTCATTTATACAAATTTCGGATGCTTCTTGTTGTCAATAGACATAAATAAGCATTAAAAGCATATTGAAGCTTCTTATGTTGCCGAAAAAAAGAAAAAAAGGACTGATACTTAATATCAGCCCTAAGTTTCCTTAATGGCGGAGGCGTCGAGATTCGAACTCGAGCACCGGCATACACCGATCTAACAGGTTAGCAACCTGCCCCCTTCGGCCTCTTGGGTACGCCTCCGCGTGGAAAACTATACAACAAAGGGGAAAGCAATGGTAGATACAATTTTTGCTCCATCCATCGGGCGTCTCGCCTCATGGAGAACCCAAAGGTAAACCTTTCGTAAAGTGGGTAGCGCTTTCTTTTACACAGTCACGGATTACTACCCTATGATAAATTGAAAGACATTTAACCCAAAAAACCATGAGACACTTCACCGTGATGGCTCTAGCCGAGTCAGAGACGACGCCGATATGGATTCCGATTCTTTTGATGCTAGGAGGCCTTGGGGCATTATTCATTGGCATGAATATGCTTCAGTCTTCAACCGAAAAGCTTGCCACATCGGGCTTGCGGAAGCTGTTCGCCAAGACGGCTAATTCGCGCTTTGCCGGCGTTGGCATTGGGACTTTGGCCACAATGATCATGCAATCTAGCGGAGCCACAACCGTCATGGTCGTCGGCTTTGTAAACGCGGGGGCCATGACTCTTTTGCAAGCCACGACTTATATCATGGGCGCCAATATCGGAACGACCATCACCGCTCAAATCGTCGCCTTGGGAGGATTAAGTTCCTCTTCCTTCCCTTTAACTCAAATCATCATCGCCTTTACCCTTCTCGGGGTTATTTTGAAGATGGTGTTTCAGAAAAAACACCCGAAAATCGGCCTATCCGGGGACTTTATCGCTGGCTTGGGCCTTTTGTTTTTGGGATTAGAAACGATGACGAGCAATCTTCAAACCCTCTTCTTAACCAACGAAAGCCTGACCTCCTTCCTGACCTCATTAACCAACCCCTTTCTATTGCTGCTCATCGGCATCTTGCTCACGGCTTTGGCTCAGTCCTCTAGCGCGGTGACCTCCATAGTCCTTGCGATGGCTATGGCCGGAGCGGTCATCGGAGGAAGCGGAAACGGGGTCCTTTATTTGATTTTGGGTTCCAACATCGGCTCCTGCGCGACGGCCCTGCTTTCTTCAATTGGTTCCACATCCAACGGAAAAAGGGCCGCGGTCATCCATTTGCTTTTCAACGTTTTCGGAAGCGTGCTGTTCTTTATCGTCTTGGTGTGCTGGCCAAGCGCTATGGAAAGCACGTTCGCCAAGCTCTTCCCCGGCAATCCCGCCGTTCAAATCGCCATGTTCCACACGTTTTTCAACGTGGTGTGCACCGCCTTATTCCTTCCTTTTGCTAAAGGGTTTGTGTTTTTGGCGAACAAAATGGTCAAAGACAAGGGGGAGGAGAAAAGCAATGATTTGCTTGACCCCCGCTTCCTCGACGCCCCGGAACTCGCTTTGTCCCAAGCCATCTCCTTCTACCATTTGATGGCCAACCAATCCCTGGCTGACCTCAACGATTCTTTATCGGCGTTCTTCTCCAAGGACAAATCGAAAGACGAGCAGATAAAAGAAAGCGAAAAGAAAGTCCTAAAAATGTCAAAAGAACTTTCCTCCTTCTTAGCCTCCATTTCGGCAAAAGGGGTTTTGGAAGAGTCCAGCGAGAGAATCTCCAAAATGCAGCTAGACATCGCTGACGTCGTGCGTCTAACGGAAGTCGCGGACAATATAGCGAAGTATACGGCTCACGAAGTTGATGAGGGTTTGGAATTCTCCCCGACCGTGGAAGAGGGCCTTAAGCAAATGCAAAGCAAAATCAACAAAATGTTCGTCACCGTCTCAGCCTTGATCGATCGCCCCGATTTATCGTCTTTGAATAACGTTAAATCGTTAGAAGACGAGATTGATGAGTTAAGGACCCAGTTGGTTAAAGGGCACCTAGAAAGACTTGAGAATGGTCAATGCAAGCCGCAAAACTCCAATATTTTCATTAATCTTGTGGGAAATTTGGAACGCTGCGGCGACCACCTTAACTTCATTGCCGAGAGAAACTGCACCCAGCTATTGGGAAAAGAAGGAGACACGCTGCACATATAAAAAGCCCGGCTTTCGCCAGGCTTAACAGCAAATCAATAGGCTTTCCCGAAATAAACCGACATCGTCGCGTCTTTGCCGCAGCAAGGGCATTTGCTGCCGGGTTTAACTTCTTTGGAAGCGATGCAGCGGGTGGATATCCCGCCGGTGATTTCCTTGAGGTGATCCTCGCATTCCGGATCGCCGCAGAAATCCATCTTGGCGAACCCGCCATTCTCATCCAGCGTCTTCTTAAGTTCCTCAACGGAGCTGACTTCGAAGATATGATTATCCAAATTGGCTTTCGCCTTTTGGTACATGGCTTCGTGGATTTCCTCCAACACGCCCGGGATTTCCTCTTCGATAGCTTCGATTTTTGCGACTTGCTTGACCCCGTCGACCCTGCGGGTCAACACAGCCTCGCCCCTTTCAAGATCGCGAGGCCCAACTTCGATGCGAAGAGGCACGCCTTTCATCTCGTATTGAGCGAATTTCCATCCTGGGGTCTTGGAGTCGTCTTTGTCCAAATAAACGCGGACGCCTTTTTCTTTTAAGCTCTTTTCGATAGCCTCGGCGGCTTCCAAAACGCCAGGGGTCTGCATGCGAATCGGCACGATGACGACCTGAATCGGAGCGATTCTAGGAGGCAAAACTAAGCCGTTGTCATCGCCGTGAACCATGATGACGGCGCCAATGAGACGGGTGGAAGCGCCCCAAGAGGTTTGGTGAGGGGCCTCCAGTTTGTTGTCCCTGCCAAGATAAGAAACGCCGAAGGCTTCTGCAAAACCCTGCCCAAGATAATGGCTGGTGCCGCTTTGCAAGGTTTTTCCATCGTGCATGAGGGCTTCCACGGTATAGGTGCTGACCGCGCCAGCAAAGCGCTCATGTTCGGTTTTTTCTCCAGTTAAGAAGGGGATAGCGAGCAATTCACGACCAAGATCTTCGTAGACCTGCCTCGCGTCAAAGGCGTTTTGAACGGCTTCTTCTTTGGTCTCAAACAAGCAATGGCCTTCTTGCCAAAGGAATTCGGAACCGCGGAGGAAGGGGCGAGTCGTTTTCTCCCACCTGACGACGGAGCACCACTGGTTGTAGCATTTTGGAAGATCGCGGTAAGAGGAGACGAGTCGCTTATACAAATCGCTGAAAAGGATTTCGGATGTCGGGCGGATAACGAGGGGATCGTCAAGTTTCTTGCCTCCCCCAAAAGTCGCGACCAAGGTCTCCGGGGCGAATCCTTCAACGTGCTCCTTTTCCTTGTTGAACAAAGAAGAAGGGATGACGGTGGGCAAATAGACGTTGCTAGAGTGAAGCGTTTCCTTGAAACGCCTGTTGAGATAGTTTTGAATCTCCTCCCACATCGCATAGGAATAGGGAAGGTAATCGATGAAGCCCTTCACGGAGGAATAATCCATTAATTCCGCCTTGCGGCAGACATCGGTGTACCATTGGGCGAAATCGACATCACGGGAGGTGATGGCGTCGTTTTTCTTGTTGTTAGCCATTTTTTGGTTGCCTTTCTAAGAACGTTGGGTAGTTTACTACTTTTTCATGTCATTGACTCTTCGCACCGATTTCGGAGGCAAAGAAGAGACGATCATTGCCTCATAAGGCGAAAAGTCGTTGGAAGAGATGTAACGCAAGCCAGAGCGAACCAATATCTCAATCGGCCCCCAGCCTTGGACGTCATTGGCGATGATTGGCTTCTGGTACTTGAGAAGCTTTTCGACCAAAGTGTGGAGTTTGGCGCGGATCCTTTGGTCCACCTCCGCTCCAGAGCCGGAATTTCCGAAGGAACAGATGAAGTAATCGAACACGCCATAGGAAGAAGTAGGAAGGGAGAGCTCTGCTTTATCGAGATTGAGCGCAACTTCAAATCCTTTCGCTTTTATCGAGGTAATATCAGAAGCGATGGAATCGGGGTTCCCGGGATCCATGTGAGCCCTGACGTCGCCTTCATCAAAAACTAAGACGAGGTTGGCCTCTTTGGCTTTACCCACCCTCGAGAATACCGATAGAAGGAACGTCTTTTCCTCTACGCGGATCGGGAAGAAGAGCTTTTCGTCAGGTGAATGACGCATGCTAACAAAGACGGGGACCATGTTTTTGACAACGGTCAAGAAAAGTTCTTTGTCGCTTTGGATTTTAGTCGCATAATCCTTCAGCTCAGCCATGGTTTCGAAATAGGTGTCTTTGGGTTCAACTTTGCCGAAATACCCGATGGATTTTCCTTTGTCCACCGAATAGATCAAGCGGAAAGAGTAGGAAAGTTTCTTCTCATTAATGATCCTTTCCACTTCGCTGCGGTATTTGGAATCGTCGGTGATGATTTTATTTTCTTTTCCTTTTTCGTACCAAACGACTTGCTGATTCTCTTCATAGGCGATTTCGGCCATCTTGCGGACGGCCGCAATCAAAGCATCGGTGTCGCCGGAAAACTGATTGTGCTCAATGGCTCCGCACCTGCATTCAATCTGAGAAGATAAGGCGTTAATGGACAAGAAACGGTTCACCAACGCCATGCCTTTGCTGACTAAGAACTGGCATTTGGCTTGCTCGCTGATGCTCATATCCGCGACCAAAAGCTCGTTCCCGGAGCAAGCGATCAAGAAGGACCCTTTGCCCGCCAAGGAAGAAAGAACGTTTTTCAGCTGAGTGAAGACAAGGGGGTCGATCTCCCTTTCTTTGTTTTGGGTTTTCTTATATTGGAAGCGGAATACCGCGCTGACGCCCTTTTTCTTTCCTTTTGCATCAAAGGCCTTGGAAAAGTCTTTGATCGTTGATAAACCGTGGTAGTTCACCCCGCTCGAGCTCATCTTCGAAGAAGCCATGTATTTGAAAAGATAAGACTGAAGATGAATGGTCTGGAGCTTCTTATCCACCGCCTCAACTTGAAGCATCGAGAAATACTGCTTTTTGTCGGAGTTGTCGCTGACATCGATTTCAAGAAAATCGCTAGGCTCGGAGTTTGGATCCATCAAAGCATCGATCCAATTCATAATCTTCTTCTGCTCAGAAGAGGGGAAATGGTGATAGAACTCCTCCACCGTCTCCTGTTTTCTTTTCGATGGGGTGCTGACGTTGAAATAAGTGACGAGATCCTTGCCCAAATTCAGCACGAAAATACGAACGGAATTTCTTTGATCAGAAATCAATTCGTCGTATTTCTTATCGCTTTTAGCGTCGAGGATGAAAGTGATTACGAGGAACAAAACACCGAAGAAAATGACCAGAAGGGTCGTAAGCATCGGCCAATGGGTGGTAATGAACTCCAAAACTTTTTCTAACATAGGGGAAAGTGTACCACCTAGTGGTACATCCCTCAAGAAAGGCCATTGCTCAAAGACGCTTTAGGGTGATATGATAACCCCCGTCGCGGAGGAATACCCAAGCGGTCGAAGGGGTCAGTTTCGAAAACTGATAGTGGGGCCACGCTCCAGCTGGGGTTCGAATCCCCATTCCTCCGCCAATTCCTTTTGCGTAAACGGCTCACTCAATCAAATTGATGTTCGCAACCACGATAAAATCGGGCGATCAATTAATTGATGAATCTATAATCGAAATGAAGCGCCACCGATAAAGGTGGTTTTTTCGTATAGGTTCCCAAGCATCAAAACCAATAATGTAAAAAAGAATCAGGGAATAAAATCCTTCAGATTTGCACGTTTTCGCTGCGAAAAACAAGACCTATTGCCACGATGCTTACCCGCTTTTCAGCTTTTAGTAGGTCGCTTCGGAAGCAAGCAGTTTTTTAAGTTGCCACACAGGTTCATCGCAGACTAAAGGGTCATAGCCAACAGTAGCTTAAAATTCGCTAGGGCCATTCATGCCAAACCACAGCGTGAAGCCGTTCTTCCACGCCAAGCGATTCCCCAATTTCATAGCCGGCAACTGCCACAATTTCGTCGTTGCCGTTCAAAATCAACCCCTCGTTCTTATCATGAGCGCACCCAGTCATCATATAAGTGGAACAAGAGATGCGGAAGAAAGAAGATGTGTCGGCTTTGCTCAGCCCTTTCCCTTACCTTACTCTTCACATACCTGCTATGCTCAAGAAACCATCGAATTGTTTCTTCCATTTTAGAGGTCGCAGCAGAACACCGGCCGATTCAATTGGTATTTCCTATTAACGAACAATAATAGGCTCTAAAAACGACCGAAGGAAATCAGCTATTCGCTCTAAAAACGTGCAAGATTTAATTTACCCGGTTCACAAACGCCCTTTTGTTACGGCAAATAGCAGAGTCATTATGGTAGAAGCAAAGTCAAAGAGTGGTATTCCAAATCATTGCGAACCTTGCTTTAGATTAATACCCGAACGTTTCATTCGGCGTCAAACTTGCGGATTCGAATATTGCTTATCAAGATGGAATTTACACGTTTCCTAACTTTTTTAGCTTTCTTAATTAAGGATTGACTAAAAGGTATGTGACGCTTTGGCCATGCCTGCTTAAGGGCAGAGCATAAAAACCCAAACCTTTATTATCAAGGATTGAACAAAACCGTCGAAGAATTTCTGTGTAAGTCTTAGCGATTTGATTTTTTCGCAACGTAAAGCTTCGCATCGGCGAAGCGATAGAGGTCGTCGAAGGAACGTAGTTTTCCATTTGCCACCGCAAGGCCAAGAGAGACTGTAACGCGATAATTCGGGTCAGCGGGTAAAACGACTTTTTGAAGATTGGAAATGAGCGAATCGATAAAAGGCTTGATTTCATTCTCGCTTGAGAAGTCAGGGCAAAATACAGCGAATTCATCCCCGCCCAAACGCATAGCAACATTTTTCTCTCCAAAAGATTCTTTAATCGCTTTGGCAACGCCGACGATGGCCCCATCGCCAGCGGCGTGCCCATAGGTATCGTTCACGCTTTTGAAGCGATCGATGTCGATGATGCAGAAAACTCCGCAATGTTTTTCGCCTAGCGAATCATTGATGCGCTTTTCGCCGGCATAACGATTAAACAAATTGGAAAGGTAATCGATTTCACTGAGATTTTGCAGTTTTTTGCTTAATGAGCTTAGGTAATTCGATTGCAAAGAGAACATGAAGAAGACAATGGAGAAAACACCTGAGCTAATCCCCAAAGAACGGATATTGAGCGTGCTTTCGAAAACCATCGCCAAAATGACATAGAGCAAAACGGCGGTAATCATCGGAATGTTCACTTTGCGATTGTATTTCTTAGTAAGAAAGACTTGGAGAGAGGCTTCCAACAAATAGAAAATGGTCACCGCGTGGGACACATAGCCCAAAGGGCCGCGATGGAAGATATTGGTCGCATCGTACCAAAAGACCCAATGTGTGCCAAAGGCGAACATTTGCACAACAACCGTAACGGCCAAAGGCAAAAGATCCAAATATTTGAGTTTCCCCCATTTCATACTGGAATCGGAACGGAGGAGGACAATGAAGGGGTAAATCAAAGCGGGGCGCGTTATGTATCCTGCTACGGACAAAAGAACTCGCCATACAGTCGGTTCAGACAGCGTAGAGAAATAAATTTCAAGGTTGTAGGTGACAAGCTCAAAAATCTCCAAAGCAAGCGTAATCCAGAAAACTTTGCGTTCTTCTTTCGAAAAGCTTGTGTTGAAGATCAATAGCAACAGTTGAAAGACCACACCAACGAAAGGCGGAAAGTTATATTCAACAAACTGAGATAGATCCATCGCCTAACCTTCAATCTACAAGCAGCTTCTCTGCTACGAAAAGGATAAAACAATTTAAGACTTATACAAGACTACAAAAGCGTAGAAGCATTCGAAATAGATGGGCTATTAAGGGCTATTTGAACGCAAAAGACCAACAAAGATATAAAAAGGTTCGCAAAATCCCTTTAAAAATAAGCGGCACTTATAAAATCAGCGGATAGGCGGCAAGAAGAATTTGCCGAAAACCTGTTTGAGCTCGCTGACCTTGATGAAGGCATTTGGTTCTGCTAGTTGAATCATCTTCACCGCGTTTTTCACCTCATATGAAGACAAGACAACTTTAATGACGAACTTATCTTTTCCAGAATAAACGCCCTGCCCTTTAATCACTGTTGCGCCATGGGGGATATTGGAGATGATATATTCGCCCAGGTCAGGGTTTTCGGTGATAACCTCCAACTCCATTTTTTTATTTCTGACATTAATGAGGTCGACGACGAGCATAACGACAAAGAGATAGATAACCGAGAAGAGAAGTTTTCCCCAAGCGTCCGCGGCAGTGACGCCATGGAACATGGAAAGGAAGGCATAGAGAGCGATGTTGACGAAGTTAAGTATCGTGGAGTATTTACCAACCAAAGTTGATTTTTTGATGGCGATATAATAGGCAATAACGTCTATTCCGCCACCGCTGCAGTCAACTTTATAGGCAAGCGCGCTGCTTAAGCCCGTGCACACCCCGGCGAAGAGAGCCCTGGCAACCATCCCTCCATGGTCGTTGACGTAAACAGCAACGGAGTCGATGAAGGAATTGAGCCCGGGGAAGTCGAAGAAATTGGTGATGAGGGAGACAAAGACAACGTTGACTATCGTGTAGATGCCGAAACGTTTCCCGATTCCAAAGAAAGCCAAAATAAAGATAGGGATGTTCAAAGCGAAATAGAGAATTCCATAAAGGAGGTCATAATGGGCATCACCCCAATTGTCGGTGAACAAATCGATGATCAAAATGACGTTTTGGGCAATACCGGTCATTCCGCCCGAAGCCAAACGAGTCGACGTCGATGCAAAAGAAGGAGCCAAAAAGCATTTAAAGCCCAAGGCAAGGACTAAGGCGGAAAGGAAATTGACCAAAAGCACCCATCCGTTTTCCACGATCCACTTCAAGGGGACGTGGTCATACATGAAGTCTTCGTAGCGTTCTTTTAAGGACCTGCGGTTTGTCATAGCGATGGGATTATAGACTTTCAAGAAAATATAAAGAAGAGGCGCGGAGCCGTCATTTGAGGGAGTTGGACCAAAGAAAACAAAAATTGAGACTAAGTAAATGAAATAAGGTCAAAACAAACGTCTTACCTATGGTAAGTCTTTATTGCCCAGTCATGGGGTCGATGATATTATTAACCCGCTGTCTTACAGGACTGCGTTTTTTCGGAGGCTTCCGCATTCTATGAACATCTTAAAAAGTATCGGCGCATCCTTCACCAAATTGTGGCGTTGGATTCGCGAAACCGCTTGGGTCCAGCCGCTATTGATCGTCGGCGCAATATTCGCCGTCATATTCTCAATCCCCAAAGCCACTTCCTGGGTCCAATCCTTCGGCGTTGGCACTTCCACGGCCTACTACATGGCACAAAAGAAAACCCTTGAAGGCGAAACCAGCGATTCCAAAGATATCAGCAGCGAAGCCGACAAGCTTACCTACGCCTTGCTGAAATGGTCCAACTTCGCTGACCAAAAAGAATATTCGACTTACGACGAATTCAAGGCCGCGTTCAACGCCGACACAGAATATAAGCCCATCATCGATCGCGCCGGTGGGGAAAAATTCTACTTGGTCTACGTTGCCAAAGACAATGAGTCTTGCAACGAAGTCCAAGAAGGCTTCGAGAACCTTCAGAACAACTGGGGGGGCGTCGGATCCCGCTACGTCCCCGCTGACGGTCGCGCCTTCGCCTTCTCGACCATTTACACCGACGAAGATTCCACCAACGATTCGGATTACACCGTCGATGCCGACAAAGTGGCGTTCAACCGCTACCTCGTTAAATTTGACGACATCGGCTTCTTCAACGATGCGGGCGCTCGCTTCGATACCTGCCCCTACAAGAAGAACGCCAACCTCTCCTCTTCTAGCAATTATGACAACTTCACCGAAGCCGGGACCAAATTCGATTCCAGCAGTTTCGTGAAACCGACCGTCATCCTCGTCGACTTCAGCGAAGAGGCGTTCAACCTTGGACGCGTCGGCGTCTCCGAAATCCTCTTCGGGGTTTCCGGAAGCACCGCTTACGACAAAG
Organism: uncultured Bacteroidales bacterium; assembly: GCA_963650805.1. Lineage (GTDB taxonomy): Bacteria > Bacillota_I > Bacilli_A > RFN20 > CAG-826 > Alloenteromonas. The sequence goes on from CAVJMG010000001.1 coordinate 233,698, forward strand.
CCACGTTGCTTTGGCAGATGTGGAATCACACTACCAGCGACACCTCCAACCCCTTCTGCTCCGTTTATAACCAAGCTTGAGCAAAGCAAACCCAAAGGCCGAGTCATTCGGCCTTTTCTTTTTGCTTTGTTCCGGCGAAGAAAAAAAGCCGAGTCCAGCTCGGCTCAGCTTTTAAATCGGATTCAACGGCTTTTCTTCTTGTAGGCCTCGACAACGCAAGGAGGAACAAGCGCGGAGATGTCCGCCCCGTTCCTGACAAGCTCATCAACGACGCTAGAAGAAACGAAGGTCGTCGTGCCAGGAGCCATGAAAAAGACCATCTCAACTTTGGGGTTCAGAAAACGATTGACCGCTGAAAGCTGGAATTCGTATTCGAAGTCCGTTACCGCCCTCAGTCCACGAATAATAGCTTTCGCACCGTGACTTTCACAATAGTTGACGGTCAGTCCATCGTAACAATCCACTTTAACGCCTGGGATGTCTTTGACCGCTTCCCTCATCATCTCCAACCTTTCTTCTTGGCTAAACCGCCCTTTCTTAGCCCCGTTGGTGGCCAAAAGGAGAATGACTTCGTCGAAGACGGTTAGAGACCTCTTCAAAATTCCCAAATGGCCATTGGTTATAGGATCGAATGAGCCTGGATAAACGGCAATTTTCATAAAGACCTCCTCAAGGCAAGCACTTTGGTCTTCCCGTATTTGTATTCTCTTTTAAATGGCATATCGCTTTCAAATGGGATATTTCCCTCGTATTCGAGGATGAAGCACGCATCCTCGCTGCAAAGGGAATTCTCTAAGAGGAAATCAACGGCGTTTTGATAGGATTCCTTCATCGCGTAAGGAGGATCAAGGAAGACAACGTCAAAGAGCCGGCCTTCTTCTTTGATTTTTGATAGGGCCGAGGTGTAATCTAAAGCCCAAACCTCGCCGCGAGTTTCCTTCAAAGATGCTAGATTTTCTTTTACGATTGCAGCGGCTTTTGGGTTTTTGTCCACGAACAAGCAGCTTGAGGCCCCGTGGGAAAGGGCTTCGATGCCAAGGGCCCCGCTTCCGGCGAAAAGATCAAGAACGCGCGCGTTTTTGATGCGGTCGCCCAAGCTCGAGACCATCGCTCCGCGGACCATGTTCTTCGTAGGCAAAGTCCCCTCTTCCGGAGTTTTAATGACTCGAGAACGGTATGTGCCTCCGATGATCTTGATCATATTTTGCCTCCGCATTCGCTTTCGTCCCTGAAAGCGTCGAAAAGGATGGCGTCCATTTGTCGAAACAGCATCGCCATCGGGGCATAGGCTTTCCTATAAGCGACGCCAGAAGGAAGCTCATCGAGCTCTTTTTTAATAAGGTATAGGGAACGCCACGCTTCTTTCGCTTGCGCAGACTCCTCCCCAAAATGGAAACGGGCCTCCTCAAACGCCTCCGTGAGCTCATCCTTTTTCTTAGAAAGCTCTTGGGCTCTGGGATCTTCGTTAAGAAACTTCTCCGCCTTCTTGAGTTCAACCATTCGAGGGTCGTTTTCTATGGCATTGGCCAAAGTGGCCAAGGAGTTTGCTGTCTTTTCGTTCATAGCGAGCTTATTTTAAAACGAAGACAGGGCAAGGTGGTATAATCCCATCACCATGTTGAAAATCGTTAAAGACCCAGCCAAAAGTTTGAGGGAACGTTGCAAAGAAGTCCCTTGCCCCCTTCCCCAAAAAGAGCAAACCCTCATCGATGAGATGCTCGATTATTTGCTTTCCACCCAAGACCCCGAATTCAGAAAACGCCACCCCGAGGCCAGAGAAGGCGTCGGGCTCGCCGCCCCACAGGTGGGGGCCAACCTCAGAATGCTCGTCATTTCCTACCCCATCTATGGAGAAGACGGAAAGATCGAGGGAAAGACGGAATATCAACTCGTTAATCCGAAAATCACCACCACTTCTGTCAGAAAAGCCTACCTCGATTCCGGGGAAGGCTGCCTCTCCGTCGACCAAGAGCACCAAGGCCACGTCATCCGGCATTACAAAATCACCGTCGAGGCGTATGAGGCGAAGCAAAAAAAGAACATCGTAATCGTGGCAAGAGGATACGACGCCATCGTCCTTCAGCACGAAATCGATCATTTGGACGGCATCCTCTTCTATGACCGAATCGATAGAATGGACCCCTTTAAAACCATCCCCGGCGCCTACGTTTGCTAACCCCTCTTTGCAGGGGTTTTCTTTTGGGAAGCCAGCTCCGCATCAATGCGGTTTAAAAAGAAAAGGCTTTCATGAAATTTTGATTAGACAGAAGGGGCGGGAATGGATATATTAACTCCGACATCCGTTTCGAATAGAAAGAGGAGGACCTTGGCTTTTGCCGGGCAATTATCAAATGTATCAATCACCTGTTTCAATTTACGCTCTCGGCGGCCTAGGGGAAGTCGGGAAAAACACCTATTGCATCGAAAACGACCATTCCATCATCCTTTTGGATGCCGGGGTCCGTTTCCCGGAAGCCAATCTCCCGGGCGTAGACTACGTCATCCCCGATTACACCTACCTCAAGAACAATCGCAGCAAAGTCAAAGCGCTTTTCATCACCCACGGCCACGAAGACCACATCGGCGGCATCCCTTTCTTGATCCGCTCCATCTACGTCCCCGTCATTTACGCGCCTAAGCTCGCCTGCGCGCTCATCCGCCACAAACTCGACGACGCTAGGATCAAAGACAACATCAAAATCGTCGAATACGATCAGGATTCCATCATCAAGATCGCCGACGACTTCACGGTTTCTTTCTTTCGCGTGACCCACTCCATTCCCGATAGCTTCGGCATCGTGGTCAACACTTCCGAGGGAAGGATCGTCGATTCGGGGGACTTCAAAATCGATCTCACCCCCGTTGGACCCAACTTCGAAATCAACAAGCTCGCTCGTTTGGGGGACGAAGGCGTTGATTTGCTGCTCGCCGACTCCACCAATGCCGAAATCGAGGGCTACACCCCCTCCGAAACCGCCGTTAGAAAAGGCGTCGAGGAAATCTTCGACAAAGCCCCCGGGCGCATCATCGTCTCTACCTTCTCCAGCAACATCAACCGCATTCAGCAAGTCGTTGAAGTCGCCGTCGCCCACAAAAGGAAAATCTGCATCCTTGGCCGCTCAATGAAGAACGTCGTCGGCATCGCCAGGGAGCTTGGCTACATCAAAATCCCCGACGCTTCCGTCATCGAAGAGGGCGAAGTCCGCAACTTCAAGCTTTCGGAGGTCTGCATCCTCTGCACGGGGAGCCAAGGCGAGAAACTCGCCGCGCTTTCCCGCATTGTCGCAGGCGAAAACCGTAATATCTACATTGTCCCGGGCGATACGGTCGTCTTCTCATCCAACCCCATCCCTGGAAATGGGGCTTTGGTTGATGCCCTTATAAACAACTTGGTCAAATTGGGCGCGGACGTTAAGCAAAATTCACTCGCATTCTCTCTCCACTCCTCCGGCCACCCTTCCCGCCAAGAGCTCCGTCTTCTCCAAAGGCTCATTCGCCCGAAGTATTTCATGCCGGCGCATGGCGAATACCGGATGCTCCGACTCCATGGGGAAGTGGCCACCCAGCTTGGGATGCCAAAAGACCACGTCTTCGTCTGCGATAACGGAGACATCCTCAATTTGTCCAACCACGTCGTGACTCGCGGAGGCCACATTCAAGCCGAAGCCGTCTATATCGATGGCAACGACCTCGATGGCGTCAGCTCGGCGACGATCAACGACCGCGCGATTCTCAAAAACGACGGCATGGCCGCCGTGCTTGTGACCATCGATTCCAAGCACAACAGGATCGTCGTTCCTCCCGTAGTCTACGCTAGGGGCTTCTCCGCTTCTGAGGCCACCCACGTCATCCGCCACGCGCAGATGCACGCCCAAGAAGCTCTAGAGGAAGCGATGAACACTCCCCACGTGTCCTTCTCCGCCATCAAAAACGCCATCCGCACCACCGTTTCCAAATACATCGAAAGGAAAACAGGCCGCAAACCCATGGTCATCCCCGTGATCATGAACACGGCTTTCTAAGAAATATGCTGATCCTCGCCTCTTCCTCTCCAAGAAGGAAAATCCTCCTTAAAAAAGTCGTCGAGGATTTTTTGATTATCCCCTCTGGATACGACGAATCTCTTCTCCATCTCCCTCCAGAGGCTCTCCCTTTGGAGGAGAGCAAAATGAAGGCCTATGAAGTCTTCTCTCGCTACCCAAACGACGAAGTCCTTTCCTGCGACACCATCGTCGTTCTCCACGGGAAAATCTTGGGCAAGCCAAAAAACGAAGAGGACGCCATCGCAATGCTTTTGGAAGAGCAGGGGCAAACCCAAACCGTCCTATCGGGGTATACCTATATCCGCAAAGGCATCGAAATCAACCGCACTGTCGCGACGAAAGTCCGCTTCAACCCTTTGAGCCTTGACCAAATCAAAGACTACGTGCAAACAAAAAAGCCCCTCGACAAAGCCGGGGCTTATGGGATTCAGGATGACTTCCCCTTGGTGAAATCCCTTGAGGGAAGTTTCGATAACGTCATGGGCTTACCCACGGAAGATCTCTTGCTTCACGTCAAGAAGCATATCTTGGCTAAGTGAGCCTATTCGCCGAATAGAGTGTCGTAGACTTTTTTCGCATCGCCTTTGATGACCAAGGTCAGTTGGGTAGACATCAGGATGAAACCGTCCACGCCGGCTTCCTTGATCTTTGGCTGATCTACGAGGTTCACGTCTTTAAGTTTAATGACGATGCGGCTGCCCTTAAGGTCTTTCCCCAAGATGTTATCTTCTCCTCCGAAAGCGGAGATGTAAGTCTCTTTTGATGCGATGGGGCGAGCGGTCTTTTTGCCTTTCCCTCGCCCAAAGGCAAGAATAAGGGCGATAGATAGGGCGAGGACGCCGGCGATAGAGAGAGCCAGCCACCAAGAAGATTGGTAAAGCCACGAGGCGAATTGATCTGATGATAAGACGGGATAAAGATATTTCATGCTGCTGCGCTATAATAGCACGCGAGGAGAGAAATATGTCCAACGCAATCGAAATTGAAGCCAAAGCCCTAGTCCGCCAAGAGGATTATAGGAAACTCGTATCCCGGTTCTCGGGCTCAAAACGCTACGTCCAGACCAACTACTACATCGACTCCGAGGATCGTTGCTTAGCCAAAGAAGGCATCGCTTTGAGGGTCAGAGAGAAAAACGGCATCTATGAAATGACGTTGAAGACTCCGCTTTCGGAGGGACTGCTTGAAAAGAATTGCTCTTTGACCAATGAGGAATTCCTCGCCTTGCTCAAAAAAGGCGAATTCCCAAAAAGAGACATTGCAAGATTCTTGACCATGCTCGACTTCAACGTAGATGACTTGAAGGTTCTCACTTCCCTCACCACCTACCGCATGGACGTGAATTACGAAGGCGGATTGCTATCCATCGATCAAAACGAATATTCGAACAAAGTCGATTACGAAATCGAATTCGAATATAACAATCTTGACGGGGCGACCCGTGTCTTGAAAGCTCTGTTAGCCGAAGAAGGCATACCCTGTCAGATTTCCACCTCAACCAAAGTCCACCGCGCGATGGCGGCGATAGGCAAGTAAAGCAAAACCCCAGCGCTGCAGACGCCGGGGTTTTCATATGTCTACGCTCAAGCTGACACGGAACTAAATTCCGTCAAATCCGGATAATCATAATCCACGGAACCCCAAGAGAAGGTAGCGCGGGTCGACGTTTCCGCGGTGCTTGTGACCGTAGACGTCTCAAGCAAAACGGGGAGGTAGTTCGCGAACACATAGTTGAAGTAAAACGATTCCGAGGAGGATTCTCCAGAGGTGAGGTTTCCGGTGCCTTTAATCGTGACCTTCAAATCACCTGCGCCTTTAGCATAAGCTGAAATTTCCATCGAAGCGCCATCGGTGCTGAGCGAACCCTCCGTGGCGGCGATGTAAGATTCGATCATCGAGTCGACGCTATCGAGAGTGCTTTTGAAGGATTCGGCGGAAGCGTTGCTTGAGGTTAGGCTGTTTTCAATGCCGGAAATGAGCTCTTTCCCCTTCTCGGAATCAACGGCGTATTTAGAGACGGCCTTCGTTTGGCCGATGACGGCGGCGTAGACATAGTCGCCTCCGTCTTTGTAGAGCCACATTTCAAGCCCCGAAGAAGAATCGGAAGAAGAGGATGGCGACGAGGATTCCGTTTTTATATGGGCATAGGGATTTTGGGTGTTCAAATCATAAGCGGCCAGCATCGTGGAAGAGATTTCTATTGTCTCCATTTTGACGGTATTCGTTAAGTCTATCGTCGCTTTTGTCGGAACAGAGAAGGTTTCTTTGCTGATTTCAGTCGTGATGGCGGAAATACGCTGCTTGGCATCGGTAACGGAAATGGAGGAGTAATCGCTTCCGGGTTCAGAGGAAGAACCTCCCCCGCCGCAAGAAACGGCCACCAATAACGTTGGCGTCAACAGCAGAATCAACTTCGCTTTTTTCATAGAGTCACGGCCCTCCTAACAAGGCTTAAATTTATTTTATTATCAAAGAGAAACACTATTTGGCAAGAAAAAAAGAATTGGGATTTCAAAAAGCCGCGCAGAAATGGGTCGAATTAAAGCGGGCCTTCAATCATGACCGTCGCAATCGTCGTATTTCGGGCAGGCTTTGCACCACTCGTCGACCATTCTTCTAGCCCTGGGGATGAAAGTGCGGATTTCCTCGGAGTTGTAGCCAACCTGGATTCTCCTATCGTCGACGATGATGGGCCGCTTTAAAACGCTGGGGTTTTTCCTAACGAATTCGATGAGTTCGGAAATCGTCATCGAATCGAAATCAATATGCTGTTCCTGAACGATTTTGGAACGGGGTGAAATGATGTCGTCAGTGCCGTTTTCCGTCTTAACGATGATGTCTTTGATTTCCTCCGGGGTGAGACCGGCGAAGATGTTGCGATCGGTGAAAGGAATCTTTTGCTCCTCAAACCATTGTTTTACTTTGCGGCAGCTCGCGCAGCTGGGGGATGTGTAGATTTTTATCATGGCCTCATAAGTATAACCGGGTTTGAGGCGGGTTAAAAAGCCCTAGGGAGATGTCTCAAATTAAAGAAAAGTTTCCTTTGCCATAGTAGAATACCCCCATGCCCAAAAAGCCCCTCATCGCCATCGACATCGACGGGACGTTGCTGTCCCCGAATTATGAGCTTTTGCCCTTCAGCAGAGCTTACTTGACTAACCTCAGCGAAAAGGGCTTTTGCATCGTTTTATCTTCCGGGCGTCCCTACCGCGCGATGAAGCGCATCTACGACGAATTGAAATGCTTTGGCCCACTTATTTGCTATAACGGGTCCCACGTTTTTTCTCCCTCATCCTCTTTCAAAGAAAAGAAATCCGCGTTCTCAAAAGACACATTGAAGAAAATCCTAGAAGAGCTATCCCCATTCTTAGACGGATGGCAAATCGAAGATGAAACCAACATTTACCGTCATGGAATCGGCAGCGAATTGAAGGATTTTTTCCCCGAAGAAGGGATGGGCATCATCGCCGAGGCTTCCTCCTCTTTGCCGATAGACCCCTACTCCGTCGTATTCAAAGAAAAAGAAAGAAATGATTCCCTGTTTCTCTCAGCCATAGAGAAATGCCCCGGAATCCAATGGAGGCATTGGACGGGATCCCCCTATTCCGAACTCCATCTTGATGGAGTTTCCAAAGGAAAGGCGCTCGCCTTCGTTATAAAAGAGCTAGGCTATAGCAAGGAAAACGCCTATGCCTTCGGCGATTCCGACAATGATTACGAAATGCTTTCGGAGGTCGCTCACCCCTTTGCGATGGCAAATTCCAAATCGAGAATCCTGTTGAAGGAATTCCCCGTAACGGAAAAAGGCAACTCCGAGGACGGAGTCGCCTATGAACTCAGCAAATATTTCTAGTTCAAATCCCAAGCTGCTGCTTAAGCGAGGATAGAATGGCCTTCGTTTTGCCTTCGAGGAGCTCTTCGCTTTTGGCGACCGCTTCGATGTAGAACTTCATCTTCGGCTCGGTCCCGCTTGGGCGGATGGTGACGGTGGAGGAATCAGCCAAGGCGTATTGAACGACGTCGGAAGTCGGAAGCCCGACAATCGTCTGCTTTTCGCCGTCTTTGCTCGTGGCAACGTCGCTAAGGTAATCGCGCGTCCATTCGATATCGACACCGTTAATTTGGGTAAGGGGTTTCTCCCTAAGGGATTTCATCAAGGCGTCCATCTTTTCGTGGCCGCTTAAACCTTCGAAATAGACGGAAACGGTATCGGTATCGTGGTAGCCGAGCCTCTTTTGCAAGGCGTCGTAGGCCTCCCCTAAGGTCATGCCTTTCTTTTTGTAGTAAAGGGCCATCTCGGTGTAGAGGAGAATTGCCTGCACGCCGTCTTTATCTCTGACAAAGGGGGCGATCAGGCAGCCATAGGACTCTTCATATCCGAATAAGAACTCCGGGCCATGGCCGAGTTTTTCGTAATAGCCGATGCGAGAACCGATGAATTTGAATCCGGTAAGGAAGCTTTCGCATTTCACCCCGTAGGAGGCGGCGACTTCTCTCCCCTGCGTGGAGGTAACGATGGTGTCGTAAATGACCCCATCTTTAGGCAAGGTGCCCTTTTCTTTTCTGCTAGAGAGGATGTAGTCGATGAGCAAAGCGCCGGATTGGTTCCCCGTGAGCCTTTTATAGGAGCCGTCCTTATCTTTATATGCAAGGCCGCATCTATCACCGTCGGGATCGGTCATAACCGCGAGATCGGCATTATATCTTTCAGCGTATTCCAAGCTGAGCTCCCAGGCGGATTCGATCTCCGGGTTTGGGGATTTAGTGGCCCCAAAGCAAGGATCGTGGACACACTGTTCCTTAACGGGGATAATCGAATAGCCCAAATCTGAGAAGACTCTCATCGCGTTTTCATAGCTTGCTCCATGTTGAGGAGAATAAACGACTTTGAAGTCCCCTTTATCGAGTTCGGGATGGCATTGGATGGATTCGACCAAAGCGCAATAGGAATCATCAATCTCTTTGCCGACGATGGTTTTATGCCCAGGTTGAGCAACCTTCTCTTTCTGAAGGGCGAGGGGGTCGCCGAGCTGAGAAAGGATTTGCAGCAAAGGGGCGATGGAATCGGGGGTCAATTGGCAGCCATCGGAGTCATAGGCTTTGAAGCCATTGTATTCTTTGGGGTTATGGGAGGCCGTGATCATGATGCCCCCAGCGCAGCCTAGCTTCCTGACGCTGTAGCTAAGCTCGGGAACGGGCCGCAAAGCGTCGAAGACATAGGTGTTAATTCCCAAATCGTTGAGGATGTCCGAGCAAAGCAATGCGAAATCGCGGGAATGAAGGCGATTGTCATGGCTGATTGAAACGCCTTTGCTAGCCCCATTAAGAACCGTTTGCTTTATGAAAAGACCGAACCCGTAGGCGGCTTTTCCGACGGTGAAGCGGTTGAGCCTATTGAGCCCGGTGCCAAGCTTTCCACGCATCCCACCCGTGCCAAAAGGGGCTTCCATGAAGAAAGCGTCTTCTTTTTCCTCCTGGCTCATCGAGGAGAGTTCAGCTTTCTCCTCTTCGTTAAGCAAAGGTGAAGATAGCCATTCTTGGTAAACTTTTTCGATATCCATGTCAAAAAGACCTCCTAAGCCTTAGTTTAGTATCCTTAATCAAGCGACGCAATTATCTTCCTTGCCTCTTCAGGAAGGGGACAAACGAACTCTTTCCCGCTAAGACCTTCCAAAGCTCCGGAAAGTTCCCCGAAGCCGATTTTATAGGCGTGCAGAAATTGATTTTCCAAGCCGAAGGCCTTTTTCATCTTCCGGCAGTCTTGGAAATCGCCGTATTTCTCATCACCGACGATTGGATGGCCGATTGAAGCGAGATGAACGCGCAATTGATGGGTTCTGCCGGTCACCAAATCGCATTCCACCAAAGTATATCCGCCGTGATGCTCAAGGGCTTTATAGCGGGTAAGCGCGGTTTTCCCGCCCTGAGAAAGAGGGGCGATGGAAACCCTTCCAGAGAATTCGTCTTTCTTCAAAGGCTTGGAAATCTCCCCTTCTCCTTCCAGGTCTCCGACCACCAAAGCGAGGTAATGCTTATAGATGCCATCCCTTGTTTTAAACAGATCGGTCAGCGCCTTAAGCCCCGCGTCGGTTTTGCCATAGACAACGATGCCCGAAGTGTTTCTGTCCAAGCGATGGGCCGGAGAGGGGGTGAAACTATTATCGTTAGGGTCGTAATCCCCTTTGAGATAAAGATAATCAAGGACCGCGTTGCCAAGAGTTTCCCTGACGCCGGTTTTGTCCCCATATACGAGCAATCCTTTTGGCTTGCTGACGATAAGAACGTTCTTATCCTCATAAAGAATAGGATAGGGAAAAGGCTTCTTCTCCGCCGGGCGGGGTTTGCGGAAATCCTCGAGTTGGGCATCGGTGACGTAAATGCGGAGGACGTCGCCTTCCTTAAGAACGTAATCTTTCTTAATCCAATGGCCATTGGCCTTTATGTCTTTCTTCCTAAAGGCTTTGTAGATATATCCCAAAGGAGCTTCGGAAAGGTATTTCTTAACGAATTTCTCAGCTTTCTGGCCAGCGTTATTTGCGTTGACAATCACTTCTTTCATCGGGGCAAAGTATAAATGAAAAAGGCCCGAAATTCATTTCTTTGTGGCGGATAACTCCTCTTTCGCTTCCTCGATTTCCCTTTCGCGCTTCTTCATGACGCGTGGAAAAAGGAAAATGAAACTCATGGCCGTGACCCCTCCTGCGACGCAGTCAGCGATTCCCTCGGACAAATAGACGCCATAGCAACCTAGGAAATGGGTTAAAAGGAAACAACTCGGTATCAAAATGACGATCTTTCGCAAAATTGCTAAAGCCAATGCGCTTTTCGCTTGCCCCAAAGCGACGTTGACATTTTGCAGGGTCATCTGAACGAAGAACATAATCGTACCCATTAAGAAGAAAGGCGTATACGTTTTAACTAGAGAGCTCACTTCTTCGCTAGCGGAAAACAAATAGGAATAAACCTCGGGGAAAATCAGAGATATCGACCAAGTCACCAGAGCGTAGCCGAAAGCTAGAAGCGCGACGTCTTTGATTCCCTCCTTAAGCCTTTCCGAATCCCCCCTTCCATAGTTATAGCTAATGAAGGGCTGCATGCCATATCCCATGCCATTTAGCGGCAAGGAAATGAGCTGCAAAGCGCTGAGCATGATGGTCAAGGCCGCGGTGTAGTTTTTGTCCCCGCCGCTAGCCCAATTGAGGTTGACGTTGAAAACGATCTGAATAAGGCATTCGGTCGCGGTCATGACAAATGGGGACAAGCCCAAAGAAACGATGGCCCCAATCGCCTTAGGGTTTGGAGCCATATCTTTGAAGCAGAAGCGGAATACGCTTTTCTTGCCAAAGAATGTGGCAAGCACCCAAACGGAAGAAATAAGTTGGGAAATCACCGTCGCATAGGCCGCCCCGGAGACCCCCATATTGAACGCGAAGATGAAAAGGGGATCGAGCCCGATGTTGATAATCGCCCCAAGAAGGGTGGACATCATGGCCAAGAAGGAACGGCCCTGGGCCGTGATGAAAGCATTTAAGCCCGATCCAAGGAGGACAAAAACAACGCCGAAAGAATAAGCTTTTAAATAGGAAACGGCCAACTCGATCGATGCCTCCGGGCAGCCAAAAGCAACGATTAAAGGCTTAGCCGCGAAATAGCATACGAAGGAAAGAACGATGCCTATAATCAGCAAAAGGACAAACGCGTTGTTGAAAATGACGTTCGCTTCCTTTTCTTTCCCCTCCCCAAGCTTCATGCTCGCTCTAGGGGCGCCTCCTAGCCCAATGAGGTTAGCAAACGCTTGTATGACGACGGCGATCGGCAAAACGATTCCTAAGGCCGCCAAAGCCTCCATTGATTCCCCGGGGATATTCGAAACGAAGATACGGTCAACGGTGTTGTATAGAAAAGAAATAAGCTGAGCAACGACTGCAGGGAAGGTCAACTTGAAAACCAAGGGCCACACGGCCCCGCGTTCAAGTTCAAGTTTCCTCCCATTGGCCATAGGCAAGATTATAGTTCCATTTTCATTGGGCGGAGAGAAGAAGGCGAGCGTCCGCCGGCCCAATTTGCCGCGGCCTCAAAAAAAGCGATTGAAAAAGAAAACGCCTGCCCCTATAATCCTTCTTGCCGCATTTCAATCAATGTGGAGGAATACCCAAGTGGTCGAAGGGGCGGGCTTGGAAAGCTCGTAGTCTCTTAACCGGGAGCTAGGGTTCGAATCCCTATTCCTCCGCCATGTGGCAAAACCAGGTCAGATTGGAAGATCTGGCCTTTTTTCGTACTTAGAATCACAAAAAAGCAGGGCGTTCGCCCTGCTTAGTTCATCGATTGTTATTTCGCCTTAGGCTCTTCTTGACTTTGGGAAACACCAAGGCGCTGGGCACGGCGCAAAGCGCGTTCAACGTCCCTATCGCCCTCCCTTGCAAATAGCGTCAAGCAAATGACGGCGAGCAAGGAGGCGGCAAGCACCAAGATAATGCCCCAATAACGATAGCCCAACGGGGACCAAGAGGTCAGCCAAGCCGCTTCGGAGAGGAGGATGCCATTCTCACTAGATAGCACGGGCAAGTGCTCCCCCACAATGCCGACGACGAGGAAGACCAATCCCGCCAGCCCGAAAACTCCGGCGATGATATACCAGACAATTTCCTTTATGCTGAGTTTTTTGGTCTTGTTTTCCATAATTAAGCCTTCTTGGCTTCCGCTTCTTTAGCGGCTTCTTCGCGTTTGGCATCATCGGCCTTGACCTGTTCGATGAGGGCGTTGATGCAGGGGACATAGAGGGAACGGAAGGTGGCTTCGGTGTCGCGGACATAGAGATTGATGGTCTCAATGGTCTCACGCATGACATCGGGGAACTTCTTTCCGATGGGGAGGTCACGACGGCCGGTCATATGCTCCATGAGGTTGACGATTTTGTCTTCCATGTTCTTATAGACGGCGTTGGTGACTTTGGCGTTGCCACGGACGAAGTTGATGTTTTGGATAACGGTGGAGATGTCGTTGCCGATGAATTTGGAGGCAGGGGTCTCTTCGCCTTTGGCCTCGTTCCTGGCCTGGTTATATTCGTTGAACAAACGGCAGAGATCGTTGACTAAGGCCATGTAGGCCACGCCGCGATACATTGCCTCGTCAGCGTCGTGGAGCTTCTCGACCTCGGCGACGTCGAGGTTGTTCTGATGGGCGTTTTGAAGCACGCCAAGGATCATGTTGTTGACGTTTTCGTGAATGGGGAGAACGTTGCGGTAGATGGCCATGTGCTGATTGTGGTCGACGCGGAGGCCATCGTCGGCGAGTTTGAGGATGGTGGAATCATCGCCATAAACCTCAGCGTAGAAATCGCGGATGGCTTTCTCGAGCTTTTCGCCATTCTCACCGGAATGATCGATGATGTCCTTCAAAGGAGTGTGCTGATCGACTTCGATCAAAATCGAACGTTTTTTCTCCTGGAAGAGTTTGGGATCGTAGCTGTCCTTGCGGATGCAGTACTCGAGGGTGTCCCTCACGGCCACGTTGTAGTGTTCAAGCGTGGTAACGACTTCGCTAACTTGATTCATTTTCTAATTTTCCTTTCGGGATTTGCTATCCTCCGATGGGTATAGCACTTCTTCCAAATCGCCCACCGAAGCGATGGTGTGAGCGGCGTGGGTTTTGACGGATGCGGGACTGTGTTCCATGCAATAGCTGCCTGAATGGAAGGCGTCGAACATGGGGATATCATTACCTGAATCGCCAACAACGATGACATTATCGTTAGGAATCCCCAGTTTTGCAAGATAGAAGGCTACGCCTTCAGCCTTTGTGCACCCTTTTGGGGCAACTTCGATGAATTGGGAAACCCAGGAGAAGGCAAAATCGGGATATTCTTCGCTCAACTGTTTGGTGAGTTGCTCGGCGAACTTCTTCTTCGTCTTAGTCGCTCCGACGAAGAACATCATTTTATACGCATTACCTTTCTCGATTTCGTCGAAGAAGACGTGATCGCTGCAAATGGTGGGTTCACGGTAAACACCCTGAACGGCCTCGTATAGCCAATAAAGGAAGGCGCCGACCCAGGAAGTGAGTGTCCTCGTCATCAGCGTTCCCCTATTCGAAGTGTTAAGGAGCATCAAGCTTGGCTTGTACTTCGCCCTAAGTTCCCTAACCAAAGACATGAACTTCTGCGGTTGCAAAGGAACTTTCTTCTCAATTTTTCCATCGACGGAAACCAAAGCGCCATTGCAGCAGATAAAATCGCAGGGGGCGCCGAGGTATTTAGGAATCTTCTTCATGAAGGGAAAGCCCCTAGAGGTAACGACGACAAGTTTTCCGCCATCGCCGATGAAGCGTTGCAAAAAGTGCTTGTTCTTTTTGGAGATCATCGAAATATGGCGTTTGGGGTAAAAAAGCGTCCCATCCAAATCCGTTGCGATAACTTTGACTTGCTTCATGCTTGAGAATCTTAATCCAACGGCGGGATGAATTCATCAAAATAAAGGCCAAAATGGGGCTTGGGCAAACAAAAAGGGGAGCCTTTGCTCCCCAAAGGTTTGTTTCTCTTAGGCGAGTTTGTTCTCACCCTCGATGACGCCATAGCCGCCGTCTTCACGCTTATAGGCGACGCTGATGCGGGATTCTTCTTCATCGAGATACAAGAAGAAGGAATGACCCAAAGCCTCCATGCGGGTGATGGCTTCATCAATGGACATAGGCTCCAAGTAAATGGATTTGGTGCGGACGACTTCTTCGTCTTCTTCCGCCTCTTCCTCTTCGACGATGTTCTCAAGGGCGATGGCTTTGCCCAAGGAAGCGGATTCTTTGGTGCGATCCATGCGGGTCTTGAGCTTCCTCATCTGGCCTTCGAGCTTATCGATAGCCAAATCGACGGCGGCATAAAGGTCGGCGTTGCGGACTTCGGCGCGGAAGGTCATCTCTTTGGTGAAGATGGTGATTTCGACTTTGGCGCCAACATGGTAGGAACGAACGACGGCACGGCAGAGGACGGAATCGTCAATCACAAAATATTTGTCCATCCTGGCGAGTTTTTTCTCAATCTCGCCGCGGATCGAGTCAGTGACTTCGATGTTTTTTCCGATGATTTGAAACTTCATTTTTTCTTAGCCCCTCCTGAGGCT
Source organism: uncultured Bacteroidales bacterium (assembly GCA_963650805.1). GTDB lineage: Bacteria > Bacillota_I > Bacilli_A > RFN20 > CAG-826 > Alloenteromonas. The sequence goes on from CAVJMG010000001.1 coordinate 248,852, forward strand.
TTTTCACTCCTCCATTGTAAGCGAAAAAGGGGTTCTTGAGAAACCCCTACTTCACAAACTTCGTCGGTTCCGCGCGAACTCTGCTAACGTGGAAATTCGCGCGCAACTTTATTTATATAGAACGAGTTATTTTCCAAACAAGAATTCGCGGAGGGCGTCGACCTTATCGAGCTTCTCCCAAGGCAAATCCAAATCGGGCCTTCCAAAGCAACCGTAGTTGCAGGTCAAGCGGTATCGGAAAGAGGGCTTGGTAAGATGGAATTGCTCAATGATAGCGCCCGGGCGAGCGTCGAAATAACGGCGAATTGCCTCAAGGATTCTCTCGTCCTCGACGTGTTTCGTCCCAAACGTGGCCAAGCCAATGGAAATGGGCTCAGGGACGCCGATGGCGTAGCTAAGCTGAACCTCAAGCCTATCCGCGGCTCCGGCGGCAACAAGATTTTTAGCAATGTAACGCGCGTAATAGGAGGCGGAACGGTCCACTTTGGAAGGGTCTTTCCCAGAGAAAGCTCCACCGCCATGCCTAGAGCTTCCGCCATAGGTATCGACAATGAGTTTCCTCCCCGTAAGGCCGGTGTCTCCGGCGGGGCCTCCGATTTCAAATCTCCCCGTCGGATTGACGAGGGTCTTGAAGTCGTCATTAAGGCCAAAACTTTTAGAAACGGGGACCATGATTTCATCGTGGATGAATTTTTTGAATTCATCCATGCCGACGCTCTCGTCGTGCTGAATCGACATCAAAATGGTGTCGATTCTAATGTTATCAGGATCGGTGTAATCAATCGTTACCTGGCTCTTCATATCCGGTCTAGCGTGTGGAAAATGGCCGGATTTGCGGAGATTCGTCGCAGTTCTGACGAGTTTATGGGCAATGAAAATAGGCAAAGGCATATACCCGTGACTTTCGTTGGTCGCATAGCCAAACATGATGCCTTGATCTCCTGCGCCTTGAAGGAGGGGGTCGCCTTTATCGATGCCGCGTTCGATGTCCTTGGATTGGGTTTGAACGAGGACTTTGACCTCGCAGCTGTCGCACCCGATTCCGATTGAGGCGTCGGTGTAGCCGATATCGCGGAGGACGCTCCTGGCGATGGCTTCATAATCGACTTTGGCGGAACTAGTGATCTCTCCGCCGATTAGGATGAACTCCTTCGTCGCGAAAACTTCGCAGGCGACGTGGGATTTGCTGTCTTGGGCTAAGCATTCATCCAAGATTGCGTCGGCAATCTGGTCGCAGACTTTGTCGGGATGCCCTTCGGATACAGACTCGCTGCTAAATAGGATTTTTTCACTCATAAGTTGCTCCTTTTCCTATGTTGGCAATAAAAACGCCTCCCACCGTCGGAAGGCCAACCAAGATAAGGTCCGCATTTCCTCCAAGCATCGTTCCCTTGTGGGCAAGGGCTGGCGGTGAGCACTTACCTCTATTGAGGAGTTGCTAGCGCCTTGGTTACACCGTCGAATAGGCGCTTCTTGATGTCTGGCTTTTGCCGCGACAAATATAGTCTCCGGCAAGCCTGATTTCAAGGGGCAGCAAAAAACGGCCCGACTTAGGCGAGCCGTTTAGATTACGAATTTTGCTTTTGGATTTCCTTAAGCGCTTGGGCGAGCTGATCGGGGCAAGAAGTGCTTTTGCCGCGGCATTGAATACCATCAAGCAAGGCGATGAGGTCAGAAATTTTCCTTCCCTTGACCAAAGCGGAAATTCCTTGAAGATTCCCGGGGCAACCGCCGAGGACGCGCAACTCGATTAACGTATCGCCGTCATAGACGATTTCCATTTCGCGGGAACAAACGCCTTTTGGCGAAAAGCGATATGTTTGCTCCATGAAATTACTTGGAGACGATTTCCCCGTAAATCACGCCAGCTCCGCAGCAGGCATTGGATTCATCGGTATCGATGTGCATGGCCAAAGCATATTTGGGAGAAACACGGACGACGGTATCCTCAAACACAACGGAGCGGCCTTTGCCGGAATCGACCCTGACGCCAACGATTTGGCCGTTTTTGACGCCGAAATGTTCGGCGTCTTCAGGAGTCATATGGATATGGCGCTTCGCAGCGATGACGCCTTCTTCCAAATCGACTTCGCCGGCGGGGCCGCGGAGAGTGCATTTGCCGGAGCCTTTGATGTCACCGGATTCGCGAACGGGAGCGGAAACGCCGAGCTTCCTAGCCTCGGTTAGAGAAACCTCAACCTGGTTATGATCACGCACGGGGCCCAAGATGGAGAAAGCCATGCTCGGACGGGGAAGTTTCCCTTCAGGATCCTTCCTAGGATCGTTATAGCCAAGGACCTCAACTTTATCCGTGGAAGCGAATTGTCCGGGCTGAGAAAGCATCTTCTTGGCAGTCAATTGATGGCCGGCGCCGAAAAGGACTTCAAGAGTCTCCTGGGTAACGTGGACGTGCCTAGCGCTGGTCTCAACGAGAATTTTGTCGGAATCGTTCATTTTAAATCTCCTTACCTAAGTTTGGCGGCAACATTATAGACCCCTTCAAGAAAGGTTCAAAAATCAATTCAAGAAATAGAGGCAAAGCCAACCCGAGGGGAGGAAATTTTTGCCCACGAACAACGTCAAGAACAACAGGGCATCCGCTAGCGACAAGCCGCCCCACCAAGGGATGCCTAGGGTAGAAAAACCATAGGCGATGCCAAAGCTAGCCAAGCTCAGGAACGCGAATCCAAAGAAATCGGCAACCACCTTCTTGAAACGAGGACGAATGAAGAAAACGACGCAATGGGTAAAGATTTCATAGCAGAAGAAAGTGATAAAAGAGGCGCAAAAGGCCGATAAAAGGATTGCCAGTTTCTCATTTGATAGACAAGCGAGATATAGGTAATGGAACAAAAGCACGTCAATTAGGCAAAGAAGAAATCCGGATACGAAATAAGCGACGGGAAAATAGGCGATTCGCAACGAATCGACGAAAATCCTAAAATGAGTCGAAGCGTTCTCTTCCAAATAGATAGTTTCAATCGGCACGATGGCGGGCTCTTCTTCTCTTACCACTGAAGCAAGGAAACCCATTTCAAACTCATATCGGTTCCCCGGGCAGGCGATAAAGGAAGAGAAAAGGCGCTTTGGTATCCCCCTTAGCCCCGTTTGGGTATCCTCGATTTGAACACCCGTCATCATCTTGAAGTAAAGGGAAGACCACCACGAACCGACTTGGCTGTTATGCGGCATCTGCGAACGCTTCCTGCAACCAAGAACAAGCTTTTCCGGATTGCTTTGCAAGGCGTCGCGAATCCTTAAAACGTCTTCATAGGAATGTTGGCCATCCCCATCCGCGGTGACAAACCCATCGATCTCGGGCATAGCTTTCTTCAAATAAGACAAAGCGGCTTTCATCGCCCCACCCTTCCCTTTGTTTTTCTTTAGGCGGATGACTTTGAATAGGCCTAAGGAAGCAATTGAGGCAAAGGCTTCGTCAAAATCGCGGCCGGACCCATCGTCGACGACCAAAAAAGAAGCGAAATCCTCGGCCTTGAATTTCGACAAGAAAGGCAAGACAAATTTGGTCGGTTCATAAATGGGCACGATGAGGGCAATTTTCATGGGCATATGATTCTCTTCCTTAGGAAGAAAGTAAAGAAAACACTTACAAGCGAAAAATGTAACCCACTACCCAAAAATCCGTTATCCTAAGTCCCGAAAAGAGGAGGTCCTAATCATGGAAAACAAAAACAATCTTGACGAAAAAGAAGAAAAAGAAACCGAAGAGCCTTCTCCCGAAGAAAAAAAGGAAGAAGAGAACGACTCCGGCATCGATGTCGAAAAAACCTCCGAAGAGGAACTCGCTAGGCTCATTGAGACAAAAGATCGCGCCGGGCTAACGGAAATCTTCGACAAGGTTCCGACCATCGACATTGCCGAAGCGGCCGATGACTTAAACCCGGAGCAGCTCATCTACCTTTTTCGCAACCTTCCAAGCTCATTGACGGCCGATCTCTTTGACGGTTTCTCCGCCGAAACGAAAGAGAAGCTCATCAAAGCAATGACCGACCGCGACTTGGTCAAAATCATCAATTTGCAATCCGCCGATGACGTCGCCGATACCGTCGGGGAATTGCCCGCCAACCTTGCGTCAAAAGTCTTAAGGGCCGCCGACAAGGACATGCGCGAAGACATCAACCAGCTCCTCAAATACAAAGAGGATACCGCCGGTTCTTTGATGACGACGGAATACATCGAACTCTTAGACACGACCACCGTCGCCTCGGCCATGCAGGTCATCCGCGAAAAAGGGCGCGATGCCGAAACCGTCTACACCATCTTCGTACGCGACAAATTACGCCACTTCGAAGGCACCGTCGACCTCGATGACCTGATTTTCGCCAAACCCGATGAGAAATTATCCGACATCATGAACGAAGACGTGGTCTCCGTCTTGACGAGCACCGACCAAGAGGAAGTCGGTCAAATGTTCTCCCGTTACGACCTCAACGCCCTAGCCGTCTTAAACGAAGATGACCGCCTCGTCGGCGTCATCACCATCGATGACGCCGTCGACGTCATCAAAGAAGAGTCGAATGAAGACTTGGCTCGCATCACCAACATGGAGCCAACCGACAAGCCCTATAGCGAAACCTCGCCTTGGGGAAACGCGAAAAAATGCTTCCCTTGGATCATCGCTCTTCTCATCTTGGGGACCTTTACGACGATGGTTCTCAACCGCTTGGAAGCCCAAACGATTTTCACCTCGCTCCCAATTCTCATTTCCTTCGTTCCGACGCTGATGGATACCGGAGGAAACTCCGGAGGCCAAACAACGGGCTTGATGATCCGCGGATTGGCCATCCACGAATTCGGTCCGAAGGAAACGCTTAAAATCCTATGGAAGGAATTGCGATCGGCCTTAATCGTCGCCGCATTCGTCGGAGTGTTCGCCTTCATCTGGGTCGCCATGGAAGAATATACGGGCATCGTCAGCATGGGCTTAGTCACCGACACCAGCGGAAAAGTCTATGACTTCTCGAACATGAACATTTGGAATGGCTCAGCCTTCTCGGGCAAGACCTACATCAACGCCGAAGGTTTGCAAGTGTTCGTTTCCGGAGCTGACTTCGCCAGCCACTCTCTGATCTTCGCCGCCCTTGTTGCCGTAACGATGTTCCTAGCCGTCGCATTATCCAAAGCCGTAGGAACGCTTCTTTGCATGGGCGCCGCCGCCATCAAAAAAGACCCCGCCTTGGTTGCCCAGCCTTTGCTGACCACCGTGATGGACGTCGCGACGTTGCTGCTATATTTCGCAATGGCTTGTCTATTCTTCCCCAAATTCGCCTAACAAAATTAAAGCCGCAAAAACGAGCCGTTTCTTGAAAAAGAAGCGGTTTTTTTATATGCAAATCCCCCAAAGCGAAACGCAAAATGGCATTATATGAGAACTCAAATCCTTTCATTCCTCCGCTAAAAAATTCCCCATTGCCAAGGCAAGGGATTCTATCTATAATTCTTCTCGCTGCGGGAGTGGCGGAATTGGTAGACGCGTACGTTTGAGGGGCGTACGGGGCAACCCGTGTGAGTTCAAATCTCATCCCCCGCACCACAAGGAATGAGAGCCTGGCGGAAGCCGGGCTTTTTTCGTGCTATCAAGCCGAGTAATCAAAAGGGGCTTGTGGTATAGTTTTGCGGCTATGGCCTTACTCGAATTAGAAAACATAGAATTCAATTACTCAGACAAGCCCTTGTACAAGGGCGTGAACCTCAAATTGAATTTGGGGGAGCACGCCTGCTTAGTCGGCGTGAACGGGTCCGGGAAAACCACCCTCCTTTCTTTGATCGTTGGCGACAATAGGCCGGATAAGGGAAGCGTCCACTGGGAATCAAAAGTCACTTACGCCTATCTCGATCAACAGCTCAAGGTAAAACAGGACATGCCCGTTTCCCAATACCTTTATGGCGTATACCAGGACCTCTTTCAAAAAGAAGAGGAAATGGAAGCTTTGTACATAAAGGCCGCTTCCGGCGAAGAGGGATATGAAAAACTCCTCAACCGGGCGGAACGGCTCGGCGATGAGTTGAACCAAAAGGGCTTCTATTCTTTGCAAGAAAAGGTCGGGCGCTTAACCGACGGCCTTGGTTTCGACAAATCCGATTTGGAGAAGCCCCTGCACCTTCTTTCCTCGGGGCAAAGAGAAAAAGCCTATCTAGCCAAGATGCTTCTTGAGGAGAAAGACGTTTTGATCATGGATGAGCCGACGAACTTCCTCGATCAAACCCAGGTTGCTTGGTTGTCCTCTTATTTGAAAAATTATCCAAAAGCCTTCCTCGTTGTTTCCCACGACCAAGCTTTCCTAAGGCAAATTGCCGACGTGGTTTTCGTTTTGGAAAACCAATCCATAACGCGTTATAAAATGGATTTTGATTCCTATTTGATTCAGCACGAGCTAGACAAAGAACAGTATCAAAAAAATTACGAAGCCCAGCAACGTTACATCAAAAAGGAAGAGGTTTTCATCGCCAAGCACATCGTAAGAGCGACTTCGGCAAAAGCCGCGAAAAGCCATCGCGCAAGGCTTTCTCATCTCGATGTCATGGAAGCCCCGGGCAAAGAAGAAGGCAAAGTGTTCTTCTCCTTTCCCTTTTCTTATGACGTTGGTGAAAAGCCCTTGATTGTCGATGAACTTGAAATCGGCTACGGGAGGCCTTTATTGGAGCCCATCTCTTTTTTGCTTAAAAAAGGCGAAAAGATTGCAATTCTCGGTCAAAACGGAGTTGGTAAAACCACCTTTCTCAAAACCATCCTAGATATCATCCCCTCTTTGGGGGGTCGCTATACTTGGCTAGACGGCATCCAAGTCAATTACTATTCCCAAGATGAAAAAATCGATTTGTCGTTGACGCCTTTCGAATTCATCCATGCACATCATCCAGAACTAGACAACACTAAAATCAGAAATTGCCTTGCCAAAGTCGGGGTCAGAAAAGAACTCGCCATGAGAAGAATGAGCGAGCTTTCTGGCGGTGAAGTCACTAAAGCCAGATTCGCTTTAATGACTCTGAAGAAGTCTAACTTCCTCGTTTTGGACGAGCCGACGAACCACCTCGACCAAAAAGCGAAGGATTCCTTATTCGACGCGATTGAGCGTTTCCCGGGAGCCGTCATCATCGTTTCGCACGAAAAAGACTTCTACGATGGCTTGGTGGATTACGAATTGAATTTCTAATTGAGAGAGTTACGTTTTCTGAATCCGAAAAGGAACAAAAGCCAGGAAAATCCAGGAATTGAAATCCAATAGTTAAATCCTACGACATCGGCGTTATAGATGGCGGAGGATTGCCGATAATTCGCATCAAGATCGCCTAAAGTGGAAACATAGGCGTCCTTTTCCTTTTCCGAAGAGGCGAAGCTAATTTCATTAGAGAGCGAGTTCAGCCTCATCTGCGCATTTTTCAAAAGCGAGATGTATTCATTCCATTGCGACTGACTGGCGATTTTAGAATCGATAGCGGCTATTTTCGCCTTCAAAGTCTCGTCTTTCGGGGACAGGCGTCCGCCTGCCTTTTCGAAAAGGTCGAACCACGCTAAAAGGACCTCTTGCTTCTCAATAAGGAAAACCATAGACGCCGCCTTTCTTTTATTCAATTTCCTAAGGAAGGCTATCGAATTAGAAAGAATGAGCAAAAACGCGCCTACGTAGACAAAGACGAGCAACAGCAATATGAGGATGATAATCTGATAAGGCTGCATACCCACATATTCTATCAGTCTTCCTTTTGTTTGTTAAAACCGCAAAAGCCACTAAATTTGACGCTATTAGGCCATAACATTACAATAAGGCCAATTTGAGGCATTTTTAAATGAGCAAAAAACCAATCGCCGCAATCTTGTACGATTTCGATTCAACCCTCGCCATAACCGACATGCAAAATTTCGGTTTCATCCCTTCCTTAGGCATGACCCCAGGGGAATTTTGGGCCGAGGTTAAAAAATTCACCGATGAAACTTCGGCGGATAAAATCCTTGCCTATCTCTACATGATGCCCCGAATCGCGAAAGAAAAAGGCATAAAGCTAACCCGCGAATACCTCAATGAAATGGGGAGGTCCATCAAATTTTTCCCCGGTGTTTCAACTTGGTTCAAGCGCATCAACGACTACGGCGAAGAACATGGCATTCAAATCGAGCACTACATCATTTCCTCAGGAAACAAAGAAATCATCGATGGATGCCCAATAGCCAAAGAATTCAAAATGATCTATGGTTGCGAATTTATCTACGATCAAGTGACCGGCGAAGCGATTTGGCCAAAGATCGCCGTCAACTATACGCAAAAAACGCAGTACTTCTACCGCATTTCCAAAGGGGCTATTGATGTCACTGACGATAAAACCATCAACGAGAAGCAAGACAAAAAGAGAATCCCCACCTCTAATATGATTTACATCGGTGACGGAATGACCGACGTTCCCGCGATGATCATCGTCAAAAACTCCGGAGGAAAATCCATCGCGGTTTATCCCAAAGGAAACGAAGAGAAATCCGCCGAACTCGTTGAAGACGGTCGCGTCAATTATTCTTGCGTTGCCGATTATAGCGCGGGGCGCGATCTCGAAAGGATAATGCATCTGATCATCGAGGGCATTTCCATCAACGAATCCCTCCGTCACCGCGAAGAGAAAAACGTCACCTTGGAGAAAGCCAACTAAGGTATCTTTTGCGCGCGCGTGGTAAGATTAGCCCCGTCATGAGGAATCCCGAGCGCATCGCCATATTGCTTCTAGGAGGCAGCGGAACCCGTTTCGGCGGAGAGACCCCGAAACAGCTTTTGCTTGTGGCGGGCAAACCCCTATTTGAATACCCTCTTTCCGTTTTGGAGGAGTCTCCTTTTGTCGATAAGATTTATTTAGCGGTAAGAGAAGACCTTAAAGAAAAGGTAAAACAATTAGTCTCTAAATATGTTAAAGTCCAAAGCCTTGTTAGCGGAGGAAACACCAGGGAAGCATCCGTGAAGAACGCATTGACATTCTTAGAAAGCCAAGACGTGAACCAAAATTCTTTGATTTTAATTCAAGATGCAGATAGGCCAAACCTCACTTTGGAGCTTATTCGCGAAAACTTTGAGCAAGCGGAAAAAACCGGCGCAGCCGTGACCGCCATCCCCTGTTCTGACTCAATATTCCGTTCAAACGACAATGAATCAATTGACCAATATCTCAGCAGAAGTGGCGTTTATTTGGCCCAAACCCCGCAAACCTTCAATTTTTCGCTTCTACAAAAAGCCCATGGTTCAACTTCGAATTCCACTGACGACGGCAGCAAAGTCCTTTCTCTAGGAGGCAAGATTGCCATCGTTCCAGGCAGTCCGAACAATTACAAAATAAATTACCCAAGCGACTTAATGCGTTTTGAGAGGGAGGTCAAACCATGACATTGCCAAAAGTCGGCGACGTTGCCGAAGGGGTCGTCGTCAAAGTCTATCCTAGATACGCGATAATGCTTTTTGAGGAAGGCTGGACGGGGCTTCTCCACATCAGCGAACTCGCCAATTCTTTCATCCACCACTTCACCGGCTACGTCTCGGTAGGGAACATCTACAACGTGAAAGTAATCGCGGTTAACCAAGAAAGTGATAATATCCGTGTGTCGCTGAAGCAGATGGACGCCGGCGATCGTCGCAAAGCCTTCAGGAGGAAACGAATTGATACGTCCGAAATCGATTTTCGGGCGCTCGAAAGCAAGCTTCCCGAATGGGTGAAAAGCGAAAACGACGAAGAAGGAGAAAAATAAAATGATCAAAGTAGACACCAGTCGCTCAATCGTTAACATCGATTTCTCAAGCTACGAAGAGAAAGTCAAAGAGATCAACGAATCGATCGACAAGAAAACGGGGCTAGGAAACGACTTCCTAGGGTGGGCCAAATATCCCGAAACCTACGATAAAGAAGAATTCGCCCGCATTGAAAAGGCAGGAAAGTTCATTCAAGAGAACTGCGAGGCCTTGGTTGTTTGCGGAATTGGCGGCAGTTATCTCGGCGCCAGAGCCGCTATTGAGGCCCTAAACGGATTATTCCCCACGAATAAGGTTAAAATCCTTTTCTTTGGGAATACCTTCGACCCCGATTATGGCGGACAAATTCTTGACTACCTCAAAGGCAAGAAATTCGCCATCAACGTCATCTCTAAATCCGGTACCACCACCGAAACCTCTGTGGGCTTCCGCCTCGTCCGAGAGCTATTAGAAAGCCAAGTGGGGAAAGAAGAGGCCTCAAAATACATCTTCGCCACCACCGACAAAGAAAGAGGCGCTCTCATCGAGCTCGCAAAGAAATACAGTTATGAACGTTTCGTTCTTCCCGACGACGTCGGCGGGCGTTATAGCGTCTTCACCGCCGTTGGGCTCATTCCGATGGCTGCGGCGGGCATCGACATCAAAGCTTTCATGGAAGGCGCGTTGGACGGAATGAAGGAATACGATACGCCGACCATCAACGAGGCTTATAAATACGCAATTGCTAGGCGCGCTTTATATGAATCCGGAAAATCCGCCGAACTGTTTGTGACCTATAAGCTCCAGCTCGTTCAGCTCGCCGAATGGTGGAAACAGCTTTATGGGGAAAGCGAAGGCAAAGACGGCAAGGGCCTCCTCCCGGATTCGGCGACCTTCACCACCGATTTGCACTCTCTTGGACAATTCGTTCAAGACGGATCCAAAATTCTCTTCGAAACGGTTCTTAACGTTGAAGAGCCCGGCCGAGAAGTCTATATTCCCCACGACGAGGATAATCTCGACGGCCTCAATTATCTCGAAGGCAAAGGCATCGATTACGTGAACAAAAAGGCATTCGAAGGAACCTTGGACGCCCACGTCAAAACCGGAAACGTTCCGAACATCGTGATCAACGTGACCAAAATGGATGCCTTCCACCTCGGCAAGCTCATGTACTTCTTTATGAGGGCTTGCGCAATGAGTGCCTACCTCAACGGAGTCAACCCATTCAACCAGCCGGGAGTTGAAATTTACAAGAAGAACATGTTCCATCTTCTTGGAAAACCTGGCTATTAATCGAAGAAAACCGAAAAATCAAAGCCTCAGAAAATTGGGGCTTTTTTTCGTTGCACTCGTTTGGGGTCGGTGATATTATACGTAAGCGCGTTTTGAAGCGCCCCGCGGATGCTTAGCTCAGCGGGAGAGCATCGCCCTTACAAGGCGGGGGTCACAGGTTCGAAACCTGTAGCATCCACCATTTGGGCTTAAAGACGCGCGGACGGATCACGTGGGCGAATAGCGAAGTGGCCAAACGCGGCTGACTGTAAATCAGCTCCTTCGGGTTCGGTGGTTCAAATCCATCTTCGCCCACCACCTTATTTATTGGGGTGTAGCCAAGTGGTAAGGCAAGGGACTTTGACTCCCTGATGCACTGGTCCGATCCCAGTCACCCCAGCCACGATCCTCCGCTAGCTCAGTGGTAGAGCACTTGACTTTTAATCAAGGGGTCGTGAGTTCGAGCCTCACGCGGGGGACCATTCCTTTAATGAAAGGAATGCGGAAGTAGCCTAGCAATGAGCTGGGCGTTTTTTCGTTTTAGGGGTTCTTTGCCACGCCCTATAGTGGTAGAATCCTCCGTGCGCGGGTTTGGCGAAATGGTAGACGCAAGGGACTTAAAATCCCTCGGGTGATGAGCCCATGCCGGTTCGAGTCCGGCAACCCGCACCACCGCCGCATTATTAATGAGCCCCGTTTAACACCGGGCTTTTTTCGTAAGAACTTCCTATTTTTACACTCGCTAACGTCTTAGAAGCCATAGGCGAGTTTCTCCAGCGCGAATGTCAAATAATCGGGAATAGCCAAAATGTCACCCTGCTGGTAACTCGCCTCGGCAAAAGGATCAACAAATCGTCGGCGGATGCCCAATGGGCCAACGCAAAAAAACGATTCCTAAAAAGCAAAAAAGAGCCCAAAGGAAGGTGCCTTAACCTGGGTTTCGATAAACCTTCATTAGAAATTCGGAGCGACTTTTTCTCTATTTCAGGTTAATAAAATCTAATTTCCCACCATCTTTTTTCAAATTCTCCGCAAAAAACTGCCTATTTCCGTCAAATCAATTTTTATTTTCCAATTGATTAATATAATCAAGGGGCATAGTTGAGAAAGTGGATATGAAACAAATCGATTACAAGGAACTTAATTTGAATCCAACTGAGATTTTCTCCGAGGGATGGCCTGAATTAGTGACGGGCAAAAATGGCGACAAGATTAACGCAATGACGATTTCCTGGGGATCCATCGGTTCGCTTTGGGGGCATGGATGCGGAATGCCGGTCGTGACAATCTATGTGCGTCCGCAAAGGTTCAGCAAAGCACTTCTTGATAAGAACGACCGGTTCACCATCTGCTTTATGGGGAAGGACCGCAAAAAGGAAGCCGCGTATCTTGGTTCCCATTCAGGAAGAGACGAAGACAAAATCAAAATGACAGGACTAAGCGTCACGATAACGGAAAACTACTCTTTCATCAATGAATCTGAAATGGTTCTTGTTTGCAGGAAGCTGTATAGGCAAACTATGACGGAAGATTGCTTTATAGATAAGAGCGTTGTGGAGGATTGCTATCCTAAAAAAGACTTTCACGACCTCTACATCGCCAAGGTCGAGAAAGTCTTGATTCAAGATTAACGATTTACTCAAACTGCCTATCGACGAATTTGCGGAGCCTAAAGCCCGCTAAAGTGGCTATCACAATTTTTATCGCATCTCCGGGCAAGAAGGGTACGACACAAAGCATCAAAGCTTTAGCGAAATCGTAATTTCCTTTGCCATAAATCAAGAACCAACCTGTGCCGAAGCCGTAAAGAACAACGGTTCCGGCAATCATGGCAAGCGGATAAACCCAGATTTTGCCTTTGAAGCGAGAAACAAGCAAAGACTCAATAAGCACGCAAGGCAAATAGCCGATCAAGAATCCGCCTGTGGGTCCAAGAAGAACCTGAGGGCCGCCTTGGAATTTGGAGAATATAGGCATTCCAGCCAGCCCAAGGAGCAAATAAAGCGCGATGATGGGCAACGAAATTTTCCAAGAGAACACCGCGCCAATTAGATACAAAGCCAAAGTGGCCAAAGTGATGGCAACAGGCTCGATGGGGATTGAAATCGGGGCAAGGACGCACATCAGCGCCACGAACATGGCGATGATGCACATCTTTTGAACCGTTGTATCCCCGAAACGCTTTTGAGGTTTCTCTTTTTTCGCCGTCTTTTCTTTATTTTCCATACAAAACTTATTCTACACGAGCTGGTAAAGATAAATCAGTATTTCATATTTTGGCACTCTACTCTTGACAGTGCTAAAGAAAAGGTTACATTAATTGCCGTAGCCTAAAGGAGGCACGAACATGAAAGAAGAAAAAGAGTTTCAAACAGAATCGAAACAGCTGCTTGATTTGATGATCAACAGCATATATTCCAACAAGGAGATTTTCCTTCGCGAGCTTATCTCTAACGCCAGCGACGCCATCGACAAATATCGTTTCCTTTCACTGACGGAAAGCGACAAATATCCCACCACCGAAGGATTGATCAGGCTAGAAGCCAATGAGAAGGAAAAAACCATAACGATCACCGATAACGGCATCGGCATGAGCAAAGAGGAAATGGAAAAAGACCTCGGGACCATCGCCAAATCTGGATCCAAGGATTTCGCCGAGAAGTTTAAGGAAGCAAAACAAGCCGAAGATTTGTCTATCATCGGCCAATTCGGGGTTGGTTTCTACTCTTCCTTCATGGTGGCGGATTCGGTTGAAGTCACCTCAAAACCCATGGGAGGAGAGGCCCATCGCTTCGTTTCTTCCGGAAAAGACACTTACACCATCGAAGACGCCGAATTCGATCTCGACCACGGAACCAGAATCACTGTTCACCTTAAAGAAGACAAAGACGGAGAGAACTATTCCTCTTACCTTCAGACTTGGAAAATTGAGGATTTGGTCAAGAGATATTCTGACTACATCCGCTACCCAATTAAAATGATCGAAACCCATCAAGAAGCCGATAAAGACGAAAACGGCAAGGAAATTGCTGGGAAAACGCATGAGGTCAGTGAAGACAAAACCCTCAATTCAATGACTCCGATTTGGAAGAAAAACTCCAAAGACGTCACTGAAGAGGAACTCAATTCCTTCTATAAATCGAAATTCGACGACTACGAGGACCCCTTAATCAGCCTGAACGTCCATGTAGAAGGGATGATTTGCTACGATGCCCTCGTTTATATCCCAGCTCACGCCCCCTACGACCTCTACTCTTCCAATTACGAAAAAGGCCTTTCGTTATACAGCAAAGGAATCTTTATTCAGGATAAATGCAAAGAACTCATCCCCGATTTCTTAAAGTTCGCCCGCGGGCTTGTTGATTCGGAAGATTTCCCGTTGAACATCTCCAGGGAAATGCTCCAAAAATCGCCTTTGATGAGCAAAATCGCCTCTTCTTTGGAGAAGAAGATTCTCGAAAAGCTCGCCTCCGTGATGAAAAACGATAGGGAACGTTATAGCAAGTTCTTCTCGCTTTACGGTAATTACCTCAAATACGGCATCTACTCAACGTATGGAATGAAGAAAAACGACCTTCAGGATCTCCTTCAGTTCGAGTCTTTGAACGAAGGCAAAGCCATCTCCTTCAAAGAATATGAAGAGAAAATGAAGGAAGGGCAAAAAGACATCTATTATGCCTCTGGCAAAACCCTAGGCGAAATCAAAGTCCTGCCCCAACTCGAGAAATTCAAAAAAGAAGGCTACGACGTTCTCCTTTGCGACCAAGAGATCGATGAATTCGCCCTCATGGCCTTAATGGATCACGATAAGCACGCGTTCAAGAACATCGCCTCGGAGGATAAAGATTCGCTAAGCGAAGAAGAAAAGACCAAACTCGATACCCTGACTGCGGACAACAAGAGAATCCTCGACGACATGACCGAAGCGTTGAAGGGCAAAGTGGACGAAGTCGCTTTCTCCACAAAACTCGTGGACTCGCCTGTTTGCATCACCACCAAAAACGGCATGTCAATGAACGTGGAAAGAGTCCTCGACGAACAGCCCGGGGCAGATGAGAACCAAAAGCCAAAGGCGACTAAAGTTCTCGAAATCAATGCAGAACACCCATTATTCCAAGCAATTAGCAAGATTACGGACGAAGAGGAAATCAAAAAATGCGGCAATTTGCTCTACGATGAAGCAATGCTGCTTGAAGGCTTCGAAGTCGAAGACAAAAAAGCCTTCGTTGATAACCTCAACGCCTTGATGATGAAAGCCTTCAAGTAACCAGCAGCCCGCTTCGGCGGGCTTTTTCATAGCGGTGAACCAATGCCCCCTCCACATCCTTTAAACCAAGTTTATCGTTATGGTATGAATGGATTACTCGTTTCAATTTTAGGCATTAGCTTCATCTTCCTTTGCACCAGTCTAGGTTCTTCTTTCGTTTTCTTTTTCCGAAAAAAGAAAGCCAGCGTCTTTTGGAATCAAATATTCCTGGGGTTTGCCGCGGGCATAATGCTTTCGGCTTCCGTTTTCTCTCTCATTTTGCCAAGCGTCGAAACTCAAATATCCTACATGCCCTCCTATATCGTTTCAGGCTTGGCGATTTTGCTAGGGGCCGGATTTCTCTTCCTCATTGATAAGCTCGTCCCCCACTTCCATTCTTCAAGTAAGGAAAATGAAGGACTGCCAGGGAAAAGACTAAGCAAGACGGGAAAGATGTTCCTTGCCGTCACCATCCACAATGTCCCAGAGGGCCTTTCCGTGGGCATTGCGTTCGGATGCGTCCTATCGCAAACCGGATGGAATGGGGAAATTGGGGCTTACGTTGGGGCGTTGATGCTCGCTTTAGGGATAGGGATTCAGAACATCCCGGAAGGCGCCGTGGTTTCTTTACCCTTTCAAGCGGAAACAAACTCGACATGGAAAGCTTTCCTCTATGGAGTAGGCTCGGGCGCGGTTGAACCAATAGCGGCGCTCATCGGTTTGTTTTTGGCCTATTTCCTTTCGCCTTTAATGCCGTGGGCCCTCTCCTTTGCCGCGGGCTGCATGCTTTACGTCATCGCCGAAGAAATGATTCCGTCCTTCGAAAAGGACTCCGTCCATCACGAAGGCGTTTGGGCCTTTCTAATCGGTTTTGTCTTGATGATGGTGCTAGATGTGGCTTTCGGTTAAAAAAGAAGCTTTATGTTAAAATAGGCAAGTGGAAACCACCGCGAAGAAAGTCAAAGGAGCCATTTTATCTTTCATCGGATTAGCGCTTTCTTTAGAAGGCGTTTTCGTCTTCGCTTTCTTTGCGCTAACAAGGTTCGATAGTTTCTTTTGGGCCTACCTTTCAATAAGCGTCTATTTCCTTTTGGAAGCCTCCGGTCGCGTCTATGGCCTCTACTTTACGTGGAAACATAAAAACGAAAAGGAGAAAGGCGACGAGGCCAAAAAGTTTTTGGCTTTCTTTCTGGGGGTCGCCGAAACTTTCTACCCCCTACTGTGGTTGCTCGCGACGGCTTTGCTTTCTAACGCAATAAACGAGCAAGCATCGCTTTTCATCCTTTATTTTTTGCTGAGCAAATGCGCTTCGGAAATGTTCCTATCGATTTCTAGGCTTTTGCCCTACCAAAAGAAGCGAATCAGCCTCTCCTCCGAATCGCTTTGTTCTTTTTGCGCTTCCTTTTCTCTTCTTTTATCCTATGGGGCCTTGTTTTTGATCAAGGGGGGCCTGCTCCCTCCCAATTTTCCGTTCGTGTATTGGAATTGGATTGCCTTCATCGTTCTATTTGCCATTCAGAACGCACTCTTCTCTTTTTTACTTCTTCAAGGAGATATGCCTAAACGCATCAGAAGCATCGTGACGAAAGGGGTTCGCCAAGGCGTTGGGAACTACATCCTGGTGAGTTCTTCTTTGCAGACGGCTTTGATTTCAACGGTCATTGCAATCCAACAGCGAAACATCGCCTTTGGCGCTGTGGGATGGGCTTTTTTGACATTGGGTTTAATCCGCTTGACGAGTCTATTGTGGAGAAATGCGCTCCAAAGGAAAATCTACAATAAAGAATTGGCCATCGCTAGAGAAGCCAAAATTTGCGTTTACGTCGGGGCTTTGCTCATTGCCTTGGCTTTACCCTTTTCTTTAGGAACGTTGTCCATAAGCCAGGTAAACGGGCAAAACGGCGGGGATATCGCTTTATGTTTCCAGATTTCCCACGGCTTATTGAGATTCGTTTTATGCATCAGAAATGCGATTGCTTATAGAAAAAAGAAACTGCCTTTTTCCTTGGCGATGACTTCTCTAGACCTCATTATTTGTTTCTACACGGTCAATTCCGTTTTCTTCCTTCTTGATTATTATTTTCACTTTGCATGGTTCTCCTATTTTATCCGGGCAATGGGGGGCATTTCATTCATTCTTGTTGCGATTTTAGGTATTGGAGTTTTAATTTTCGGTATCAACGGTTGGGTTGATTCCAACCGAAAGGAGACAAATATGAAAACAGCTTGGGAAGAGCTCAAAAAGCAATTGAAAAGCCAAAGGAAAACGGCGCAGCTTCTTCAAATCCTCAGTTATGATTTGCAGACGACTTGCCCGGAAAAAGCCTTATCTAGCCAAGGGGAGCTTATGGGGATTTACGAAAGCCAATTAGCGGCCTCTTATCAAAGCGAGGAATTCGTTTCAGCAGTCGAAAGGGCCAAACGGGAAGGTTCTTTGACCCCTCAGCAAGAAAGGGTTGTCAATGAGCTAAGCAAGGAAGTCGAATTCATGAAGAAAGTGGATTTGGCCACATATCAAAAATGGCAGGACTCCTATCGAAATTCCAACCAAGCTTGGAGGAAAGCGAAAGAGGAGAACGATTTCAAATCCTATCTCCCCTTTTGGGAGAAATGCATTCAATCAAAAATCGAGGAAGCCGAGCTTCGGAGAAAGGATGAGAAGACCCTGTATGACGTCTGCCTAGGGATGTACGAACCTGACCTCACCGCAGAGAAGCTCGACGCGATTTTCGCCAAGCTAAAGGAGTTCCTAATCCCCAAAATACAAGAGGCCGTTGAAAAGCAAAAGGAATGGGAAGCTTTTGGAATTAAGCCCTATTCTGAAGAAAAACAACGCAAATTGGCGGTGGATTTGCTAAACCTAATTCAGTACGACTTCAAGCGCGGCGTCTTCAGAGAGTCGCCTCACCCCTTCTCCGACTGCATTGGGGAAAACGACGTCAGACTAACCTGCCATTACGATCCGGACTTCAGGAGCAATCTCTTCACTATCCTCCACGAGGGGGGTCACTGCCTGCAATTCCAAGGCTGGGGCAAAGACAGATTCGAGAACGGCTCAGAGGAGCTCACCACCGCCGCGATCTGCGAGACCCATTCCCGCTTCTATGAAAACATCATAGGCCGGGCAAAAGAGTTCACCCCTATATTGAAGAAACTCGTCGCTAAAGACCTCGATGAGGCTTTTGAGACGATGGACGAAGAATCCTTCTATCGCTTGATGAACGTCGTATCCCCAGACGCCATCCGCTGCGACGCCGACGAATTGACGTATGTTCTTCACATCATCATTCGCTACGAAATAGAGAAAGACCTAATCAACGGCATCATCAAATGCAAAGATGTCCCCTCGATTTGGAATAAGAAGTACAAAGACTATCTCGGCTATGGCGTGAAATCGAATGCCGAGGGTTGCCTGCAAGACGTGCATTGGTCTGATGGGGAAATCGGCTATTTCCCCTCTTATGCTTTGGGAAACATCTATGGAGCTCAAATTCTCCGCGCCATGAAAAAGGACATTGATTTCTCCTCTTGTCTAAAAAACGGCGACTTGTCTCCAATTAAAGCCTGGTTTACGAAATTCGATTGGTCGGAGGACTGGCGAAAACCCTCGGAATGGCTCAAGAAAGTCACCGGAGAGGATATGAATCCTTCCTATTACATCGATTACTTAAATCAAAAATACTGACATTCATCTATAGACAACCCATTTGTAAAAGATTCTTATTCTCTAAAACCAGCATATTACGCGTGTTTTCATGCTTGCTTGAGATGTTAGGCAAGTTTCTTGTAAAAGATTTTGGAATGCCAAAAAGGGGCACGACGGGGATATTGTTTCAAAGTGAAATTAGAATTGGACTACGCAGAGTTGATTTGTTTGCTCGAAACCTCCTGTGGCATGTCCATAGAGCAAATCGCCAAGGAGGGCAGATTCAGCCGACAAAGCATAAACAATTGGCGGAGAGGCCTTTGCCAACCCGACAAGACCAACAAAGCCAACCTTTTAGCCATCTCCAAAGCCCATGGTTTGGAACTTCCTTCCAATTATTTGAGCCTAGACGGCTTAGACGCCTACCAAAAATACATGGTGAAAAGCCTGCGTGATCAATTGCTAAAGCAAAACGAGATGAGAAAAAGCTTCAAAAAAGAAAAGTAGTTTCGTTGTTATCTTTCTTTTGCCCTCTTCTTCAAGAAGGCAGATCAAAGATTTCGCGGAGGGAGACTTCCGCATCATAAAAAGGGTGATCGGGAGCTGGGGCTCTACCGTCACCCTCGTTTTTTTATTTCGTCAATCAATCAAGGCCGTAAGACTTAAGGACCTTGAGCAACGGCTTGATGCTCTTTTCGACAACCCCTTCATCGAAGGGATCCTTCATGCCGTCTTTCTTAACAAGCGTCCTGAAGGGGTACTTTCCACCCATCTTGCAGAGCTTCATGTACTTCTTCCATGCCAGAGAGTGATTCTTCCTATCGAGGTTGAAGAATTGGAAAGCCATGACTTGAGCCAAGGTGTAATCAATGTAATAAAAGGGGGACTCGAAGATATGGGCTTGGGTCAACCAGCGGTGCCCCGAAGCCATATAGCGGCAATCTTTGTACAAAGCGACCTTATAAGGCGTGTATTTCATCTCAAGCTCGCTCCATTTCGCGTCTCTTTCTTTGGGCGTCGCGTTGGGGTTTTCATAAACCCAGTGCTGGAATTCATCGACGGTAACGCCATAGGGGAGGAAGGTGATGGAATCGGCGAGATGAACGTAACGGTACTTATCGGGTTCGTCGAAGAAAAGGTCCATCCAAGGCTCGGCGAAGAACTCCATGGACATGGAATCGATTTCGCAGCTTTCCATGGTCGGAGCGCGATATTCTGGGATTTTGATGCCGCGGGCGACATAAGCTTGGAAGCTGTGGCCGAATTCGTGGGTCAGCACGTCAACGTCGCCGCTAGTTCCGTTGAAGTTAGAGAAGATGAACGGAATCTTATAGGTGGGGAAATATGTCATATATCCGCCCGACTGCTTCCCAGGCTTTGCTTCCAAATCCATGACGTGGTGATCGGCCATGTAAGGGAAGAAATATCCAGTGTCCGGAGAAAGCTCGGCGTACATCTTCTTCGCGGCTTCGATCTTATCCGAAGTGGTGCCTTTGGGAATGGGGTTTCCCTCTTTGAAAGAAAGGCTCATATCGTAGAGACGAGGCGAAACAATGCCCGTGCGCTTAAAGTTGGCTTTAACGATTTTCCCAGCGATCGGAGTCACGATTTGGTGAATCTGCTCTCGGTATTTAGCGACGTCCTCTTCGTTATAATCAAAGCGATTCATCCGCAAATAGGCTAATTCAACGTAATTGGCATATCCGAGTTTCTTAGCCATGGTGTCGCGGACTTTAACAAGCTTATCGTAGATTTCTTCGGCTTTGTCTTTGATGTTCTCGTCAAGGTAAGAGTAGTAGGCTTCAGAAGCTTCCCTGCGGGTTTCTCTATCAAGGTCCTGCATAAATTTTCCCATTTGGGGGAGGTTGTAAACGCCGCCCCTAAAAGGCACTTTGGCAGAGGCGATTAAGGCGCCATATTCCATCGTGAGCTTATTCTCTTCAACGCTCTCTTCGACGATGCGGTCGTCAAAGGATTTGAGCGAATATTCAATCATCGTGAAAAGGAAGGAGCCAAGTTTCTTCTCCAAATATGGACGATGGGGGCTTTCAAGAAGCCCTTTGTTCCAGGCGTTCCCGGCGGCTTGCAGCAAAGGCATCCCCTCATTGACGACGTTCATTGCCTTTTCATACTTTTTATTGGTCGTATCCAAAGTGTAAAGAACGGAGATGTGGGTAACTTCGTTATCAAGCGAATCATGGAATTTGGCGTGTTTCTTCCAAACGGAGAGAGCTTCCTCATCGGTTTGGCAATTTTTGAGTTGCTCAACGAAAGCGTTTTCCTTTTCTAGGGACTTCTTGATGTTTGGCACGCGGAAGGGCCACTGCTCAAACGGCGGTAATTCTTTTGACATATTTTCTCCTTTTAAGCCGCAAAAGCGGCTTCTTTTTAACGAAACTCATCTGTGAAAATGAGTTTTCCTATTCTGAGAACATTGAGGAATCTGCAACGAAGCGAAGCAGATTCATGCTCATGTTTCCAAAACGCGGAACCTTTTTTAAGCGCTTTTGGAGCGCAGGCAAAAGAATTATAGATGGGGTGAGAAAATATCAAAGAAAAAGCGTATTATTTGCAACGTAAAAAATCGGAAATTAGAATACGGACGAAATTTATGGACGACGAAGCACTTGAAAAGCAAATCCTCGCTACGATTGATAAGGTGAGACCCTTCCTTCAAAGAGATGGAGGAGACATCGATTACATCGGTTTCAAAGACGGAATCGTTTATCTCACGATGACCGGGGCTTGCGAAGGTTGCCTTTACGCCGCAGAGGACATTACATCAGGCGTGGAAATCATTCTTATGGAAGAAGTCCCTGGCGTCATGGCCGTTAAAACAACAGACATCCCTTCAGACCTCATGAGCGAATACCTCAGAAGGAAGGAAGAGGAAGCCGTTAAAAAAGCAGGCATATAAAAAAGGAGCCGAAGCTCCTTTTTCTTTTAGCAAAAGATTAGTCGTTGGCCCAGAGAAGCTGGTTATAAAGGATGACCCAAACCAAATCCACGTAGCCGAGAATCGTGCCGGTGAAGGGAATCACAGCAAGCACGAGACCGAGGATGTTGTGGGTTCCTTTGGGTTTTTCGATAACCGCAGTAATACGGACGACAAGTTCGACAACCCAGTTGACGCCAGGAATCAAAAGAAGAATGAACTGGACGATTCTAGGAAGACTGTTGAAGAATTTCATACGCTCTCCTTTCCGCGTTATAGATTAGTCCTTTTCGGCTCAGTGACAAGGTTTATTTGAGAATGAGGTTCTCGGCTTTGTTCGCGATGATGTAACCATTCCTGTTATAAACATCTTCGCGATTGTAGGAAAACGGTTTGCCGTTAGGCTCCACCATGGCTCCTCCGGCCTCTTGAATCAAAAGGTCGCCCGCCGCGACGTCCCATTCCTTCGTCCCGGAAGACATTCTATAGAAGAAATCATAGCTCCCCTCGGCGATGACGCAGAATTTGTTGGCGGCTCCGATGGGAGTGGCTTCTCCGTCAAAACGCAAGGCGTGAGCCTCGTAGAAAGCTTTCTCTTTCTCGTTGAAGAAAGAAATCGAGCGAACGGACCTGAGTTTGTCGTTTTTGTCGGAGCAATGGATTCTTACGGCTACCCCATCTTTACCCAATCGGTAAGCGCCCTGCCCCTTCACCGCGTAATAAGTCAAACCAAGCACAGGAAGGTTAATGACCCCGACTACGATTTGATGATCGACGCACAAAGCGATGTTGGTTGTGAACTGTCCATTCCTTGAGACGAATTCCTTCGTACCATCAACGGGATCGACAATCCAAATCGCCTTTTTTTGCAACCGTTCCTTAGTGTCTTGGCTTTCTTCGGTCAAAAACCCATATTCTGGGAACGCCTTCCCCAAATCCTCGCGAATCATGGCGTCAGCGGTTTTATCCGCGTTGGTCACGGGCGAATCGTCGCTTTTAATTTCAACCTCGAAGTCGGAACCATAAATCTCAAGTATCTTCTTTTCCGCTCTTTTAGCGGCCTTAATCGCAGCTTTCAGCTCTTCTTCGTACATAGCTATTCCTCCTTTGAAATTATAGCTTTATTTGTTCAACTTGATTAAGCCTGTCCACCACGCGAAGGGACTCCTCTTTCGAATAGGTTGTCGTCCCGGCCGCGAAAAGGTGGCCACCCCCATGAAATTCAGTCGCGACGGGTTGAACCGGAAATCCCTTGTCGGAACGAAGCTCTCCTCGCACTTCACCTTTCCCGTCTTCTGTGAACAAACAATAAATTGACGGGTTCTTCACCCCTTCCAAAGAATTCACCAAAGAACCGGCCTCCTCATAAGTCAAGCTAAAGCGAAGATATTCTTCAGGCGTGACATAGACATAGCAGACCTTGCCAACCTTTTCAACTCTTCCGCGAAGGTAAGCTTTGAAAGCCTTGATCTCCTCACTTTCATAAAAGGCTATATTGCGAAGCGAAATAGGGTCAATTCCAACATCGCAAAGACGCTTAACAGACGCAAAAGTGACCTCGTTCGTCCCATAAAACCGAAAGCCACCAGAATCAGTAAGTATCCCCAAATAAAGGGCTTCTGCGGCTAATTTGTTTAATTTAAGACGATTCTCAAACGCGAAATTCTCAATGATTTCCGCGCAGGAGACCTTGTGATAATCGACATAGGAAAGATAAGGGAATTCTTCTCCGCTTTTGTTTGGGTTATGATGATCGAATTTGGCAAAATCCCTGGCCAGGAAAACTCGTTTATCTTCGACTCTTCGCAAGCAAGAAACGTCGACAATGATAGCCAAAGATTGCTTAATGGTTTCTTCGCTCGCTTCATCCATGGGCGAGAGCCTTTCGAAAAAAGCGGGCAGCCCAGAGCCGATGGCCAAAACCTTCTTATTAGGATAGGCTAGGCGAATAATCTCCCTCAATCCAATTTGAGACCCATAGCAGTCTCCATCAGGTATGGAATGGCCCCAAATCGTGATGACGCCCGCTTCTTCGATTTTTCTTTTCATTTGCTGAAAGTCATTCATAGCAAGTAGATTAAGATACATTGTTTCTAATCAAATGAAAAGAAAAAGCGCCGGAATCTCCGGCGCCAAACAATCGGTTGAATCAGGCAATGCCTTTGATGCCAAGATCCTCGGCGGTTTGAGTCTTAGGAGCGCCCTCTTCCTCGTCGCCATCAGATTCGGTCTCTTCTTCAAGGATACGGCCCTGGACGGAGGCGTCGTATTCGGCGTTCTCCTGCTGATCCGATTGATCTTGATCGGTTTCGGCACCGATGGCGCTATAAACGTCAGACATATCGATGTGAACGTCCTCGTATTTGGTACGGGAACGAAGATTCCAGCTGTTGTCTTTTCCTTCGACGAAGCGGCCATCGAGGGAAATGTCGGTGTAGAAATGGCCAATGCGGCGTTGTTCTTCATCGGGGCCGATTTCGAGTTCCGCTTTGACTTTGTCCCAAAGCTGCTGGAAAGGCATGGAGCCTTCTGAAACTTCGAGAATGGAGTAGGCGGTTTCAATCATGGATTGTTTTTTCATATTTGCATTCCTTTCACATTTTTTCCGGAGCGGAAACCCCAAGGATTCCCAAACCGTTTTCCAAGACGATTTCGCAAGCCTTTATAAGGCCAAGGCGTGATGAGGTCAAGTCTTTGTTTTCGCGATCGATGATTCTGCAAGCGGCGTAGAATTCATGGACCAAGCCCGCGAGCTTATGGACGTAGGCGGCCATTTTGGCCGGCTCCCTCTCCTTCGCGGCGGATTCTATGATACTCGGAAAATCAGCCAAATGCTTTAAAATGGCGAATTCTTGAGGCTCTTTTAGCATCTTTCCTTCTTTGTCGATGGGGAATTCTTCGCCAAGCTTGAGCAAAGAGGCGCAGCGGGCATGGGCGTACTGTGAATAATAAACCGGGTTGCTAGAGCTTTGCTCCATGGCGAGGTTGTAATTGAAGTCGAGGTGGCTGGAAGCGCTGCGCTCAACGAAGAAGTAACGCACCGCATCGACGCCGACGTCCTCCACAAGATCGCGATGAGCAATGGCTTTGCCGGTTCTTTTGCTCATCTTGACCTCTTGCCCGTCTTTGTAAACGCGGACGACTTGGACGAATTGGGCCTCGAGGCAATCCTCGGGGTAACCTTTCATCATCAAGGCCGATTTCATGCGGCCGATATAACCATGGTGATCCGCGCCAAGAACGTCGATGAGATGGGAATAACCCCTCTCCATCTTGTTGTAGTGATAGCAAATATCCGGCATGAAATAGGTATAAAGACCGTCGGATTTCACAATTGGGCGGTCCTTGTCGTCCACGAATTTAGTCGTAGCGAGGTAAGTCGCTCCATTTTCGGAATACACGTACCCCTTATCCGAAAGTTCTTTAATGGTCTTTTCGATGTTCCCGCCTTTGCGGATGTCGCTTTCGTAGGTGACTTTGTCAAAGTGAACGCGGAAGGCATCCATGTCTTTCCAAATTTTGCTAAGTTCAGAATCAATGCCGAAGCGGATGAAGAAGTCGTGGGACTCTTGGTCGTCTTTGAGGTATTTGTCACCATACTTTTCCTTGATGGCCTTGGCGATTGTAATCAAATCGGTGCCGTGGTAATCGTCGTCGGCCAAATCCAAAGGTTCGCCGAAAGCCTCGTGATAACGAGCGCGGATGGAGTGACCAAGGTGTTCGACTTGGTTGCCGCAGTCATTGACGTAATATTCCCTCGTGACGTCATATCCGGCCCAGTCAAGCAAGGAGGAAATGACATCCCCTACGGCCGCGCAGCGGGTGTGGCCGAGGTGCAAATCGCCCGTAGGGTTGGCGGAAACGTATTCAATGTCGATTTTTTCGCCATTCCTAGCGCTGCGTCCATAGGAAGCCCCCTGTTCGAAAACCTTAGAAAGAACGTCGGTCAAAGCGCCGTGCTTTAAGAAGAAATTGATGAAGCCAGGCCCAGCGATTTCGACTTTCTCCACGAAATCCAAAGAAAGCTTGTTTGCAAGTTCCTGGGCAAATTCACGGGGATTTTTCGCGGCCCTTTTTGCGAATTTCATCGCGCAGTTGGTGGCGTAATCGCCATGGGCGGTATCTCTGCTTCTTTCAATGACGATGTCGTTCTCGTTAGCATCAATGCCGTATTCCTTGAGCAAAGGAAGCATGGCTTGTTTTAATCTGATGTCGTTGTCCATTTGTGTTCCTCGTTTTCCTTTTGTATCAGCAGCACCGCAGCTTTTGCGCGGATGCCCTCTTTTCTTCCGACCTCCCCTAGCCCCTCATCGGTTCCGGCTTGGATTCCAACGCGGCTAACATCGGTGTGGAGCAGGAAGGCTAGATTCACTCTCATGCCTTCAATGTATTGGGCTAAATGGGGTTCTTCGGCCAAAATCACAATGTCGAGGCTCCCAACGGCGTAGCCCCTTTCTTCAATCATCGCCATCACTTCGGAGACAATGAGCTTGCTTGGAGCATTTTCCCACCGAGGGTCAGTGACTTTGAAGTAGCGCCCGATGTCCCCAAGAGCCAAAGCGCCAAGAAGCGCATCGGCGACGGCATGGTAAACGACGTCGCCATCGCTATGGGCCTGCAAGCCTCGTTCGTAGGGGATTTCTATTCCGCCTAGGAAGAGCTTTCTCCCGAGAGCGAAGCGATGGATGTCCTCACCTATCCCAATTCGGATATCCCTCATTTGGTGACGTTGAATCGGAAGAAGACGACGTCGCCGTCTTTCATCCGATACTCCTTTCCTTCTTGGCGAAGTTTCCCCGCCTCTTTAACAGCGGCTTCGGAACCGAGTTCTTTCAGCACCTCGAAATCGTAGCACTCCGCTTTGATGAACCCTTTTTGGAAATCGGTATGAATAATCCCAGCGCATTCCGGGGCAGTCATGCCATTAACGAAGGTCCAAGCGCGGCACTCATCCGTTCCGCAGGTGAAGAAAGTCGATAGATTCAATAGCCTATAAGCAGCTTTCACCAACTTATCTAGGCCAGATTCCGTTGCGCCAAGAGTTTCCAAGAATTCTTTTTTCTCCGCCGGGCCGAGTTGGGAGATCTCATACTCGATTTCGCAGGAGACGGGGATGCATTGAGAGCCTTGGTCCTCCGCGATTTTCTTGACGGTTTGATAATAGGAGCACTGGTCCAAATTCGTATAATCGGAATCGGCGACGTTAGCGACGTAAATAATGGGTTTGGCGGAGAGCAAGAAGAAGCTTTTTTGAGCGTATTCCTTTTGTTCAGGGGTTAGATCGGGGCAAGTCCTGGCCGGTTTGCCTTCCCCGAGCCACTTTTCTAGCGGGGCCAATATGGCCATATCGAATTGAGCTTGCTTATCATGGCCAACTCGGGCCTTGATACCTTGCTTGGCGATGCGATTTTGAACGCTTTCGTAGTCGGCCATGGCAAGTTCGAGGTCGATGATTCCAATGTCTCTTTCAGGGTCAACGGAGCTCTCGACGTGAATGATCTCGTTGGAATCGAAGCAGCGGACAACCTCGCAGATGGCGTCACATTCTCTAATCGCGGCGAGGAATTGGTTCCCAAGCCCCTCGCCTTTCGAGGCGCCTTTGACGAGCCCGGCGATATCGTAAAAGTCGAAGGTTGCGCTGACGCGCTTGGCGGGATGAAACATATCACAAAGGAAATCCAAGCGCTCGTCGGGAACGACGACAACACCCGTATTGGGCTTGATTGTGGCGAAAGGATAATTCGCAGCTTCGACATGGGAATTCGTAATCGCATTGAACAGCGTTGATTTCCCTACGTTTGGCAATCCAACAATTCCGGCTTTTAATGGCATAGCAAATACTTCCTCAAAATGAGCAGGAGAATTCTAACGCGTAACGCGCGCGTAAGAAAGACGAAACGGGAAAAACGTCACTTCATCGAGAGAAAATTAAGCGAATTGAAAGCAAAAGAGCCTTAATATAAGTTAGGGAAACAATGCAAATCAGGGGCGAACGGCTTGAGGCCAGGTTCAAACAGCCTAGAAAAAGACAATAAAAAAGGCCCCCGATATGATCGGAGGCGTAACCAGCTAGGTTAATTAGTCGGTGACTTTTTTGACGTTCTTAGCACGCGGCCCACGCTGAGACTCTTCAATTTCGAACTCTACATGCTCGCCGGTTTCGGCGGTTTTGTAGTCGTCCATTAGAAGAGCAGAGTAGTGGAAGAAGTAGTCCTGGTTGTCTTCGGCATGAATAAAACCATAACCCTTCTCTTTGTTGAACATTTTAACTGTTCCCTTCATGAGACTCCTAACCTTCCTAGCCATACGCCCCTAAAAAGGTTTATTGGCCGTAGAAAATAGTAACACCATTTCCCACGATTTCAAACAAAGCATTTACCAAAATTCTTTTCTTTTGATACGAAATGTTACCAAAAGGGCAATGAAAGACAGAAAAATCGTCAAGCAAAGGCACACTCCTAGAAACGGCAACGAAGAAAATCGGAAGCGGAATGCGACACCAAAAGCATGGGACAAATATGCCGCGACCCCAATCTCGAGAAGGGCCAGAGAGACCAAGCCGGAGAGGAAAGCCGAAACGCCCGAAAGCAACCCGTGGCAAAATAGTCCCAAAGCGATATCGCCCCGGTTCGCTCCCACCGCAAAAAGCAACCTCCCCTCCTTTTCGTTTTCGGAAATTGAAATCCCAAGCGTTATCCCCGAAAGCAAAAAAGACATCACAAACGAAAAGAAGGCGAAACAGACAAGGATTTCCTTGATATACCCCAAAGATTGTTCAACGGCCGACGATACTTCTAGCATTGGAGAGCCAAACTCAAACTGAGGGTAATTCTTTTTTAGCCTTTCCAAAAGAATGGGCACCGCTTCTTCGCTTTCGACTTGGAAAACAGCCCCCGTTGGCTGAAGGGAAAATGGATCCATATTCAAACAGAGGAAAAGGAAATCGCTCGACCAAGCATCAGGAAGATATATGGTTTCTTTTTCTTCCTCCACCACTCCGACGA
Source organism: uncultured Bacteroidales bacterium (assembly GCA_963650805.1). Taxonomy (GTDB): domain Bacteria; phylum Bacillota_I; class Bacilli_A; order RFN20; family CAG-826; genus Alloenteromonas. The sequence continues at coordinate 277,677 of CAVJMG010000001.1, forward strand.
TTTTAGCGGAAGAAAGACCAAATTCTCGGTTGTAGTAATCCCCGTTTTCCTCGCCCGTTATTTCGCCGGCCACGTAAATCTCCTTCGCCTCTCCCCAAAGCGCGAAAAGAGAAGACGAAACCATGATTTCCTCATGGCTACTTGGATTCCGCCCTTGGGTTGGGGTTTGTTTGCCAAAAACAATCCGAATAGGCAAAGATGCCTGCAAAACCCCAGCGTCTTTGCAAAGAGACGGCAAATCTATGGGATTGTCTTTTTGAGCAAGAGGGAGCCTAGAATAGGAATCGATAGCCCGTTCAATCTCTTCTTTCGATGGGCAAAAAAATAAATGCCTAGAGAAACCGGAAACTAAAGATTTCGGGGATGCCATAAACCCGCCGGGAGAAACAATATCGAAACCCGTTATCTCGGGATTATTTTCTCTAATTTGATAAAGCATCGTCCAGCTCGGTCCAACAAAATCGGACGAGAAACAATAGAGCCTAGAAAGAAACGGCTGTTCCCCCGGATCAACGAGACTCCCAAGAAAAGAAGACGATGCCCTCTCCAAAATCAAATCGCCCCATGCCTCGTCCCGCCGAAGCTTTGAAATGACGCCGAGGGGAGAGCCCCTAGGTTCAACGTACGGGACTTCATAAATGGACTGAGGCGTAGGTACATCGCCCTTTCTCCAAGGCTTGAAATTCATCTTATCAATAAAGATTTGTCTTGCCCATCGGTGATTCAAATGGAATACCGTCGGCTTTTTCGTCTGCGCCACGGCGACAAGATTAAAAATCTGCTCATCCTGAAAGCCCCAATCAAGATGAGACGCGCGAAGGATAACGGGCAAAGAGGCATCCTCAAGAAAATCGCCAAGGGATTCAAAGTTCCTTTCGATGTGAAGGTTTAGGCAAAGTTGATGCATTAACGAATACGGAAGGCCTAAAGCAATGTCGTCCCACGCCATTTTGGAAGGACGGGAAGGGTAAAAGGAATAAGAATCGGGCAAATCGAGCCATTGATAATCGTTGATGGATCTGATGCTGAAACCCGATAGAGGAATTTGTTCCGACCCATACACGGCGGAAAAAGAATTGTCGTCGCAAAACCACTCCTCGAAATTCAAAATATAGCCTAGCCCATAATCTAGCAAATCATCGGAATAATCCTCCACCAAAGAAGCAGCCGTCTCCATGGAAAGAGAATAGGCTTCGCTAGTTATTGAAAGATTCTCACTTTTAGTCTCCATAACGATTTGGTTCTCCGGAACGACAGTAGAAAAAGAGGACTTGAGTTGAGAGGAAATGGAGGAAGACAAATACAAAGAAAGCCCTACTCCGATAAAGCCAAAGGCGATGGACGCCTCCATGAAAAAGGATCGCCACTTACGTTTTTTAAGAATATGAAAAGCGTGAAAAAAGTGGAGAGAAAAAGGAATGCGCGGGGTGTTTCTCGCCTTAACTAAAGCGCGAATTGGGAATCTATTTAATTTTGTTTTTTCCGCAAAACCTTTTTGAAACGAACATATCACCCCATCTTCCATGCCATAAACATCGTCAGAATATCGGTCGAGTAAAGGCTTGTCGTGGCTAACGACAACGACCAAGGCAGAAAGCGATATTCTACGAAGTATACCGAAAAGATTCTCTGCCCTTTCTTTATCTAAGGCAGCACTTGGCTCATCAAGAAGAAGCAAAGAAGGGTTGTTCATCATCGCCCTAGCAATGGCAATCCGTTGCTTCTCGCCTCCGGAAAGAGTGTTGACCGTTCGCTTTTCGCACCCCTCCATCCCCACCAGTTTCAATGCGTCTTTGATCTTTTCTCGTCGGACGAATTTTGAGCAGCGATAAGCCGAAGTCAAAGGCAAGCGAAGGTTGAACTCCACGGTTTCGAGTTCTAAAAGATTGAAGGATTGAAAAACATATCCAATCTTTGTTAATCGGAATGCGCACCGCTGCTTTTCGGACATGGCTTTTGGATTTTTACCAAGGATAAGAGCCTTGCCTTCATAATGACAATCAAGCATTCCCAAAATGTTTAGGAGCGTGCTTTTTCCTGAGCCCGAAGCTCCGGCAACCCCTATTAGGCCTCGTTTTGGAAAAGACAAAGAAATTCCTTTCAGGATCTTTTCATCGCCAAAGCTCCTGATGATTCCAGACAGAAAGACGCCCTCATTCATCCCTCAACTCCTCCATCAAATCGTTCATCTTAACGAAGGCGAAAGGCATTTTTGAAATCATGGCAATCAAAAAGGCAAAAAACGCTAGGATGCCCTCTAAAAGCAACGGCACGCCAAACCAGGAAAAATACGGAATCGAAACAAGCCCGTTTAAGCCAAATTTCCATTCAAAAAAGCCATTCGCCAAAGCCGACAAAGGGAATGACGCGGCTAACGCCAATGAAGATGAACCAAAACAAACAAGCATAGCCTCGGCAATATAGAGTTTTTCAATTTCCTTTCTCTTCGCCCCCAAAGCAAGCAAGATAGCGTTTTCTTTTTTCTTAGAGGTAAAATTGGCGTAATTATTCATCGCCAAAACAACGGTCAACCCCATCAAGGAAACCAAAGAAAACAAAGACAAAGAGGAAGAGAAGCTTTTTGATAGAATAAAGAAGTTCTCCATAGCGGTATATGTGGCCCCAAAAGCGCAGAGCCCTTCTTTAGCGGATAAGATAGAAGAAGGGATGTCATCGACGCTTTCATCGGTTAAGAAAAAAGCGTAAAGAGAATATGACCCATACGCCGAAGAAGCATCAGCCTGTTCAACTAAAGAGAATAGGCTATTCCCAAAAGCCCGCTGACGCATGAAGAAGGACTCTAGTCCCAAGTAAGAATAATAAACTTTGGGAGTAGACATAAATGGGAAGTCTTTGACGACCCCTTCGATAATCATTCGATATTCGAGCCTTTTGGTTTCCTTGTCTTCTAAGAATGCATAGGTCTTTGAAAAAGAAAGCTCGTCTCCTAGCCTCACCTGCGGATAGGAATTCACGAAGGCCTCATTCACCAAACACACATCGATTGTCTCTTCCAAAGGAATGCGGCCTTTTAAAAGAGAGCTTCTTTTCGCCTCGCAGAATTCAAAAGAGAATACAGGGGAAAAGCCGATAAGGTCGCTAGACTTTTCGTCAAGCGTAACAACTGAGCTTTCTGGAAAGAAATAAGTGAAACTAAATCCGTATTCAATGCCATCGCTTCCAAAAGCGTCGATGCAGCTTTCCAAATTGGGACGGCGCGTCTCAACGAGTTTTAACGGCGAATTCCCCACGGAGACCCTCCTCTTCTCAGAAAGGGTGAAAACCCCATAATCCAAAGCTTCCTTCCCTTGATTTGATAAGGCTTTTTCATAACCGGAGAAATAGCCAACCGACAAAAGAAGAATCGAAAAGCCAATTAAGGCGCAAAAAGACGAAGCAAGATTTTTAATGCGGTTTTTGCGAAGATTTCTTTTTAGAATAAACCGTTTCCACCCAAAAAATACAGCCATTCCAACACCTCTATAAAGCGCCCAAATTTAAGGTTCCGTCGGCGTAAGGGAGCGTTAATTCGATATCATGGCTAACCACCACGACAAGGGCCTGTTTTGAAATCTTAGAAAGCAAATCCATAATCAAGATGGAATTCTTCTTATCCAAAGCGCCCGTCGGTTCGTCGCAAAATAAAACTTTGGGGGAATTGATCATGGCCCTGCAAATGGCAACGCGCTGCTTTTCTCCGCCAGAGAGAGTATCAACGCTTTGCTTCTCTTTTTCCTTAAGGCCAACGCTTTCTAAAAGTTCTTCCGCTTTTTTCCGCTTCCCACTTGGGCAAGAAATCAAACTGGCTAAGTGGATATTTTCTTTAGACGTGAGTCCCTCCAAGAGATTGTAATGTTGGAAAACAAGCCCGATCCCTTTTCCTCGATACTTGGATAATCCTTCTTCGTCCATAGAAGATATCGTTTTATTTCGGAAATAGACCTTGCCTTCGGTCGGAACGGCTAGCCCGGCCAAAATAGATAGCAAAGTGCTTTTGCCACAGCCAGACGGCCCAAAGATAAGATAAAGGCCTTTGTCAGGAAAACAGTAATGAAGGTGGCGGAAAACCCACTTTCCTTCCACTTTAGAAAATCGTTTACCCAAATTCTCAATTCTTAGAAGTCCCAAAAAGTCCACCTCCACCATTTAAATAAAGGGAGATGGGCTAAATTTCAGGATAAACAATCAAGAATTAGAATCAGACTTTTTAACGATGCGCTTCACCTTTGAGTTGAATGCGTCCCGGTCCAACATCATGACCCTTCCGCATCCTAGGCATTTGATTTTGACGTCTGCCCCAAGCCTGACGACTTCGAATAATTTGCTTCTGGTATCGCAGGGATGGCATTTTTTCATTTCGACGACGTCGTTAAGGGCAATGGTTTCGTCTACCACGGAAGATCCTCCATCTTCACCGCCGCTGGAACTTTTGGGAGCCCAGGGAGAGTAAGCACCTTGCCAGTTAAAGGGATGACGAAGCGGCTTCCGGCGGCAAGTCGGACTTCCCTGATATTGATGCAAAAACCCGAAGGGGCGCCAAGCAAATTAGGATCATCGGAAAAGCTTGATGGGGTCTTGGCCATGCAAATATAGGAATCGTCAAAGCCCATAGCTTCGTATTTTGCAAGTTGTTCCTCGGCTTCTTGGGAATAACGCACATCGCCAGCATGATAGATTTCCTTGCAAATCACGGATATTTTTTCCTTCAACGGAAGATTTAGATCATAAAGCGGGCCATACGACGAAGTTTCATTTTGAAGCAGCAAACCAACTTTTTCCGCCAAATCAATAGCGCCTTCCCCTCCTTTTTCAAAGCTGTCGACAAAGGAATAAGGAACCCCGTGCTCATCACACCATGACTCTAGGAAAGCAATTTCATTTTGGCTATCTTGCCCAAAATGATTAATCGCCACGATCGCGGGAACCCCGAATTTGGCAATGTTGTCTAAGTGGGCCTTAAGGTTGCAAACGCCTTTCTTCAAAGCGTCGACGTTCTCCTCGCCCAAATTTTCAAAAGCAACACCGCCGTGGAGCTTCAAAGCTCTTATCGTCGCCACCAAAACGACGCAATCAGGATGGAGAGAGCCTTCGCGGCACTTGATATCAAGGAATTTTTCAGCTCCCAAATCCGCGCCGAAGCCGGCTTCCGTGATAACGATAGGGGCAAGTTTAAGTGCGAGTTTAGTCGCCATTAGAGAACTGCATCCATGCGCAATATTGGCAAAGGGGCCACCATGGACAAGGACGGGATTGTTTTCAATCGTTTGGACCAAATTCGGTTTGAGGGCTTCCTTCATCAGCTTCATGACGGCATGAGTTATCCTCAGATCCTTGACGGTGACAGGTTTTCCCTCGAAGGTATAGGCGACGATGATCCTTTCAAGCTTTGTTAGGAAATCCTCTTCGGATGTCGCAAGGCAAAGAATGGCCATCAGTTCGCTAGCGACGGTAATGATGAAATGCTCTTTTCTTGGCGTTCCTTTGGGATCGTCTTGGCTAACGGTGACCGAGCGAAGGCTCCGGTCGTTCATATCTAGGGCCCTTTGCCAAACGATTTTATCGGGATCGATGTTTAGGGGATTCCCTTGATAAATGGAGTTATCGATAACGGCGGAAATGAGGTTGATGGAAGAAGTTAAGGCGTGCATGTCCCCCGTGAAATGGAGATTAATGTCTTCGGAGGGCTCAATACGAGCCTCTCCTCCTCCCGTGGCCCCGCCTTTGATGCCGAAAACCGGCCCCAAAGAAGGTTCGCGCAAACAAAGGATGGCTTGCTTATGAATTTTCCCAAAGCCTTCGTCCAAAGCAATGGAAATCGTGGTTTTGCCTTCGCCGGCCTTCGTCGGGGTGATTGCGGTCACCAAAACGAGTTTCCCGTCTTTTTTCGATTTCAAAGACGCATAGAGCGAAGGATTAATCTTGGCCTTATATTTCCCATAAGGTTCCAAATCCTCTTCGGGTATGCCCGCCTTTTTCGCTATCTCGGAAATATTCAAAAGTCCCATATATACCTCTTTCCTAAATTATGGATTCGTCGCGGGAAAAAGAAAGACTCAAAACTCTCCGTTTAAGTCGTTGAGGATATCCTCTTCGCTTTCTATCCAACAGATATCAAATTGATGACGGAACCAAGTCATTTGCTTTTTGATGTAATGCCTCGTGTTTGCTTTGATGAGGTTCTTCGTTTCTTCTAAGCTCGCTTGCCCGTCCCAATAAGGGAAAAACTCTTTAACCCCGATCGCTTGAAAAGCATGGGGCTCGCGACCATAGATTTCGACCAAGCGGTGATTTTCATCTTCGATCCCCAAGTCGAACATCGAGTCGACTCGTTTTTCGACGATGGAATACAAATCCCCTCTTTCGACGTTGAGCCCATAAAAGCGAACGTCGTATAAGGGAGCGTGATTTTGGTTTTCCTTATTGGAAGAACGCTTCTCCCCGGTGGCCAAGCAATACTGGATCAAACGCAGCACCCTTCTCCGATTGTTAGGGTGAATTTCTTTAGCGCCGGCTTCGTCTAAAGACAACGCCGCCTCGTACAAAGCGTCGTTATCCATTGCCTCATAGGCAGAGAGATCGACTTCTTTTTCGCTTGGGAAAGAATAATCGAAAAGACCAGCCTTGATGTAAAGCCCCGTGCCTCCGGCGATAATGATGGGAATCGATTTTTTGCTCAGCTCAGCGATTTCACCGCGAAGATCGTCTTGATATTGTGCGACGTTATAGTCCTCGTTCAGAGGGACGAAATCGAAAAGATAGTGAGGGACTTCCATCCTCATGGATTCGTCAGGCTTAGCCGTGGCGATGTTCAATTCGCGGTAAACCTGAAAGGCGTCCGCGTTGACAACCACCCCTCCGATGGTCTTGGCCAAAGACACGGCGAGCTTGCTTTTCCCGCTTCCAGTTGGACCAGTGAGCACCAAAATCATTGCAAACCAGCCTCTATTTCCTTGATTAGAGGTAAAACGTTCTCCCTTGATGACTCATAGTTAACGTAGACAGGGTTGCTCTCGTATTGCCTCTTCAAAGCTTCGTATTCCTTTTTGGAACGTTGATAGTCTTCTTCGCGTTTCTCCGAGGCTGCGCTCATCATTCTTTTTTGATTGGCTTCCATGCCCTCTCTTAATTCAATAAGCGTTGCATCCTCAAGGAAGCTTTTCCTGGCTTGGAAAAAGGCGACTACGCTATCTTCTTTGGCAAGGTTTGAAGACAAGTTTTGGCAAAGAAGAATTAGGGGGTCTTCAACAAGTTTCCCAATCATTGAGAAAGCGCGATCTTCAATGACCTTGACTTTGACGATGAGCCCTTTTAAGGAAGAGGGGCCCTCGAAGTTTATGAGCTTGTTGCTTTCGGTATACCCAGAAAGCATCTTCGGGTCTTTTTTCGAAGGGCCATCGACAAGGACATCATAGGTTTTCCCAACCATTTCCTTGGAATGGGACATAACGCCCGCCTCAATGACTTTAAGCAAGCGGTTGAACCGTTCATGCTTCGTGGCGTCAGGAACGTCATCTTTCATAGCCGCGGCGGGAGTCCCTTTGCGCGGAGAGTAAATGAAGGTGAAGGCCGCATCGTATTTGACTTCTTCGCATAAAGTCAAAGTATCCTCGAACTGTTGCTCATTTTCATTTGGGAAACCGACAATGATGTCCGTCGTCAAAGCGCAGCCGGGGATTTTCTCGCGAATTTCATGAACCAAATCAAGGTATTGCTGCCTACTGTAGCGCCTGCCCATCTCCCTTAATATCTCGTCGTTACCAGATTGCAAAGGCAAGTGGATGCACTTCATGATATTCGGATATTTGGCGATTACGTCGAGCATGTCCGAGGAGAAATCCCAAGGGTGGCTCGTCATGAAGCGAAGACGGGGAATCCCGGTTTCGGCGACTTTAGACAAGCAAGTGGCAAAATTCGTTCCATCGCCAAAATCCTTGCCGTAGCTATTGACGTTCTCCCCCAAAAGGGTGATTTCCTTAAAGCCTTCACCGACTAGCACTTGGCACTCTTTAACAATGTCCTCCAAAAGGCGCGAACGCTCCCTCCCGCGGGTATAAGGAACAATGCAATAGGTGCAGAATTTATCGCAGCCATAGGAGATGTTGACGAAGGCTTTGACGTTATCCAGCCGCGTTGAAGGGAGATTTTCGAAAACATTGCCTTCGCCGGAAGTGATTTTGACAAAATCTTTTTTTCGGCGGAGATGGGCATCGATGAGATTGAGGATGTCTGGGATGTTGTGGGTTCCGAAAATCAAATTGACGTAGGGATAGGATTTTTTGATTTTCTCCGCGACGCCTTCTTGCTGCATCATGCACCCGCAGACACCAAGGATGAAGTGCTCAGGATCTTGGTAATGCTTGCTTTTGAATTTCCCTATTTCCCCGTAGACTTTCTCTTCGGCGTTTTCTCTAACCGCGCAGGTATTGATGAGCATGACGTCGGCGTCTTCTTCTTTGCTCGCTTTGCTCATGCCCGCGAGCTCTAAAAAGCCGCCGAGGACCTCCTCGTCCCTAACGTTGCCTTGGCAGCCGAAGGTCTTAACGAAATATTTTCGGCCAGCCCCATATGCCTTAACCGCGGGAGGGACTTGCAAATCGGCGCGGATAATCTCCGATTTTTTGACCCTGCTCCTGGCTTTTTTCATGTCGGGGAGAGATAAATAATCAGTTTTTGCCATGATTTCTGTCCTTTCCGTTCACATAGAACAAAGTTTCAATCTTGTCACACAAACCCGTTAAGGGGTTCAAATCTATAACCGCCCCGTTGACCATTTTATCCCCTTCGAAGGGGAAGGAAAGCCTCGCTTCGGGATTGAGGATCAAGAAGCGTTCGATCGCGCTCTCAGGCTCGGCCCCAATCACCGAATTGTAGCCTCCGCACATTCCAGCGTCGGTCAATAACCCCGTGCCCATGGGGAGGACTCTAGCGTCATTGGTTTGAACATGCGTGTGGGTTCCCACCACAATGCTTAAGCTGCCGTCGAAACCATAGGCGAAAGTCTGTTTCTCCGAGGTTGATTCGGCGTGGTAATCAACGAAGTGAAATTTGGTAGGTTCTTCCTTGAGAATGCCGTTCATGCTCTCGAAAGGAGCGGTCACGGTTTCGTTCATAAAGGCCTGTCCAAGGAGGTTCGTCACTCTTAAGGATCCTTCTGGAGTATCGAACACCAAACTGCCAACCCCCCTGCTATATCCCATCAAATTAGCGGGACGAACAAGGGAATCCACTCTATCGATGTAACGATCGATTTGGTCGCGGGAATGCCAATGGTTCCCCAATGTGACGCAATCGATTCCGATATCGATTAAAGAAGCATAATCGTTATAAGAAAGGCCCTTGCCCTTAGTCATGTTCTCGCCATTGGCGATGACGAAATCAGGCTTGTAAAGTTTCCTCAATAAAGGCAAAAGGTCGGACACCCCGGAAAAACCGAGGTGCCCGACGATGTCGCCGAAGAATAGAATGCGCATTTTATTTGGCGGTTTCGATCGCGCGGTATTCGCGGATCACCGAAACCTTGATTTCGCCAGGATAAGTCATCTCTTTCTCAATCTTGTCCTTAATTTGCTGAGCGATGACGACGGCTTCAGAATCCGTGATTTTATCAGGGATGACCATCACGCGAATCTCGCGGCCAGCCTGCATGGCGTAAGCCTGTTGCACACCTTCGAAGGATTTGCCGATCGTTTCAAGTTGTTCAATTCTCTTGATGTAGGTTTCAACGGTTTCGGAACGAGCGCCGGGTCTAGCAGCAGAGAGGGTATCCCCAGCTGCAACGAGGTGGGAGATAACAAACTTGGCTTCGACGTCGCCGTGGTGGCTTTCGATGGCGTTGATGACAACCTCGCCTTCGCCGTATTTTTTAGCAAGCTGAGCGCCGAGTTCTGTGTGTTTCCCTTCAATCTCGAAGTCGACGGCTTTGCCGATGTCGTGGAGCAAGCCGGCGCGCCTGGCCAAATTAACGTCGAGCTTCAATTCGCCCGCCATGATGCCGGCGAAATAGGCGACCTCCATGGAGTGTTGGAGAACATTCTGCCCATAGGAGGTTCTGTAGTGAAGGCGGCCAATGTAGGACATAAGCTCGCGATTAACGTTGTTAAGCCCAAGCTTATAGCAAGCTTCTTGGCCGTACTTTTGCGTAGATTCAGCGACTTCGCGTTTGCATTTGGCAACGACTTCCTCAATCCTTCCCGGTTGGATGCGGCCATCCTTGACTAGATATTCAAGGGCCCGCCTAGCGATTTCGCGGCGGATTGGATCGAAGCAAGAGACGGTGATGACCTCAGGGGTGTCGTCGATGACGAGGTCGACGCCAAGCTGTTGCTCAAGCACTTTGATGTTGCGGCCTTCGCGCCCGATGATGCGGCCCTTCATCTCGTCGCTAGGCAAAGAGACGACGGAGACGGTTCTTTCGGTAGCGACGTCTTGAGCGTATTTTTGGACGGCAATAGAGAGAAGGTTCGTGGCCTTGGTTTCCACGACGGCCTTGGCCTCATCTTCTTTATTTTTGATGTAAGCCGCAATTTCGCTGGCCATTTTGCTTTCTACGCGAGCCATGATTTCGTCATGGGCTTCTTTCACCGACATGCCTGCGACTTTTTGAAGTTCGACGAGAATGTTGCTGATTTTGGCGTCAAGCTCTTCGCCTTTTTTCTTATTCACATCAATTTCATGCTCGAGTTGTTCCTTCTTTGATTCGAGGGAATTCTCTTTTTGAATCAAAGCGGTGTCGCGGGCATCGATAGACTGCTCGCGGAGGTCGAGCTTTTGCTCTTCGGCGGCAAGTTCGCCTTTGCGGACGCGAATTTCGTTGTCGGCTTTTTGCTTGGCTTCGAAGGCGGCTTGCTTAGCGTCAATCTCAGCGTTTTTCACTAAATGCTCAGCTTTGATTTTGGCGTCATGAAGGATTTCTTCAGCGTTTCTATTCGCCGATTTCTCCTTGCTTTTGTTGACGAAGATAAGGACCGCTAAGGCGATGGCGGCAGCCCAGCCGATGATGGCGAGGGCGAGGAAGGTGATCTCCAATGGACTCATGCAATAAAATCTCCTTTACGAAAGGCACCCAGCATATTCGAATTTGATTTGCTTTTTTATGTTTACGGGCGAACCCGTTTAGCGAACCCAAACGCAAGACAATGGGTGTAGTACCTTTAGGTACAAGCCTATTCTATCAATTCAAAGCAGGAAAAAGTAGGGACAAATGGAAGGGCTTACTCGCAAAAGGAAAAAGAGGGGATACGTGTATTGCTATTCCGCGATTTATTTTTGCTTTTACTTCAATCTAGCGGTCAAAAAGCTTCCGTCTTCACCCATCTTTACGTCAATGGTCCCTTGCACTAAAGGGAAAAGGTAATCGTGGAACTCTTTGCTAAGGGCGAATGGGGAGAGTATCCATTCTTTTGGGAAGAGGCGATTTTGATTGGCAATCTGGACCACAGAGACTTCTTTGACAGAACAAGCGTATGGATTCGAAGAAATTCGTTCTAAAGTCATCATCGACCCTGAGGATCCATTCAATGCCGCGAACACAGCGGATTTTCCTAATTCGATCGCTTCATCCGAATCGACTTTCGAAATTAAAAAGGGATTCGCCCTAACTGGCGTGGAAAGAATAACGGTTCTCACACCTAAGCCAAGGCGTTTATTCACGAGTTTGCCAAGTTCGAGGGCGGCGCCTTCGGGAGAAGCGTGCCCAAAGGAATCGTAAAGGGCAAGGACTTCATGATGGACGGGAATTCCCTCGGATACTACAGCCACACAGGTGCCTTTGCTTTGATAAGCAGATTCAACTTGGGTTAAAAATTCCTCCTCGCAGAAATCAGCCTCGGGAAGGTAAATGAGGTCAGGATGAAAAGGTGGAGGAAGCAAATCTGCCGAAGCGGCAAGCCAGCCTGCCTCCCTTCCCATCACTTCAATGATGACGACTTTTCCCTTGGTGTAGCTATGGGCGTCTATAGAAATCAATTTCACTTGGTTGATGACGTGCTTGGCCGCGCTTGCAAAACCAGGGCAATGATCAGTGCAGACCAAATCGTTATCGATCGTCTTAGGTATGCCAACAACCCTTATGCCTTTATCGGAAAAACGTTTAGAAAGCTTGTCGCAAGTGTCCATCGAATCATTCCCGCCATTGGGCAAAATAATGGAAATATCATGTTTTTGCAGCGTTTTCTCAATCTTTCTCCAAGTTTCTTCGTCTTTTTCATTAAGTTTAAACCGAGAAGATCCTAGAACGACGCCAGGAGTTTGGGGAAGCAAGGAAATGATGTCTTCGCCAACAGAAGAAAAGGGGATCAAATCATCATTGATTACCCCTTCGATACCATTGAAAGCGCCATAGACTTCACCGATACAAGAAGTCTTTTCTTTGGCCGCTTTCAAAACTCCATATAAAGAGGAATTAATGACCGCGGTAGGCCCACCGGACTGGAAATATAAAACATTGGCTTTTTTCATCGCCACATTTTACTCCAACAGACCTAATAAAAAAGGAGCATAAGCTCCTTTTATTCAGCAATTACGCCATCTTCGTCGGCGTCTTCGGGATTCGCTCCTTTGCGGATGGTCTCCCGGATCTTTGAATCAATTTCCGTATAGATTTCAGGATGCTCGCGAAGATAGGTTTTGCAAGCCTCGCGACCGTTGCCTATTTTGTTTCCGTTATATTCGTACCAAGAGCCGGTCTTCTTGAGGAAGCCGTATTTGTCTCCGAGGTCGAGCAATTCGCCTTCCCTAGAGATTCCTTGGCCGAATATCATTTCGATGACGCAACTCTTGAACGGCGGGGCCACTTTATTCTTAACGACTTTCACCTTAACGGTGTTGCCAATAACGTTGGATCCTTCTTTAATCGCTTCGGCGCGGCGGATGTCCAAGCGAATGGAAGCATAGAATTTAAGGGCACGACCTCCGGTTGTGGTTTCCGGGTTCCCGTAAATCACGCCGACTTTTTCGCGGAGCTGGTTAATAAAGATAACGGTGCACCCGGTTTTGGCAAGAACGCCGGCGATTTTGCGCATACCCTTCGACATCAAACGAGCCTGCAAACCGACTTGGTTGTCGGACATGACCCCGTCAAGCTCGGCTTGAGGGACCAAAGCGGCCACCGAATCCACGACAATGAGATCTAGAGCATTGGATTGGGCGAGCATCTCGCAGATCTCTAGAGCCTGTTCGCCAGAATCGGGCTGAGAAAGAATGAGATCATCGATATTGACTCCGAGCTTTTTCGCATAATCCGGGTCAATGGAGTGCTCTGCGTCTATATATGCGGCACGCCCACCTTTGAGTTGGGCTTGGGCAACGGCCTCTAGGGCCAAAGTGGTTTTACCCGAAGATTCAGGACCATAGATTTCGATGATTCTTCCTTTGGGATAACCGCCAACCCCAAGGGCCTGATCAAGAAGAACGGATCCGGTAGGAATGACGTCGACGTCGACTTTGGCGTGATCGCCAAGGCGCATAACCGCACCTTTGCCGTAGGCTTTTTCAATAGAACGAAGGGCGTCTTCGAGCGCTTGGTCCTTGCTTGGGGCGGCGGATGAAATGTTTTTGCTCATTTTGTATACCTCTGCCTTATAAATAAAGGCGAATTCAAGGAATCCCCTATTTCAGTTCTTCGCTGGCAGCGGGGAATAGGCTTGCGACGAGGGCAATCATGGCCTCGACGGTTTGCTTGCGGATCTCATTGCGGCTGCCTTTAAGCTGAAGGGGGACCGTCCAAACGTTGCCTTGATAGGCTAAACCTAGGAACACGGTTCCGACAGGCTTGCCTCCTTTTTCAGCCTCGGGTCCGGCGTTTCCCGTGCAGGAAACGCAAACGTCACAGCCAAAGGCCTTCCTTCCGCCTTCGGCCATTTCGATCGCGACTTTAGAAGAAACGACTCCTTCCTTGTCGATGTCCTCTTGCTTCACGGAAGCGAATTCAACTTTGAGCCTGGGGTCATAGGTAATCAAGCCACCGACGTAGACAAAACTCGCTCCAGGAACTTCGCAAACAGTCGAGCCGAACAAACCTCCGGTAAGCGACTCCACGCTGCCGAGCTTAAGATTTCTGTCGGCAAGCCTTTGCAGCAATTCGCGCGCATCAATCATGTTGTTTTTCCTCCTTAAGGACATTTTTATTTTGAATGACGTAAATAGCACCGGACAAAAGCGACATCGCAGTCGCTAAATAAACTAGGATAGTCGCTATTCTGCAATAGGGACTCCACTGGGCGTCGAAATAGGAAAACGGCCAGCCGTTGAGCATAACGATAGGCAAGGCGATCATTTGGAATATCGTTTTCAATTTCCCAAAGATGTTAGCGCTAACGACCACGCCCTTGCTTGCGGCGACAAAGCGCATCGTATCGACAACCAAATCCCTAAGAACCATTAATATCACGCAAAAAGCGGGTATTCTCAATGAATTGGAAAGAAAACCCCAAGAAATCGCAAAGAAAATGAGCGAGGAGTTAACAAGCATTTTGTCGGCAATCGGATCAAGGAATTTCCCCAAATCGGTGACCTGCTTCCATTTGCGGGCCAAATATCCGTCTAAGGCGTCGGTCGCGCTTGCAACAATGAAAACAACACACGAAACTAGGCCCACGACCGTTATCGACGTGCCGGGAATGGTTGGAGACACCCACTGATAAAATTCTCCTCCGATAGCCCAAACAAGCAAAAAAACGAGCAACGCCAAAACAAGGAGAATCCTTAGAATCGTGATTTTCGTTGGAATGTTGATTTTCATAGTTTTCTTAATGAGTGTCCGGCCCTATAAGCCATGTTTTGTCTAGGACGACAATTTATCTCGGCTTTCGCCGGCTCCCTTTCCTTCGTTTCGGATTGGGCGCTTCCCCTACCAAATTTGGGTTTCTCGCTTGTGGGGTTTGCCTCGTTTCATCATGGCGTCGCCGCCATGCTCGTCTCTGTGGCACCTTAGGGATTCCCCTCTGCTAGAGAGGTTCATCCGCCGTCACGCGCTCCCGCGTGCCTGGGGTTATTGATTCCCCCAGCGCAATCACTACCGTCGTCACAGACGGTGCGAGCATGGACTTTCCTCTACCTTGCGGCAGCAGTCGTCCAGGCCGGATACAATTCATTTTATTCCGTTGGGGTCAACTCCTAAATCCCAAAGCGCACTTTCCAAACTGGCGATCCGGTTGACGTATCGAAGGTTGTCAGTGCTGACGGATGAGGGATCCTTGACTCCGGCAAGGCGGGATTCCAACCGGGCCTTTTCGACGGTTAGGTTGTTTGACGTCTCCTTTGAGTCGCGGAGTTGGGATTCCAAGCTGATGATGTAGTCTTTGCTTTCCTTGTAATAAGCCTCGAAGGATCGGTAGTCCTTTATGATTTGATCGAGGAAATCGTCTACCTCATCGGGATCGTAGCCCTTCACGTTTGGAGTGAACGTCTTCTTGAGTATTTGGTCGACGTTCAGCGATATCGATTTATCTTCCACGTTTAAACCCCCTTTGAATTATATTCAAACGCCCACTAGGCTGCAATGAAATGGAAGATTGCGATGGGTCTATTAAATCCCCTGCATCGGAAGGTATAATTCGGCTTGTGAAGACATTAGAAAAAGCGCTTAGAGGGTACACGACGCTGGTGTTTCTTGATTTGGAGGGCACGCAATTCAGCCACGAAGTGACGGAGATCGGTGCCTACAAGGTTTATATCAATGAAGATTACACCGTTAAGAAAATCAGCCGTCCATTCCGCTGCTATGTTAAAGCAAAGAATCCCGTAGGCCCTTTTGTGAGCGAAATGACATCAATCACGGACGAGTTTTTGGCCAAGGAAGGCGTAAGTTTCCGCGTGGCCCAACAAGCCTTAAGAAAATTTGTGGGAAAAGAATGGTTCAACTGTTTGTTTTTAACCTATGGCAACCAAGACAGGACAATGATGCTCAATTCTTTAAAGTACAACCCTGACGCCTACGTTGAGGACGTGAAGATGTTTTGCAATAGAGATTTAGATTTCTGTGGGTTTCTTTCCGAATACATTCGCGACCCAAAGGGGAACGTCTTATCCCTTAGCCACGCTTGCCAAGCGTTGAATTGTTCCTTTGAAGGCAAAGCTCATGACGCCTTAACAGACGCTAGAAACCTCATATCGCTTTACTCGAATTTCATCGCAAGGAAAGATTTGGTCAAAGAAGGTTTTCTGCGACTCATCCAGCAAGGGAAGGCCAATTCGTCTTCCGTTAAGAAAGCCGCTCAAGCTCTTGCTAGCGGAAAAGATGTCTCTAATGCTCAATTCCAAGCTTGGATTCAGGAGGAACTCCGTTGAATTACCCCGCAGGAGTTCGGCCTTTTGATCAAAAAAAGACCGCAAAAACCTACAATAAAGTCAAAAAAGCCAAGGTTTCCTTAGGAAATCGAGGAATGGATTTCGAAGACGCGATCAATTCTTCAAACGACTACTACAGAGACAAAGGGCTTTGCTTAATAACCAAGCGCCCAACGCCCATCAACATCGTCAAGGTCGATTACTCCCACGGAGCAATCATCACCCAGGCTTATTTCGAAACGCAGTCCACCACCGATTACAATGGCGTTTGTGAGGGGCGTTATATCGATTTCGAAGCTAAAAGCACTCGCTCAAAGACTTCTTTCCCTTTAGCAAACATCGCGCCTCAGCAAATCGAACACCTTCAACGGGTCATAAGCCAAAACGGGATCGCCTTTTTCCTGATTCACTTTGAGCTTTTAGGAGAAACCTATCTTCTTCCCGCCCAAAACGTAATTTCCTTCTATAAGGAAAGGCCAAGAGCCTCCTTACCACTAGACTACATCAAGGAAAACGGCAAGGCCGTAAAAGAAGGCTTCTTGCCAAGATTCGACTATCTCCCTGTTTTAAAATACTTGTTTTTTGCGGAGAAATAACGGCAAAAATTATGAAATGTGCAAGATTTGCAATTAGGATTTTGACTATGGCAAACCTCTCTGCCGAATAAAATGAAGCAATGATGAAGCTTGCTTTGGATTTCCTTTGGATAAAGCTTTTCTAAGCACGCCTCCATTTGGGTCGCGTTTAAAGCCGGCCTGACCAATCCTAGCCTAGAGGAAACTCTGCCAACGTGGGTGTCTACCGGAAAGGAAGATTGCCCAAAAGCCTCCATCAAAACCACGCGGGCCGTTTTATTGCCTACTCCAGGCAAGACAACGAGGCTTTCGTAGTCACAAGGAACCTCACCGTTATAATTCTCGCAAAGAATCTTTGAGAGTTCAGATAAATGCAATGCTTTGTTTTTATATAGGCCCAAAGAGCGAATTTTATCTTCGATGTCTTGTAATGAGGAAGCGGCCATTTCCTTTGGGGTTGGAAACGTTTCGAATAGAGAGGGTGTCACCTCATTGACCTTCTTGTCAGAGCATTGCGCCGAAAGCAGCACCGCGCAAACGCACTGAAAAGGATTCTCGAAATTTAAGGTGCAGGAAGCGTTGGGGTAGCGGCTTAAAAGGGTTTCCGCAACGCTTGAGGCGATTTCACTTTTCTTCATCCTCTTTCCATTTTTGCTTAGCTAGCTCAATGGTCCTTTCAATGTCCGCATCCCAATAGTCATTGACTCCGCTGTATCCTTCTTTGGCGATGTCATCGCGTTTTCTTCCGCTGCGGAGCTCACGGTCTACGGATTTTATGGTTTTCTTCCCCTTGGCGATGGAATTCTCCAGAGCGTCTTTGATTTGGTTTTCGGAATAGGCGTCGTCAAGCCAAGTTGAAATCGTGTCGCTTTCTAACGGGGAGAGCGTTCTATTCAAACGTTTCTCATAATAGGCGTACAAGCGAGAGAGGATTTCGCTTCTTTCGGCGGAATTAAGGCTGGCCTTTGAAGTGGCAACGTCATTCTGGAACTGGGCGAAAAGTTTCTTTTTAAGCGGTTCTAATGTGGTTTTCATCTTGCCGTCGCTATTATCGAAGCTAAGGTAACCGCACTTTAAAAGCTCAGCCAAGCAAGCGTCACACTCATTCGGCTTGTAGTTCATTTTCAAGGAAAGCAAATCCCCCGTGATCAAAGAATTCCCGCCCCGAAGGAGATGATCCACCATCAGCAAAACGACGACTTGCTTCTCATTGATGCCAAGGCGTTTGTAATTTTCTAATAGCAGATAGCGGAAATCCACCGCATCCATGGTAATGTTAGCAGATAGCATAACGTTCACCCCTTTCGTTCCTCGGATTTGATTTTCTCTGGATTGAGCTTGCTCAACAACGAACGAAGTTCATCAATCGCTTCTAAGGTATCTTGTTCCAAAGAGAATCCTAGCCTTTTTGCAAATCGCTCGGCCCTTAGTATTCTTAAGGGGTCCTCTTCAATCCGCTTCCTAGGGTCCCCGATAAAGCGAATCTGTTTGAGCTTAAGGTCCTTCATCCCTTCATGGAAGTCGAGGATACGCCCCTCACTATCAATATAAAGCGCGTTGATCGTGAAGTCCCTTCTTCTAGAATCGATTTCAGGGGAAGCGATGAAACGAATGTAAGAAGGGTGTCGGAAATCGCGATAGCTCCCTTCTTCCCTAAGAGTAGTTATATCCACTTCCGCCCCATCGGCTTTGCTTTTGATGGAACCGAATTTCTCAAAAGAGTAATCCGCTTCCGGAAGGAAGGCTTTCTCTTGCTGAGGGGTAGCGGAGGTCGCAAAATCCCAATCTTTGGGCGTTAGCCCTAGAATTAGGTCTCGGCTTGTTCCCCCGACGATATACAAGGCGTGCCCATGCTCTTTGAACAGTTTGCTATATTGCTCGAACAACGGGGCTTCCATGGCCATGATGATAACACAAAAAACGCCCCATCCGGGGCGCTTAGACACATAAGGAACGCTCTTACTGGAGCTTTTCTTTGAGGGTCTTGGAAGGTTTGAAGACGATGGTCTTCTTTTCGGGGATCTCGATCTTGCCACCGTTGGCGGGATTGGTGCCAACGCGAGCGGCGCGGACCTTCTTCTCAAAATTTCCGAAACCGGAGAGTTTGACGACTTCGCCAGCGATGAGCTTCTCTTCGACGATGGCGAGAGCGGACTCAACAACGGCCTCCGCATCGCGGCGAGAGACTTCTGCTTTTTGAGCAACGGCTTCAATCAATTCAGCTTTGTTCATTGGATGTTTCCTCCTTATTGCTAAACCTTATCGTTAAGTTAGCACGTCATCGAACGTTTTGCAAAAACTTTTTTTGCTTATATTGACGTTTTTCGTCATTTTACGGCCGATTTTTCATCGGTGAATTCTCAACTTTTTTATACATTGTATAGAATTTCATCGTTTCCTAACATATATGTTAGGGCTTTTTAAAAATGGAAGGGCTTTCATTTTCTCATGCGGTAAACGATGGAAATCGGAGTTCCGGAAAAGTCGAAAGAATCCCTTAGGCGATTCTCTAAATAACGCGTGTAAGAGAAATGCGCGAACGCAGGATTATTACAGAACATAACGAACGTCGGAGGGTTCGTAGCCACTTGATTCGAGAATAGGATCTTAATGCGGCCGTGATTGAATTCAGGGGCCGGATTCATCATTTGAGCATCTTGGACGATTTGGTTCAAGACGGAGGTCGGGATGCGTCTATTGCACCCTTCGTAAGCCGCTTCGATGGCAGGGATAATCTTGTCGATACCCTTCCCCGTTTTGGCGGACACAAAGATAATCTGGGCGAAATCCAAGAATTTGAAGCGGGATTTGATTTCTTGCTCGAAGACGCCTTGTTCTAAGCCTTTTGGCGCCAAGTCCCATTTATTGACCACCACGACAATCCCTTTCTTCGCTTCTAAGGCATACCCAGAAACGTGGCGGTCTTGATCCAAAATGCCGGTGGAGGCATCTAGGACCATGACGGCGATTTGGGAGCGGTCAATTGCGGCCAATGCACGAATAGCCGCGTACTTGTCGATGGACTCGAAAATACGTCCTCTCTTGTTGAGGCCAGCCGTGTCAATGGCAACGAAGTTCTTTCCCTCGCTTTCAAAAGGCGTATCGATGGAATCACGGGTCGTGCCGGCAATATTGCTCACGATGACCCTTTGTTGTCCTAGCAAAGCGTTTGTGATGGAGGATTTGCCGACATTCGGACGCCCAATCAAGCTGAACGTGATGGCGCTACCATAATCAACATCGGCTTTGTCGGGTATTAAGGAAACAATGCGGTCTAAAACGTCGCCAACCCCAATGCCGTGGGCACCGGAAACAGGGATGGGGTCCCCAAGCCCCAAAGAATAGAATTCCTGAACATCAGCGATTCTATCTGCGTTATCGATTTTGTTTACAGCCAAAATCACGGGCTTGCCGGATTTATAAAGCATCCTCGCAACGACCCTGTCGTCGCCGGTTACACCGAGTTTCCCATCCGCGACAAAAACGATGACATCGGCTTCTTCGATGGCGATTTCGGCTTGGGCGCGAATCTGGACTTGGAATGGGCGATTTTCGATTTCGACCCCGCCCGTGTCCACGACGCGGAATTTGCGGGTAAGCCATTCGGCCGTCCCATAGAGTCTATCCCTAGTCACACCCGGGGTATCTTCGACGATGGAAAGCCTACTTCCAACCATGCGGTTGAAAATGGTGGACTTGCCAACGTTGGGGGCGCCGACAAGGGCAACAAGAGGCATGCTCATAGATTACCTCCGAGTTTGGCGGAAACAATATCTAGAACAGCTTGGGCGGATTGTTCGATGTTAAGGGAAGAAGTGTCTAGTTCAATCGCGTCTTTATCTTTCAAAAGGGGGTCGAAATCGCGATGGGAATCGATGTAATCCCTTTGGCGAACGTTCTCCTCCACCTCTTTAAGCGAGGTACGAATCCCTTTAGCGAGGTTTTCTTCATACCTTCTTTTCGCGCGAGTCTCAACAGAGGCAATTTGAAAGATTTTCACTTGGGCGTTAGGAAGAACATAGCTTCCGATATCGCGGCCATCCATCACGACGTTTTGCTTTTCCGCAAGTTGGCGCTGAAGGTGAATGAGCTCAAGGCGAATGGGCTTATAGGAAGCGATGTAAGACACGTTAGAAGAAACTTCGTTCTCCCGAATAGGCTTAGAGACGTCTTCGCCATTGCAAATGACGCGGCCATCTTCCGTAAGTTCAATGGCGACTTTTCCAACTAAGGAGCAGGACTGTTCCTCGTTTTTCGGGTCAAAACCCGCCTTCAAAACAGCATAAGTAAAAGCACGGTACATAGCCCCCGTATCGATATAAACGTAGCCAAGCTTGTTGGCGACGATTTTTGCGACTGTGCTTTTGCCCGCGGCTGCGGGCCCATCAATAGCGATTGAAACAAATTTCGACATTAGGCTTTCCTCCCTTGAAGCAAAGCGAACCAAACAACGAAGCCAATCAAGGCAAGAACGAAAAACCCAGCGACGACCAGCGTCCTCTTCCAAAGACGTTTCTTGTAGAGCAAATAAGGGCTCTTTTTGCCTAAAGCCTTGGGCGAAAGATCCTCGGCGACGTATTGTTGCGGAGAGGTTTGGTTCATCTTAGCGAAATCTGCGTTTTCCTCAGCCTGCGGAAATTGGGCATCGGACATATGACGAATCTGATTGCGCAGCTTCTTATATCTCTCCATTCGGGTTTCCATGCCCACTATTCTAAAAGAATAGGGTTCGTTTTGGAACTAGTAGCGGTTTACTTTTTCTTCCTCAATTCGTTATAATTCAACCGATTTTTGGAGGAAAAAATCAAATGGCTAAAAAAGCAAAAGTGGACCAGGACGTCTGCATTGGCTGCGGACTCTGCGTCGGTTCTCACCCCTCGATCTTCGAGTTCGGTGATGACGGCAAGGCCCAGGTCATCGATGCCGGCGACGAAACCGAAGTCGATGATGCCATCGCCAGCTGCCCTGTCCAAGCTATCAGCGAAGACTAAGGACAACAAAAAAACCAACCGCGGCTAACGGTTGGTTTTTATTTTCCCTGCAATTCCTTGATAAATTTGTCTCTTTTCTCTTCGTTAGAGAAATCAAAGCGAATCGAGTTCCCTTTAATTTTCATTTTCGATGCGCCGAATTTCTTCGCTAAAGCCGAAGGCCCTAAAACCTTTCCGCCTTGCCGTTTCGATTTAACGTAAGCTTCGGTTTCCCTAACCGAAAGGTTGTTCTTGTGGATTTCCTCAACGGCCTCGACGAGTTCGTTCCCCTCCAAAGAGACTATCGCCCTAGCGTGTCCATAGCTAAGCTTCCCAACGCTGACTTCTTCTTGGATTTCCGGGGTCAAGGAAAGAAGGCGAAGGGTATTCGTTATTTGGCAACGGGACTGATGGGATAAAGAGGCCAAGGTTTGTTGAGTATAATGAAACCTCGTCTGGAGAGCTTGGCATATCAAGGCCATCTCAAGGATATTGCTTTGCCGTTGGTCGCGGTTATCCGCCAAAAGAATAAGAAGCTCTTCTTCATCCCCCATCTCCTTAATGACGCAAGGCAAGGACACGATGCCCGCCTCTTTCGCCCCCAAAAAGCGCTTCCTGCCAAGCACGACTTCGTACCCAATCCCGCTGGGCCTTACGACCAAGGGATTGAAGACTCCTTTTTCTCTAATTGTCGAGGCAAAATAATCGACGATTTCATCCGATAGTTTAACGGAACCAATGAAAATATTGTCGTGCAAGGAAGAAAGGTTTACGAGCTTCGTCGGAGCAGATTGATATTCCTTCTCCATCTCGGCGATGACGTCGTTTTGGGAGAATTTTTCTATCAAATCGCTAAGATTTGACGCAAAAGCTGGTCTTTTTTCACTTTTGCTCATGATCGATTACCTCGCGGGCCAAAGCAAAATAGGCGGTTGATCCAGAGGAGGTGGGCCGGAAAACGGTTACGGGGAGCTGACGGGCCTGCGACTCTTGAATGGATTGGTTCCGAGGGATGGAAGTCATGAAAGTCGACTCTCGGAAAAGGCGGCGGACCTCAGAGGCGATTTCGGTTCCAAGCACGGTTTTGGAATCGTACATCGTCAAAAGAAAACCTTCGATCTTAAGATTCTTGTTCAGCCCGTTCTGAACATTGGATATAGAGCTCAAAATAGAAGCCACGCCTTCCATTGCGAAATACTCGCATTGGACGGGGACTAGGACCGAATCGCTCGCCGTCATTGCGTTGATGGAAAGCAGACCCAAAGAAGGCGGGCAATCCAAAATAATATAGTCGTAAAGAGGTTTGACCTCTTCCAAGGCGTTTTTTAGCAAATTGAAAGGTTCAGAAACCGCATTCGTGTACAAAGAAGCCTCTAAGCTTGCCAAATGGAGATTTCCCGGGACGACGTCTAGACTATCAAAGGGAGTCGAGACGATGCAAGATTTAAGAGAGAGTTTGCCTATCAAAGCCTCATAAACCGTCTTTTTGGCCACAGAGATATCAATGCCCACGCCCCTGCCGGAATTGCCTTGGGGATCTAAATCAATCAAAAGCACCTTCCTTTTGAGATGGGAAAGGGCGCTGGAGAGGTTGATGGCAGTCGTGGTTTTGCCCACTCCTCCCTTTTGGTTGGCGATGGCGATGACTTTTGGCATGGTGAAATAATAAATTATTGTGAAACGCTTTTATAGTTCCACATTATCAAAGAGGCTTCTTAAGAATCTCTGCCCAAGGGCGAGGATAGATGCTGGGGGTCGCTTCTTTCTTCTGAAAATAATAGTTCAAACGGATTTCGCCATCCGGCAAAACATCTTTTTGGGTCGATAACTTAACTAGGCCCAATTTATGAATCGCAAATTTGGATTTGACGAGTTCCTCTTCGCCTTTAAGCGACTTCATGGCAATGATGGTTCCTCCTTTTTTCGCCAAAGGGGAAGCGACTTCAAGGAAAATGTTCATCGCCGCGAATCCGCGTGCGGTCACGATATCAAAGGAGCCCCTTTCCTTTTTCATGTCTTCCACCCTTCCTGCATGGAAGGAGACGTTTCTGATTCCGAGATTGGCTTTAACTTCCTCTAGGAATAAGAATTTTTTCTTAGTCGAATCGATCAAAGTGACCCTGCTGTCCGGGAAGGCCAAGGCGATGACCATGCCGGGAAAGCCTGCACCAGAGCCAATATCTGCGATGTTTTTCCCTGCAAAATCCATGTTTTTTACAATAAGAAGGGAATCGTAAAAATGTTTTTCAACCACAATCGGCTCATCGACAATCGCCGTGAGATTCATTTTTTCGTTCCATTCCTTTAGCAATGAAGCGTATATCTTCAACGAGTCGATTAAAGCGTCGGAAACAGTTATTTTGCTTCCCTCAAGAAGCTTTCTCATTTCTTCGTAGGTCATAATCTGTTCTCCTTCTTAAGAGTCAAAATCAATATCGAAACGTCCGCGGGATTAACCCCAGGGATGCGCGAGGCTTGGCCCACATTGCTAGGTCTAACTTGGTCTAGCTTTTGCCTAGCTTCAAGCCTTAAGCCATCGCAATGGAGGTAATCAAAATCTAAAGGAAGAATCATCTTTTCCGCCTTTACGAACATCTCGGCGTCCTTCTCTTCTTTTTTGATGTAACCGGAGTAACGGACTTTAGTCTCTAAAGCCAAGACGGATTCGTCGTCTAAGTTCGGGAAGCCTTCAAATGCGTCCATCATAGAACTGATCCGACGGAAAGAATAACGGGGGCGTTTAAGAATCTCCAGGCCCTTCTTGCCTTCATTAGTGGCTTCATCCCCCATGGAAATCATATACGCGTTGAGGGAATCCTTATCGGTGACGTTGTTATTAGCAAGCAGCTCAATAGCTTGGTCGATAAGGGCGTACTTATCCAAGAAAGCCTGGTGGCGCTTTTCGTCGATAAGGCCCAGTTGATAACCATATTCGGTAAGTCTAGCGTCGGCGTTATCGTGACGGAGCAAAAGGCGATATTCGGCCCTAGAGGAAAGGAGGCGATAAGGCTCATCCGTTCCCTTCGTCACCAAATCGTCGATCATGACCCCAATGTAAGATTCATTTCTTTTGAGGGTAAAAGGAGATAACCCCTTAACGTATCTAGAGGCGTTGATGCCGGCGATTAATCCTAACCCCGCGGCTTCCTCGTACCCAGAAGTCCCGCAAATCTGGCCTGCAATGTAGAGGCCGTTGTATTGTTTTATTTTTAAAGTGGCATCGAATTGAGGCGTCGCGACGGCGTCATATTCGATTTGATAGGCGTATTTGAGAATCTTCGCATTCTCTAAGCCGGGCAAGGAATGAACCATCTCTTCTTGGATGGGGTGAGGCATACCCGTTGAGAAGCCTTGAAGGTAAATGGAGTTTCCTTCTTCGAATTCGGGCTCAAGGAAAAGCTGGTGGCGGCTTTTATCCGCGAAACGCACTACTTTCGATTCGATCGAGGGGCAGTAGCGAGGTCCAATGCCTTGGATGGTGCCATTTAATACGGCGCTGTCGCCAAGATGTTCCTTAATAAGAACGTGGGTTTGCTCCGTTGTGTAAATCAAATAGCAAGGGAGCTGCTTCGCCACGGGAACAAAGTCCTTGGTCGCGCTGGAAAAGCCTAGATGCAATTCGCTTCCAAGTTGAACCTCCCCTTTGGAGAAATCGATAGTGTCTTTGTCTAGCCTAGGCGGAGTTCCCGTTTTGAAGCGCTTCAGCTCAATTCCCATTTTGGCCAAGGAAGAAGAAAGCCCTAAAGAAGGCTTCTCACCATCCGGCCCGCCGGGATGGACATCCTGGCCGCAGATGATCGAGGAATCCATATAGGTCCCCGTCGTTAAGATGACGGTTTTCCCTTTATAGGAATTCCCTTGAGCAGTCAAAACGCCGAAAACGCTTTTTTCATCGTGGAGAATATCGACGACCTCTTCCTCTAGGATCGTGAGGTTATCGATTTTTTCAAGCACGCTTTGCACATATCTTGGGTAGCCTTTTTTGTCTTGCTGCGTCCTAAGGCACTGAACCGAAGGGCCTTTGGAAGTATTGAGCATCTTCACTTGCAACGGATGATGATCGGCGGCAACACCCATCAAGCCGCCTAACGCGTCGATTTCGCGAACCACCACTCCTTTGGCAGAACCCCCAATATGAGGGTTGCAAGGCATATTGGCTATCATCGACTTGTTCAACGTCAAAAGCAAAACGGACAAGCCGAGTTTGCTGGAAGCATAGCTCGCCTCCACACCCGCGTGTCCGCCGCCGACTACAATGACATCAAATTCTTTAAGTTCCATTACCCTATGGACCCCGACATATCCATTTTGATTAGTTGGTTAAGCTCAACCGCATATTCCATCGGAAGTTCTTTGGCGAAAGGCTCAATGAAGCCCATGACGATCATTTGGGTCGCCTGCTCCTTGCTAAGGCCTCGCGACATCAAATAGAAGAGCTGCTCCTCGGAAATCTTGGAAACAGTCGCCTCGTGTTCGACGAAAGAATCCGCATTGCGGATTTCGTTTTTGGGGTAGGTATCGGACTTCGATTGCTTATCAAGGATCAAGGTGTCGCATTCAACGTGGGACTTTGATCCTAAGGCAGTAGGCATCATACGCACAGTGCCTCTGAAATTGGCGACACCGCCATTATGGCAAACGGATTTGGAAATGATCGTCGAGGAGGTGTTTTTGCCCTCGTGGATCATGCGCGCGCCAGAGTCTTGGTATTGGCCTTTTCCACCGACGGCGATGGTGATCGTTGCTCCGCGGGCGTTATCCCCCTTTAAGATGCAGGCGGGATATTTCATGGTGGTCATTGAGCCGATATTGCCATCGACCCATTCCATGAACCCATTTTCGAAGACGTTGGCCCTTTGAGTAACTAAGTTAAGGATGTTCGTGGACCAATTCTGAATCGTGGTGTAGCGCACATGGGCGTTTTTGCAAACGACGATTTCCACCACACCGACGTGAAGCGATTCTTTGTTGTAGACAGGCGCCGTGCACCCTTCGACGTAATGAATGTCCGATCCTTCATCGGCGATGATCAACGTTCTTTCGAATTGCCCCGTTTTTTGGTTATTGATGCGGAAATAAGACTGCAAAGGCTTATCCAAATGAACGCCTTTGGGAACGTAGATGAAGGTGCCTCCACTCCAGCAAGCGCCATTTAAAGCACTGAATTTGCTATCGGCAATGGGGATAACGGTCCCGAAATATTTTTTGAAGATTTCGGGATAGAGCTTTAGTCCCATATCGCTAGAAAGGAAGATGACGCCTTTTTGCTTCACTTCCTCAAGCATGTTGTGATAAACGACTTCGGATTCGTATTGGGTGGAAACCCCGGATAGGAACTTTTGCTCCGCTTCGGGGATGCCGAGTTTCTGGAAAGTGTTTTTCACCGTTTCGGGGACTTGGTCCCAGCTATTCTCTTCGGCGTTGGTAACGCGGGTGAAATAGGTATAGGAATCAAAGTCCATGAAATCTAAAGACGGCCCGTAATTGGGCATGGGCATCTTTTGGAAATCATGGAAAGCCTTCAAGCGGAATTCAAGCATCCATTCGGGCTCGTTTTTAGCTTTGGAGATGTCGCGAACGACCTGCTCATTCAAGCCTTTGCCAGTGTTATAAATGGAAACGTCTTTATCCTTGAAGCCATATTTGTACTCTTCTTCCAAGACGGAAGGGTTGATTTTCTCATTTGCCATGGCAGCAGCCCCCCTCTTCGTGTTCGCGGATGATTTTTTCAAAGGCGTCCCATCCGATTGTGGCGCAGTGCACCCTCGCGGCTTGTTTGCCGGTGTTCATGAAAGCCAAAGCCTCATCCAAAACATCTTTGTCATAAGGCTTGCCAATGATCATGTTCTTGTACTGCTCGATGATGTTGAGGGCTTTCGTGGCGTCTTGGCCGATCAATAAATCGCAAAGGATGTCCGTGGAAGAGGTAGAAATCGCGCAGGCAACGCCGTTCCAGCAAGCGTCCACAATTTTGCCGTTTTCCTCCTTGAGATAAACATCGATATCGTCGATGCAGTTGACGGAGGAAGAGTGGGTCGTTGTGTATTCGGAAAGATTGGAGGGGCAAAGTTTATGCCGCGGAGAACCATAATGGTCCATTATGATTTCCCTCATGATTTCGGGGGTGAGTTCAAATGAAGTAGGCATCTAAGTAATTTCCTCCGTTCTTGACCGCATCGGCTAGGGCATCGATGTCTTCTTTCGTCGTGTAAATGTAGAAGCTGGCCCTTATCGTCGCCGGGATATTCAGATAAGTTTGGTTGAGCATCTTCGCGCAGTGCTGTCCGCTGCGGCAAGCGATGCCTTTGCTGTTGAGATAGGTCGCGCCGTCTTGAGCAAAGACGTCTTTGATGTTGAAAGTCACGATTCCCGCATCGGCATCTTCGTTGTAAATCACCGCATTTCCCGTCTCTTTTAATTTAGAAACTGCGTAATTTCTCAACATTTTCTCATGCGCTTCGATGTTTTCAAACCCAAGATTCGCGAGATATTCAACGGCTTTTTCTAGTCCCAGGATGCCCGCGATATTAAGCGTCCCGGCCTCGAATTTCTCAGGTGGGGGCAAGAAGGTGACGGAGCAATCCGAATGGAATTTGTCGTTATTCCCTCCTCCGGACACGAACGGATCCATTTGGCAGAGAAGGTCGTATTTCCCATAAAGAACGCCAATTCCTGTCGGGCCAAGCATCTTGTGCCCCGAGAAAGCAAGGAAATCGACATCTAGGTCTCTGACATCGGTTTTCCCATGGGGCACGGACTGCGCTCCATCTAGGCAAACAAGCGCGCCGGAACGATGGGCGATCGCAGTCAATTCCTTAACCGGTTCCACGTACCCAAGGACATTCCCGACGGCGGCAAAAGAAACCAATTTCGTGTGGGGCGTGAGTGCTTTTTCTAGATTTTCCGTGGTGATTCGCCCTTCTTTTGATAAAGGGATGAAGGAAACCTTGCACCCCGTTATCTTAGCGATTTGGAACCAAGGCAAGACATTGGAGGCGTGCTCAGCCTCAGTAATGAGAATCTCATCGCCCGGCTTCAAGAATTTAAGGCCATACCCGTAAGCGACCGTATTCAAAGACCCGGTCGCCCCGGAAGTGAAAACGACTTCTTTGGGGCTACAGTTGAGAAAACGAGCCAACGCCTCCCTCGTTTCGAGGATTTTCTTATCCATGGCGAAACAAAGATCATAATCGCCACGATGGGAATTGCTCGTCTCTTTGCTGTAATAATCCACCACGGCCTGAATAACGGAATCGGGTTTGAAGGTCGTTGAAGCATTGTCGAGCCACACCAAAGGATGCCCTTGCATTAAAGGGCGATCCCGGAACATCGGGAAATCCTTTTGAATGTCTTTTGGATCGAACATCTTTTATATGCCTTCTTCTATCGCCGCATCTATGCGATTCTTAAGTTCCTCGTCTTCGAAATGTTCTTCGATAGGTTTCAAATAGCCTAAGGTCAATAGTCTCCTGGCCGCTTCAAGGGGAATGCCGCGGGAAAGCAAGTAGAACAAATGGGCTTCGTTTAGCCGCCCGACGACTGCAGCGTGACTTGCCGAGACTTCATTCTCATCGATTTTGAGAACGGGCATGGCCTTTCCTTGGCAGCCATCGTCAAAGACAATGATTTTGGCTTCTTGTCGGGTTGAGGACTCAACGGCCCCATTATTTATTTGGGAAACGCCAAGGAAGGATAAGCGGCCTTTATCTTGCGCGATGCCATAATTAGCGACGAGCCCATCGGTGTTCGGAGCAGCGTGGATGATACCAGCATCGATTGTCTTGTTCGAATCCCCCGCGCAAATGCAGGCGCTTCTCCAAGTCGCTTTCGCGTTCCCTCCAAGCAATTCAACGGAAACCTTCAAAGTTCCCCCGTTTTTTGAAAAATCCGCAAAAACGCCTTCAAACGATGCGTTTTCTTGAACTTTTACGTGAATTGTAGCGTTGGGAAATTGAGCGAAGGAAGCCATGTTCAAAACCAGGCTTTCGCCGGGCAGAACGTCGAAGTCCAGGTCTTTGATTTGTTCGTCAACAAAAACGTGGCGCATTATTTCTTTCCCTCGCTTCCGACGTGAGCCGCGCAGACGCCGATGGACTTTTGGCTCATCGGGGTTTCCTTCTCAATGGCGATGCCAAGCTCAGTCTTGATCCATTCGTAGCCTTTGGTATCGATTTTCTCAATAAGCTCGGGGCCACCATTAACGGCGATGCGCCCATTGACCATGATGGCGACTTTGGTGGGATGAATCATGTCGTAAAGCCTCGCGTAATGGGAAACCACGAGGAAACCGCGGCCCTTTTCCTGTTCCTCGCGTATTGCTTTGGCAACGACTTGCATGGCGTCAACGTCGAGGCCGGAATCGATTTCGTCGAGCAAAGCGAATTTGGGATCGAGGAGTTTCAGTTGGAGAATCTCATTTCGTTTCTTTTCGCCACCGGAAAAGCCTTCGTTGAGGTTTCGCGTGCTCATATCGAAAGGAATTCCCATTTCCTTGTAAGCGGTCTGCATCTTGCTGTAGAACTCAAAAAGCTTAAGGGGTTTTTCCCTATGGGCGTTCATCGCGGCCTTAAGGAAATCCGCGGAATTGACGCCGGGAATCTCCGGGGGATATTGCATGGCCAAGAACAAACCAGCTTTCGACCTCTCATCAACGGGCAAGGAGAGGATATCGACGCCTCCCAAGTGTATAGAGCCTTCGGTAACTTCGTAATTGGGATTGCCCATTATCGCGCCTAAAAGCGTGGATTTTCCGTGGCCGTTTGGCCCGAGCAACGCAAGCGTTTCCCCTTCTTCGGCGACAAGGCTCACGCCCTTTAAAATTTCAGTGCCCTTGACGAACACGTGCAGGTTTTCAATGATGAGTTTCGACATAATCCCCTCCAAACAAGGCCAAACTATTCTAGACGTGGAAACAAACGGGGACAACAAAAGCGGTAAAAAATCTCTCAAAGATATAATCTTTGGCAAAAATGGTGTCAAATCCTGCTCGAAAAGCAAATTCTTTCGATGGCTTGGGGTTTTTTAGGCTTCAAAAATGTTGTTGTAAGAGGAACTCTTAAAGTTTATCATTTATCCGCTACGTTTCAGACGAAGGAGGAACGAGTTTTTTATGAAGAAAGCCAAACTCACTCTCGCTCTTGTCTCTAGCCTCACCGCAGTGCTCGCGTTATCAGCCTGCAACGAGGTCACGGCCAAGGACGGGGTGGTGCTAACCTTCACGGACAATAGTGGCCAGCGTGTCGAATACACGGCCAGCGAACTGCTTGACAACTACGAGCAAGGGTCCAGTGCGGCGAGCACCAATTTCAACAAGGTCAAAGAAGTCTTGATCCGCAAGTACTACGAAGAAAAAGGCGGATCCACCTTGGAGCAGCTCAAGACCAAAGCGCAGAATAGCGTCGATTCCATCAAGAAGCAGGCTCAAACCAACGCCAACAACAACGGCACCACCTACGCCGAAGAGTTGGAAACGCTGCTTAAGAGCAACAGCGTCAAAAACGTTTCGGAGCTTTTCGAGGCCAAGCTTTATAGCTTCGAATCCGAAGAGTTCACCCGTCAGTTTAAAAACGACGAAGCCGTCGAATCCATGAAGACTGGCAAAAAGTCGGACGGAACAGCTTATTTCCCCTATTCGAAGGAATACGGCCGCGGATCCAACGGTTATCTCATCGAGAAAACCCCTTATCACGTCTCACACTTCCTCGTGAAGTTCTCCTCCACCAGCCATGGTGAAGCCAGCGAATTCACGATCACCAAAGACGAATCCCAAAAGATTTCCCAGGCAGTCAAAGCCTTCGCCGGAGCCACCGCCGACGGCGTCACCGCCTCCACGAGCAGGAGCTCCTTCGGCGAAATCTGCTTCACTTTGCCTTCCGACGACACCTCCGCCACTGATTACGGCGATCTCGGATTGATGGAAAGCGGATACGTCTCCGAATTCCGTCTCGGTGTCTATGCCTACGATGCCTTGTATAACGCCAAGCACACCGTTAGCACCTCCTATGCCTCAAGCACCCCCACCTTCACCGGCAATAGCGATGAAGTCCAGATCAGGGAACACGTGCTTCCTAGCAAGACAGACACCTTCGGCCCCAAAGCCAGCAACACCCGCGAATATTTCGAGAAGCTCGGCATCGGCACCATCCCCTATGGCGCTGCCGTCGCCCTTGGCTATGAAGACGTCTCCTCGGATCCAAACCTTGGCTACAAAGTCAACGACGGATCTGCGACATACTATCCACGCAACGTCTTGTTCAACAAATACTTCAACAACAGGTCCATCGCCGTCATCGTCCCCGAAACCATTCCGTTCAACACTGAATACGCGGAATACAAGTCCGGGAAGAACATGACCGAGGCTGAGGCCGAGGCCTTCGTCGCAACGGAGAAATCCAACTTCGACGCCAACAACGGTTGGTATCGCGGAACCTATAGCAGCGAATACGCTAAGCTTCCCGGCTTCTCGGTTGACACTTCCGATATCTTAGACATCAAGTCTACCACCGGCGAATCTGAAAACGTCCTCACCAACGAGCGCGGCCAGATCATCCTCGCGGTCAAAGCCAGCAACAGCAGCGGCAATGCCTATGAAGGTCTCCACTTCATCGTCATCAACCGTTCCGCCTTGGATAACTTCGTCAAATACGACGAAAACGCCGCCGAAGGAACTTCTCGCTATACTGTCTATGACACCCTCGAAGAAGCCGTCGCCCAGGGATATAACGCCACCAATGGCGATTCCACCGCCGATGTCACTTCCCTCTCGGATTACTTCACGGTGAACGTCCCCGATAGCACCGACTTCCCCAAATACAAGTCCGGCGACACCACCACGAACAAATCCACCTTCGTCAACCGCGTTGTCACCAGCGTGAAGAACTACCAGGACAAGGCCGATAAGATTTCCACCGCGGTTAAGAACTACATCTCCAACGTAGAAGACACCTATCAGTTCCAAAAGCTCATTGATGGCGACGAATACATCAGTGAATCCCTCACCTTCTCGACTTCCGATTTGGGCAAGAAAGTCGAAAAGCTCATCAAGAACTACATCACCTTCACGCGTGAGAAGAACCACGAAGACGAGATTAAGACCCTCGACGATACGTGGGACACCTACGCGGAGGCCATCGAACGTCAAAACGAGGACCGCGACATCCAAGACGGACGTCAGCGCCTCATCTCCGAGTCGGTTGCCTTGACCTATCTCGGCACCAACGCCCAAAACGGCGAAGAAATGTATGCTAATGGAGGAATCGGTTATGATGGGACAAAGTAAGATGAAGAAATTCTTCCTCGTCCTCGCCGCCTCTGCCACGATCGCCCTCGCTTCTTGCGATGACATCGAAGCCAGGATGACGACCAGCGAGGAAAACGAAGCCATCCTCGTCGACAAGACCGGGAACAAAGCCAACATCTACAACAACGAAATGAAGGAAATCTACGACGCCCTCATCTCCTCCGGCGACACCAATTCCGAAAAGGTCCTCAACAACGTCCTTCTCATCATCGCCCAGTCCAAATTCGGCTCCTTCTACAAAGACGGCAACTTCGTTGGCTTGTATGAACTCGCCAACAAGGGAACCGATGCCGAAATCCTCGAATTCGTCAAAACCCACGAGGTCTACAAAGGCGATGACGACAAAGCCACCATCGCTAACGTCAAAGACTTCACCGCGATGCTCGTGAGGACCATCAAAAAGTCCTTCTGGACGACCGTGAAGAATTCCTCTTACCAAGAGAGGAACTACTTCATCGAATATCTCTTCTACAAGACCGAGAAAGCTGAGCTCTACGACTTCTCTTCCTTAACCGATGAGCAAGTCACCGCCATCTCTTCTCAAAGAGTCGCCATCAATGGGGCCGATACCTACGAAGACGTCGATAGTTACTTCGCTTCCGATTGGATTCATTCCTATCAGGATTACATCGAGCGTTCCATCCTCCAAAGCGCCTACCGCAAAGGGCTCGTCCAGAATTATCTTCTCAACGAGAACTATGGCGTTCTCGGACGTTCCTACGCGCGTAAAGTCCAATATATAGCGATTAAAGATGAAAACAACGGCGACCATCTCGGTTCCTTGTATCGCCTCTATCACGCTTACGCGCTCAACATCCTTGAGAAGAGCGACGAGGAAATCGCCGCGGCTTCGGGAGCCACGATCAACGATTCCCTAAGCCAAAGCATCCGCAATCTCAACTTCCTCGATAAGCTCTACCTCGGCTACTTCGATGATCAAACTCAGGAAATTTGGAAGGTCGCTCAGTATACTTACGGCCTTGCCGGATTCACCTATGATGACACCCCCGTGACCAGCACCGATGGCGAGAAGATCTCCGTCCCCTTCTACAAGGAGACGAAATACGGCAAGCTCATCAACGACTACAGGAAGCAAGCCGCCAACCGTTGGGTCAGCAGCGAATCCTCCACCGATTTCACCGGTTCCAACGCCTACACCAAGGAAACCGGATTGCAGATCGAAACCGATTCAATCGTTGCCTCTAGCAACGTCACCCAGGGTTGGTACACCTCCAGCGGCCTCTCCGATCTTGCAAGCGACTTCAAAACCCGCTTGTTCAAGATGAACGTCGCCAATGAGCTCGACACGGCTCCAAAATACGGCACCAACGGCAGGGATGACGGTTCTTACACCACCCGCCTCAAGGCCGACGGCAAATACTACCTCATGCCCGAGACCTATGATGCCTCCGCCAAAGACGCCACCCCCTACGTGCTCTACGATTCCTCTTCCACCACTTGGTACATCATCCGCATTGACGAAGCCGTCAAAGCGAACAAGATGCTTAAGGATGGGGACAACTACTACGACAAGGTTGACGCTTCCTACCGCGCCGGCACGGAAACCGCCAATCAAATCGCCTTGGAAATCTCGAGCCTTCTCGGGGATTCGGACACGTATAAGAAAGCCGCCAATCAGCATTACGTTGAGGAAGCCGCCATCTCTTATCACGACCAAGACGTCTACGATTACTTCGAAAAGACCTTCCCCGATCTCTTCGATTGAGGAAACTCAACTTAGGGCAGCCAACTTGGCTGCCCTTTCTTTATGGAGGCGCTATAATCCTATATATAGAAAAGGAGTCATTATGAAAGACGTTTTCTGCAAAATAATCGACGGGGAAATCCCCTGCACAAAAGTCTATGAAGACGATGATGTCTTAGCCATCTTAGACATCTCCCAAACCACGAAAGGACACACCTTGGTTCTTCCTAAGCAGCATTATCAGGACTTCCTAAGCACCCCAATGGGCACGATGCATAAAGTCTATGACGTCGCCCAAAGGATTGGGCAGGCCATGGTCGGAGTCCTTGGAGCGAAAGGCGCCAACATCCTCACCAACGTCGGCGAGGTGGCAGGCCAAAGCGTTCCCCATTTCCACGTTCACGTCATCCCGCGCTACACCGGAGGCGAAGGCGGATTCCAGATTTCAATGAAAGCCCAAGACACCACTTCAATCGATTTGCCTCGTTTGGCTTTGACGATTAAAGAAGGCATCAAATAAGCTTAGTCCTAAACGATAAAGGCCACCTTCGCAGGTGGCCTTTCGTTTTATTGGCAATCAAAACGTCTCAATCAAATATGCGGATTTTGCAATAAACAAGGAATAAAAGACCGCAAAACAATTATTTTTTGTCGAGAACGGCCTTTTCTTCTTCCTCGTTTAAGCCCGGATCTTTGCGCTCCGGAGCATAAAAGGGATAGTAGAAATAACGGTCATCAAGGGTGAAGAGTTTCGGCGTGTAAGCCCCTCTAGCGACGTTTTCATAAGCCTTATCTAGGATCATCATCTTCGCGTCGAAATCATCGATCATGGAGACCGCTAAAGCCTCGCGGGTAAGCGGAGTAACCGCAGAGCCGAATTCAGGCTTGCCATGGTGAGAAAGCAAAATATGTTGGAACACCACGAAAAGCTCATATTGATGAAGAGCCTTTTCTTTCTCTTCGTCCGAAGAAGATGAATCGAGGTTGGGGTAACGATTATAACCAAGCCTTTCGCCGGCTTCTCTTACGATGGAGGCCCCAATGGCGAGATGGCCAAGCAGTTTCCCCTCGAGGGTATAAACCGTAGCATCGGGGCCAGAAAGCTCTAATGTCTTACCTAAATCATGGAGAAGCACTCCGCCTAAAAGCACGTCGCGATTAAGGGAAGGATAAATTCTAGCAAGGGAGACGGCGGCGTCAGCCATAGTCAAGGAATGATAAAGCAATCCGCCGACGTAATTGTGGTGATTCTTCGTCGCTGCAGGCCAGCTTAGGAAGCGTTCTTTATAGCCTTTTAGCGACTCGCATACGAGGTTTTTGACGTCTTCGTCCTCTATGGAATCGAGATAGATCTTAAGCTTTTTGAGCATCGTCTCCTTGGGCATTGGGGCGTTGGCGACGAATCTGGACCAATCAACCCCAGCCTTAGGAACGGATTGACCATCGAAAATTTTAAGCTGAAGTTGATCCTTATAAGAAAGCACCTCGCCATCGATGCTGACGAGTTCGCCTTTGACGAAGACTTCCTCATCGCCGGGAGCGACGTCCCATTTCCTGCCTTCGATATTCCCTGATGCGTCTTGCAGGCTGATGGAAAGATACCTTTTCCCCGTAGAGCCAAGGCCGGGCTTGCAATCAACGACCAAAAAGACATCCCCACTGAGATGGCTCCCATTTTTCAAATCACTTATCATCGTCTTCTTCCTCCATGTTCTTCGCTTCCATTAATGGCTTAATGTCTTCATATCTATAACCTTGCTTAAGCAAATAAATCATCACCTTTTGGCTCTTTTGATAGCCTTCGTATTTGCGAGAGTATCGAATATAAGCAAGGTCAAACGCCATCCTGAGTCTGGCCTTTTCCGCCATCTCGTCATTGGGGGTAACTTCTTCGGCGGCCGCGGTTTTAGCTATCTCTTCTTCGAATCCGCGCACAAGCAAGGCGCGAACCACCTTCTCTTTTTTGGATTGGTTAGTCGCTTTGGCGTATTTCTTGTTATACGCCCTAGCGGCCTCTAACGCTTTCGAGAGCTCCTCATCATAGGAGAATTGCAATCCATCCAAAATCGACGCAGGAACCCCTTTTTCTTTAAGATCTGCAAGGATTCTGCGCTTGCCAAGACAGCGCATCTTCGCAACGTCATCCGCATAGGTTTTCGCATATCTTTCGTCATTGACGAGGTCTTCTTCTCGCAAACGTTCGCAGATATCTTCCGCCTGTTTTGCGGAGGCGCCTTTGTTAGTGAGTTTCTTCGTTAAAGAAAAAACCGTGTAATTGTCTTTGCCAAGGCATCCTAACGCGTAATCGTAATAGTAGTCGTTGTTCGAATATGAAACGATGTTCTCATACTCTTCCCTAGAGACTTCCTTCCCGGGATAGAGACGAAATTCGGTATACGTCGATGGGGAAAGTTTCAATTTATCCCCAGAGGAAAAAACGACGACTACTGAGGAGGATTTCTTTTTTATCTCCTTGATCAGGAGCTCACCAGTTTGCTTTCCAGACACGGTTATAGACCTCCCTTTCATTCTTGTAGAAACGATCCATCGAATAACAATCGATGGCCTTAAGCGCGGCTAGGATTATTTTACCCCTTCTTTCTTTCGGCAGCTGAATCACATAAGACAGTTTCGCGGCGAAATCCTCCTCGCTCCTGAAGAAATACCCCGTCTCTCCGTCTTTTATCGTCCCAATAAGGTTATCGTCGAATCTTGCCAATACGGGAAGCTCTGCTGCCATCGCCTCCATAAAGGTCAAACCCTGGGTCTCCGTAATTGAAGCGGAAGCGAAGCAATCGCCAAGATGGTAATACCGTTGCGTCTCGTCGGGTTTGCACGGTCCAGCGAAGATGACGTGGTCTTCTATCCCCAAACGGGATGCAAGGCTCTTAAGTTCATTTTCCGCGGGCCCCCAACCGACAATTAAGAACTTCGTGCTCACCCTTTGAGGGGTCTCGAGGAATTTGGCATATCCCCTCAGCAAAATATCGATACTTTTTTCTTTGGCGATTCTTCCCAAAGAAAGCAAGACGAAATCATCGTTAGCGATCCCGAATTTGCGTTTTAATTCAGCCACGTCATCGAGATTACGGTTTTTCAAGGAGAAACGATCCAGTTCAATCCCGGTTGGGATAACCGAGACATTGGAGTCGATACGGATAGAACGGAGATAATCCTTAATTTTATCGCTCGGGGCGATGAAGGCCCCAAAGCGCGCGGACTGCCCTTTGAAATAGAAGCGGATCATATGCCTAGCGGCCCTATCAAAGTGGCCCCTGGTGACGTAATAGGCATAGTCTTCGATGGAAGTATGAAAGGTGTAAACCATCCCACAGTGGCAATGGCTAGCCACGATCGTCCCGAAAATGCCGACTCCAGCGTCGGTTTGGCAATGGACGATGTCGGGCTTGAAAGCTTCGATGTGTCGCATAGCCTCTTTGGAATAAAAACCCGAGGCTCGGTACCCGTAAAGCTTTTTCAAAAGAACGCCCGGAAGCCGCAAAATTCCATCAACATAGGTGACTTTGTTGGAAAAGGGGTTCGTGGTCACGACGATGCAATTGTCCCCATGGGCCAAAATCGTCTTCCTAAGGTTGAACGTCGAGGTCGCAACCCCATTGATTTCGGGGGGGTATGTATCCGAAAACAAAGCGATGTTCATCAGATGTCAAAGGATTCCCAGGAATCCTCTCCCTTCTCTTTTTT
Source organism: uncultured Bacteroidales bacterium (assembly GCA_963650805.1). Lineage (GTDB taxonomy): Bacteria > Bacillota_I > Bacilli_A > RFN20 > CAG-826 > Alloenteromonas. Next base: position 316,215 of record CAVJMG010000001.1, read on the forward strand.
CTTGCTCTTCTTCACGGCCTTCTCAACTTTCGCGGGTTTGACTTTCTTTCCGGGTTTCTTTGCTTTCGCTTCTTCAGGAGCCTCGACCTTTCTTCTGCTCATCCTCTCCTGCTCGATGTAAGAGGGATCAACGTCAGATAAGTCATCGGGGACCTTGGGCGCTTTTTTACCGAATATGTTTCCGGTCGTCTCGTGAAGCTTCTTTTGAATTTCCTTGCGGGAGAGTTGGGCGGTCTCGTACATAGTATCCGCGGACTTCTTTCTTTCGTTATATGTCTCTAACTGCAACGTAACGAAGGTCTCCCTGTTGGCGTAATGGAAGGATTCCTTCGGACGAGATTTGTAGAAGGCCGAGACAAAGCCGCAGATGACCATGACGCCATGGAAGGTCGCGGTTCTCCAAAGGATCATGGAAGAGGAAATGAGAGCTGTGTCGTTATTGAAGAAATTGCGGAAAACGTAATTGTAGAAAAGCTCGGAAACACCGGCGGAACCCGGCAAAGGGATGATGCCCGTGACCATTTGGTGGAACGAGTTGAGGAAAGCCGCGTCAAATAGGCGGGTGATAGAGAATGTCTCATTGTTTCCTCCTAAGGCCAAACCCGCCAAATAAGGGATGCAGAAACGGCAGAATAGCATCAATAAGAAGAGGATAATCTGTAAAATGACCACGGGGATATTCGCCTGCAGACGTCTCAATTCAATTTTAAAATTCTCAACCTGCACCCTAAGGCTTTCGCGCGTCTTATCCGGGTTCTTCAAAACGTGGATTTTGCCTAGGAAGCCGATGACGTAATGGAGAACGAAGTTATGGATGTGATGGTTGTAACTCATCAAAAGCAAAATAAGAATGACCGAGGCGTTGAGGATAAAGCCGAAGATGATTAGAGGAACCAAGGGAAGATCGACGTGCCAGCTAAAGATGTCGAAGGAGATGCCGGGGATCGACATGATGGATTTGAACTCAAAAGCAAAGGCAAACAAATCGAAGAGGATCAACGCGACTTGGTAAAGAATAAACCACATTACCATGATGGAAGCCGCACTAGAAACGGGGATGCCTTGGCTTTTCATCGTGTAGGCCTGCATAACCTGTCCACCGCTAGCTCCAGGAGTAACGTCGCTATAGAATTGCCCAATAAGCGAATTGGCCAAAGCTTGATGGAATTTGTAGGAACGGGTGTAGAGTCGGCAGAAAACCAAAAGAATAAGGGCGTCAATGAGGTAGGAGAGGGTCACTACGGCAGCGATGATGAGGATATACATCCAGCCGTTAGCGGTTTGAAAGGCCGTGCCCAAAGTCCCGACGACGGAATCGAACTGACCCCAAAGGGAAATCATGAGCGAAAGAACCGTCGCAATCAAAACAATGGCGATGTAAATGACGTAGCGGAGCGCGCTATTTTTCTTTTTCTGTTTTGGTTCTTCAACCGGATAAGAGGGTTCCATCTGCCGAAGTAGTATAGCCTACCTCTTCCTTCTTAGGAAGGAAGTCCATTTTTCGCCAAATCGCAATAGTGCCGTAATTTTTAAAATTAATGAAGATTTACAATGAAAAATATATTTTTCAAAGAAGCGTCTTATCTGATTCACATTCAAAAAATACTCGTAAATTAAACATGGGCGTCCATTGGGATAAAAATCCCCGCAATTTTGAGCGCATAAATTGGAAAATGGCAATTTTGCAAGCTTTTCATTTGATTCAAAATTAGGATTCCAAGAACAAATGTCTGAAGTTTCTATGACTCGCGCTCTCGCACGCAAGTTCCGATTGATAGGGCTTTCTCTCATTTCATTGTAACCATCTTCTCAAAACCCTCCTAAAATGTGGCCGAAAAAGGAGGGCTTATGAAAAAAGTTCTTTATCTCATTTTGGAGAATGGCTCTGAAGCCCTTGGGGTTTTCGACTCCATCCGCGCCGCCGGATATAACGGCACATTGATGCGCACCGCGTCCCTTCGCCACGCCTTGGATGACGATCAACCGGAAGACACCCATTTCTTCTCTTTAGCCGCTTACGAGCATTATCATGACCATGGCGAAGCGATGTTTGCCTTATTCGTGGTCGACGCTTCCGAACTCGATGAATTGAAGAGCATGATTCGCAGCGAAACCAAATCATTCGCTAAAATCAGAGGCGGCATGTTCTCCCGCAACCTAGAGGATTACGAAGGCTCCTTCTAAAGAAGGTTTTGTTTTATGGCTATCGATTTCTTTTCCGTCACGCTTTATGCTGCGTGCTTGATTTTGGTGGGTCTTCTTTCCACCCGCTTAATGAGGATTTTCCACCTCCCCAACGTCACCGGCTACATCATCGCCGGCATCTTGATGGGGCCTTTTGTCTTTGGGCTTATCTTCGCCGATTGGTCGCAAATACAGCAATTCAGCGATTTGGCAAATCCCGACTATAACCCCATCTACGTTTATATCCATGGCAAAGACGGAGGCAACGATTACCTGAGCTGGGTTTCTTCCATCGCCTTAGGGTTCATCGCTTTCTCCATTGGCTCATCCTTTAAGCTAAGCGCCATCCGCTCGGTCGGAAAGCGTGTTCTTTGGATTACCGTCCTCGAATCCGGCTTGGCCTCTATCGTCGTCATCCTCGGGTTATTGTGCCTGCACTTCATATTCCCCGAAACCGTCGACATGCCCTTAGTCCTTACTTTAGGCGCCATCGCCGCTGCCACCGCCCCGGCCGCGACCTTAATGGTCGTTAAGCAATATAAGGCCAAAGGCCCCGTGGTCAGCACATTGCTTCCAGTCGTCGCATTGGATGATGCCACAGCCCTCATTTTCTTCGCGATTCTCTTCCAAATCGCTAGAACCTTGGCTACGGGCTCATCCTTCGACCTTTACCAAATGCTTGCCAAGCCCCTGATCGAAATTGCCCTATCGCTTTCTATAGGCGCCGTTTTGGGGCTAATCATCAGCTTCGCCAATCGTTACTTCAAATCCCGCGCTAACCGCATCAGCTGGGCTATCTTCGCAATCTTCGCTAGCGTTGGCCTCTACGCCATGTTCCGCCTCCCCCAAATGGGCGGCTTCGAGCTCTCCTCTTTGCTCATGTGCATGATGGCGGGAGCCCTCTATTGCAACCTTGCTAAAGACGCCAACAGGACCTTCGAGTTCATGGACCGTTTCACTTCGCCTATCTATATGCTCTTCTTCATGATCTCCGGGGCAAGCTTAGATCTCACCGTCTTTAGCAAAGGCTATCTCATCATCGTTATTGCCCTTGTCTATCTCATTTGCCGCGTCATCGGGAAATGGATTGGGGCCTTCCTCGGCTCAGAAATCACCAAAGCCGAGCCGACAGTCAAGAAATACCTCGGCTTCACCCTCATCCCCCAAGCAGGCGTCGCCATCGGCTTAGCCACCACTTCCGCCACTCTCTTCGGCGAAAGCAGCAATCCTGAGATCAAAGCAATTGGGGCGACGATCGTGGCCGTTGTCTTAACCAGCACGCTCATCTACGAGCTAACCGGCCCCTTCATCACCAAAGTCGCTCTTGAGAAGGCTGGCGAGATCCATTTGGAGCCCTCTCCAAAGGCATAACGTTCTATCCTAGCAGAACACGCACGCCCCTTATTGGGGCTTTTTTAACGCCCCGTTAGCCTAAAAAGAAAAGGCCAGCTTAAGCCAGCCTTAACGTTTTATTCCTTATCGGCTGTGGGGGCCTCTAAGCCAACCGCATCGGTAATGGGCAAGGAGAAGAGGATGCCGTTGCCTTTGGATTTGAGACCAGCGTCTTCATAGATCACTTCCATGATCCTATCCCTATCCGAAGAATCGACGACCATGTAGACCATATCTTTCTCCGGGGTGAGGGTGATGCCGTAGAAAGAAGCCATTTCCGGGTCGGCAGTGCCTCTAGCGCTGCTGACGGTGCCTCCCCTAGCCCCGGCTTTCCTGGCCGCGTTCATCACGAGGTCGGAGAAGCCGTGATTCACAATGGCGAGAATCAAGCTCTTCTTGGTTTGGATGGCATTGGTCTTTTCTAAGGGTTTATTACTTTCCATGGTTAGTTTCCTCCAGGCGGATTGCCTTGTTTTGGTCGGCTAAGAAGCGATAGACGGCGATGCCCTGCACGGCGTCGATGGGGCAAGCGAAGGCGATGCCTTTAGCCGCCCTAGAGATGCTGAAGCGTTCCTCAGCGATGCCTTTTAAGGTCGGAATCAGCTCGCTGCGGCAGATGGTCACGACGATGTCTTTCTTCGTTTCCATCTCTCCAAGCAAGGCCAAGATTTCCTGAGGCGGCATCGAATGCGCGTATAGGGTCAGCGACATCGACGCGCCGGCTTTCTGATAAGCGCCTTCGTAATAATGGGATTGGTTGCGGCCGACGATGGTGAAGAAGACGGAAAGCGGATAAACCTTCTCCCGTTGCTCAAACGGAGCTTTCGGCCCGCCTTCTTTGACCTTCACGGCCTTTTTGCGGTGTAGTAGGCTCATGCTTGCTCCCCTCCTTCCAAAGGCAAGTGGATGATCTGGTTATCATCCTCCTCAAGGGCTTTCTTGAGGGCTTTGCGGTTCTGCATCTCGGTCTTAACCGTGGAGAAGAGACCCAAGAATTCGATGGCGAGAATCGGCATCATCGACATGATGCCAACGACACCGAAACCATAGGCCATGATATCCGGCCCGGTGCCATAAACCTCTTTGGTATAGGCGATGAACATCGGCAAGAAGAAGCAAGAAGCCATGGCTCCTGTTGCAACGCCGGCCGCATCAATGGCGATGCCAACGTATATGCCGGGAACGAAGTAGGTGAGGACTAAGGCCAATAAGAACAAAGGCACTGCGAAATAGAGATAGGGAATCCTATATTGCACGCGGAGGATGTTGATGACGATGGCGACACCGATGGCGATGCAAAGGAAGACGTAAATCATGATTTCGGAGATGACGCCGTGGCTAACCTCGGCGACGTTATCGGCAAGGACTTTGACGGCGGGCTCGGCAAGCATCGCCACCGCACCAAACAGGAAGCCGAGGATCAAGAACAGGGCGAAATGATCGGGATTTGCGAAGTATTCCCCGTACTGGGTGGCAACTGGGATAAATCCCGACTCCGCGCCCATAAGGAAGAAAATCAATCCGAAGAAAGCGTAGACCAAGCCAATGACGATGGAGATGACCTCTTTCTTGGGGAGCTTCAAGAAAATGTTGAAGACGAAGAAGAACACGACGATCGGGGCCATGGAGATGGAGACGTCTTTCAAAGCGGAGAGGAAGTTCTCCAAATAGAAAGCGGGAATGCCTCCGAAACCATCGATGCTGGAGAAGAAATCCTTTGAACCAAGGATGTTCTGAATCTCGGTGATGCCTCCGTTGTTCCTCAAGATGATGGAGAAGACCATCACCGAGAGAACTGTGCCTAAGGAGCATAGACCCGAATAGCCAAAGGAATCGCTTCCGGAGCTGTCGCCTAGCGTCCTAGCGACGGATACGCCGATAGCGATGATGAAGGGGACGGTGACGACACCGGTGGTCACTCCGCCAGCGTCGAAGACAATGGAGAAGAAATTCTCATCGGCGAATAAAGCCAACGTGAAGGCGAATAAATAACCAATAGTGAGCCAATACTTAAGGGGTTTGTTGAACAAAACGCGGATAAGGGCGACAAGCATGAAGGTCCCTACTCCCACTGCGGCAATGATGATCAACGTCCAGTTCGGCCCGTTAGGAGAGATGCGTGAGGCCAAAACGGAAAGATCAGGCTCCGCCAAAGTGGCGAGCACGCCCATGAGGAAGCCGATGAAAAGCAGCCACCCGATGGTTTTCCTTTTCGTTAGCGTGGCGCCAACGATGTCGCCGATTTTGACCAAGCTCTTTTCAACGCCGACGTTGAATAGGGTCGTGCCCAAAACCAAGGGAACCGCGGATATCAAAAGGGAGGTCAAAATGGGGCCGAATTTCGTCCCATCGCGTTCTAACATCATGTCAGGAACGCACAAAGGCACAATCACCATGACGGCAACTACGGGCAAAATGGCCAAAAGGGCCTCTTTGAATTTGGGGGCAACGCCATGGAATATCTGAGAGAATAGCTTTTTGCTCACAATAAAAATCTCCTACAAGGCTAAGTGTAACATTGAAATAAAAATTAAGGCCATACTATATCTTTCCAATTCGAACATTTCGGTGAATATGTCCGAAAATTCTCCCCAAAGCCAAACCGAGAAAGAATATCATCAAACTTATTTGTCAGTTTCCGACAGTTAAGTTAAAATAGCAAAGGAGGTAAACGGCTATCATCAAACTAAATAACGACTTCAAAATTAAGGAAGACATCAAATCGGTTTTGGAAATAGAGTCCTTAAGCACCGACGAGCTTGCTAAAACTCTAAATATAGCCCGATCCGTCTTGCAAGAAGTCCTCTCTACTGGACGAGCCACCAAAGAGGTCTGCGAAAGCTTCTATTCCTACGCGTATCTTAAACATTACCGTCTCAACAGAGTAAAAGAAGAAATGGCCAAAGAAACCAATCTAAAGATCTTGTTTCATGGTTCAAAAAATGGCCTCAACGAAATATCAATTGAGGGTTCGAGAGTCAATTGCGATTTTGGGAGAGGGTTTTACCTTGGGGAAAGCTATGAACAGGCCTTGTCGTTTGTCTGCGACAACCCTTCTTCTAGCGTGTACTCCTTCGTTTACGATTGCTCGGGCTTAACGGTCAAAACATGTAATTGCGATTTGGATTGGATGCTTGCCATCTCATTCAATCGCGGACGTTTGGGGGAATACGCCAATAAAGCCAAAATTCAAAAGATAATGAAGGGTCTTGAAGAAGCCGACGTCATAATCGCCCCCATAGCCGACAACCGAATGTTCTACATTATGAACGCATTTATTGACGGCGAGATAAACGCAGACGCGGCGTTGCATTCTCTGTCGGCCTCGAATTTAGGCAAGCAATACGTTTTAAAAACAGAACGTGCCTTAAGCCGTCTTCAACCCATAGAAAAATATTATTTATCCACTCCGGAAAAGGAAAACGCCAAGCAAAAACAAATAGAAAGATTCTACGAAATCGAAACCAAGTTAAAGCTTGCCAAACGTCAATTCAAAGAAGGGCTGTACATCGAGGAAATTCTAAAGTAATGAGAACTCTAGACCATAAAGGATTCTTACTTTGCGAGTATCAAGCTAAGCTGTTCGAAAAATCAGCGGACTTGAAATGCTCATCCCCAGTTTTTTTGCGAAGATTTTTGCATTCCGACCATCGTAGACTCCTCGACGAAAATCGACCCGAAGCCTTAACTTTAGTCCCCGCCGACGGCATAGATGAAATCTTGGAACAATACGATGGAGACATCGCCTATGGAAAAAATAAATTCTCAAGGAACACGCTGTTTTGGATGGGATACATGTACCGTTATATCTGTTATACGCGGGAACAAGATAGTCCGCTAATCATGCATTTATTCAGCTACACCCTATTAAACGACGTTTACTATGCCTACCACACCCAAGATCCCGAATGGGTAATCGCAAGCCTATTAGACTGCGTAGGATTAGATGAGAACATCTTCGACAACAACTATCGTTTAAGAATGGCTTTGAAGAAACGTTACGAAGAAGAAAAAGACGAAAGTGAGAGCGACTCCTAGTCAAGAAACGCTTTCGTATTCGATGGCGAACACAAACATTGCCGTAGAACGAAGAAAGATTCTCGAGAGTTCGGCAAACTCGTCTAAAGAAAATTTTTGAAGAAATTCTCGGCGCTCAAATAAATAATTCCAGCCGCCTCCCCCAATTGGTTTCGGACGTAGACAATGTACTTTGTGTATTCCCCCTTTATAGCGAGCAAGTTTTCAACCTCGCGCTTTTCATTACCAATATTGATTTCGTAAGTGACTTGCAGCAAAACGTTCGCGCCCTTATACGTAAATGAAAAATCTATGTTTTTCGTTTCCTGCTTCTTCTCGTCGTATTCAATATAAGGCTTAACCGCAAGTTTAAGTCTATGCAGCTCCAAAAACACAGCATTTTCCAATACGCATCCTCTAACGTCTGAGGAATTGGCAATGCTTCTAAGAAGCCCGATATCGTAGCAATAGTATTTGATTTGATGCGTCTCCCAATCATTGGGGTTTCTCGTGTCTGACAAAACGCGGGGATAAATGAAGCGATACAACAAATAGGAGTTTTCCGCTTCGTATAGTATAGCTATGCAATCCTTTGAGAAAGCGTTTCTCTCCACGCTTCCGCTGGCCCGGCCCTTGCCTAAATGGGCCGTCACTATTCCAGAAACGCTTATAGGCGTCGTCAGATTCGAGCAAACGCCCGCAATAATTCTCTCCGCTTCTAAATAGGAAAGTTTTTTCAAAGCTCCCATTTTGGCAAGGCGATCCTGCACATCCGTTAAATAAAGCCCCTTATACAACATTTTAAGGCGATACGGCCGTTCCGATTCCGTCTCTTCAACCAAAACCGAGGGCAGGCCCCCAACTTTAAAGTAGTCGTCCAAAGTAAAATCAGGCAGTTCGAAGACAATATCGCGATAAGGTAGAGCCTCGATGAAAAGAGGGTCCCCATCATCGCCGAAATATTCGACGATGTCATCTGACAAAGTTTTGCTGTTGGAACCGGTGATAAAAATTTGATATTCGGGGTGCGCTTTATGGAATTTCAAAAGAATTTCAGCGAAATTCTCTCCGGTTTCTTGTGGCTCATCCAAAAAGATAAACTTGAGATTGCGCCGAAAAGCCAGACCGTTTAGATAGGCTCTTAGCTTTCCGTCAGTATCGATTTCATCCTGCTTTGAAAAATCCTTGATTTCGAAATTCCTTTCATTGAAACCGCCATTGACGATGAGGTGCCTTTTAAAAAGCGGGTCCAAAAGGTATGACTTCCCCGCTCGGCGAAGGCCTGCAACGATCTTTATTTTGTCGTTTTTAAGTTTGCTTTCTAAAGCCGCAACATCGCTCTCTCTTTGAAATTCGATATCAAGCATCAAACGTGCCCCAGTCAAAATCTTCGCCAAGCAAATGTTCAATGCCCACATGGTAGAATCCACGCGCGTCACGTTCTTTAGAAAACGATCCTCCTGCAACGAGGTACTTTTCAAATGTTTGCGGAACTTGAATAAGCCCGTTAATGATGCCGTTATCTCCACTTAAATTCAGCGAAAACACAAGATGCCGAATTCCATTGCTGGCGTAGAGACCAACCACCTCATCAAAATATCTTCTTTTCCCTTTGTCAAAGCTTCTTTGCCGATGAAAATAAGCGAAAAAGCAGTCATACCCCTCCTCTTTTGCCTTTCCAATTAGCGGCACCATCGCCAGCATATTGACATTAACAGCCGCATCTCTTTGGCTAAGCCCGTATGCAGACGGGTCAAAGGGATAAAGGCGAAAGTTGTTTGATATCTTCCTCATCTTCACAAAATCAAATCCTTCCAATCTATAAATAAGGAAATTAGTCGCAAAAATCCCAAGATATTTGCCAACCGTGTTTGGCGATAAAGGCAAAGGGGAGTCGGAAGACAATTTGCGTTCAGAGCAAGCCTCCTCAGATTTTTTAAGAATAAAATCAAAGAAGCCGCGGAGAATCCCCGGTTTCCGTAAACCCATAGCCGACTCAATATTGCTTAAAGCAGAGCCCAAATAATCTCCATCCCCAAAAAGCGAATTGCCTTTCGTCAAATATTCCATAAAAGAAAGATTGAAAGGAATATCGGAAAAGGAACGCCCGGATAGATAGAACGAATCGAACCGGGCCGCAATCGTCGTCATTTTAGCGTAGTCAACAGCCGAGACGTCAAAGGTAGAAACGCCTATTAAAAGCGTCCCCTTATCCCCAAACGCCTGATTAATCATCACTGTAAAATCATTTCGGTTGAAAATGTCGTCAATCAAGAGGCAACGATGCGACCCAGTCGGCTTGTTTGAGCTGAAAGGATCGGAAAGATGCTCCTTACCAACAAAGGCAACTTCCGCGTCAGGATATTTACTCAAAACAAGCCCTTTAAGATTGGCGAATAGCTCCTTGCGCTCTTCCATCCCCAAAGGGCCGAATATTATTTTTGGGCGAGTATTGTCCAAGGCCTTTTCGATTTTCTCCAAAATGCTTCGAAACATAGCGGTTCCATTATATTGCGCATTTTTAAGCATTGTAAATATCTGCGCATTAAACGAACACTTGGCCGCGGACACCAAAAGCTTTTGAATCTAAAATTTAGACATTGGTAGTATAAATTGGCTTAAATGCCCCATTAACGTATACCAATGTCTAAATTTTTGAGGCACAAAAGGAATACTGATTACATAAAGCGATATGCGATTGAATGCTTAGATACCGGGAAAATTGAATCGGACTGCCTGGAATATAAGAAATCCCACCTCCAAAAGGACGCAATCTTAAAAACGATGTGCGCGTTTTCAAACAACTTGATGAATCGAAATCTCAATCTAATTTTATTGGGGGTGGAAGAACATCACGAAGACAATTTGAAAGCCACTCCAATACTTCCAATCAAGGGTTTTCTAGAAAGCGAAATCGAGACCGTTGAAAATTCCGTGAGATCTCTCATCAGCTTTATCAAGCCAAAGATCAATTTCGATGTGACTCACGCCTCATTGGGCGGAAGATCCTTTGTCATCCTCGCCTTCAGCAACAATAACAACGGTCCTTATGAGGTCATCGAAAAGGCCGAGAAGGACAAAACCATAGGTCTCAAAAGAGGAAGATACGTCAGGATAGAACGAGATACACGACTCGCTTCGGTGTTTGAGGAATTCAACCTCTTAAAGAAATTCGCAAACTACCATTTCACGGAGGAATTTTCTAACGTAGCCTCTCTCGACGATCTCGACGTCGACTACATTCGCGAATACTTGGCCCTCACCACGGACAGGGGGAACACCAACGTACTAGCGAAATACGAGATGGCTCAAAACATGGGCTTAATCGACACGACGACGAATAGGGCGAAGAACTATTCGATTCTAATGTTTTCACGCACTCCAGAGGCGTTCATCCCTTATTCGTTCGTTGAATTGATATATAGAAGCAACCTCGGCGAGTCTTTGATGCAATCCAAAGAATATCGCGGACCTATTTGGAAACAATTGAAAAACGTAATGGACGATATAAAGAATAACTATATCCGCTCCATAACCATAAGGGTCAAAGACGAAGTCAAAAGCGAAACAATCTATAATTTCCCTTACTCGACCGTCGAGGAGCTGGTGACGAACGCAATCGTTCACAAAAACTATGAGAACCCAAGAACAATTCAAATATACGTTTATGACAAATCGATTGTCATCACAAACTACAACAAACCAATCCCACCAGTCACGATAAAAGACCTGAACGAACAAGAGGCATTTCCCAATAGATCCTACGAAAACCCCTCAATTAGGGAAATGTTCAAATCCCTCGATTACATTGAATCTTACGGGTCCGGAATAGGGAAGGCGAAAAGGGCGATGTCCAAAAACGGATCGGAGAAAATCCATTTCGAAGAATACGACGAAAACATTGAAATCACATCAGTCACCATCCCAGTCAACAGCACATTTGAGAAGTATAGGAAATTGGACATTGAGGCCGGAGATTTAGACATTGATAGCCAAAATTTAGACATTCAGGGTCGGAATTTAGACATTGATAGCCAAAATTTAGACATTGGTGCTTATAAGACATCAACTGGTGCCAAGGTGAAAATCAACACCATCGACTGCGTGGGGACGATTGAAGACTCTGATTACTCAAGCGGCATAAAAAGTATTTTACTAAGCATCTACAACCGATTCTTCGACAGTATTTTTGGAAGAAAGGAAATCGTCGATTACCTAAAAACGTCAAATGCCACAGGGACAAACTACATTAATTATTTAGCAAATATCGGGGTCATCGAACCCATTAGGGGACTAGGTAAAGGGAAATACAAGTTCAAATAAGGTGGATATTCCCTCCCAACTCCTCTCGGAACCCGAAGTCGATATGCCTCGTTGCACTCAAAAATGCAACGATGTCGTATCGTTGCAAAGACGTTTGCGTTTTGTCAGTAACTAATCTTGTCGCCACCCGCGTTAACGGATGCACTAAATATTTTCCAAGTCGCAATGAGGGTTATATCGATACCCTTCAGCGGACGCAACTCGGCATTGTCCTAAGCAATGGCCAAGGCCCAATCCACGTCTCAAATTTAAACGCCAGCCTAGGCGTCGCCATTAGGAATCCGCTTTTATTTTTCGCGTAGATAAACCGTGTTAGAGGCCTTACCTTTCTTGGTTATAAGGCCTTTTCCAATCAATCCATTTAAAGCGCGAATCAAAGTGGCCTTGCCCAAGGAAGAAAGGGTTTCAAGCAAGTTTCGAGAATAGATTACGCCTTTATCCATTTTGTTAAGGAGCAAAGCTTCATTCTCGCTGAGATCAAGGCTCTCTTTAAGCAAAGGCAAAATCACCGTAATAGAGTCTGCTTTTATTATAAAGGAAGGCTGTGAGAAGCTATCGCGATAAAGAGACTTAATACGTTTGATCCCGGTGGCGAATGCCTCCACGATTCCAAGCCTATGGAAAACATTCGCGACAATGGGGTTCCTAAGGACGGAGAAATCGCCATCGAGATATTGCTCCTCGCTGATGCCATAAGGCAATCCGCCGGGAGAAGTTATGACGATTGAATCGGGATGCATGGATACTTTCGTATTTGCCCTAACGTCATATTCGCGATGAACCAAAGAATTCGCGATGGCCTCGCGGAACGCCTCTTCGGGGAGGAGCACTTTCTTTTGTCTGAGGGCCCCCTCAATAACCTCGTAAGAATAGTACCTTTGGAAAACATTCATGGAGTAAAAATACTGCTTGATCAGCGAAACGCCAGAGAGCGTGTAACGTTCCTTAATGACGTTCTCGTTATCGCCGAAAACGGCAACGTCGATTCCCGGCATCGTGTTGGCGTCAGACAAAAGATATGCTGCGTTATTGTAGCCAGCCTCGTCGCTATAAAGCTCTAGAGTCTTCAACGTGTCCGAAGAAAAATTCTTAAGCCCGATTCTGCTTTTAAGTTGTTCTTCAAGCAACGAAAAAGAAAGATTCTGCTGTTGGCAGGGTAAAGAATCGAAATCGATGCATTTCCCGACAAGGACGAGCCTCCGCAGCTCAAGATTGTCGCACTCGATCGTCGAGGTGTCGTTTCGCTTATAGGCCTTTCCGTTGTAAAGGTACGGCTGGTTTTGCCCTTTATAAACGATTAGAGAAACTGTCCCGTCGCCGTTTTCCAGAAAGCCATAATCCGGTTGGGGTTTAATCGAATCATTGATTTGGTTTTCGATATCTTCTTCGAATGCTTTAATGTCGGTTATTGGTTTGATTTTGTAATCATCGGTGACACCGAAAACGATTTTGCCATCCCGATAGTTTGAAAACGCCGACACTGTTTTCAGATAGCTCTTCGTAACGGTTTCTTTGTATTCCAGACAATTGCTTTCTTTTTCCATGATTGATACCTGATGAGATTATGTCTCGTTGCACCCAAAAATGCAACGATGTAGTATCGTTGCAGATTCGCTTGCAACGATGCATGGGAAGAGGCGCAAAGACCAAAACTTTCAAAGCGGATTCTTCCGCCTTCGAAATCAATGTGTTTGCCGCCCCAATAGATAGGTGAATCTTAAATTTCGAATCGTTGTGCCTTTTGCATCATTATCACTTGCAGTCGCAAGCAAACGTTTCGTTGCATCTTCTACGTCGATATCGCTTCCTAATTTAGCCGCAATAAATCCCCAAACCGTAAAAATATCAGCATTCCAACCGAAAGAAAAATAGGTTTTGAACCGAAAGAATGCAAACACCGCAACCAAAAAAAGTCATGAAAAGAAGACGACATCTGATTTTAGTCGGGGCGAAACTAGAGTTCCTTCCTAATTCGCTCCTTTTGGCGAATCCATTCTCGCTCGAAAGGCCTTGAATAAAGAAAAACGGGGTATCCCGTTGATGGATTATTAATCCGATCCCTTACACCGCTTCTTCTCTTTTAAATACGGCGATCATCCCGTGGAAGAAGATGTAAATATCCTGTTTCAAGGAGAAACGACGAACATACTCACCATCGAAATAGGCTTTATCCTCTCCTTGGACGCCTCTTCTGCCCTTAAGCTGAGACAGTCCCAATAATCCAGGCTTCACCTGATCGGCCCCATTGTTATGCCTAGAGTCTAAGACATCCTTCTCCTGCAATATCAATGGACGAGGGCCTATAAAAGACATTTGGAACAAGAAGACGTTATAGACCTGAGGCAATTCGTCGATGGATGTTTTCCGAAGGAACCTCTGCCAAGGATTGGAGAAGGAGGCATAGTCCTCCGTGGAGAAAGAGGAGGCGGAGACGTTCTCCCCCACCGCGCCTTTCCTCATCGTCCTGAATTTGATTATCCTGAAGCTCTTGCCGTTTTGGCCGCATCGGGTTTGGACGAAGAAAGGGTTGCTGCGCTCAAAGCAAAGAGAAATAAGCGCGATGAGGATAAACGGGGCAAAGGAAAGGGCGACCCCGATTAACGAGAACACGAAAGAGCACCCCGTCTTAAAGACGTAGTATGCCTTTTGGCGTTTGCTTAAAACGTATCGACCTTCCATTCTCTTTTATCCGTGCTGCTTCACGCTTCCCCCGAACAAAGCGAGTTTCTTTAGGAGGGCCTTCATTTCCTCAGCATTCAGGCGTTTGGTGTTGTGGGAGGTATAGGATTCGCCGAGGTTCAGTTTGGCGTCCCCTTTGGTGAAGAACTGATCGTAATTGAGGTTGCGGTTGTCCGCGTGGATGGCGAAGAACTCGCCCATATCCTCCGCCCTAAGCATCTCCTCTTGGGTGACGAGGGTCTCAAAGAGCTTCTCCCCGTGTCTAGTGCCTATATATTCCGGGGGAATGGAGCATCCCTTAAGCTCAAGGACGGCCTGGGCTAAAGTGGCAATCGTTGCCGAAGGGGCCTTCTGAACGAAGAGATCGCCCTGTTCTCCGTGCTCAAAGGCGTAGAGGACAAGGTCCACCGCGTCCTCTAAGGTCATCATGAAGCGGGTCATGTCGGGATTGGTGATGGTGATGGGCTTATTCTCTTCGATTTGCTGCATGAAAAGAGGGATGACCGAACCCCTAGAGGCCATGACGTTGCCGTATCTAGTCAAGCAAAGGACGGTGTCCCCCTCCAGCAATTGGCGGGATCTGGCCACGACGTTTTTCTCCATGAGGGCTTTCGTCATGCCCATCGCGTTGATGGGGTAGGCGGCTTTGTCGGTGGAGAGGAAGATGGCCTTCTTGACGTGGTTATTGACGCAGGCGGAGATGACGTTATCCGAGCCTATGACGTTTGTCTTGACCGCCTCCATGGGATAGAACTCGCAACTAGGGACTTGCTTAAGGGCCGCCGCGGAGAAGACGTAATCCACGCCCTTGAAGGCGGATTCAATCGCGTTATAGTCTCTAACGTCCCCAATGTAGAATTTGAGCTTGGGGTCATCGTATTCCTTGCGCATGTCGTCTTGTTTCTTCTCATCGCGAGAGAGGATGCGAATCTCTTTGATGCCGGTGGAGAGGAAGCGATCGACGATCGCGTGTCCGAAAGACCCCGTCCCCCCGGTCACCAGAAGGGTTTTGCCGTTGAATAAATCGGTGTTCATAGGCTCAATTCTAGTCTAACCAAACGCATTTTGAAACGAAAAGGGGATAAACGACGGGCCAAAGGCTCGAAAGCGAATTATTCCTTGCGGCGGTCAAATCAAAATGCATGGGGACAAAGCAGCCCCGCGTTCAGTAATCCACATTCGCGCGAAGACGCCCTGAGGTACACAAAAATAGATAAAACGGGAGGCGCGGCTTATCATATAATCATCTAGCAAGAGGAGGTGACCATATGGGGTTTTATTTAAATAAGAACAACGACAACTTCATCGACGCGTTGAATTCGAAAATCTACGTGGATAAATCGTCGTTGATCGAAAAGACAAACGATTTGCTCAGGACAAACGACAAATTCATATGCGTCACCCGCCCGAGAAGATTCGGGAAGACAATGGCCCTTTCGATGCTGAACGCCTACTATTCGAGAGGATGCGATTCCAAAGAACTATTTCAGGGCTTGAAAATAACTAGAGCCCTCACGTACCAAGACCATTTGAATATGCATAATGTCATCTGGGTGGACATAGCGAGCTTATATTCAGACGCGGGTAAGGCTTTTCTCGAAGAGCTGACAAAAACATTATCAGGGACCTCAACGAGGCTTTTCCAAACACTTTGACGGAAGACGAGAATACCATCGGAAAAGTGATAAAAGTCATAAATGGGCGTCTTGGGGAACGCTTCATTTTCCTGATCGATGAATGGGACGTGATATTCCGCGAAGAGCCGAGCTCCCCTTTATGCGACGAATACATAATGCTTCTAAGGAGCCTCTTCAAATCCAGCGACGTCTCATCTTGCTTCGACCTCGTTTATCTGACTGGCATATTGCCCATCAGAAGATATTCCACCAAATCCTCTTTAAACATGTTCGATGAATGCAACATGCTGACGCCGGGGCCACTTGAGGACTGCATCGGCTTTACAGAGGGCGAAGTCATGAGCCTCTGCAAGCAGAGGAACGTTGATTTCCAAAAGGTCAAAACATGGTATGACGGATATAGGCTCGGGGGATTCGATATTTACAACCCCCGGAGCGTGGTCAAAGCCTGCGAAACCGGGAAGTTCGGAGACTATTGGACCACGACCGGGGCTTTGGAAGCCGTCACCAATTACATGAGCTACGATAATGGGGAGCTGAAGGACAAAATAGCGTTGATGCTCTCAGGGGAAAACGTGCCCGTGAATGTGAGCAAATTCTCCAACGACTTGACGAAGGTGAATTCAAAGGACGCGGCGTTAACCATCTTGATTCATTTGGGTTACCTCGCCTATGACGAGGAAAATAAAACGTGCAGGATACCAAATTACGAGATCCGGCAAGAGTTTGAGGCGGAAATCGACGAATTGAACTGGCATGAGGTTTATGACCCCATATCCAATTCCAAAAAGCTGTATGAGAAAACGCTCGAGGGGGATACCGGCTTCATAAACGAAACCTTGGACACCAACCACAAAGAGCTCGCCTCCATTTTCAGCAAGAACAAAGAAGACGTCCTCGGGATGGTCGTCGCCACTTCCTATTATTGCCTGCGGGATTATTACTACGTACGCAAGGAGGATACCTGCTCCACCGGAAGAGCGGACATCACCTACACCCCAAAAGACAGGGTCCATATGCCCATCGTCATCGAGCTAAAGGTCGATGCGACCCCGGAAGAAGCTATAAGGCAAATAAGAGAACGCGATTATCCTAACGTATTCAAGGGGTATAAGGGCAAAGTCCTGTTGCTAGGGATTTCTTACGACAGCAAATCCCTCAAGCACGATTCCGAAATCGAATACATCGAATTGTAGATACTGGCAGCGTCTAACAAGCGCTGCTTTTGTTTCGAAGCGCAATAGCATAAGAAAAAACCATAGGGAACGCGTAGGGAGCAGAACGCTACCCGTTTTTTAGCGAATTTGACACCCCCCCCCTCCCGAGCTACAATGA
>CAVJMG010000001.1:333791-527095 GCA_963650805.1 uncultured Bacteroidales bacterium
GACGGCAAAAAGAGGTAACCAAAATGAAGAAATGGACGATTCCTATGCTGGCTTTGATGAGTGTCAGCGCGTTGTATGGATGCGGGAATAAAGGCAGCGATGCTCTTGAAGATCTGCGAAACTTTAAACTCGAAAATATAAGTGACTACAAAGCCATTGGTTACGGGGTCATGGACGAGAGCAAATCCCAGACTAAAGGCAAAAAGAATTCGGTGGACGTCAAGCGGAAGGATGATGCCGAGCACGGGCTCGGCATTGCTTGCGAAAGAGGCGGGACGTATGAACAGAGTTATTGCCGATCTAGCGAACCTTTCTTCCTCATTGGGCAGTTAGACGACGGAACTATCGAGAAGCTCAATTTCAAAAGCGATAAGAAAACCGCGAGCATCCAGATATGGTCATATTCAAAATATGGGGATTTCATATTCTTTGCTCCTTTTGATAACAACAACGGTTATAACGAAGACGAAAATGGAAATCGCACATATTTTTGCGATGCTCGGTTCCTAGGTGGCCTAGTCGATTACTATGTGCTTTCTTTGAAGAGCGGGAAAATCTACGATCCGAAAGGTGCCGGAATTGATGATTTCTACTTATACGGTATCGTAGAAGCCAACGACGACGGATCGCTCATCGCAGAAACAAAAGTTGTAGACGATTATGGGTACGCCACCATCAGCGAAAATGAAACCGGCTTGGTTATCAAATCAATAAACTATCTCCCGGGTTCAATAGATAAATATGGGAATAGGCTAACGCAATATGGAATTGTGGAAGCAGGCGATCAAACCCTTCGCCCCTTCTCCTCTTATTTCGAACAGGCTCAAGAAGTCGACTATAATTGGCTCAACGACGTCATTTTCTATAGAGACAAATACAACAGAGGGGATTCGTACGTATTCGGAGAGAACGGCCGGTTTATTAAGGTCAACGGCGCAGGCAAATATGATGATTACATGCGCAATTCGAAAGGCGGAAAAATCAATGTCAACGACGTGAACAGTTTTGATTCATACTCTTTGGGAGGATGGAGAAACGCCGTTAAGGGTTACGATTACGACAAAGCCTATGACCTCACCAATGTTTCAAAAGAAGAGCTTTTAGAGTATCTACCGCATTTAATATCCGACTACCACTATTATTGGACGGTAACTGATAATGGCGATGTCGTCTACTCCCAAAGCGCAACAGGAAGCAACGGTGGCTATGAAGTTTATTCTAAACCATCGCGCATCTATACGACATCTGGCATATATGACATCGTTTCTGAATATGCCTATTTAAGGGATACATCTTTAATCAGCGAGAAGGATTGGAACTGGAGCTTAATATTCCGTGGGGAAGGGGCTTACCAACTAAAAGAAGGAAGCATATACAAATACGCATTCGTAGATGATAGCGTCTCCAAACTGGATTTGGACGGCTGCATCATCACCAGCCTCCATGTCGATGAAGAAAAGCACATCACCATAGAGGGCATGGACAAAGATTACCAAAAATTCAACGGCTATCTTGATTTGAACGACAAGATATCCCTAACCAAATATTCGAACTCGGTCGACGTGGTTCTAACGCCTATCAATTAAGGCGCGATTCATGGCAAATAGCCTTGAAGAAAACCGGGCCTCTTAAAGCTCGGTTTATTTAGTGTCGCCTTTTGAATCCGCATTCGCTTTGCGTTTATCCAAAGCCCTTTTAACCGCGGCTTTAAGAGAATCCCTTTCGAAATGCGACATGCCGGTAAAATACATGGAAACGCAGTAAATGGCCGTATAGGCAACGATGAGAAGGGCGAAATCCCAAAGCCCGTGGAATTCATAGAAAAGCAATAAAGGAATGCCGCAAGCAACGGGAATAAGGAGGCCTACGCTTATTCTCAAAATCTCGATCCAAAATCTGCCGATGTCCAAGTGAAGCTGTTTGGCGTAGATGATGTTCATGGCGAAATCGTTAAACAGGAATATCGTGATCGTTGTTCCCGCGGCGGCCCCGATGGCGCCCCACTTCATCGCCATGAAAATCGATATCGTGATGTTGAACGCAGCACCGATCAGATAAATTATGCTGCGGCTCTGATGCTTGTTCTCGGC
The DNA here is from genome assembly GCA_963650805.1 of uncultured Bacteroidales bacterium. Taxonomy (GTDB): domain Bacteria; phylum Bacillota_I; class Bacilli_A; order RFN20; family CAG-826; genus Alloenteromonas. The sequence goes on from CAVJMG010000001.1 coordinate 335,882, forward strand.
CCGTTGAATTTCAATGCCCAAATGCTGGATGACGTCTACGGTGATAGGCGCGATAAGCAGAATAATTATGTAATAGGCGTCGGAATAGCCTTCGCCAGCCCACCGGAGGACGAAGTATTTCCCGAAGAAAACGAAGCCGGTGAAAACAAGCATTATCAATGGGTAAACGATTTTGGCGACCTTAATCATCAAATCGGAAAGTGACTTATCAATCTCTTCTTGCGGACGCCCACTATAGACAATACCGTTTACTTTAGGAACGAAGACGCTCGATATAGCTGTGCCGAAGGTGATGTAGTACGTATTGATTTGGCTGCCTACACCATAGACCGCCACCGCTTCCGCGGTGACGACTTTCCCAAGGATGACTTTATCGGCTTGCCAGTTCACTTGATCGATTAATTGGTTTATCGCGATAAAGAAGGAGAAGACGAATATTTCCTTGAGGAGGTGAAAATCAAAGCCCTTGAAGGAAAGGCGCATTTTCAGTTTATGGAACGAATAGAAAATGTTTATGGCGTCGACGAGCAAGGATAGTGTCAGCGTTACAACGACCATCCCAATGGATTTGTATCCAAGGGCGAGGACCAAAACCATCGACAAAGGAGATAAGACGGATTTGATGATATTGACGGATTGGAGGAATATAAACCGCTCATGGGCGCTTATGTAAGAGGAGAAGACGCTCATCGGGAAAGAGACGGCGAGGTTAACGGTCATCAGAATGAAAAGGATGCGGGCAATGTCCTTTTGTTCATCCGTGTAAGTTTCATTGAAGAAGATGTTCGCGTTAAACGAAAGAATCAATCCAGCGCCTAAGGCAACGAGCATGATGACAAAGAAAATAAGGAGATAGTGCCCATTTAAGGATGCGATTTTGCCATCCGTTTCTTCCTTATCGTCCTGGCATTTGGCCCTAGCGTAAAAGCGTATGTAAGAGGATTGCATTCCCATCGTCAAAAGGCTTAGATAGGAGATAATGGAATTCGATAGGTTATATAACCCATATTCGGCTTTCCCAAGTTTGGAAAGCATATATGGGGTGTAGGCAAAAGAGATCAGCGTGGACGCTGCAAGTTGGACGTATTGGAGTATGGCTCCTATTTTGCGATTTTGCGACCTATCAAACGAAATTCCACTCATGTAAAATTACCGGCCCTATTGTGGCAACTTGAATATCGTCTTTCAAGTCATAGACGAATCAGACCCGAATAACGGTTGACGCATTGAGAATACACGGCCTTTCACGGATTCAATTTTCCGTTTTTTAGTGCTTCATATACGCTCTTCAAATCCTTGTACTTAAGAGCCATGAAAGAGCCAAGCTTTTTATTGGATGACCCCGTCTCGTTCCAAAGATAGTAAAGGCCGTTCTTGAAGAAATAATTCCCATGAGCAAAAGAGTTTCGGATTCTCGCAAATAACGAATCTATCTCTGCCCCCTCTCCCTTTGAAAAGAAAATCACACGTTTTTGATGTGAAGCATATGCAAATTTAATCTCTTCGATTAGAGACTCCATCTCATTACTCCCCAAGCAATATTTATAGGTCGTTCCTTTTTCCAATCTTAACGAACGGAGAATCTTCGTCTTGAGCCACTTGAAATCGTTGCTGCGAATAATGCCGTAATCCTTGAATTTCCTCGCCAATTCAGGCCCTGCGCTTGATGGGCAATTATCGACAAACCAAAGCAATAAATTCTTCTTCTCTTTTTCGCGTTTGGGAGAAGAGGTTCTGCGATAGTCTTTTTCAATCAGTTTCCTAAAGTTCTTTAACGCTTCGCTTTGTTTCTTCATCGTGTAACAGCTCCCTGCCTCAGTAAGATTATAGGCCATGAAATCTTGAACTCTTGTGTTTTCCCCGGGCTCAGTAAACAACGTGGTCTTTATGTCCGCTGATAGTTTCCTCAAGCACGATGATGGCGCCCCCCATAAACAGCCTCGATCAAATAGCGTTTAATTTCCTGTTACGCCATTGCCCTCCCCTTCAGTTTTGGGCTCATTTGCAGACGGCGTCACATACCCTAACGTTTTCTTAAGTTCGGCCGCCATAAGTTCTTTCCTTTTCTCAAAGAACGTATCGAAATCCTTCAGTTCGGCAGAGACTCCATCCGGCATAAATTTGACCGTGTTGCCCCCTTTTATCCAATCAGCCAGCGTCGAATCGTTCTTTGATTCGTTAACCTGCCCCTGAAGCAGTTCGAGATTGGGAAGCTTGTTTCTCATCCATCTCCACCTCTCAATCGTTTCTTTGGAGAAACCCTTTCCTTTAATGTTCTTATTTTCAAACCCAGCATATGGATGAACGTGGTCTTGGTGGAATACGGCCGCATCGACTTGAATTTCGGGATATAAAAGAGTCAGCAGCATGAAGGTGTAAGATCCCTTGTCATAATCAAAACATTTGCTGATGACGTCATCGGTTATCGCGAAGTTCAAATCGCCTGTAAGCCTTACGTCCTTGAAAAGTTCAACGGAGAAGTTCTCTTTCTTGAAGTTTTGGATGTTCTGAACCGCTTTCCTCGTTTCGCCAATCGCCGTATTGCTTGCGACGCCGAAAATGTTCTTGATCTGAGCAATGATGAAATACTTCTTGAATTCAGCGATGTTCTTAGCGCTTAAGGAGCCACCTCTATACAAATAATAGGCAATGGGCATCAACGCATTGTAGGACGTGATTGATTCATCGCTGAAACCGCATTTGACAAGGAAAGCCACCACGTCTAGTAATGCCGTCTTTATCCTTTCCCAGTTTTCGGACACTTTTAGGATATTTGATTTCTTAAAAGATCCGATTTTCAAATTGATGGGCGCGTCCGTCAACGCAAGGCAAGCTCTCATGACAAAGTCGGTGTTAAAATCAAACTTGCCCCTTCTTCCGTTCATGGAGTTGATGAGATTTTCGATTTCCTCTCTCCCCCCTTGCCAATACGAAACGATTGTCGAAAACAGCAAGTCCGTCTTTGATAATGGGGTTCCAGAGGAATTCAATCTAACGAAAATGTTCAGAACGTCATCATAATCTGCTTCCTCAATCTCATAGAAGCTTAGTGCGCCTTCTTCCTTGTTTGTCAAAATCTTGTATAAAGATAGGATGTTCTTCCCAGCCCTACCATCCTCGTAGTTTTTGGCTGCGTAGGTGAAGATCGAATACTCATCGTCAAATCTGAATATATCCTTAACCTTAAACCATTTCTTCGGGTTCTCGCCATATTCATCCGACGTCAAAAACTTGAATCTTTTCGTCTCGTCATCGTCAAGAATCTTGGCAGTCGGATCAATTGTGAGATTCATGTAGAGTTCTTTTTTAGGGAAGGAGCCGTCAAGGCCCCACCAGCAACGCGGGAGTTTGCGTGCAAGGCTTCCTTTGATGGCGATGTATAACGAAGACAATCTTTGTTGGCCATCCAAAACAATGTAATAGGATTCAAAGTCGGTGGTAATCGGCAAAGGAGCCTTTTTGTTGTCCTTATTGTCTCTCTCGTGATAGTCACGAATAAACTCATAGAGGTTCAAAGCGGTATCATCGCTATTCAGCACCTTTTTTGAGGTTTTCCAAAACAGCAATGCGCCGACTGGGTAGCCCAAAATCAAAGAATCGAAGAGGTTCTCTACCTGCTCCTCTTTCCAGACGAACTTTCTTTGGATTTCCGGAAGATACATCCTTCCGGCTTCGATGTAATTAACCGCTTCTTTGATTGATAGTTTCTGATAGCCCATACGAAGCCTCCCGCGCGACGTCGAAACGCCCCTTTCGGCAGCCGAACGATTCCTTGTTAATTATATGTTAGAAGTGGGTGGCGAAGCGAAAATGCGCCAAATTCGCCCCCCATTCAGCAAAAAACTCGATGATTAGAGAATTTATATCGACCACGGTTTCCTGCATTATTTCAATTAGAATGGCTTTCCGAAGACATCAGTATTTCTTTCCATTTTTTCAAGGTGGAATGGTTAATTACCATTTTAAAAGTAATATCTTTCTCACCATCTCTGTCCTCAAATAGAAACTTGTAATAATTTCCTCCCCTTATGATTGAATAACGGGCGTGAGCTATAGAATTTCTGACATGCCTCAAAAGAGCCGTTAATGCGTTCTTTCTATCGCTGGAGCACACTCTGCAAACAAATCTTTTGCAAGATGAATTAATATCGGTACCATTCAAGGAAAATTTTCCTAAATCGTCATCCGTAATCTTGCCCGACACGAACGAAAACGTTTTATCTTTGCGAAAGCCTATCTTAAGCATTTCTTCTAAAAGCCTTGTGCTCGTTTCTAAATCGATTGGAAACGACAAGTCTGAGGACGTGTTGGGAGAAAGATATTCGTAAAATATGATGAGATCATGTACCGCCGAATCGTTAGATAACAAATACGTTCTAATTGCGCTTTTCGAATTATCGAATTTTTCGCAACGCTTCTTACAGTTTGAGCATTTTTTCATATTTGGAGAAGAGCCTCGGAGAGGCTTGTGAACGGAGCCGATAGAGTTCCGCGTCAGCAAACCCATTATAGTGTCGGCCCACCCCCACGTTACAAGTCCCTCTAGCTTCCCCGAGCAAAGTTTGTCATCGTCGTAGGTTGCCAAAGTGATTTCCGGCTTTAGGCGGCGAACCGAAATTTAATTTGGCGATGGTCTAAAATGGCGGTCCCCCGCCTTTTTTTGAAAGGAGTCAGATTATGAACATAAAAGGAAGCGCCATCTCACCAAGGAGGACCGGAGAACCATCTGGGACTCCTTGGCGGAAGGGCAGAAGCTCAAAGAGATCGCCGCGCTGGTCGGGAAGGATGAGAGGACGGTCTCCAAGGAGATTATGAAGCGGAGGACGCCGAAAGCCAACGGGCGCGTCGTCTTCTCCGGGGACAAGGCCTCGGAGTGGAGGGAGCTGAAATCACACCTCTCCTTGCCCGTCCTCATTGTCGGCGGAGTGAGACTCTTTTCCATTGATAAAAGAGGCAGCAAACGGACGCTCCATCTCACGGCATAGAAAAATCACTTAGACATTTTCGTCATTTATCAACCTCAAAAAGGAATTCATGTATTCGAAGATTTCACCTTTGCGATTGTGTAACTCTTCCGCGACGCTTTTATTGAAATCGTGAGTTAAAACATTTCTTATGAATTTTGCCGAGCGCTTTCCCTTTCCGTTCCCGGATCCAAAAAGCCTTTCAATGGTTACATCCTCATATTTATATCCGAAAAAGGATAAAGCAGCCCTCGCTTCAGCTATATTTATCTTCAAATCCGCCGACTTTACTTCTTTTTCACATTTCAGCTTCTTATATTGTTTTAAAAGGTATTTATAGGCAATCTCGCAAATTTCAAATTGAGTTTTGAAATTGTTGATTTCTTCGATTCTTTCTTTGTTTCGAACAAATTCATTCAACTTACGCAATTTTTCCTTCGTTTTCCTTTTTATCGAATTCTTTTCTTTATCCCGTATCTTTTTCATATCGATTCATCCTTTGACACGAAGTCGTGAAAGAGTTTTGCGTTTCGGATCGACGTAGGCTTGCGTTTACGAAATTCTAGCGCAATCTCCGTATATGCAAAGCAAAAGTCGAGGGGGGTGCGGACAAAAACTGGACCTTCTTCAATATGATATCCCAAGCTCCTTCCTCCTATCAATCATGCTTTTGTAGCCCAGTGATTCCTTGATTCTCTTTTCTATGAACCGGGCCAGATATTCTTCCAGATAGGGGATGAACCCCTTGACCGTCATCGCCGATTGGCCTTCGTTGCAGAACATCTCGTTTTTGATTGTTCCGGAGAACCCCCTCGCAGGCCGAATTGTCCGGCGAGCGGCCCTTCTTGGACATGGAGCGCACGAACCCGAATTCCCTCATCAGGCCTATCCAGCCGGGCCATCGGTAATGGCATCCGCGATCGGAATAAACGATGCAGCGGGTCCCCATGAGGACTATGCCATGCACCTTGCGAAGCATGTCGTTCGCCAACTTGGCGTTCGGAGACGCCCCTATCGTCCACGCGATCGGCATTCCGTCGAAGCGGCCTATCGCGGGCGATAGGTAAACCTTGCCGTCGCCGAGGGCGAACTCGGTTATGTCCGCGGTCATCTTCTCAAAGGGCCTTTCCGCCGCGGAATCCCTTTGCAAAAGGTTCGGCGCCTCCGGGGAAAGCTCCCCTAGATACGATGAGCATTTCGCCCTCTTCTTCTCTTCGGAGAAAGCCCCAGCTCCTTCACGAGCCTTCTGACGACCTTTTCCGACAGCCGCCCGAATTCCTCCAGAAGGCATTGCCTCAGCCCCCGTATCCGTAGACACCGCGGTTTTCCAGGAATTCCTGGCCGAGCCTCTCTTTGAGGCGGGCGTGTTCGTCCGGCTTCGATTTGGCTTTCTCCGCATAGAAATAAGGGCTTTTGCCCAAGGCCAGGGCCGAAAGCAGCCTGCGCAGCGGATATTTGCCTCTGAGGCATCAGCCATCGCTGCCTTTTCCTTTGCCTTCAATGGCTTTTGGCTGATGCGCGGGTCTTTTTAGGACTTTTATAGTCTCCGTGAGGATGCCGATCTGCATTTGCATCTCGTCCAGCCTTTTGGATATGTCGTCGCTTGGCGGTTCCGCCTTCTTCGAGGCTTTTGGCTTTTTGCTTCCCGTGAGCAGCCCTATTATACCCCCGGCCAGGTATTGCCTTTTCCACTTGCATATGGTTGCCCGCTGTGGCCGGTCGAGATCGCCACGTCCATCACCGGCTCATGACCGGCGGCCGCCCTTTCGACTGCCACGAGCTTTTGCTCCGGAGCCGGGCGGCCAGCTTCCGGAAAGACGCCGGAGCGCCCTTTTCTGGCGCGTTCCCTGCCTTCTTTTTGAGCCAAGTGTAGAACGTCGCCCTCGTGCAAATGGGGATTTCCCTAGCGCCTTGGCGATGCTGCGGCATTTGCGGTAATACTTCAAAGCTTGAGTTTTCTGCTTTTCGTCGACCATAAACCTCCTCTCGGTTGATGGTCCAGTTTTTTGTCCGCGGTCCCCTCCCCAAAAGTCAAATTTCATCTCGTTTTTAAAAGGATTTCAAATTTTACAAATTGTTTTTTCTTTAAGACTCGTTCTACTTCTTCGCTAATTTCGCTGCAGTAATTCTTAAAATATCTTTCTCTTAGATCGGACTCTAAAACAAAAATAGCTTTCCTTATACTCTTAGAGAGCTTACTTGTTCTCCAATAATTAGTTACACATTGCTGAAGGAAATACTCGTAAGCCCGCTGATCATAGGGCACGTCAAACAAAGGGAACTCTTTGAGGCACAACTCTGTGATATAAAAACTATCAATGCTTTTCAGATTACCTGTGCTTGTGACTGTAATGCCCTTTGGATTAAGTCGATAACCGTATACAACGTTCGATATACATTTATATTTGTAGCCTTTCGAGTACAAAATAAATGAAATCGGGGTATCTTCGAACCAGTAACCTTCCGGAAACTGAAAATGTTCGAGTGTTTCCGCCTTAAAAAGTTTGCCCCATGGATAGCCAGAAAGGCTCTTCGCCTCCAAGGCGTTAGACCGTTTATAGCCCCCCCAAGTCAGCTCAGTATCGCAATACCAGCCGCCTTGAACTATGTCCATTGACTCATCGGCAGCCTTGGCGGCATTCATTAAGACATCTATTGCGTTTTCCGTAAGCACATCGTCAGAATCTAAGAACGTAACATACCTTCCTTTTATAGTTTTCATTGCAGCATTTCTCGCAGCAGAAAGCCCTTTATTACGTTGACAAATAATTTCAATTTTATTGGGGTATTTTCCCCATAAGAACGGATAATTTCTAAAGTATTATCGGTTGACCCATCGTTAACAGCAATAATCAAATAAGAGTATTTTGTTTTTTTGATTTACAGCAGACTCCAAACACTGGCCAATATATTTGCCAACATTATAGGCCGGAATAATAATTACAAGGTCGTATTGTATAGAAAGAGCATTTTGACCAACGCAAGTTGTGGAGGGATCTTTATGAGCCGATAATAAAATGGTTTTAGCTTTTTTGGCAGTCATCCTTGTACACCAGTTAAAAAAGGGCAGCCATTTCCTTATCAAAGATTTTAAAAGCTTTTTCATATAGTTTGCTCCTTCAACCAACTAGAGAACGGCGCGTATAAACGACTGCTGGATTTCAACACTCAATGGGGTGTTGGGATCGCGGATAGCGTTCCGTTTCTGTAGGCGATCCCCGCAATCAAATCGTCCAAATTATAGTACCCCGAACTCTGTCCCGGCGATGATTTTCTTCACCCCGCATCCCATCTCGTAGGTGTCGAGGGTGCCGTGAAATGATTTGCCGTACTTCCCCCGGTCCGTCCGCGATGAGATAGTTTTGCCCGCATCGAAAGCGAAGGTAAAACGACGGACGAAGAAAGAAGCGCGGCGTCGGCCCTCTCGAGCCATTCCGCGACGAAGGCGGGCGCCGCCTCCTCGGCGCTCTTCACCATTTTGTCCAGCCAGCTGGACTCTTGTGCTAAAATCTTCACGGAAGTTCCCCTCCCATTATCTTTAGGGACTTAATTGCGGGACTTCCTTTTTCTTACCGCCACCTACATTTGCGGAACGCTACCGCTACCCCGAAAAAACTTGCAACAACAGGCCGAGGAGGGCGACAATACCGATAAAATTAAGCGGCTAAATTTCTGAAGCGCTACCCTACGGCCCAGCTCAATTCTCAGAGGATCTTCAAAAATGTCTAATAAAATTTTAAAAGTATCAATTATAATTCCGGTCCACAATTCTGAAAAAACACTTAAGCGATGTGTCCATAGCATTCTTTCACAAAATTACCCAGAGGTTGAGTGCATATTAATTGAAAACGGCTCAACCGATAGTTCAAAATCTATGTGTGGCTCTCTAGCCGGCAAGTATTCTAACGTGCATTACGCCTCAACCGATTCTCCGGGGGTATCAAAAGCGAGGAACATTGGCCTATCAATTGCCACAGGAGACGTTATCTCCTTTTGCGACGCTGATGATTATCTGGAAAAAAACGCAGTCGAAAAGGCGATTGAACAATTTTATAGCAATCCAAGTGTTGCGGTTGTTGTGGGCGCCATTAACACCGGAGCTTACGAAAACAACCATTTTATAAAAAGTTCTCGAAAGCTAAAAGAAAGAACTATCCACGCCGCAAAAGCTTTACGGCTAATTTTAGTTGATGACTCCATAATGGGCAGCGTTTGTAACAAATATTATAGAAGGCAAATATTAAAGGGGACCAAGTTCGACCCGGAACTAAGCTTATGCGAGGACATGCACTTCAATGCAGTTGTCCTTAGTTCCATAGGTTCAACGTATAGAATTAAAATCATAAGTACCCCCCTATATTGTTACGTGGCTAACCCCGCCAGTGTTACGCACGATAAAGACGCTTTATTTGACGAGAACGATGAACTAAAGTACATTTCAGCATTAAAGAGAATCGGGAAGGATTGCGATTTGGATCGCAAAACAATTGGCTTCCTTCAGATGAAAATTTGCTGTTTCGCTATTGATTGTTTGGAGGGCACCGAGCTTTGCGAAAATCGGAAACATAATTTGCTGTCGGAGCTAAAGAAAACGTACATGAGCTTACTCTTCCATTTGTTTGCGAACAATTGGAAATGGAATACAAAAAGGCTCATCCATGGCCTCAAATTTTTAATTCTAGCAAAAAGGGAAAGGGCCAAAGTCAAAAAAGAACAAAACTAATCCTGTTATAGGACTTTCGAATAACCGACCCAAAGCATGTTTAACATTATCGGCCTAAAACCAGGTAAGAAAGCTTCTACGCGTCAAGACCCCTTCAGTGCTTTTCTCATGGTGACTTTAATCCAAACCCAGAATACTTTAAAAGGGTTTTTAATGTGCTTAGTTCTCAGGAAAATTTCGCCGTCTCTAGTTAAATTCCATCCGTAATTATACCAATGAATTGTTACCGTCTCTTTCTTATTTACCGGCAAATTGTTGACATGAGAATAATCATATGGAGAAAAAACGTTTTTCTCGGCGATCAAAGTGTTCTTCAATAGTTCGGGATTATTATCTCTAACAAAGTTGAAAATATACGGATTGACGTATAATTCAGATTCCATTATTTCATTATCGTAGTAGTTCAATAATCTTTGTATCAGTTTTGAATGTTTTTCTGCACCAATAACGCCAGTGCATATAAATTGTTTCTCTTCATATCCCATGAAGTTTTCATATCCCAAGAACTTATCAAACTTTTGTAATATTTCTACATCCGTATCTAAATAAATGCCGCCTTCATTATATAAGATATATAGCCTTAAATAGTCAGAGGCAAATGCCCATAATTTATATTTAAGACATTTATCAAGGAATTCGTTTCCTTTCCTCAGCTCTTCCAAATCGAGATTATCTTCATTCCACTCAACAATTTCATAATCGTCGCCCAAAACGTTGTACCACGAATTAATACAAATTTCAGAAAGTTTAGATTTACCTCCCTTACCTAACCATATGTAATGGATTTTCTTGTCTATCATCAGTTGTTCTCCGAGAAATCAAACGCGCTCATCCGGCTTATAAGCCATATTTTTATTCAAATGGCCTCGCAATAAAAGACACATTCGTTAAATGTCGACGAACAGCAAGACGGCCGTTGCGAAGTTTAGCTGACGGCTCGATGCTTATAGTAGACAAAGGATGAGGCGAGCAAGAAATAAACAACATAGCCAAGTTCCATTCTTAAAGTCGAATTGTAGATGGCAAAAACTATCAGAAGCAGACAATAGACTTGTCCAAAAGCCCCGTAGCCATCATTATCTCCAAATTTCCTTTTAGCGCGGGAGATCCAAATAAAGATTGAAATGAAAACCGCAAGATAAGCCGCAACGCCTAAGAACCCGCACTCCAAAAAGAATTTTTGGAAAGAAAACCAAGAATAATGATAGGAACTGAACGCCAAAGAAAAAGGACTCGTGAATATGGGATAAGCAGAAATTTCGCAAGCCCCGAAGCCATAGCCAAATAGATTTAAAACCCAATCGCCGTGAAACCATATGTCGTTAATATCGGAAACGGCGCCAAACCTCGATATTTCATAACCGCCACCGACGGCAAAACCAACATTAAAATAATCAGATAGATTGGCCATTTGAGATGCCCACTCCGGAAAAACGATGCTAAAAACGGCATAAGAAACGGCCAAGCCCACAATGCTAATAAATATTAAGGCGACTGACTTCGTGGATTTCTTAGAAAAGATAACGCATAAAATAATGGCCAAAGCAAACTCTGCATAAAATGCTTTCAGCTCGGCTAAAGCGCTTAGCAACAAACAGCTGAGCAATGTAAGCGCCATCTTTGAGAAAGACATTTTGGAACGTAAATAAAGGCAAACAGCAGCCACCGTTAGATAGCAAAAATACGCATTCGTATAAGCGTTGCAGCCCGTTGTGACACCAAAGATACCGCCAAGATTGTCCTGCTTATAGCCGAACACAAAGTATTGAATCAAAGAAACTAATACATTCAAAATTTGAAGTCTAAACAAAAACTTTGCAACGCGCTCGACAGAGTTAATCGACAAATATAAAACGCAAGCAAGGAAGAAAGGGAAAAACCGCATTTCGTTTCTGAAGGCCCAAACAACAAGAAGTGGATTAACCAAATGGATTATCGAAGTGGCGAAGCACGCCAAATTTAAGCACACCAAAGCATAAAAGACACCGGTAAGCCGAAGCTTATAAATCTTTTTGTTGCGAGACGCATCAAAGAGAATCTCGATTAAGACGAAAAGGTTGATAACGTCTATCAGATAGCTAAGCGTTGTCGGCAAAGAGAACAAAGCGCATACTCCATTATAAAGAAGCGCGAACCAAAGCTGAAAAAGAATGACCTTTTCCAAGTCAATCCGCTTTGTGGAATGCGTTCTGCAATGTCCCATATTGTGCGCAACAACAGCGTCCATCAATCTCCCTCAAATTCAGCGAGGATACTATAAACCTCGTTTTAAGTTCTAACAACAAGGGTTCCGACCTCCGGAAACTTCGTCTAGGCCCCTCCCGAAGTCGACATAAGAGTGTCCTTATTTCAAAACTTTCTTAATACAACGCTTCAACCTCAGCAGAAAAACGGCAAACCAATTAAGTCTGTGTCTTATGGCGAAAACCAAAACTCGTTTGTATGGTTCGCTTCCATTGAACGCTAAGCGTTTGGCTATTTCTTGAAAACGCTCATCGCTAATTATTTCTTTGAGTTTTTTCGTCTTTTCTTTTCTGCTAAATTTCGAGCAATTTAGAATTAAATCAAACGCGCCTTGTATATTGCCAAAATACTGTAAGCCCAAGTTTTTCTTTACCAAATCGTTGTAGCCAAATTCTTCTGCCAGTTTTATTGATTCAAAATACTGATAGGTGCATTTTTCGAACCTATCATCTCGATACGTTGAGGTCAAAGAGGCCACGTTGTTCTTTCTATAAAAATATAAATTATCCGGAATAGAAAGAACGCTTTTCGCATATTTGAATAGGAACAGGTTGGAATAGTAATCCTCAGATATAAAGACTCTTTCAGAAACAAACCGGAACTTTGATGAGCGAATGAGCTCCATCGAAATAATTTTTGTGCATGCCGACCCATCGAGCCCCTTGTCCGTTCCACCAAGATAGACCACCTCCGGCAAGGTTGTATTTTGTACCGCGTCGCCCAAATATTCAGTGTGCTTATTAGACAATTTAGCTTCGGCGATCTGTTTCTCATCAACGAAGGTTGTTATCCCATAAGCAAAGATGTCATATTTTTTCGTTGATAAATACTTGGCCGCAACTTCAAACAAGCGAGGATCCAACACGTCATCTCCATCAATAAAGGCAATATAATCCCCAGTCGCATTTTCGATCCCTGTGTTTCTAGCCATCCCTAGTCCGGCATTGACTTTATGTACAGCCTTAATTCGGGCATCGTCCGCCGCGAAAGCGTCGCATATTTTCCCAGAATCATCCTTAGACCCATCATCGACCAGAATAATCTCAAGGTTTTTGTAGGTTTGATTAATGATTGATTTGACACATTTGCCAACGAATTTCTCGATGTTGTAGACGGGGACCACAACGGTGAAACATATATCTTCATTTGGTTCCATTGATTTTGCCTTTCATTGTTGAAGTCATTAGTATCGTCACATGACCGCCCGTTTCGGGGCGATTTAGTTTGTGCCAATATATGGATGCGGTCATTTACCCGATGGGCTTTTCTCCCAAGGTATCGAATCCAAGAATTTATTCATATCTTTATATTTCTTTGTGCGCTGTTGAAATTTCAATAGAGTTGCATCTTCTCTTACAAGTTTATTCATCTCTTTATATTGGGGGATTAGCCCATCGCTAGAATCAGTAAATAGCCAAAAGAATTCACGCAAGTCCTCAGGTTTTGGATTTTGATTGAACCTTGCTCTGTAGCATTTAACCAATTCAATTGCTTCAGCCTCATAGGCATTTAGCCTTTTTTGATAATATTCATCCAAAGTGCATATCAATTTCGCGGGATTACCCGCTATAACGGAATTATCTGGAAACGATTTATTAACGAGGGAATTGGCACCAACAATACAGTTATTGCCAATGTGCACTCCTTTTAATATCGTGGCGTTCATACCTATGAAAACATTATTGCCAATAACCACTTCGCCCGAGGACCCAATGACATCACCATGAACTCCTCGAAGGACGGCCCAATCGTAACCACGAGTTAGACTAGAGATCCCCTCAATTTCGCACCCATGTTTTCCTAAAAGCTGAACACTGCACCTATAACCGTACAACAGCTTTTATCGCATCTTTTGAAATAATTTCATAACAGACATAAACGTAACCTCATTTAGAACTGTATTCTTCTATTGAACAAATCTGGTGAGCAGGATTTCCAGCGTAAACCATACCATCCGGAATGTCTTTTGTAACAACGCTCCCCGCGCCGACAATACAGTTTGATCCAATGCTGATTCCACAAAGGATAGTGACTCTTTGGCCAATGAAGGTGTTGTCCCCAATTTTGGTGGGAGCTATTTTCACCTCAGTTTGCCCGGTCTTCAGATTATGTAATTTGTAACTGAGGGCTGCGTCGTGCGTCAAGATTATTGTGTACTGAGCAATAACGACATTTCGACCAATATAAATAGGAGCGCTCGTATCCAAGTGAGCCCGATAAGATATGTAATTGACCCCCCCGCTAAAGACAACCCCGTATTTCTTATAAATCCGAACGAGATGCTTATTGTAGGCTTTCCGACCGAAGATCATGAAATACTGAAGCGTCGAAAGACGCATTTTCTTCAAAACTTGTCCGAATTTCCCCATAACCATTTGGTGCTCATTCTATAAAGCCGATACCGTTGCCCATTTCGTCAATGAATTCCGAAACGCAATCTTCATTCAATTGAAACGGCCTTTTCCCGTTGAGATCCAAGTGTGGCGCGTTTTCAAATTTTTGGCCACATCTATTTTTAAATTCATCAACTGTACATAAGAACCTAGCCGGAACACCCCCCCCAAACTTCTCCTTGCGGTACATCCTTATTAACAAGCGAGCACGCGCCAATTATGGAATTTGTTCCAATGTGAACGCCAGGCATAACAACGCTTTTGGTCCCAACAAACGCATTATCGTTAATCACAGTTTTGGACACTTTGGTGTAATTCAATAGTTTCTTAGTGCTCCCATCATGAGCCAATATGTAAACATCTTTCGCTAGTGTCACATTATTCCCAATAGTTATCAATTCAGGAAAAACCGCATCGATGTTAGCTCCTTTCTCTATGTGGAAATTGGTTCCAAGCGTTAAGCCTCGCTTTTTTAATCTCCACAAATACAGCTTTCGATAGATTTGATACAGCATAAAAGCCTCCTAATCAAATTACATTAAAATACAAGTCAACGAGCTTTCTAACGTGCGCATCAAGAGAGAATCTCCCTTTTGCCAGTGAATAACTACTCTCGGACATTTTTTTGTAGATTGATGCGTCCGTCAATATTTTAACAATCGCGGATGATGCGCCTCGCACATCCCCCGGGTCAAAAGTATATCCGTTAAAGTCATTAATCACAATTTTAGGTATACCGCCTACGTTTGTAGAAACAATCGGAAGCGCATATCCCATTGCGTCTAAAATAGACATTGGCATACCTTCGTTATACGAGGGTAAGATGAATAAATCTGCATTCATTAACGCCTCGTCCTTTTCCTCTCCTCTTATCCAACCTGGCATACTTACGGATTCGGAAACGCCTAAGTCGGCGCACAGGCCTTTAAATTTAACCTCATCTTTGGGGGTTCCTTTTCCGGCGATTATAAACTTAGATGCCGGGATGGTTTTTTTTACCGAAGCCACGATAGCCGGAATATCATAGCAGCCTTTCCTTTCCCCAATTTCCCCCAAGAACAAAACGGTGTTATTTTTGTTAGAGTCGCGCTTTACTCCTTCCTTAACCACGCAATAGTTTTGAAGGACAACCACCTTATTCGATTCAACGATTCTTGATAGTTTGTCTTTCCATTCATCGGATAGCGCAATCAAGAGGTCGCATTTGTTGTAGGTTATCTTAATTTGCCTCTTTTTATTTTTATCGGCGTTCACGTAAAAACTTTCGAAATCGGCGCCATGAATATGATTAATGATTTTAATCTTGAAAAAGTGCGCTACATCAATAAAGAACTTTTTACGGTAAAACGAAGGTCCGAAAGATGAGTGGATGTGCACAATCTGAGGCCTGAAAAAAATAAGAACGAAGACGAATCTAATATAAGCGCACAAAGCTTTTAGGAGTTTTCTCAGCTTGTTTCCATTTACATAAGATTCAATGTATTTGATTTGGACACGCTCATTAAGGTATTTGTTATCCCTATACCCATTAGTAACGGAAGCTATCCCTCCCTGGACGTTTCTATTTGGAACAATCATGCAAACTTTCATTTTCATATCACCCGAAAACAAACTTAATTAAGGTTGTTCTCCTTGTATTTAAGTTTATTCTTCTTAGTCACGCCAGTTAGACCATCGCAAAGAGAATACCAAACGTATTTGAATCCCCCGACAATGTATCTATTGAACAGACGCTTTGGCTCTTTGAAAAAACGGTACAGCCACTCCAAGCTCAATTTCTCTATCCATTTAGGGGCTTTCTTCAAATTGCCAGAAAAGAAATCAAAAGCCGCTCCAACGCCAAGGAGGACTCCTGAGTCGATGCTATTTTCATGGGCGTCGATCCATCTCTCTTGCTTAGGCGCACCTATGCCCACCCAAATAAAATCAGGTTTAAGCGCGTTGATCTCTTTGACGATGTCTGCATCTTCTTTCTCAGTTAAAGGCCTAAAGGGAGGACAATAGGAGCCCACTATTTTCAAATTAGGATGTTTTTTTAGAATTTCAGATTTGAGTGTAGACAAGACTTCCTCATTCTTGCCCCCATAGAAATAATGCGTTTTCCCGCTTCTCTCTGATTCTGAAAAAACAAAATCCATAAAATCCGGAGCCGAGCATCTCTCATTAGTTTTACCGCATTTGCGTACCTTTTTCACGATGGGCATACCGTCAATAACATTAAAAGACGAGTTCCCGTAAATGGCTTTCAAATCTTCGTGCTCTCTGCAGGCGATCGCGGCGGGAACGCCAACTAAATAAACGCTGTAAAAATTGGATTGTGAATCCAAAGACATCAAGGTGGTGACAAGTTCTTTTTTGGTGAACGCGGACACCTCAACGGAATTCAAAACGTAGTAGTTTTTGGAATGCTTGTATTCGGATTTCATGCAACGTTTTATTTTTCTACTTCGTTCAAATAATAACGAATCGTGTTCCGCAAGCCTTCATCGAAAGTGGTTTCAGCCTCGAAGCCAAATTTTTCTTTGGCTTTCGAAACATCCAACACCCGTCTTTGCTGACCACCCAATCCGTTGTTGATATATACGAATTCACCTTGATAATCCATGATATCGCCAATCATTTTGGCGAGCTCACGAATAGTGATCTCATTGCCGCTGCCGACATTGACCGGTTCAATCTCATTATAGTATTCAGCGGCCAAAACAACGGCTTTCGCCGCGTCAGCGACATAAACGAATTCCCTTGACTCGTAACCGGTCCCCCAAACCTCAACAGTTGGAAGACCCTTCATTTTGGCGTTGTAAACCTTCTTGATTAACGCCGGAATAACATGCGAATGCGCATCGTCAAATTTGTCTTTAGGCCCATAGAGATTAACGGGGAGCAAATGAATGGATTTATAACCGTATTGCTTTTTATAGGCAATTTGCTGTGCTAAAAGCATGCGTTTCGTCAAACCATAGGCATCGTTGGTGGGAACGGGATACCCGTCCCACAAAGTGTCTTCTTTGAATGGGCATGGCGTAATCGCGGGATATTCGCAAACGCTACCTACGGCAACAAACTTCTTTACCCCGTTTAAATAGGAGTGCTTAAGCATATATATATTGATTAAGGCATTCCTATCAAATTGATCGGCAGGATGAGTGGCGCTATACCCAATGCCGCCAATATCGGCCGCGGCGTGGATAACCATATCTACGTTTTTGTGGTCACAAAAAAGCCTCTTCGCGCCTTCCTCTGTGCTCAAATCGTAATCTTTGCTCCTAGGGACAATTACCTCATTATGATCCTTTAAAAGCGAAACGACATGAGATCCGAGGAAGCCTGCGCCGCCAGTAACTATTATTTTTTTGTTTTCAATCATTGTTATTCCCCCAAAGCCTTATCGAGTTTCTCGACGTTCATATGCAGTTTCTCAATCTTGGTTTTCATCAAATCTGCTTCCGCCATCATCTTGCAGAGTTCCTCATAAGAAGTCTTTTGGGGATTCCAATGAAGCACGCTCTTGGCTTTGCTAGGATCTCCCCAAAGGTTAACGACGTCGGTAGGACGATAGAACTTCTCATTCACGCAGACAAGCATTTTGCCCGTTGCCTTATCGTAGCCCTTCTCTTCGATGCCATTGCCTTTCCATTCAAGTTCAATACCAACGTAATGGAAAGCGAGGGCGCAGAATTCCCGAACCGTATGTTGGACACCGGTTGCAATCACGAAATCATCGGGCTGCTCTTGCTGAAGGATAAGCCACATGCATTCGACGTAGTCCTTGGCAAATCCCCAGTCTCTCAATGAATCTAGATTCCCGAGTTCTAGATGGTCCTGCAAGCCCATTTTGATTCTGCCTGCGGCAATGGTGATTTTACGGGTAACGAAATTCTCTCCGCGCCTAGGGGATTCGTGATTGAACAAAATCCCATTCGCGGCGAATATGCCGTAAGCGTCCCTATATTCCCTGCACATCCAGAAGCCGTATTGTTTGGCAACCGCGTAAGGGGAATAAGGATGAAACGGCGTTTTCTCGTTCTGCGGGCATTCCTCTACTTTGCCATAAAGTTCAGAGGTGGAAGCTTGATAGAATTTCGTCTTCTTTTCCAAATGGAGAATATGAATAGCCTCTAGAATCCTAAGGACACCTAAGGCATCCACATCTCCGGTGTATTCAGGGGCATCGAAGGAAGTGCCTACATGAGATTGGGCGGCGAGGTTATAAATCTCATCCGGTTGAATCTTGCCAATAAGATTGATTAGGCTCGAGGAATCCGAAAGGTCGCCATCGTGGAGGGTTATGAGCTTCTTCTCCAAAAGATGATCGATCCTCCCCGTGTTGGATATGGAGGATCTGCGGACAAGCCCGTGGACCTCATACCCTTTCTCAAGCAGGAACTCGGCCAAATAAGAGCCGTCCTGCCCCGTGATTCCCGTAATTAACGCTACTTTGTTCATAAACACCTCATTCAAATCATTCTAATTATAAATGCAAACCCTATTGATGGTTTAATTTCCCAAACTTAAGGGAAACCTCACCATTCCAGATCATACTTCTTCTTATCCTTCTCATCGATGTCTTTACCGATCTGCACCTCGATGATTTTCAAATCCTCGAGGGCCTCAATCGCATGCTTGCAACCGGTTTTGATGGTGACGACATCGCCCCCATGGACAACGCGACGATCTCCATCAATAACAACGTTTCCTGTTCCGGAGACGACGTTCCAAACCTCATCTCTTCGCTCATGGGAATGGTAATGCATCTTATTCCCCTTATTCATCGTTATCTTGACCGTCAGGGAATTCGGTCCAACGTCGATGACTTCATATTTGCCCCAGGATTTCTCCGCGAAGCGAATCGTATCGTCGAATCCTTCAACATAAGGCTTGATGAACGAGGATTGCTCAGGGCTCGTTACCAGTATTCCTTCCGGGGAGGAGGCGACGATAACGTTCTTTAAGCCCATGCACAAGACGGGAATATCCAAGGAATTGATGACCTTAACGTTCTCGCATTTTTCGTTTAGGGCAACGTTGCCTATCGCGTTCTCCGTCATCGCCTCGGTTAAGGTGTTCCAAGTCCCTAGGTCTTTCCATAAGCCATTGAACCTCATGACTTGGATGCTAGTTTCGTGTTCTGCAACCGCATAATCGAAGCTGGTTTTAAGGACGTTTGGATACTTATTGAGCAAATCCTTGTAATCGATGAAATCAATAAGCTCATGGGCCCGCTTAAGGACATAGCCGATTTTATAGGCGAATATCCCCGCGTTCCAAAGAGCTCCTTCTTTAATATATTCCGCGGCTTTCTCTTCAGTTGGCTTCTCTTTGAACGAAGACACCGGACTAACCTTGCCCTTCGTTTTCGGCACGATATAGCCATACTTCGCGCTTGGGTAAGTCGGTTCCATCCCCATCAACGTGAGATTGGCTTTGCCTTCGCTAGCCAGCTCATATAGTTTCTTCAACGATTCGAAATAGTCATCCTCTACATAGGGATCCACTGGGCAAACGACAACGGCTTCGTCCTCGGATACGCCCATTTGATCGTGGAGATAAGACGTAGCTAAAGTGATAGCGGCGAAAGTATCCCTTCTAGTGGGTTCGACGGAAATGTTGATGTCCTCTCCCAATTGATGGATGAGCTCCGAAACCTGCGATTTGCTTGTGGCAATCGTGATCTTCGCGCCTTTATCGATTTTTTCGATGGATCGATAGACTCTTTGAACCATGGATTCGTAGTTCCCGTTCTCGTCTTTGAAAATGCTGATGAACTGCTTTGACCTAACGTCGTTAGATAACGGCCAAAGCCTTTTTCCCGATCCTCCTGATAGCAAGATGATATTCATATAACGTCCTCGTATTCCTTATTCGCCACTATGATCGGTAAGCACAAACCATAGCCCTTTGAATATGATCTTCAAATCAAGGGCCGCGCTTCTGGTCTTGATGTATTGGATGTCCAAATCAACCCATTGGTTAAACGATAAGGAGTTCCTATTCGGGGTGATTTGCCATAAGCAAAGCAACCCACCTTTAACGTCTAAGCGGTGTTTCTGATATTCGTTATACTGATTGGTCTCTATAGGCAATGGAGGCCTAGGGCCCACTACACTTAGTCTACCGACGAAGATATCCCAGATTTGAGGCAACTCATCAAGAGAGGTCTTGCGTAAGAATGACCCCACCTTGGTGATCCTAGGATCCTCTTTGAGTTTGAATGCCGGGGCATCCGCCTCATTGATCCCGTATTCTAGGAGTTTAGCCTTCATGGCCTCCGCCCCAGGACACATGGATCTAATCTTGTGGAACTTAAACAGTTTCCCTTTCTTGCCGACGCGGATGGACGTGTATAACGCCCCCTTAACCGTGGGGTCTATCTCTCCGTTAGGATCCTTAGACACCCTGCAGTCATAACGTTTTCCATCCTTGGAGAGATATCTACCCTCGGGGTTCTCGATGATGTCGAGCTTATAGGCTCTGCCCCCATAATCCTCCAGGAGCTTAATGAGCATCAGAAGCAATATAAACCAGCCAAACAGCAACAACACCGTTCCGGAGGAAACAATGTCGAAGGCCCTCTTGATGAACTCGTAGAACTTGCCCCCATTGACAACGATGTCGTTAGAGGCGTCGTTCTCACCGCGGACAACCCTAGGCCCGTTAATCGCGGCTTCGCCTAGAGGCGATTCTAAGTTGCCGCTCTCTACTTCAGGCTCATTCATGCTCTTGGTATCCTCTAGGCAACCTATGAACAAAAGAAAATGAATCGTCGTTGCCATAATCAGGATAGAGCTTCCCTATGAATGCTTCTTGCTCCGATTTGTTGGCTTGGATGAATTTCATAATCGTCTTCGTTCGTTGATATGTAAATCGTTATATCGGGGCTAGTTTACATATCTAACGTAGATTGGCAAGCCCCCAACTTCATATAAGCGTTTCCATTTCGTTTGGATGGCCTATATATATATATATATATATTATTGGGACGGAGAAACATTTGTCGCAAGAGCAATTGAGTTCGGAAGCGCTGAGAAAACCGGATATCTGCTACAGCAATCGCCACAAGCGCTTGACAATTTTTCGAGTATTTGCACAACTCCAGTTCGAGGCGCTAGAAAACACTAGAAGTATTTGTAGGAATTCCGCTCAAGTTTTCATCTTTGGCCTGTAGATAAAGCCGCAGTGCAAAAACACCCCGCCATCGAAAGCGTTATCGTCTTATTTTTCATACGTGTTGCGGAGCTCGTTACAGCCCTTTTTCGAAAGGCGAAATACATCGCTGCGTCCAAAAACAGCCCCCCGAAAGCAATCGGGCACCAAAATTCGAGCATACCATCTATCAAAACGGCAGTGAAGCCAGCGCTCCGAATTGCTTAATGTTTCACGTTGTTTTAAAGCCAATGCCTTTCGCTTGTTTCTATTCTGCATAGCAGCTTTTGAATAGCCATCTTGTCGATGAACTTGTAGATGAAACCGAACCCATAACCGATGATGATGGCGGCGAAAAAAGAAATGAGCCAAAACGCATAATGGTTCTCTATTTTTAGGCATTCAAAAAGCAAAATCATGGGGAAGCGTTGGAGGATATACACCCCAAAGGAGATAGAACTAAGGAATTTGAATATCCGTGAGCCGAATTTCAAATAATAAGTGAGACCAAATATCGCCCCGCAAAGGGAAAGAGCTCTAATCTCAAACGTTATTAAGTAGGGGATTTCCGGTACAAAACGAGAGAGAATATAAGAAGCAAAAAACGTTGTGCTGCACGCCCCCAATAGTAAACCATAGAACAGGCCTTGCCGTCTCAAGCCCGATATTTTAGGCAGCGCATAGCCTACTCACAAACCCAGAGGGAAACAAAGAATGGTGTCATACCACCACGCGCCGTACCCCAATAGTTTGAATGCAATTACGTATCCAAAGACCGATAAGCTGGTGATTAAAATTGGCCATGCTTTGTTCTTGAAGGGAACGAGGAGGGCCAAACCCGAAGAAAGATAACAAAACAAAATGGCGAAAATAAACCAATTAGAATTTCCTATAGACGCCAAACCGATTGGAGCCAAAAGGTAGTCCGCCCATGAGTAGACGCCGTTGACTAAGGCCAAAACACAATACGGGATCAAGGAAACAAAGACGTAAAGGAATACTTTGAAGAAGTGCTTTATTAAAATAGTTTTTTCGTACGAGCGCCCTTTTTTCAGAACCGACGAAGCGATGCCGTATCCAGAGAAAAAGAAGAAGGGCGCCACCATAAGCTGACCTATGCAGGCTAAAATGGCATTTAAATATTTGGAGCCGAAATCATCAAAGGCGATATAACTTGAGATATGGCTAAAGAGGATGAAAATGACGCAAAGCCCTCTGATTGCGTCACAAGAGTTTTTTGTTAAGGTTTCTTCCCCTTTATTCAAACGGACAGACAGCGCGAACAGTAGGCACAAAATCACAAAAAGAAATATCATTTAAACTCCAAAAGTCAGTTTTTTATATCACGTTCGCCGCCATTTTTCTATAATCGTCGTGGCGCTTAATCATATTTCGCCCCTAGATTCGCTTGAATAAGAATGGCTATACGAGGAAACGACGCTAAAAACATAAAATTGGGGATATTTATATCCTATTTTTCCTTAGCGGTTTCCCTCATGGGCTATTTTGTTGTTACCAAAAAGGTTCTTTATTATATCGGCGACTACAACTACGGTCTCTATTCGTTTGTTCTTTCCATTGTAAATTGGGCGACAATTGTGTCCAACGCTTTAAACGCTTCTTATATTAGATTCGCCGTCATAGAAGCGGAGAGGAACGGCGACGTTGGGCGCATCAACTCCATTTACGTTAAATTGCTTGGTATTATCTCCGTTGCGATTCTGGCCATCGGGTTTTCGGTTTTTGGACTGCTTTATTTTTGGAAAGTGCCTTTATTCGAGTACTCCTGGGATGACAGCCGAACCTTGTATTGTCTTTTCGCCACTTCTTTGATTAATGTGGCATTTTCAATTCTTACGTCCGTTTACAGTTTATTCGTCAACTACAAGAAGGAATTCGTATTCTCTAGATTGCTTTCCCTCGGCGTAACTATCCTTGGATTCGCGGCACACTGGGCGCTTGCCTATTACACGAAAAGCGTCATGGCGATAGCCGTATATTCCATCGTTGCCACGCTTATTAACGCAATCGGGAACCTCATTTATTCAAGAAAATGCCTTGGCTACCATTATAAAGAAGCGAAACTAAGGGATAACCGTATCTTGCTAAAGCAGATCGCCGCTTTTTCCGGGATCATTCTTTTTAATACTTTGGTTGACCAAATCAACGCAAGCGTGGATCAAATGATCCTCGGAGCCATGGGGGCTCCAGAAAGCGTGACGATCTATAAGCTCGGACAATCTCTATCAACTTATTTGACGACAATGTCACTAGCGGTAAGTTCCTCCTACGTGCCAACAATCAACGAACTTGTGGCGAAGGGCAAGGACGACGAAATAAACGCTCTTTACCTAAAAGTATCAAGAATGCAAACTATAGTGCTTTGCACCGTCGCGTTCGGCTTTCTTTCTTGCGGATACGATTTCATTCAGTTGTGGCTTGGTCAAAAGAGAATTGAGGCGTTTTATGTAGGCGTTACGTTGATGCTGCTCAACCTTTGTCCTCTGACCATCAACGCCTCCATTGAAGTTCAAAGGGCCAGAAACAAACACCTATTTAGGGCTCTCGTCTATTTCTTTGTCGCGCTGGGGAACGTTGCGCTTTCCGCCTTGTTCCTATTCCTCTTCCCAAAAGATAAGGCAATATACGCTTGCCTTCTAGGGACGGTCATCGCGGTTACCATTTCGCATTGGATCGTCATGAACATATACAACGCGAAGGCCATGCATTTGCCCGTCCTTCGCCAAATGGGCACGCTAGGGCTGTTCATGGCGCTTGGGGCAGCGTGCTGGGGAATAACGTACGCTTTCTTTTTGATACCCGCGCTTTCGGGAATGGAAAGCCATTTCTATCGTTTTCTTATTAAGGGATCGCTTTTCGTTGCGTTTTATTTACCTTGTTTGGTTTTGCTCAATTGGAAAAGCCTCAAGCCGCGTTTAATTTCTATCATAAGCAGATTGAGAAAGAGGGATTCCGACAATGAAATCTAAAGCGTTCATTAAAAAAGGCATCAAAAAAAGCCTTTATCGTTTATTCCCTCACAAGATTATCCCTAATCGCATTTTGTTCGAAGGCATAGGCCCATATGATAATGGATATTCCCTTTTTCGATATGCGCGCGTGAATGCCAAGCATTTGGAATGCTACTTCTTAGTTCCGTGGCAAAACAGGAAGCAAATGCCAAAAGAATGCAAGAAAAACCTTGTTTATACGTATAACAGTGGCCTCGCTTGGTGGCGCGCTTTTTTTGCAGTTTTTAGTCATCCCGCTTCTGCGTTTAAAACAATGCGGTTGCGAAGCACTTTCGCTTATGAGTTTTCGAGTTATGGATCGGCCCTTTCCTGGAATCGAAGCACCAAAAAAATATACGTTTATCACGGAATCGGCCTGAAAGGGGCGATGGAGTACTTCAAATCCGTATATAACGCGTTTGATAAGGCTACAGTTCCTTCCGCATTCGTAAAGAGCAATTATGTCAAATATTACAGCGAGAAAGAAGATAAATTCGACATCTTGCCTTCGTGCCGCGGATCGGAACTGAAATTTGATGACAAAACAAATCGCGCCTTCCGCGATTTGGTGCACGCAGGATCTAACAAGATTCTCTTAGTCATGGTAACGTTTAGGCGGAACCCGGATAACACGTTCGATGAGAAGACAATCTTGCCCCTACAACTTGACTTTAATCGGTTGAACGCCATCTTGGTTAACGCGGGGTATACGATGGTTATAAAACTACACCACGCGCTGAACAACGCTGATCTATCTATTTTTCCAAACTGTTCAAATATTGTTTTCTTGAAAAACAAGGATATCCAAAAGCTTGGATTAACGCCCACGTCGACAATGCCCTACTGCGATGCTCTCATCTCGGACTATTCTTCATGTTCGACGAATTATTTACTTCTCGATAGACCGATTGGGTATTTAATCCCGGACTTCGAATCGTATAAAACCGAAATCAACGGCGGCTTTATTTTCGACGATCCGCTTTCCCTTATGGCGGGAGACAAATTTACGAATCAAGAAGGTTTAGAAAAGTTCATTGAAACTTTGGGCGATGGCCAAGATGCCCACAAAGAAGAAAGAGCGAAGGTGAGCAAACTTCTCAATGGCGATTGGCCAAAGGACATTTGCCCGGAAAAAGCCGTTCTCGACTTCTACTGTGGTCAACAGGCTTTGAAACAAACCGCTTAATAGTCGAAGTTATTTCATCGGCTAGGCGAAGCCAAAATCTTGAGTCATTTTCCGTTTTGAATAAACCCATACGCAATTATGCGGCACAAATTTCAAATTACGAAAAGTGCTTCTAATCTTTCTCGAGCGGCGATGAAACCAAAAAGCCGGTGGGATTATTTGTGCAAATCAGTTTTAATTTGGGTCGTCGATATTTCAGGCGTTCTGGATAGATAAACAACCTCGACATTTTCGTCTTTAAGGAAATCGAAACGCCCCTTCCAATCGTCGCCCATGACAAATGTATCAATGTGATATTCGTGTACATCACTAACTTTTTGCTTCCAGTTTTCCTCAGGAATCACGAGATCGACGTATCTGATAGATTCGAGTAGAGCCTTCCTTTGTTCGTATGTGAAATAACATTTCTTGCCCTTTTCGTTCCAATTGAATTCATCCGTCGACAGCGCCACGATTAAATAATCCCCAAGGGCTTTGGCTCGTTTTAAAAGATTGATGTGACCATAATGCAGAAGGTCGAATGTTCCGTAGGTGATAACTCTTTTCATTTTAACGCCCTTTCCCGCCACGCGAGATTCTTGTTTAATCAATAGAAACGGTTTCGCTAAACGATGGTTTCCATCAGGCTTTCGTAGGATACCACCCAACCGAGTCTAAGCCCTAGACTTTTGTTTGATTGCGAAGCATCCTAACGGCCAGCCCAAAGAATTTACCGATCTACAATAATCACGAATGTTCCGTCAGACGTCCGTGGAATCGCACGGCGAAAGCCATCCACGATGGCAAAGCGGTTTATTCAATGAGGACCAATGAACTTTTGCGAGCCCCTTTCCTTGTTCTCTAGGGAGATATATCTCTCCTCATCGCCACAAATACAAGCAATGACGCGGTCTCCTAAAGAACGATTATGGGTTTAATCAATGCAATTTCGCAGAAGAACGACAACTCTTAAGCCGTGCGACGCCGACGTAAAATGCTTTTTAAGCACGTCCTCTTAAGGCGAGCAAGCCTCATATGGATCATCTGATATCTATCGATAGAAAAATACGCGTTTTTCAAATACAGCCTAACCAATTTGTCTTCATTGAACCATAACCCTTTTTCAAAACTTTCCCTGCAAAGCTTATAGAGTTCAAATCGAGTTTGGCGGTCTTTAGGCGAGGACAACGCGGCTATATACGTGTAAGCCTTTAAATAATGGTATTCCGACTTAAAATAGGCTTTTTCGTCAAAAAGATTGTTTTTCTTCAATCTTTCTTCTTTATAGGCGAGCATTGCCCTGACCGAACCTATATCCTTAAAGAATTTCTCTTTGTTGAAAACATTGCAGACGGAGGCTTCGTTATAACGGTAAACATATAGGCGGTTCGTTATAAGAGCAATAGAGCGAGCCTGTTCGATGTAAAAAATAGACTGAACCGCATCTTCGCCCATTCTCATGTCCTTGCATCTCTCCAGCAAATCCTCAGGAAGTGCCGGAACGGGATTTTTAATAGCCTTATAGCAAAGACTATTAAACAAGTCGGAGCAGCAAGCCCTCAAAAGCAGCTCGTCAACTTTTGGACCGGCGTAAAGCCTTTCATCGTTCCAATCGCTTGGGCCGTTTATCTTGCCGCCGATTTTCAGAATATAATAATTGAAAATCAGCATATCAGGCCAACGGTGTTTCGTTATTTTGTCACGCAAAACAGCCAACGTCTCTTTTTCAAGTAAATCATCACCGTCTAAAAACAGTGAATAATCCCCGCTGTTGCGTTCCAAGGCTTTCGTTCTAGCGGCCATTTGGCCTTGATTTACTTGATGAATGACAGTCCACCGTTTATCTCGTCTCGCCCAATCGTCCGCTATCTTTGGAGTGTCATCGTTAGAACCATCATCGACTACAATCACTTCAAAATTTCCATAGGATTGCTCTAAGATGGACCGGAAGCACTCATCAATGTATTTTTCTCCGTTATAAACAGGTATGTTAATGCTAAATTTCATACTCTTTCCTCGGAATGATTTGGAAGTCCGCTTCAGAAGTTCTTTAAATCGAAGCATTTTTCTTCTAACGAGATTTTAAGACAAACAAAATCTCACAACCACCCACAACGAGACTTAAAACGCTGAAAGGAGGCCCGTAGATGGCTCCATAAGACAAGATGTTTGAAGTTTGTGATAATATTGAACCGCTAAAACCATGGGCAAAAGAAAATGCATAAAAAAACACACCTTACCGCTCCTTTCGGTTTTATGCACGCTTTTAGGGTTGTTTTCCGCAAGCGCCGCTTCTTTTTTTTCACCCAGCGCCTTAGAAACCTCTTATGCCCAGCTTACTGCGGCCAAATGCAAAGAAAGCAAAAGCAACAATGCAAATGCCTTATTCAACATAGGCGAGAGTTCCTATAAGGAAATAAAAAACACATTCTCTTCGCTTTGGCAGCAAAATTTCCTGGGAACTATGCAATTCATCCCCGCATGCGTCAATGACGACGCGACCGATTACGCTTCTTTCCCGGCGACCTTAGAAGGGACCGATGTTTCCGACGATGTCGCCGTGGGGACGGCGTTCTTGTTTTCAAACCAAGAGAAAACCATGCGCTTTGAAACACTATGCATAAACGTTTACCAGAAAAAATGGGCCTATTCAAGTTTTGCAAACCTCAGTAAAGATGGCTTCGTTTTTATTCCCGACTACTATGCGGACAACCTTATCAGCCGGTCTACGAAAATGAGTAGTTACGACGATCTTTTGCCGGACTATTCCGAAAACGGAACAATTTCAAATTTTCAATGTCTTAACATTCCTTTTGAAAACTCAATAAGGAGTTGGGCGATTGTCGGCATCTATCATGCCAAGGGATTTAACGAAGCCCATTATGGAAAGGCGTTCACTTCTAACGATCAAGGGTATGGCGCTTTCGCCAATGGATTTAACGCACCCTTGCTCATTGGGTTCGACGCGGATTTCCTTACTAAAAATTTAAATGGCTTCTTCGTATCTTCAAGAGCGCAAACCTACGTTCTCAAGAACAACGTTGAAACTTTGATAAGTCAAGATGAAACGGCGGCAGGCTGCGCACGTTTTTTCTCGCTCGACTCTGAAAAAATGGCCGAAATCCCATCTTCTTATGAAATTTATCGACAGTGTTTATTAAAGCGACAAGGGCCAAGTTGGCAAACCATCCTATTCGTTTCCCTTTCTCTCGTATTTTTTGCCTGTGCTGTAATCGTAAGCAAAAAGGCAAATTTTAAAAGCGCGACAGCTGCCGCCTTTTGGCTGCTAACCCCCACAGTAGTCGTTGGAGTGGTATCAGGAATCCTTAGAGGCTTCTTTTCGAACGAAATTTTGTTTATTGCCTTAGGAGTGTCCCATTATCTAGGTCTAGCTTTACTTCTATCACTTTTAATCGAAACAACCTTCATCGTTTTTTATGCAAAAAAAGAAAGGGAGGGAGCATGACTAAGGAACGGATGAATAAAATAATCCGTTTTGCTATCTACGGGCTTTGCTCCATTCTGTTTTTCTTCTCTTTTGGTTTGGCTGGGAGGCGCCCTTACAACTACGTCAACATCGGCTTATGGGTTGTGTTGGCCATTTTATTCGCCTTTAGCCACGATTGGAAAAAGCGTTGGCATCCCGATTTGTTCTTTTTCATCAACGCTTTTTATTTATTAGTTCAGCTAGTTTCTTATGTCGCTTCCGGACTCAAGAGTTTTCCCCAAACCACCCTTGTCATAGGCGCGACGAGCCTGATGTTGTACCAAATCCTTATTGAGGAAAAAGCCAGCAAGGACCGTTATTTCACAATTGCCGGAATAGGCTGTGCGGCATTTTTGGTTTTGTTCGCAATTATTTATAGAAACGAAATCTTCCACCCTAACATAAGCTCGAGAATCGGCAGTTTCTTTGACAACCAGAACAACGTTGGAAGATCCCTAGCTATAATTTCGATATTGCTTTTCGCCAACGGCATCCGCAGCAAAAAAAGGATTTTTAAAGTCCTTTGGATTATTGGAGCAGCTGCTTCTTCCTACTTTTTGTTGCTTACAGGATCGGTCTCGGCGGTGCTTACCCTTTGTTTCACCGCGTTTGTAGCTATCCCACTTTCGTTTAAAAAACATCGCTGGGTCGTCTTGCTCCTCGAATCCGGTCTAGTGTTTGTGGGGATAACGCTTTTGTTTTCCATTCCGGCCCTTTCTTACTATGCCAATCGAATTTTAGGCATGTTAGGGTCAGTAGGAATCGTAAGTGGCAAAAGCGACTTGTCCTTTGAAACCCGTTTCAAAGGGGCCATAGTGGGTTTTGAGATTTTCCTGAATGCCCCCTTGACGGGTTCAGGGTATAACGCCGTTCAAACTGCGTTTTACGTTGCCGCTCACAATAACTTTTCCGAAGTTTTGGCCGATTTTGGGATTTTTGGCTTTCTGGCTTTGGAGAGTTTGTTTGTAATACCCATGGCATATCTTTTAAAAAGCAAAAAAGACGGATGGCTAACACCCTTTTCTTTGTTGCTGTTCGTTTTTTGTTTCCAGTTTTTTCTCCTTATGCACAACTCCAAGCCTGACAGTCTTATTTTAACCCTTTGCTTTGCCGCTTGTTTTAACGGAGGCTGTTACCCGGCTTTCTTAAAGCGCAAAAGAATAAAAATGGACAGGTTGAAAATTAAATGAGAATTCTCGAAGTGATGTCTCAAATGATGTTCCGAGGGGGAGGCGAAGTTTTTTTCGCTTCCTTGGCAACGAAATTGGAAAAAAGTGAAGACGTCTATTGTCTAATTCTACACGGCGGAATACACCCAAGTTTTGCTGCGCTCGAAGAACGCTTCAAGGGGCGGTTTTTCACTTGCCACAAACGGAATGGTTTGGATTTAAGGGCAGCGAAACGTTTCAAAGAAATAGTGAACGCAGTTCATCCGGACATTGTCCACAGTCATTGCCAATGTATAAGTACCTATTTCATAGCGTTCGGGGTACGCAAAACAAGCTTCCTCTATTTTCACACCCTGCACTCGGTCGCAAAAAAAGAAGCCCCAATTTATGACCGAACGCTAAAGAAGATTCTGATCAAGCATAACAGGCTATCACTAATCGCAATCTCCCCAGCTATCGCAAAAACAGCGGAACATGTCTATAGAACAAAACCCACCATCATTCCCAACGGCATTGATGAAACACCCTACGTTTCTATGAAGGCGAAGCAACAATGGAACGGAAATTTCATCTGCGTAGCCGGATTCCGCCCAGTTAAGAATCACGAATTGCTTGTGCGCGGTTTTGCGGAATTGAAAAAAAGGGGCCATCCCTTCAGATTGGTTTGTTGCGGTGGCGGAGAGACCTTGGAAGTTTCAATACAATTAGCCAAAACGCTTGATATCGACAAGGAAACCACATTCACAGGATGGATAGACAATGCAACTCCTTATTTGATTGAAGCAAATTGTTTCGTCCTAGCTTCTCATTATGAGGGCAGCCCCCTCTCCGTTATTGAAGGACTATCTTGTGCGCTGCCTTGCATCGCCCCCGATGTCGGAGGCATCCCAGATTTGCTAAATGGTGGAAATGGGATCCTCTTCAAACCAGAGAATCCAGAATCTTTAGCTGACGCCTTGGAATTTTTCTATTTGCACCCGGACCTATATCCGGCCTATTCAGAGAAAGCGTTACAAAGCGCCAAAAAACATGGCATGGTTGAATGCGCAAGAGTTTACATTGAAACGTTTAAATGGCATCTTGAAAATCGCAAAATCTAACGTTTATCGATTGTATATCTCTTCCAGTTTCTCGCAGACTCTTTCTGCGTCATAATTTTCAGAAAATTTGGCCAGTTCAGTATCAGATGCTTCTTTTCTTAAATCGAAGCTAGAAACAAATCGGGCGAGCACCTCGAAGAAGCGTTGTTCGCAACCGATATCAAATATTCCGGCTTTAGTGCCGGAAAGAACGTTTGGGATATCCCCAACATTTGAAGCAATAACTGGCAGGCCCAAGCTCATCGCTTCCAAAATTACCATGGGTAAGCCTTCAGTTTTAGATGGCAGCAAAAGCAAATCAGCTTGGCTCATATACCGTAAGACTTCATCTTTACTGACTTCGCCCCTAAAAGTGACATTGTTCAGGTTTGGATGAGGAACATCTTTAAAATCAGGACCGACGAGAGTGAAATGGATGTCCGTATATTGCTTCGCAGCTGCATATATAGTTTCAATACCCTTTTCTTTTCGGACATGCCCAACAAAAAGAATATTAATAACCTTTTGATTAATATGGCATTTAAGTTTTGAGAAGGAGACAAAGTTGGTCACACGGTTTATGGCCGTTTCTTTTACATTGACTTTCTTTTGAAAGAAAGACGACGATTGTTCATTTAGGACAAGGAAGCGAACACCGTTTTTATAAGCTTTTTTAAGTTCGCGAATGCAAATCCAGTCGTCATAAAAATAATTTGCATCGCAATGGCATTCCATAAAAGTCTTAATTCCCTTCTTCGCGGAATGATTAGCCATCATGCAATCCCTTATAAGCCCAAGTTTCGAACCGCCGAAATTTATATGGACTACATCCGGCATTTCTTTCTTGCAAAGACGTTTGAACTCAATCGTCTTCTTGTAATCCCTCAAAGTTGAAGCAATTTTGCGTTTTTTAGCCTTTCTAGGTGAATATAAATTTAAAAAAATAACGTGTTTGCCTTTGGCCCAATTCGACTGCAAAAAATTACCGGTCCAAGATACCACCCCTCCTGCACAAAAGGGAGAATAAGCAGATACTAGAAGCATTTTGTTTACAGTCATGTTATTTGTAATCTTTTTAGGGCAGTTCAAATCGCGCGTCGCCGTATTTTAGATAATTGGGCGGAAAGTATCAAATCAACGCGAGTTGGGACTCCAAATCGAATCAATTACGATCGTTTAATGCAATTCGGCATGCTCAAAGGTCTAAATCCCCTTAAACGATCTCCTCAAGGCACGCTTCTATGGCGCTCATGAAAATACTCTCTTCGAGCTTGCCCTCATAAAGTCTCTTGCACTTTGTCGAAAATTCCTCTTTCCCCCTTGAAGATAAAGAGGCGTATTCCTTAAGTGCTTTGGCCAAGCCTTCGTAATCCCCGGAATCGAGCACCTTCCCGCATTGATGCTCATCAACGAATTCTTTTGTCGCCCCAAAAGCAAGTCCATACACCGGTAGCCCCATTTTTAAATAGGACTGCACCTTACCCGGTATTGTCAGCCTCGAGAACAATTCATCGCTTAAGCCAACTAAGCCAACAGACGTCTCTTCATACACTTTCCGGAGTCCTTCCTTAGAAAGCCTTCCAAGCAAAGAAACGTTACGCAACTGCTTCTTTGTAACGAAATCTTTTAGATAATCAGCCTCAGACCCACTTCCGGCAATGTTGAAATGGATTCTAGGATCGTCGGACAATAGTTCGGCGCATTTCATTAAGCTTTCTAGGTTCTGCGCCTTGCCTAGATTCCCCGCGAACAAAACGTTGACGGCGTTCTCCTGCAAACGGTGTTTCTCCAATGGTAAATCGTCCGCGAATTGAAGCAAGGGCGTTATCTCTATTTCATCCCCAATCAATCCGCGTATGTAATCCACGTGCGCAGGGCTAGAGACCAATATCCTGTCCATTTGGGAATAGACCTTCTTCGACACCTTTTCGAAGCGCTTATAGATCGGGGAACTAGGTTTTACTCCTCCCGCGGTTAACGAGGCCGGCCATAGATCCATCTCATATAACAATATCGGAGTTCCGTACTTCTTCTTATACGCGATCGCTGGATATTCCATGTAAATAGGAGATAACCCAAACGCGAGGATAACGTCGAAATCTCCCGGGAGCTTTTTAGCCTCCCTGGAGCCGAAATAGCCATAGGAATAGTAATTTATGGCCCTATTGATCAAATCCTTCTTCCTGGGGTGCTCCCTAACGCGAATAACGTTAACCCCATTTATTGTTTCCCGCCGCCTCTGCTTATAGGAATAACCGGGATAAAATACCCCTTCAGGATAATTTGGGATACCCGTAAGCACGGTGACTTCATGTCCTCTAGACACAAGGCTCTCAGTAATTCGAGTCACTCGAAAGGGCTCTGGATAATAATGTTGGGATACGACAAGAATCTTCATACGCGATTGTTTCTTATTTAGTATGCGCTTAAATGTCCTTTTCTTATATTCGGATTGGTCTTATTCCCGCTGTTTCACAGCAAAGTCAGAAGGGGCCCCAAAATAAATAGAGGCTCACTTGGTTTCTTTCAAAGAATCTAAGGTCTTCTTAACCCCTTCTTTAAGAGTAAATAGAGGTTCCCACCCCAACGTCTTAAGCTTATCGCAGTCCAACAAGGCGTATGTGGCTTTAGAAGCCCCAACTTGCGCATGTTCTAAATCAAAAACTAATTTAACGTTGCAACAAGAGCAAATATAAGAGGCGATGTCGGCCAAAGTAGAGCCGTAGTCATCATCGGATACGTTGTATGCCTGACCGCGTTCCCCCTTAAGCAAAGCGGTGAGAATGCCGCTGACGGCGTCCACGTAATAGCAATAGGAATACCTCTGCTTCCCCTCGCTTTTAAGCACGACGTCACTCCCCTCAACGGCCGAAGAGATGAACTGGGACATGGCCTTGCTATCTTTTTTCGTTTTGTCTGGGCCAAAGCAACGGGCCAATCTCACAATGACAGAGTCAACGGAATATTGAGTCAAATAGGATTGAACCAAACTCTCGCTGACGCGCTTGGATTCGTTATAGCCCGCCCTAGAAGTGTTGCAATCGATATAGCCGCTATAAGATTCCCTAACGGGCTCGGCCCCGCATTCCCCATAAATTTCAACGCTAGAAGCGAGCAAGAAGCGTTCCGCCTTCTTTTCTCTAGCTACTTCAAGCATGTTGTAGCAGCCAAACACATTCGTCGTAATCGTCCCCACGGGATCGGACGCATATTGGGCAGGATGCGTATTAGAGGCTAAATGCAGCACGAAATCAACGTCGCCATCTATAGCAATGGGTTTATTAACGTCTGCCTGTAGATATGCAACGTTTCCTTGAGATTCCCTTGGACGCCTTGATAATGAGATGATTTTGATGTCGTCCCCGAATAAGCGGTTACGTATCTCAAGTGTCTCTATCAAAGCGCTGCCTAAAAACCCCGTACCCCCGCTTATCAGAATCGTCTTTCCACGAAGCTTTTCCCAAGGCAATGGCAAAGTAGCGACGCGGAGCAAATCCTCGTTAAACCCCTGCCCTACTTGAGCCATGTGTCTTTCTCCATCTTCAGGTAGCACTTGAACATCTCGAGGTCGTCTTTCGTCGTGAGCTTGATGTTTTTGTCCGAGCCCGAAGCGAAATAGAGCCTCTCCCCTAACTCCACCATCATCGTATTCGTATATGAGGAACCATAGATTCCAATTTTCTTCTCAAATGCCTCATGGTAAGCCCAATCAAGTTTGCCGAATTTATAGGCTTGCGGGGTGGATACGCGCCGAAGCGTTTCCCTAGGAATGTATTTGATCGTGGATTCCTCGTCGTCCTTGACGAATATCTGCTCGTTATAGGGCATAGAGGTCACCGCGTTGCCCTTTTCTTCGCAGACGGCGATGACGTCAGAAAGCACCGAATCCTCCACCAGCGGCCTAATGCCATCGTGGATGATGATCGTGTCATCGCTAGAAGCGATATCCTCGAGGTTATAGACCCCATTCCGGATAGACTCTTGCCCGGTCTCTCCCCCATCGACGACCCATTTGAGCTTAGTGATTCCGAATTGCTTGGCGTAAGCTTTTAGAACATCCTGCCAGCCTTTTAGGCAAACGACTTCGATGGCGTCGATTTTGGGATGACGTTGAAAGCCCTCCAAGGTGTAAATGACCACGGGTTTGTCATAAACATTGATGAATTGCTTAGGAATATCTTGGCCCATCCGGTGTCCGGAACCGGCGGCGATTATGATGGCGATGTTCATAGCTTGGTGCCTCCAAATAAGATTTTAGGAACAAACGGGGATATAAGGTAGCCTCAATCATCCCCGAAGAGGTCCCTGCTGTAGACTTTCTCCTCGCACCCTTCAAGGTCTTTCGAACGCCTGTTGGCGAGGATCACCGTAGATTCCCCTATAAACCTCTCCAAATCGTTCTCCACCCTGCTTCCGAAGAATAAGGACCCATTCGGCAAGGAGGGCTCATAAACAATGACGTTAGCCCCTTTAGCCTTGACCCGCTTCATGACGCCTTGGATGCTTGAGGATCGGAAGTTATCCGAATTCGATTTCATAGACAAACGATAGACCCCTATGGTCACTTGCTTCTCCTTGTCCTGAGAATACACCGGGGAATCCCCATAGTCGTAATACCCGGCTTTCTTAAGTACTTGGGAAGCGATCCAATCCTTCCTCGTCGCATTCGAATCGACGATGGCCTTGATGAGGTTTTGGGGAACGTCATCGTAATTGGCAAGCAATTGCTTCGTGTCCTTCGGCAGGCAATACCCCCCATAGCCAAAGCTTGGGTTGTCGTAATAATGCCCAATCCTAGGATCTAGGGCCACTCCTTTGATGATTTCCTCTGAGGATAGCCCTTTGCTTTCGGCGTACGTGTCTAGCTCATTGAAGAAGGATACCCTTAAGGCCAAGTAGGTGTTGGAGAATAGCTTCACCGACTCCGCTTCCTTATAGCCCATCAGCAATAGGGGAACGTCTTGCTTAATGGCGCCTTCTTGCAGCAAGGAGGCGAACAAGCAAGCGTCTTCCTCATCGTTTTGATGCCCAACGACGATTCTAGAGGGATAGAGATTATCATAAAGGGCCTTCGATTCCCTGAGGAATTCCGGGGAGAACAGCAGACTCTTGAAACCATACCTATCCTGTATCGAAGAGGTGTACCCAACGGGCACCGTCGACTTGATGACGATCAAGGCGTCGGGATTGACTCTTTTAGCCAAGGAGAGGACCTCCTCGACCTTAGAGGTGTCGAAATAGTTCTTCGAAGGGTCGTAATTGGTCGGGGTGGAAACGATGATGACGTCAGCCTGCTTATAGGCGCTTTCCCCATCTAGGGTCGCATGAAGGTCTAAGGCTTTAGAGGAGAGATATTCTTCAATCTCTTTGTCCACAAGCGGAGACACCCCTGCGTTGAGCTTATCGACTTTCTCCTTGTTGACGTCTACGGCGAACACCTTGTTATGCTGGGCCAATAGAATTGCCAAAGATAGGCCGACATAGCCAATGCCTGCGACGGCGATGGTGAGTTTCTTCTTCTCCCCGTAATCGAGTAGACGCTTGCAGGCGGAAAGGTAGGAGGAGCTCCCCTCCTCCCCGGTTTCGAGGTATTGGTAGTTCCTCCTAGACATCTTGCATACGGAGGCGGCTTGAATCTGGGTAAGTCCCTTAGCGAGCCTTATTTGCTTTAAGTTCATGGGATTAGGGTAAAGCATGAATGCGCAACTGGCAAGGTTAATAAATAGGTTGCGCAATGGTTTTCCATATAGTTGCGCAAGGAAACCTTCGAACGTTCTCCAACCGTTTTTCCCGTATTCGTCTTTCTTATTTACCGGTAATTTGAATGAAATTTTGTGCTGATTAGACAGTTTCTTTGAATTGGCAAATAATTCAGATTCCATCGCTATTTTTAGAATGAGATTCCCTAAGTTGGCGCATTTCAATTCCCTAAGTTGGCGCATTTTAATTCCCTAAGTTGGCGTTTTTACTTAGGATGTCGAACGGAAACAACGCCAGTTCCCCTTGGCTAGCACGTCCAATCGACCCGCGCCAGAAAAAAGTTGGAAAAATGCAAGATTGACCCATTTTTCGGTTGGAAAAATGCAATTTTAGGGGTGTTTTATGGTTGGAAAAATGCAATTCAATTCCTTTTCCGAGAATTCAAAAGCCGAAAAAGTTACGATGGCTCCGAGTCATTTGCCAAATTAATCCCTGTGTTGACGCTAAAAGCGATTGGGACAAGGCAAAACGTCATCGTTTCAACCGAGTTTCTCGCCTATTTCTTATGCTTTTCTAGATACGACTCTTTTAGCCTATCTATCGCCATCTCCACGCTCATCGTATGGTAGGCCAAATAAGTAACGCGCATCGTCTTCGTGGGAGCTTGCCTATAGATTTCCTTGCTGCTTTCTCCTGTGTAAAAGTGCCATCTCCGATAAACGTATCCCATCCAATATAGAGTCTCGCGGTCGTAAGTCTCTCCGCCTATTTTCAGCTTGTCTTTAAGCTCATCGAGGATGCGTTCCATGATGTATTCTTTGCCCGCCCACTGCATGTGGTTGAATTCCGAGTCGAGGTCTCTAGCGATATCCGAGGTCATAAACGCTTTCACGAAGGAGTCACTATCTAAGCCCTTCTCAATGGACATTTCGAAAAGCTGCCCCTGCATGTCAGAAAGAGAGGATTGCAAAGCCCTATGCATGTAGCTCACCCCTTAGGATTTCGTCGAAGTATCTTCCTTCTCTGCGGTATTTCAGCAGTGTCTCTTCCGTGAGGCTAATCCCCTCTTCTCTCCTAGCGATGCTTTTATCCCGAAGCGCCCCTAGCTCAAGAGGTGAAAGCTCTCTGCTAGAGATGATTTCAAGATGTTCGCAAGCCTTAGGCGTTTTGCAAACGTATTGATATCCCAAATCCAAAGCCGAGAGGCTACGGATGAGCGAGACATCGGTAATCTCCTTTTCGAAAAAGTTCTTCATCACGCGGTACATGCGATCGTCGGCGATATAGCCAAGCACCACGTCGTATCCATCCGTAAGACTTGCGTACTTCTTATAGATTTCGCAGCCCTTGGCTTCGTCCATATAGCCCCTATAGCAGGCAATCAGTAGCGCCCATTCAAGGTCCATCTTCATCTCCAAAACTTTAAGACCCGATAAATCGAGTTTCATCGTATATAAAACCGGTTTCTCCTCGCCACATATCAAAGTCAAAGCATCCGCGGAATCGCTGCAGAGGTAAAAGCCTTTGCCAAAATCGCATGAAGCGCGACTTATCGGCGAGATTTTGCCCGCGAGGCCCTTCTTAGAGCCGTGATAAACAATCAGGCTTTCGTCGTAATTGCGTTTCATGGTTTGGTTTCGCTTTGTTTATTAGTTTCGCAGCAAGGCCAGAGGAACGACATAAACCCCATCCTCACGTCGATAGGCGAATTTGCCCTTGGTAACAACCATCAAAAAGGCCGGGCTCTCTTTTTCTTGTTTTATGTCTTGGGAGAGTTTGACGAGCTTTTCGCAAGCTAGGTTTATGTCTTCTTCGTCCCCGAGCTTAATTTCAATTAACGCCCATTCCCCATCGTTGAATACGATGACGGCATCCGCTTCCCGGTCGTAGGAATCCCTATAATGGTATATTTTGGCGCCTATGGAATCGGCGTAGACACGCAGGTCGCGAATGGCCAAAGACTCAAACAAGAAGCCGAATGTCCTCATGTCACGGAAAAGCGAATCCGGGGTTAGCCCCAGACAAGCCGTCGCAATCGAAGGATCGACGAAATAATGGGTGGGCTTGCTTCTGACCGCGGATTTGCTGCGAAGGTTGGTGTTCCATGCCTCCATTTCCTCAATAACGTAAAGCTTCCGCAAAGACAAAAGATATTTGGAGAAGGTCTCTCCGTCGATGGAGCAATATTCAGAAAGGTCCTTAAGGAGTTCCTTCTCCGCCGATTGTCCCCCGATGTGACGGGAATAGGAGCGCATAACCGCACGGGATTTCTGGGAATCCTGACGCAGAGGAACGCTCTTTAACGAAAAAACGTCATCTTCGACCAGGCCCTCGTAGAAGTCGATTGCCTGTTGCAAAGCAACGGAGGAGTCTTCGCCAACGGATGTCGGCCATCCGCCGCGACAAATATAAGAAGCATAATCTTCAATCGTCGCTTTCGAGATCGATGGGGTGAATGTCCCCGCCTTCAAGCCCGCAAGCGAGACCGTGCCTAGACTATCCCGGCTCTCAAAAAGCGACATTGTGCGCATTCTTTTGCGCACGATTCTCCCGGTCCCCGTATGCGTTTCATCCGCGCCGTCGCCCTTATTCGCGTCCAAGGCGTCGGTGACGCTCCCGGTCAAAATATATTGGCCGAATTCATCGTTTTCATCGATCGCGCTTTTTAGATCATCCCAAATGAAGGAGACAATCTGCCATTCGTCGATAAGGATGGGTTTTGGCCCGTAATTGAGAAAGTGCTGAATCGCGTTTTTGGCGAGCGCGACATATTCCTTGCGCGTTGAGCGAGGAAGCATGTTGATGGTTGTCGCCGCAAAACGCTCCGCGGTTCTAGATTTGCCACACCACTTAGGCCCCACAACCAAAACTGCCCCTTTGCTTTTAAGGGCAAACTCCAATGTTTGGTCAAACAAGCGAGGGATATAGTCTTTTTTCATACATATGATTTTATGTGTGTCTATCAATGTTTTCAATGTTAAATCCTTCGTTTGTAGGTTTTTAAATCATTTGTTTGTAGGTTTTTAAATCCGATGTTTGTAGGATTTGCAGGCATTAAATCGAAACTAAAGCCGCCCAAAAAGGGATGCTGAAACGCATCAACGAGGATCGAACTAGGCTTCCAAGAATGTCTACTTTCCCCTCATGTTCTTGATTAATAATGGGTTATAGCCTTCCGCTCGATAGCCCAACGGAAAAGGTCCGTAAATCCTACATAAAACAACATTTGTCGCCGCTGTTGGAAGTTTAAGACAAAATGTTGCGTTTTCAACGTTGATTCCCAACACATTGACGCGGTGGGATTTTTCTAGGTGTCTATCCTTATTAAATAGAGGCCGAAAGAAAATCGGGCATTAAAATTAACCTTTGACAACCTAAAGGCTAATAGCCTAGTCTTATGTTTGATAACCAAAATTTTCCGCCTAACGGAGACAAATTATGGAAAACACAGAACCTAAAATCCTATGCCGCTTGATCGCAGGAAAAGAGGCCGCCTCGCCTTTTGCAGAGGAAGCCCTCGCCTTTTTCCAAGAGGGAATGAGGCCTTTCTGCCACCAGTATTTCGCGGGGCTCATCCCCAACGCGAAGAAGGAAGAGATTGAAAGCGCGGCCTACGAGGCCTTCAAGAAGCTCGGGGAAACCTATTTGGGGCTCCGCAAAAAGGATTTTGACGCGTATGTCGAAGAGCATAAGGAAGAACATGATTCTGCTTTAAGCTCTTCTTTTTTCGCCTCATTCGAGGATCCTGAGCTCGCCTATAGGCTCTCGCTTCTTTCTGCCAACTACACCCTCTATACCCGCATGGGAGACCAAGCTTTGATCGTGGACCTCGAATCCAATGTCCCCCTCTCCTATATAAAGGAGGAAGAGCCTATTGTCCTCCCCGAAGAAAAAGAAGAGGAGCCGGTTAAAGAAGAAGAACCCAAAGAAGAACCTCAGGAAGAGCCCAAGGAAGAGGGACCCGAGGAGGCTGAAGAAAGCGAGGAAGAGGCCGAAGAGGAGGAAAACCCCTTCGCTAACATCAAACGCCGCACCTTCTCCGAGAAGCTCAAGAAAGCCTCCCCTGAACTCAGGAAGAACTACAAAGCCATCAAGCAGGCGGCCATCGACTGCAAGCTTAAGGGTCGCGTCTCCAAAGCCGCGGACACCTATCACCTCGGCAGGAAGACCTATCTCAAAATCACCATCGCGGGCAAAACGCTCAAATGCTATTTCGCCGTCGACGCGAAGAACTACGCCGATACGGCGATCCCCTTGGAAGTCTCCGACAAGAAGGCTTATCAAGACACCCCCACTTTGCTCCGCGTGAAGAGCTCCTTAGCTGTTAGGCGCGCGATCTCCATCATCTCCGACATGACCGCCGAGCCGAAGGAGAACGAATGATCAAGAAAGGCGTTATCATAACCCTTTTCGCCCTGTCCGGGGTCGTTTTAGGCGCAACCGCCGCCATACCCGTTTGCTATGCCTTAAACGAGCAGTATCAAAACGTCGCCTCCTCGCAAAGTGACGGAAACGTCATGGTCAAGGACGAAGAGGTCCACCTCTCCACCGACGAGAACCCCCTGTTCCCCGGAGATAAGAGAACGCTGACGATCGATCTCAAGCAAACGATTGAGAAGAGCAACAAAGTCAGCGTCTACTTCGATAAGTACTCAGGGCAGGGTTACGAATACCTCTCGCTGTCCATCAAAGACGAGGAGCAGACCTATATGCCTGATGCCCTCATCGAAAGCGCGACGAGCGAGTCCCCTTGGGAATTCTCCATGAAGGTAGGCAAGCAAAGCGGCCTGAGCTTCGTCTACACCTTAAGCAAAGACGTCCCAAGCACTTACGAGGACCTCGCCTTCTCGTTCACGATGCATCTAAGGGTCAATTGGAGATAAAGGAGAAACACTCATGCTCGTATTAATCATCTGCATCTGCGTCTTAGGCTTAGCGGTGTCGGGGTATCTGACCTACGCCGGCATCGACTCGCTCATCAAAAACAAAAATGAGCCAAAGCCGGTGACGATGACGCCAAAACCCAGTTTATATCGAGTGAGGGCATACCCATTCGTTTATAAAGGAGAAGACAGCCAAAAGCCCGAAGGTCTCTTCTCCGCTTCCATCCTTCACAAAGACGAGGGGAAGCAAAAAGAAACCGAAGAGGGCTTAGAAGAAAGGAGGTAACAAATGAAAAGCACGCACATCAAAGCATTGCTCATCGCTTCAGGCGTTGCCGCGCTAGCTTTAGGCGGAACAGTCGCAGGAACGTTCGCCTTGTTCCAAAGGAACACCCAAGTGGTGACCCACGTCAAGGTCGGGAACCTCAACTTCAAGTTCAGCCGCACCAACCTCAAGTACAAAGCGCTCAGCGATAGCACGGGCTACCTCGAAGAGAAGGAAGACAAGACCGTCGTCGACTTAAGCGAAGACGGATCGAAGGCCTTCGATCTCGCTAGCTTAGCCCCGGGCAGCGAAGTGGCGTCCACCTTCGAGCTCGAGAACATCGGGGGAACCGCCTTCAAGACGAGCCTCGACCTTCTTAACGTCGAGATCAAGAAGGATGGGGTGACCGCGACCTCGGTCGATTGGCTCCAGTACGTTTCCGTCTCCTTGATCGAAGGGGAGAAGAAAACAGACTTCACCTTAAAAGACCTCAAGACAGTCAGCCTAATCGATTTGCCGAAGGGGCAGAAGACAAACTTCGTCATGAAGCTGTCCTTCGACGCCGAGCACATCGAAAACGAAGCGCAGGACCATGACCTCAGCTTCGCGATAAGGCTCAGCTGCACCCAACTCTTAACCCAAGCCTAATCGGAGCAAACCATGAAAAAGAACAAAGTCTTAATGGCCTCCACCATCGTCGCCTTATTGGCCGCCAGCGGAGCGGTCGCCGGAAGCTACGCCTACTTCAGCGCTTCCAAAGACGCCCCCGCCACGGTCAAGATGGCCAAAGTCGACCTCGAGGTCTCCATCAAAGAAAATTCCCTAGAGCTCTACTCCATGGACAAGAAGCAAGAGGGAAGCAAATTCGAAAACGGCGGAGAAGCCAAATTCACCACGATCACCCTTAATGGAACGTCGGTGAAAGCATTGTCCCTAGACCGCGTATCCCCCGGGGATGCGGTGAAATTCAATTTGGGGATAAACAACCTCTCCAACATCGCCGTCGCCTACAAAATCAGCATCGCCTTAGCCGACGCCACGGAAGATTGCCCCTTCACCCTCACCGGGGAAGTGGCCGATTGGCAGAAGATCGCCGCCGCGGAAGCAATTCCCGACAAGCCCGTCTCCATATCCTTCCCCAAGGAAAAGGAGAACGAGTATCAGGATAAATCCTATACCATCCTGATCAACGTCAACGCGATCCAGGCTAACGCCGTCTGATTCGAAAATCCTTAGAAAGGTAAAATATGAAACTTACAAAAAAAATCACGAAAACCCTGATCCTCTCCGGCGCGACAGCCCTTGCCTTCGGCACCGTTGCAGCGGGCACCACCTACGCTTTATTCACCTCCAACGCGGAGAGTGAAGTCGTCGTCACCTCCGGTAAGGTCAGCGTGACTTCCGAAATCAAGGTCAAAGAGAAGTATCGCC
Source organism: uncultured Bacteroidales bacterium (assembly GCA_963650805.1). GTDB lineage: Bacteria > Bacillota_I > Bacilli_A > RFN20 > CAG-826 > Alloenteromonas. The sequence continues at coordinate 379,539 of CAVJMG010000001.1, forward strand.
CCGCTTTGATCAGCCAAGAAGAAGGGAACGAGATCGTTGAATCCAGCAACATCGCCGAAACCTCCGACCTCGAAGTCAGCGTCGAAAACAACAACGTCAAAATCGCCAAGATGCTCCCTGGCGACAAAGTGACCCTCACCGTCACCCCGAAGAACGAGAGCAACGTGAAGATCAAATATCGCGAAACCTATTCCTTCATCGGAGACGTCGCTAGCGACCTCAAAATCACCGGCGACGAAAAGATGGTCAAGCTTTGGACCGAACTCGGCGTCGGAGAAGCCATCGAGGCTTATGACATCGTCGTTGAGCTCCCCACCACCGCCGTGGGCGAAATCGAAGAAACCACCATTAAACTAGGCATCGAAGCCGTCCAGGGCAACGCCCAAGTGGTTGACGAAGTCGTCAAAACGGAAAAAGAGCTTCAAGACGCAATCGACGCTCTGAAAACTTCCACCGACAAAAACCTCAGCGTCACCCTCTCCGAGGACCTTGCCCTAACCGCTCCCTTGGAAGTCAACGGGAACGTCACCATTTACGGAACCACCAAAGAAGATGGTAGCAAGACCAAAATCACCGCCCCTTCTGATGGCGCTGAGAATCAGCGCAGCATAACCGTTAACGACAACACCGATCCGGTCTCCTTGACTCTTGTTGGCATCGATGTCGAGGGGCCGACCACAGGCTCTGAAACTCGCGGCATATCGCTCGCAGCGAACAAAGACCTCACCCTCATCATGGACGATTGCAGCATCTCAACGAATTACTATGCGCTGAATCTTGCGTCTGGAAACGAAAAAGCCAACATTTACATCCGCAACAGCACCTTAAAGGGTTGGGCCGCCGTGAACGTATGGTCACCAAACAACATCAGCAAAGCGGTTTTCGAAAACTGCACCCTGATTGGTGATAGCATCTCAAGGGAGGTCTTCCCCACCATCAGCTTGTACGAATGTGATAACAGCGAATTCACTTTCAAAGGCTGCACTATCAAAGCAAACGAACTTGGAACCAGCAAAGACGACATCAAACAGTTATTCTTCTACAGCGACGCAAAAAACAGCAAAGTCACTTTCAGTGATTGCAGTTTCTACAAAACATTCACAGATATCGGAGAAATTCAATTATCAGGCTCCGAAGCTGCAAGTTTGATGTACGCGTCCGAATCCAGTTCTACGACAATCATCGACGGCGTTTCCTACGTTTACGAAGATTAAATAGCCGCTAGGCTAAAAAGGAGTTTCTATGAAACTTACAAAAAAAATGACGAAAGGACTGATCCTCTCCGCTTCCGCGGCCCTGGCATTCGGGGCCGTGGCGGCCGGGACGACCTATGCCTTATTCACCTCTAACGCGGAGAATTCCGTGAGCGTCAGCTCCGGTAAGATCTCCTTGAAAAGCGAAATCCTCAATCTCAAGCTCTATTCCTTAAGCGAAGAGACTGGCGAGATCGTTCCTCTTGAAAGCGAAGATACCTTCACCCTTGGAGGCACCGCGACTATTGATGGAACCACCCTCAAGCTCGACAAAGTCGTTCCTGGCGACAAAGTCGAATTCGAGATCAAGGTCACCAACGAGTCCAACGTCGACATCAAGTTCCGCGAAGTGTTCAAGACCGTCAAAGATACCGGCCTTGGCAGCGGGCTTGAATACACGATCGACGAAGAGACCTACGATGGCGGAACCATCATCACCGACTATGAGCTTTGGGAAGCCAAGGCTGCGGAGCAAGAAAAGACCGTCAAGGTCTCCATCGCTCTCCCCAAGAGCGCCGAGAACATCTATCAGGAGAAATCCTGCGAGCTCTCCTTCAATTTCGAGGCCATCCAGAAGAACGCGAAGACGGAAGACGTCGATTCTACCGTTTATCAGATCTACACGCCGACCGATTTAAGCGCCTTCGCTAATAAGGTCAGCGCCGGAACCTTCACCTGCGATAAGGTCATCTTGATGGATGACATCGATATGGATGGACTTAGCTACATGTCACCGATGTACGCTAGGGAAAATACCGCTATCGAATTCGATGGAAACGGCAAAACCATCAAGAACCTCGTCGCTCTCGAAAACAGCGATAAATCCGGCAACCGCGGAGCTGGCTTATTCGGAAAAGTGGGACACGGAAGCCTAAACATCCATAATCTCAATATGGAGAACGTCACCGTTTCCGGCAGCTTCACCGTCGAGGGCGATCAGCACTTAGGCGGAGGGGCTATCGTCGGAACGAGTGACAGCGGCGTAAGCGCCATTGACATCACCAACGTTTCGGTCACTGGCGTTAGCGTCAAAGGCGTTAAGTACGCCGGCGGAATCGTTGGATACAGCTCCATTGGCGGAACAGATACGATTAAAAACGTGACCGTCAAAGATGCTGAAATTTCCGGTTACACAGCCGGTGGCGTCATCGGCCAAGTCGGCGGCGGAAAAGCCGTCATCAATGGAGTCGAAGGCAGCGGCATCGTTGTTGATGGATATAAGAGAGAGGGCGGAATGGTTGGTGCAAATTCCGGTACAAGTCTCACCATCACCTACGACGAAGCCGAATACTCCTCCTCCATTTCCGGAGAGGCCTTTGGCAACAGAGGAACCATCGTCGGGCTCACCGGGGACACCACCGTCAACGGCAATCAATACCACACCGCTATCAGCACCGATCAAGTCAAAGGGATTAAGGCCGCTTCGGACAAGCTCAACATCGTCGAAATCTTTGAAGGCACGTACTCCTTCGGTGGAGCAACTAACCTCCAAAGCGTCAAAGGCGGCGTTGAAGTCCGCGGCATTGGCGACAAAACCAAGATCAAATGGATGCAAGCTGGCGGAACAGATGTGGGATATGGGTTCTCCGGCACGAATCTGACGATGAAAAACGTCAGCGTCGGAACCGAAGTCACCGGCAACTATCTCGGTTTCCCCGGCGCCGCTTCCGTTTCGTTCGAAGACTGCGTCTTCAATGTCACCAAAGCCAACGAATCCTTCCGTTACTGGGGCGATGGGGCCGTCAACTTCAAAAATTGCAAGTTCGATAGCACCAAAGCCGAAGACAGCAACATGTTCACCTACGGCGGCAAGAGCTTCTACTTCGAAGGCTGCGAATTCATCAGCGACGAAGCCGCGATCAAGCTATATAGAAACGCTAGTCTGACCGACAGCGTCGAAGTGCCCGTCACCATCACCGGCTGCACGTTCAAAAACGTTCATGAAGGCACATGGAGCGATAGCGATCTGCCGAAGAGGACCGTCCTCAGCATCGATACCGATAATGCCGCCGATAAGACCCACTACAAGGTCACGATGACCAATTCTAGCTACAGCGGCAACTACTCCGACGGCATCCTCGCCGACAGGAAAGGCTTGTTTGGAGTCAGGCAACAGGACAAAGTCAAGAAGAGCCTAATCACCTTCACCCTTGACGGAACCACGCTCGACTTGGGCCTACCTGAGTAATCTAAACTCTACATCTTAGACACAGGGGGCTATAATAAAGTCCCCCTGTGTTTTCTAACTATGGAACAAGACAAAGAAGCAAATAGCAACAAAGGCAAAAGAAAAGTAGCCAAAATCATTGGAAACTCCGTTTTCTACACCATTCTTGGCCTGCTTACCGTTTTCGCCGCATTTTCGATTACCTCTAGGATTACCGGAGGTAGGATTGGCGATAGCCAGTATCTTGTCGTCATCTCCGGATCAATGGATGGCGAAAGGCAAGAAGAATATCCCATCAAGACCATTCCGGTGAAATCCCTCATCAAGGTGGATTTGATCAAAGACGGCGAAGAGAAGGAATTCTATTCTTCCCTTAAGAAGGGGGACGTTTTGACGTTTAACTACGCTTCTTTGAATAACGTGACCATCACCCACAGAATCATCGAGGATCCGTTGCTATTAAGCGATGGAACCACCTATCAAATTAAACTCAAAGGGGACGCGGTCGAGGGGAATGAGATTCAAACCCTTTATAGCGATGGCAGAACCGGAGAGGTCATCGGCAAAGTCTCCTTCGTGTCCTTGCCCTTAGGACAGATGTACTTCTTCATGTCGAGCAAGATGGGAACCCTGGTATTGGTAATCCTCCCCTGCAGCGCGGTCTGCATCTACGAGATCGCCAAAATCGTTTACATCCTCTCAGAGAACAAACGGAAAAAGAAGGAAGAGGCCGCTCAGGCAGTCACTTCAAGCAAGGACAAAGAGATCGAGGAGCTCAAAGCCAAGCTCGAGGCGATGCAAAAGCAAAGCCAAGAAGAAAAGAAAGAGGAGTGACATAAGGCCATATCCTCATGCGGGCTTCGGCCCGTTTTTCTTATGCTTATAGGCAATATGAGAGCATAAGCAAATGGTTCGGAGAATTTGAGGAATCGTTTTTTTGGGGGTTTAGTCGAAAGTAAAGGCTTCAGCCGAACTATTTTTTAAGGATTTTCCAATACCCCGATTTATTCGTCCCCGCCCGTTCTATCCTTTTTTCAGCTTTTAAGTCTTTGATGATTTTAACGACTCTGGTTCTGCCTAAGCCGGATAGCTCGCATAGCCCACTTAGGGTGAGGCTTGGGTTTTGATTCAATAAGACAAGTATCTTGTTATGGCTTGGGCTCAAATTAGCCTCCAACCGCTCAAAGCTTGGTTGGAACGCAAAGGGGAAGGTCACTACGATGTGGTTCTCAAAGAGAGAGCGCCTCTTTTCCGTATTTGGAGATTATCAAAGGCACGCCGTGGCCGGTTTGCTCAATGTAATCGAGCTGCCCCATTATTTTCATCAAACTCATATTTATTGGATGGCTCACGCCTTGGAAAAATTCCTCTTTCGAAAAATCTAAAGGCAGGCCCCCCGTAGATACAATTTCAATTCGATTGGAGAAAATGTAGATTGCCGGAGGCACGTTTCTCGCCCATCTATTGTGCAAGCATGCGTTCGTCCAAGCCTCGTCTAAACAAGCTTCGTCAAAGAGCTTTGTTTCTTTTCTCTCTAGGCCTTGATTTAGATTCACTCTCGTTTCGTTGAACGAAGAGGCGAACTCATACGCTTGCCTCATCGCCAAAAGCATGCATTTGTATCCAAATTCGTTTCTGGAGATCATCTCCGTCTTGTCCTCGCCCCTGAAACGGACGACCTTAATGGAGCAGTTGTTATTGTCGGACAAAATTTCGGCAATGTAGTTGTATGTCCCCTTGGACGTTAATAAGCCCATATTCTTTGCGAATGTGGCGTTATCGCTTGAAAAACCATGCGCTACATACAAAGACTTAAGCCCATTAAAGGTCAAATCTTGATCCAAAGACTCTATTTTTTCGGCGGCGAGGTTGGAATTGGTAAAGAACAAATCTCCGAGCTGCTCCGGCAATATCTTTTTATTTTCGCTACCAACGCGAATAAGATAATTTCCAAAACAGGCATAGGGTTTCTTGTCTCCGCTTGCTTCAACCTCAATCACCGTTTTATCTCCATGGGCAATAGGAGTTATTTTGGCGAGTACGGAAAGAACAATTGCTTCTTTGATTCTTGTACCGATTTTCTTAATCGTTTCTCGGCTAAAATCTTTCGCCCCTTCGATTTCGGCGTTATCGAGAACACCAAAAGCAACCTTCCCATGACCGCTTTTATTAAGCGTGGCAGAGAGCGCCTCCAAGCCACGGTCTAATTGACTTGGGGATTTCTTGAATTCTACCGTTTCGTTTTCGTATCTCTGCAAATAATCCGCGTTGCACTCCTCAACGAATAATGGTGTTTCACAAAACCCAAAACATCAATATAATCGTGCCACTATCGTGCCACTTTTTAGCGGCACGATTGGTGGCACATTCATTTTGCGGATTGGCCAATAACGTCGTTAGACGGATATTCTCCGCCAATTTCGAAAAAGCGCATTTGGTTTGCGTCCATTTCAGCCAACCCGAAAACGTTCGTTGCTCAAGGCAGTCTTAAACAAAACGGCGTTTCACCCAGATTCGGCACAACATAACGGATTGCCCTGTCAGTTCTTCAAGCAAGCAAGCGGGACAACCCAAACGCCGTCTTCCCTTTGATAGGCGTATTCCGTCGCGGTGATGACCATAAGGAACTCGGGCTTCTTCATTCTTTGATCATCAATCAAAGAAGCCAAGCGGAGCAGGTTTTTCGCTCCTTCTTCAATGCGGTCTTGATCGTGCAATTTAATTTCGAACGCGGCCCATTTGCCGTTATAAAGATGAATCACGGCATCGGCTTCAAGCCCGTTTCTATCGCGATAATGGTAAACCTCGCCACCGAGGGTATCGGCGTATATCTTCAAGTCCCTCACGGCCAGATCTTCGAAAACTAAGCCAAACGTGTTCAAATCATTAATCAGATCTTCTTTATAAGCTCCCAAGGCCCGGCAAGCAATGGAGGGGTCCACGAAATGCCTTGTCGGGGAAGTTCTTATGGTCGTTTTGCTTCTTAGATTCGGGCACCAAGCTTTTATGTCATCTATCACGTACAATTTCTCGAAGGCCTTGATATAGGACTTAACGGTCTCATCGCTGATGAGCTTTTGGTTGCCGCCATTGATGTCCGAAAGTATGGTTTCAACGCTGCATTCGGTCGATACGTTGCGGGCGTAGGAGCGCAAGAACAATTTGACTTTATCAATATCTCTAGAAACGTTATCGACGCTTCTTATATCGTTTTCGACCAAGCCGTCATAATAGTTCTTCGCAATTTCCATCGACACCTTTTCGCTTTGCCCAACCGATTTTGGCCAACCGCCTCGGCAACAATAAAAAGCGTAATCGAGCAGTTTCTTATCGCTAAAGGCAGGATTCACCTTTTCATTTCGAAAAAGAGAGGCAAGGGATATTTGCCCGTTGCTATCAAGCGACTCATAAAGGCTCATAGGGCGCATAACCAAAGAAGAAATCCGCCCTACTCCGCTATGCTGCTTTTGCTTTTCTTCTTCATCCATTAATGGAGTTGCGCTTCCAGTCAGGATGAATTGCCCAAATTCATCCCGTTTATCAATCTCATATCGAATATCGTCCCAAATAAACGGAACAATTTGCCATTCGTCGATCAGTCTCGGCGTATCGCCGGATAAAAAGAATTCAGGGGCGTTTTTTGCCAAAGCTATATTTTGGTCCCTGTCTTTCCGATTCTGCATATAAACAGAGCTCTTCGCGATGCGCTCTGCGGTCGTTGATTTCCCACACCATTTGGGACCCTTTATCCAAACCGCCCCAGAACTCTCTAACTTTTCTTTCAGCAGCGTATCCGCGCATCTATTCAAATATTGCTTCATGGGTATTCCCTCAATTGAATTTTAGAATCTATTTGGCAATTTGGCAACGTTTCATTTGGCAATTTGGCGGTGTTTCATTTGGCAATTTGGCGGTGTTTCATTTGGCAATTTGGCAATCTCTTAGGCATAAGCAAAACTGCGACATGGCCATTAAGGGCGATAAAGGAGGGCAGACGATGCCTTTACCATAAAAGGCAAAGGGAAGATAATACGAGGGATATGAAGGTTTTACTGACAGGAGCGAAGGGATTCATCGGGAAAAACCTTTCCCTTCATTTGCAACAAAAGGGACACGAGGTTCTCTCTTTCGACAAAGAGAATAGCGATGAGGATTTGAAGACTTATCTTAGCCAAGCTGATTTCATCGTGCATCTAGCGGGCATAAACCGTCCGCTTAAAGAAGAAGAGTTCTTCGACGGTAACGTCAACTTCACCGTTAAGCTATTAGACTACCTCAAAGCCTCAGGCAGGAAGATACCCCTACTCTTCTCTAGTTCCACCCAAGCCGAGAAAGACAACCCCTATGGGCGTTCCAAAGCCATGGCGGAGTCCCAAATCTTCGCTTTTGACGAGCAAAGCGGCAACCCCGTTTACGTCTACCGCCTCTATAACGTCTATGGCAAGTGGTGTCGCCCTAGCTATAACTCCGTCATCGCCACCTGGTGCTACAACATCTCGAGAAATATCCCCATTCAAATCAACCCTTCCGCGGGAAAGATAGATTTCGTCTATATCGATGACGTTTGCCGCGAAATCGTTTCGTTAATCGAAGGGGAGATATCCCCTTCTTGCAAGGATGTCCATCACGTTGAGCCCCATGACTCCGTAACGTTAGACGAGGTAGCAAGATTATTGCTAAGCTTCAAGGAATCGAGGGAAAACTTCCTCGTCCCCGAAATAGACACCCCCTTCAAAAAGAAGCTTCACGCGACTTACCTCTCCTATCTCCCAGAAAGCGAATTCGATTATCCCCTCAATAGCCATAAAGACCAGCGAGGCTCCTTCACCGAGATTTTAAAGACCGCCAAAGAAGGCCAGTTCTCCGTTAACGTCATTAATCCCGGGGTCACCAAGGGAAATCATTACCACCACACCAAAAACGAGAAATTCGTCGTTTTAAGCGGAACGTGCCTCGTCCGTTTCAGGAAGCTTGGAAGCGAGGAAGTCCTCTCCTACACCTTAAACGGCGAAGAAATGAGGGTTCTTGATATCCCCGTAGGATACACTCACAGCATCCAAAACGTCGGAAAAGAGCAAGCCATCGTCTTCATGTGGGCCTCGGAGAGCTTCGATCCTAGTAACCCCGACACCTACCCCTGCAACGTCTGAAAGGAAACCCCATGGATAAGAAAATCAAACTCATGACCATCTTAGGCACCCGGCCTGAGATCATCCGCTTGTCTGAGGTCATCAAAGCCTGCGACAGGGCCTTTGACCACGTTTTGGTGCATACGGGCCAGAATTACGATTACGAGCTCAATCAAATCTTCTTTGAGCAGCTTGGGCTTAGAAACCCCGATTATTACCTCAACGTCGTCGGCACAAACCTCGGGGAGACCATGGGCCAGGTGATTTCGAAATCCTATGATTTGATCGCGGAGGTCAAACCCGACGCGATCCTCATCTTAGGGGACACCAATAGCGCCCTTTCCGCTATTTCGGCCAAGCGCTTAAAATGTCCCATCTTCCATATGGAGGCGGGGAACCGCTGCTGGGACTGGAACGTCGCCGAAATGACGAACAGGACCATCGTCGACCACATCGCCGACATCAATATGCCCTATAGCTATTTCGCCTACGGAAACCTCTTAAAAGAAGGCTGTTCCCCAAAGAATACTTTCATCACGGGCTCCCCGATGAAAGAGGTCATCTCCGCCCACATAAGCGAAATCTCCTCCTCAAGGATCCTAGAGGAAAGAGGACTTGAGAAAGGGCATTACATCGTCATGTCCGCCCATAGGGAAGAAAACGTGGACATCAAAGAGAAATTCGACCGCCTCTATCCTAGCCTCAATCGCATCGCCGAGCACTTCAAGATGCCCGTGGTCTTCTCCGTCCACCCAAGGACGAGGAAACGCTTCGAGGAAAAGGGATTCGTCTTATCGAGCTATATCCGCGAGGACAAGCCCTTCGGGTTCTTCGATTACTGCGCCCTCCAAAAAGGGGCCTACGTCGTCTTAAGCGACTCGGGGACGCTTTCGGAGGAGTCTTCCATTCTAGACTTCCCCGCCGTGCTCATCCGCACCTCCAGCGAACGCCAAGAGGCCAATAGGCACGGCTCCATCGTTTTAGGGGGCGTGGACTACGAAACCATCTTGCCCGCGATAGAGCAAGCTAGGGAAATCCATCGCCCAGGCAATTCGTTACCCATCGTCTTAGACTACTCCAGTGAAGACGTGTCGAAGACAGTCGTCAACATCATCGAAAGCAATATCGATAGAATAAATAAAGAAACGTGGCTCAAAGGAGTAAGGGACGAAGCTCATTTATAAGGGTTTCTTAATCGCCCAATAGCCCGTCTTTCTAGAGCCGACCCTTTCGATCACGCCGCTTTTACTAAGGGCTTTGAGGCGCCGCGGTACCGTTGCTGTCGACTTTTTAGTCAAAGAAGCCATTTCTTTCGTGGTGATATATTTGTTTTCCATAATGGAGTCGATGAGGCTCTTATCGGAAGGGTTTATCCTATCGTTTATTCTGTCATTTATTCTATCATTTATTGTATCACAGACCTTTGGGAGTCACGTGCGGAGAAACCCAAAAAAACGGCAGCCACCACTGCTTCGACAACCCTATAAACGTAGGAGGCAAAACTTAAAAGATGTGTTACAAACTTGAAATTTTGTGAGTTTGTAACACTTATTTAACGTCGATATCGATTTTGCCTAACAGCCACTCTTCGATATTTATGTGCCTAATAGGCCCTTGGGACATGTCGAAGTCGTCCATGCTGAAAACGTATTTAGGCGAAGGATCCTTGATCGAATCAAACGCGGAGAATTCTCTTTTCGCGGTTTCTTCGTCCGCTAAAAGATAGGCGACTTGGATAAAGCACTTGCCTTCGTCTTTCATGGCGACGAAATCGATCTCGCCCTTATACGTCTTGCCGATTTTCACGTTGTATCCACGGTAAATGAGTTCGTTGTATACGAGGTTTGCCAAAGCGTGGGACACGAACAATTTATTCGATGAAGCACAAGCTAAAACTAGACCGTTATCCATCGCGTATTGTTTTTCAATCGATTTGAGGTTTCTTTTCGAGGCGATGTCATAACGTTTGACCCGGGAAATAAGGAAAGCCTCCTCGAGCTTTCTTAAATATCGATACACGGTCTCCCTGTATATGGTCTCTCGATTGCTTTTGTTGAAATACTCCACGACGTTATCCGCAGAGAATTCCTTTGATGCGTTGGAAATGACGTAATCGGCGATGGCCCTGAAGGATTCTTTGTTTATCTTCGAGGATGGGGTGCAGATATCCCTTTGGATGATGCCTTCGTATAAAGAAATAAGATAGGCTTTGATGTCTTTCTCAAGGGAATAGTCCATTCTTTGGGGCATGCCGCCATAACGGAGGTAATTCTGCAAAGGCTTATCGGGGATCTCTATCCCATTAACTCGGTAATATTCCAAGAACTCCTTATAGGAAAAAGGCATGATTTTGAATTCTTTGCAGCGGCCCACCAGAAGGCTGGCGAGCCTTCCTGAAAGAAGGGTCGAATTGCTGCCGGTGACGAACAGCGAGACGTTTTGGGTGGCCTTAAGGGAGGCTAGGGTCTTTTCAAAAGAGCGCACATGTTGGATTTCATCCAAGAAAACATAGTATTTCTTCTCGTCTTTAATTTTCCCTAGGATATAGGTGTTCAGCTTTTGATGAGAATGAAGCGAGGAGAAGGAAAGGTCTTCGAGATTGATGGAGACAATATGCTCCTGATCGATTCCGCGTTCTTCTAGAAGCTCTTCTTTGATTTGATTCAGAAGGACGCTCTTGCCGCATCTACGGATCCCAGTCAAAACCTTGATGAGGTTAGAATCGTAGAACCTTCGAATCTCCGTCAAATATTGATTCCTTTTTACGTCCATAAGCATCCTTTCGTTGAGTTAATAATAACGGATGAAACAAAAATATGTGTTACAAACTTCGAATCTTTTTGAGTTTGTAACACATATTTGAAATCTCTTGTGTCTGATAAACTTGAAGGAATGGGCCTAAAAAATGTAGGGAAACACCAAAAAGAAGTGGTCCTGTACGCGATTTAACCAAAATATCACCGGCATTCTCTCAAAAGCTTTTTGAAGTAACCTAGCGTTAAGGGCAAAGTGATGGACACCCCAATAACGTCGGCGAAAATCGACGAGTAAAGAACAAGTTCCAAACCGAACCCTGGAGCAATCCTTTCTCCTAAATAAGGAAGAACGATGACGCAGGGGACGAAGACGAGGAGATCCCTGGACAAAGAAGATACGGTGGCCAAAAGAGGCCTCCCCGCGCTTTGGAAGAATAAGGAGGTAAGCTTAACAAAGACGGTCAAAGGAATTGATGCAAGCATGAGGCGGAACATCTTTCTGGCGAATTCGAGGTAGAGTTCCCTCTCCGCCCCACCATCGCCAAAGGGAAGAATGAACATATCGGGATAGATTTCATTGGCCAAAACAAACGCCAAAGAGATGCCTAAACTCCAAAATAACGTAAGAAGGTAGGTCTTTTTGACCCTATCCGGTTTCTTCGCACCAATGTTATAACCGATGATCGGAGCCCCTCCTAGGACAATGCCGATAGCGATGTTCAGCACAAAGGAAAAAACCTTGGTTTCGATAGACATCGCCGACAAAGGAATGTTGGCCCCGTATTTTGAACTGGGGCCCCATTTCGACATCGTCGAATTGCAAGATAAGGATATGGCGACCACGGCGAGTTGGGTGATGAGGGTGGACACCCCAAGCGTCATGGGCTCTTTAAATGCGGAGAAATCGGGGATGAAGTCTTTGAGGGTTAAGCGGAAAGTTTTGGAACGGAAGAGATAAGAGAAAGCCAATATGAAACTCACCCCTTGGCCAATTACCGTGGCCCAGGCCGCTCCTTCGATACCGGCGTTGAGCACATAAATGAAAATAGGGTCTAAAGCGATGTTTACGACGGCCCCAGAAGCAACGGCAACCATCGAATACACCGGGGAACCGTCGCAGCGGATTACCCCAAATATCGCGTTTTGAAACAAGAATATGGGGAAGAACCAGGCGAGGATCCTAAGATAGGAAGATGCCATGGGAAGGGTTTCCGATGTTCCTCCGAAAATAGAGATGATGGATTCAGCAAAAACAAGGCAAACCACCATCAACACCACGGCGATGGCCTCGATCAAAACAATGGACGTCCCTATCGCTTTGGAGGCTTTCTTCGTGTCTTGCCTGCCTTGGCAAATGGAAAGATAGGAAGCGCAGCCATCAGAAAACCACCAGGAGAAAGCTTGGGTTATTGTGATGATGGGAAAGGCAAGGCCTGTGGCGGCATTGCCTAAATAGCCAAGACTAGAGTTGCCAACGAAGATCTGATCGACGAGGTTATATAAGGAAGAAATAAGAAGGGAGGAAACGGCGGGAATAGAAAAAGAAAGCAGAAGTTTCCCGATGGGGTCGTTGCCAAAATCGCGGATTGCATTCTGTTTTTTCATATCTCCCTCCTATAGGCCAACACGGGATTATAAGGAAGGGTGGTGAAGTTGGCCATAAAAAGATTGCGTTTAACAATAGCTCCTAGCAATTCCATTAATAAGTTGGAACTTTGCGGTTTACGGATATTTTCAACAAAAACTACTTTGCGGTTTTTATGGTTTTACTGAGAAATATACTTTGCGGTTTTTGGTTTTTATAGCATAATTTATACGAAGGAATCGAGATAATGGAACTTAAAAGAAAGATATATTCAAAATTGTTGCAATGGAAGCAAGGGAAGACGAAGTCCGCGGTGATGATAGAAGGCGCTAGGCGCATCGGAAAATCAACGATTGCCAAGCGATTCGGCCAAGAAAACTACAAATCATTCGTTATCATTGATTTCGCTAAAGTCAACAAACGCATCAAAGACAACTTCGACAACCTCGACAATCTCGATATTTTCTTCCAAAACATATCGCTTGAGTTCAATACCCGTCTCTACCCCCACGAATCGCTAATTATATTTGACGAAGTCCAAAAGTTCCCTAGAGCAAGGGAGGCCATTAAATATCTCGTTGAAGACGGAAGATATGACTTCATCGAAACGGGATCCCTGATTTCAATCAAAGAAAGCACCGAGGGCATCCTCATTCCATCCGAGGAGCTGAAATTGAAAATGCATCCCCTCGATTTCGAGGAATTCCTTTGGGCTGCCGGAGAAGAGGTTCTCATTGATTACATTCTCGGCTGCATCAAATCCAAAACCTCTCTAGACGAAGATTATCATCGGAAGGCTATGCGCTTATTCAAAGAATATATGCTCGTAGGCGGCATGCCGCAAAGCGTGGTTGCCTATTTTGAAAATGGGCGCGACTTCTTTGAAGCCGATAAAGCGAAAAGGCTCATTCTTTCCCTTTACAAAGACGACATCGCGAAAGCCAACGCCAAATGCAGCATGAGGGTGTCCTCCCTTTTTGAAAACATCCCATCCTTCCTATCGAAGCACGAGAAAAGAATCACGTTCTCGACCCTTGAAGAAGGCGCGACTTCAAAGCAATACGCCGATCCTCTATTCTGGCTTGAAGACTCGATGATTTGCAACAACTGCTACAAATGCAATGACCCAAACGTCGGCTTCTCGCTGAATAAAGACGATTCTCAAGTCAAATGCTATATGGGGGATACAGGATTGCTTTTAAGCCTCGCTTTCAATGAGAACAAACTCCTCAGCGAAAACATCTACAAAGACATCATGAACGACAAACTGGCGATTAACCAAGGCATGCTTTATGAAAACGCGATTGCTCAGATGATCGTCTCTATGGGGAGAAGGCTATATTTCTACAATCACTTTTCGCCCGAGAAAAAACGCAATGACATCGAAATCGACTTCCTCATTTCAAATAGCAACCAAACGCGGGCGAAGATTTACCCCATCGAAGTCAAATCGTCTAAAAATTACACCAACGTTTCCTTTGATAAATTCAGGGCCAAATTCAAAAGCCGCATCGACTTTGGCTACATTGTTCACCCAAAGCCCTTCTGTTTGGGCGAAGGCGTGATTAAAGCGCCTCCGTATATGTTTTATTTCATGCTAAAAGATGAGCGAACTTAAAGCGCTTTAAGCCCCTCCTTCCGCCTAAATGCGTTATCATCTTCACGAAAAAAGGAGACACCTCTCATGAAATTCCTCATCGGCTCAGACATCCACGGTTCCCTATATTACGCGCAGAAGTTCTTCGCCAAAGACGAAGCCCTTCAAAGCGACCGCATCATCGTCTTGGGGGACTTCTTCTATAACGGGGCTAGGAACAACCCCCCGAAGGAATACAGCCCCAAAGACGTCTCCGCTTTGGTCAATTCCTACGCGCATAAGCTCATCGCCATCAAAGGCAACTGCGACTCGGAAGTCGATCAGATGGTCGCCGAATTCCTCTTTTGCCAGGTCGCGACCATATTCGCCTTTAACAAAACCATCTCGTTGACCCATGGCCATAAATACAGTTTCGACAACCTTCCCAAGAATCCCGGGGACATCTTCTTCCAAGGCCACACCCACATCGGGGTGCTTGAGAAGAAAGGCGATTTGATTTTGGCTAACCCCGGATCCATCTCCCTTCCCAAAGACGACCACCACTCCTACATGGTCATGGACGAAAAAGGAATCACCCTCTTCGACTTAGAGAGCGATTCCGTCTTAAAGCATCTTGATTTCTAATTCAGAGATCGATTTTCTCGAACTTCTTCTTCGAGGCTTTAAACGCGCATAGATTGAACAAGAAGAAACAAGCAATTCCCACGAGCAGTATGCCTAATTGAGCCCACAAACCCGGCCCAGAATAGGAATTGATGAATGTTGCCGCGTCAGGAATCCCCATGAACAAGCCGGCGCATACCCCATAGAAAGAGAGCGCGCAGAAATACGCCAAAAGGCTGGCGAACACGTTTTTGGTGTCCGGAGATTTGTAATAACGAGGGAAATAGATGAGGTTGAATATCCCAAAGCCGATCAAGACGATGCCATACATCGCCACATTGACCCCAAGCTCCGCATAATAGGAATCCGCAGGGACCATGGGGGATAAAACGAGATTCCTCACCACCCCAAAGGGAATGGAAACAGCAATGCAAAGCAGCTCTAAGAAGCAAAGCAATAAAACCTTCCCTAAGACCACCTTGCTCTTATCGATGGGCAAGGTGCCGGTATAGAGGAGATCCCTATTGGCCAAGGCGACCGGGAAAACGGATAAAAAGCCCGACAAGGGATAAATGAACGCGACTAAGGAAGGCCACGTGGGGATAGCAATGAGGCAGGTCAAAAACACGAATATCCAGACTTGGGGAGGAATGCAGAGCTTGATTTCCTTATAGAGGAGATTCTTCATCTTCGTTGCCCCTTTCTATGCTGAGCATGATTTCTTCTAGGCTTGCTTGGGAGCTTTCCTTTTCGAAGGAATGGGCGTCCTCTTTTTTGATGACCCCTTCATAACGTCCTTGATGAACCCTTAGATGCGAGATCAAAGGGGATTTGGTAGGCGCTAAGGAGCTCTCCTCCCCTTCAACGTGTAGATAGCCTGATTTGAATGCTTCCATTTCTCCAGAGAATACGATTTTGCCTTTTTGGATGTAGGTGATATCGTCGGAGACCTTCTCCAAATCGGAGATGACATGCGTGGAGAAGAGGATAGCGACGTCCTTTTTATCCGCGAGCTTCCTTAGGCAATCAAGCAATTCATCCCTGCTCACCGGATCTAATCCCGAAGTGGGCTCATCTAGCAGCAGCAGTTTAGCCCCATGGCTTAAAGCAATCGATAAGCCGTATTTCACCTTCATCCCGTTGCTTAGCTCCCGGATTTTCTTCTTTTCGTCGATTCCAAAGAAATGGAGCCATTTTTGATAGAGATCTTGGTCCCAGTTGGAATAGAAACGCCTGGTAACCGAGGTTAAGGTGGAAACTTTCTGGGAGGGATAGAAATCGATTCCCCCGAATAGCAAACCGACGTCTTCCTTGAATTTGGGGTCCTTATTCGAGGGCGCCCCGTTGTAGAGGATTTCTCCCCCATCGGGTTTAACGAGGCCATAGATGGCTTTTAGGGTCGTCGTCTTGCCCGCGCCGTTCCTGCCGATGAAGCCCATGATCCTCCCGGGGGTCAATGAAAAGGTCGCCTGTTCCAAAGAGAATGAGGGGTAATGCTTGCTGACGTCTATTAGCTCTAGGATCTTGCTAGGCATGGGCGTCCTCCGTTTCAAGGGCCTGGCTCACGAAATCGCTTTTGACGATGGCTATCCCCTTCTTTTTGTCGGCGAGCAAAAACACTTGGTCGCCAGCGGAGATGCCAAACATCTCCCGTATTTCGGCGGGAATCACGATTTGGCCTTTAGCACCCACATTGGCGATGCCGATGAATTTATCTTTCTTACTTTTCATACTATTCATACTTTAAACCGATGGCTATAAGAGGTCAACCGACGCCCAAAAGAAAAGCGCCAGAACCCGATGGAGGATTCCAGCGCTTTGCTATGGATTTAGACTTAGGCTTCGGCTTTGACGACGGTGTACCGGGCGGCGCCTTAGGAGCAACAGTCAAATCATTGTTTCCTGCGACATTTCTTGTGACATTTGATGCAATTTAACTGAGGATACGATCAAAATGAATTTGGGTAATGAATCCGAAATCAAAGAATTCAAAGAGACGACATCCGAACTCGAAGAAGCGCTCATTGATATACAGCGATTTTAAACAAGCACGGCCATGGCGATCTTTATTTCGGAGTAAAAGATAACGGCGATATTAAGGGGATGCAAATCGGCAAAGAGACGAAGCGAGATATTTCGAGAAGAATATATGAGAAAATAAAACCTCAGATTTATCCGATTATCGAAGAACTAAATGACGACGGAAGCAAATACATTCACATCCAATTTAATGGCATATCGAAGCCCTATTCATGTGACGGCAAATATTACATACGCGTAATTGATGAAAGCAGAGAATTATCCCCGCTCGATTTAACCAATTTCATCCTAAATACGAATTACAAAAAATGGGAGCAATTGATTTCCGACTGCGGCATTGATGACATAGATGTCAATACGCTAAAAACCTTTTATAAAAAAGCCATCAAAATCAAGAGACTGCCGGAAATTGAGTTTGACGAAACACTTTTACTTAATAAATTAGGTCTCCTCTATGACGACAACATTCATTTGAACAACGCCGGAAAAATGCTTTTCTCAAACAAAAAGCCAATCATTTTAAAAATGGCAGTTTTCGCGACGAATGAGAAAAAGACGTTTATAGACATATGAATCAAATTGAAGGCAATATTTTTCAGCTCATAGATGAGGCTGAGCAATATGTAAAGAAGAATATCAATTGGGGCGTTGAGATTGCTGGGTTTGAAAGAATCGAGAAACCGGAAATTCCTATAGAGGCCTTAAGAGAAATCATAGTAAATTCGTTTGCACACGCGAATTACATTGGGACCAGCAGACACGAAATAGATATTCACCCAGGCAGAATATCCATCTATAATCCGGGCAGCTTTCCCGACGGCCTCACGCCAGAAGATTTTAGAGCAAGGAACATTTCATCTAGAATCAGAAACGAAATAATATGCAACGTATTGTTTCGATGCGGAGAAGTCGAATCCTGGTCCACGGGGCTTAGAAAAGTCTTTGATTTGTGTGAAGAGGATCATGTCAAAATTTCCTATGAAAAAGAATATGATGGTTTTTGGTTCTTTTTTATCAGGAATGACACAAGAAATGTCACAGAAAACGTCACAAGAAATTCTTCGATTAACGATTTGACTGAACTTGAAAAAACAAATCTTTGCAGAAATTCAAAAGAACCCGAAAACAAATCGCGATTTACTATCTCAAATCACAGGCAGAACGTCCAGACATATTCAAAGAGCGTTAGATGTTCTCAAATCAAAACATTTAATAGAAAGAGTCGGCCCTACAAAGGGTGGATATTGGAAAGCAAATCATCAAGATTGATGTTTTTATTCACGGAGCAACAACTTCAGACGCACTTTGATTGAGTTCGCCCCATAAAATCGTTTCTTTAGAAAGAGAAACATATGCCAGTTTTGGTTTGAATATTAAAGGGCGTTCGTTTCGAAACGGCGTAGAAAGCCTACATTTCTCGCAAACCCTAAAATTTGTTTTTGCCTTAGAAAAAGGCCACCATCATACAGGCAGCCTTTCGTTGCTTTTGAAATTTCCGTCAATTCTATTTGCTAAGGATCTTGATGTATTTCGCTGGCACCTTATCGCATAGCCACACCTTGTCGTTTCCGATATAGAATTCAACCCCGTCGTTTGAGGCGGATTTTGCATCGATTTCAAGAATCGCCGGATTCGCATCTCTTCTTTTGCCAACAAGATTAGCCACATCCGTATCAACGCTAAGATGGACATACTGCCTCTCCATTGGAAGAAGGCCGTCTTTCATAATCGAGTCCAAGAATCTCTTGGCGGTCCCATGATAAAGGACGTCTGGCGGAATACCAGGCGTCTTCTCAATCTTTATCGGAGTCGAGTGCCCATACAGGGCCCTTATTTTGTCTCCGACAATCTCATGCCTTTTCTTATCGGAATGCTTAACTATGTATTCAAGGTCTTCTTTTGTGATTTCTCGGTCATATTCGTGCGATGCGTTCAAAGAATGAAGAAGCTGATCAATTGGTACGAACCCTTTTTCGTCAAGTTCGAGTTCATATTCCCAAGGCGCATGCCTCAAAGCATACGATACTTCTTTGGACAGTTTAACGTAATCCATAGCCTTTCTCCTTTCGCTTTTATAATGTTTTTCGCCATCGAATCATTCGTTGAAATGCGCTCAGCTTCATTTGATTGCATTCGCAGGATCTTCGAGGGCTTCAAGCCTGATGCCGTGTTTTCGTAAGTCTCGGATGTGTCATAACAATCGAGTCTTTATCGAAGCTGATGCTATATGGCTTTTGAGTCGTTTCCTTTATCGTTTTTATTCGATTTGTTCCTTTCCTTCTTGTATTTCTCGGCGATGGCGATGATTTTCGGGTCTCTCCAGAATTGGTAATAGGGATCGTGATATAAATCAATTTTAAGGGCTTGATTGGCAAAATCATCAAAAGCATCGCAATCAACCCAACGCTTCTCCAAATCCACCATCGACAGAATATACCCCACTAAATCATAAGGATCATATTTGTTCGGGATTTTGAACTCCAGACCAATGTAATGAACGAAAAAACTCACATAATTAATAACATCGTCTTCGGTCTTGCATTCATTTCTCAAATAATTATCAAAGCATGCATAAGCGTCTTCCCAAGGAATTTCTTGCAAAACAGAATGCGCTAATTCATCCAGCTTCGCAGATTCCTCATCGCTCCTTTTCCAATAATTCGATCCGAATAGTTTTTTACAGATGTTAATATCAATTGTTTTCACTGCTTTTTGCCTCCTTTAAATAGATAACTTGGCAACTTATCAAAAGCTTTCATCGCCACATCCATCGATTTGATGTTTGGCTTGAAATGGCCGCTCATATTGTCGTAAGAAACAATTTTTCCTTTGTCTAAATGCAAAATTCCAGCCATTTTGACTCTCGGGTTTTTCCCGCCAACTAATGTTGGATGCGGAGTGCCTTTGCCTTTGAAGCCATTGCCATTTCTCTCCGCGACAATAATATTGCCATCCATATCAATAACATATGTTAAATATCGGTGGAGTATCCCGTAAATGCAGGCGCTGACAAGAAAAAGAAGTTCTACGATTGAGACGCTAAACGCAAAGGGATGGGCTTCTTGAAAGCTTAAGCAAAAAGCCTTTGGTCCTATCCGCGCTATTTGGATAAAACGCGATTGTTCAGCTTTTCTAACCTATCTTCATCCATTTCATTAATCAGCTCATCTATTTTCCCAAATTCATTTTCTGAAATTGTCACGAATAACCCTTGGCAGTTTTGTTCTTTCAAAAGCGAAATAAGAAGATCGTATTTACGCTCAATGTTCACGATGTAGATCGGCTTTTTATGCTCTCCGTACTGTTTCAAGAGTAATATCTCGAACAGTTCGTCCAACACGCCCAAGCCTTCTGGCATAACTACAAAAGCATCAGCGTTTTCAGCTTGCAACTTTTTCGTCTCCTTTTATCGTCGCCCCTAAGCACCTGCATAGAATGCAAAAATTCTGAATGTCCTTTTCCCGGCGTTTCAGGCAATACGGATATGACCTTCGCCCCGTTCTTCCAAGCATGGTCTGCTACCGCTCCAAGCAACCCGTCACCGAAGCCGCCAAACACCAACGTATGCCCATTTCGGCCAATATAGCTTCCAAGCGCTTTGGCAGCATTCATGCACTTTTCATCAAGCTCATCCGCGAAACCATATACGCATATATTCATATTATTATCTCCAATTCTTTCTGATTTTTTCGTTCTTCAAGAGCATCATTGCCCCCGAATAGTCTTATTCGGGAAAACAAGTCAACTCGATGCCCAATCACGCATTTTTTATCCGCATCCTACTCTCAAAGGCGCGAACTCAAAGGCTAATTTCGGCTTCGAACACGTACAAAAAGCCATCGCCACAGGCAGATTCAAAAATTTATCGCTCCAGCAATGCGTTTTACTTTAGTAAAGCGCGAATAATCCGTAGAATAAACCCCGACAAAAAAGGAAAAGAGAACATGACCAAAAAGCAGATCATCCCCCTTAGCACGCTGGCATTGATCCTAGCTAGCTGCACCGGGGTCACAAACCCAACTTCGTCGTCCTCCTCTAGCGCTTCTAGTAGCGATACCGCCTCTAGCGGAACCTCCACTTCAAGCTCTACCACCACCAGCTCTAGCGATACCGGTTCTTCCGAATCAGCTGAAACCAGGACCATTGTCTTAGATAGGAATAACGGGGCCATCAGCACCGCTTCCTATCCAAAGGATTGGGTCACGAATAGCGAAGGGGTGGACTCCACCGGAGCAGCCTTTTCTATTAACTATAAGTATGGTTTGGAGAACTCGGACTATTATGGCCAATTCAAGAAGAGCGCAGGCGTGCTTAGGAACACAAATCCCTTAACGGGGCTTAAGAGCATCAAGGTGGAATACGAAAGCAACGCCAATGCGACCTTCTGCTTCACCTCTTCTATCGATAAGACCTACTACCAGACTCTGGAATCGGGGAAGACCTATTACGCTTCTTCTAGCGATACCTATTTCTTCATCGCCGCGGGAAGCAACGCTCTCTACATCAAATCCATCGAAGTGACCTTCGGGGGCAACGGGGGAAGCGCATCCTCTTCCTCCTCGGAGTCTTCCTCAAGCTCGTCGTCCTCGTCTTCTTCGTCTTCGTCATCCTCTTCTTCTAGCGGTTCGACGTCAAAATGGGATGAAAACTATTCTTCCTCTAACGCGACGAAGAATTACACCGTCAACGAGAACTTGAGCCTCTACGACATAGGATATAACACCCCCACCACCGGAACGCAGAACGTCTTGGTCCTCCCCATTGAGTTCACCGACGACCAATTCACCAACGATGAGATCGCCGACATCAAAACGCTCACCAGCGGAACGGCTTCCGACACCAACTATTGGGAATCCCTTGCTTCCTACTACAAGAAATCCTCCTATGGCAAATTGGATTTGCAGTTCACCTACGCTGACCCCACCAGCATGGGCATGACCGCTAAAGCCTTCTACACCGAGGCCACCAAAACCAGCGACCGCTCCGATTACACCTATGGGGCGGCTAAGGCCATGAGGACGGCCGTGGATGCCTATAAGAAGGCCAACGGCGATGACTCCACGAAGAAATTCGACGCCGACGGGGACGGCCTCATCGACTCCGTCATCATGATCTATTCTTGTGAGCATACCCCTACTTACGATCAAAACGGTGACGTCTATTGGGCGTACCGCTATTGGGACTTTTGGGATGATGACATGAAGAATGTAGATGGCTCTTTGACCGAAGATCCCGACTCTCCGGTCGGCTATTCCTACTTCTGGTCCTCGCTAAGCTTCTTCTACGATGGAGTCAGCAAGGGGCAAGGCGTCGATTCCCACACCCTTTGCCACGAATTCGGCCACATGCTTGGGGCCGACGACTATTACAACACCACGCAATCCTCTAGCAGCTATGAGCCCACCGGAGGCACGGTGATGATGGCTTATAACGTCTTAGACCACGACGCCTTCAACAAGCTCCAATACGGCTGGGTCACCCCCTATTACGTCACCGGCAGCGCGGAGATCACCCTCTCTAGCTTCACCGAGACCGGGGATTGCATCCTGCTTGCCGACGAGAACGGTTGGAATGGCACCGCCTTCGACGAATACGTCCTCATCGAGTTCTACACCCCAACGGGGCTTAACGCCTTAGACGCGACGACCCCCTATACCGGAATTACTTCCCCCTCAAAGCCCGGCGTCAGAATCTGGCACGTCGATAACCGCCTCTATCTCTACGATAACTATAACAATGAGAAAAGCTGGGCCACCGACGCCCAAATCAAATCCGGGAACTTCGGAAACTACTACCCTGACTTCGCCATCAGTAACAGCGACTCCAACTACTATTCCAAAGCCAGCTCGAAGTATCAGGCTTTGACCCTCGTCTCCCCTAAGGGCCATCATTACACGCCGAATTCGCTTTCTACCGATAACGACCTCTTCCACCAAGGCGACGTCTTCACCCTCGAAGAATCAAGCTACGTCTCCACTTACTCCCAGTATTTCGCAGGCACTAGCAAACTCGATAATGGAAACTCTCTCCCCTACAAAGTCGAGGTCTCTTCCTTGACGAACTCTAACGCCACCATCCGCATCAGCAAAAAGGCGTAAGAAAGCAAAAGGCCATTAGGCAGCGCGCTTAATGGCCTTTTAATTTACCTTCCAGTAGCCCCCATTCCTACTTCCGACCCGCTTTATTTTGTTGTCTTTTGAAAGTTCGCGGATGTAATGCTGAATGGATGTCTTCCCTAGCCCGGAAGCCTTCATGAGTTCCTTCGTCGTGACGGAAGGATTGCTTTTCATCGCCGAGGCAATAAGGTTTTTGGCCTTATCAGCTTTAGTAAGGTAAATGGGGGAATCCTCTGTTTTGTCGCGAAGCAAGCCAAAAGTCCGCGTGAAGGAAAAAGGCAGCGTCACCTTAATAAAATCATCATTGATCTCAAAGGCGTTCTCGCCGTATTTCGCGCAGATCAGATTCACCCCGCGACCCGAGCGTTCGGAAATCCTAAGTTGCAGGAAAATCTCGGCAAGCTCAACGCACCTCGGCTTGCTTTTGCCGGCGAAAAAGCCGGCTTTTGTTTGTTTAGAGGGCAGTCCCCCATAAGAGAGAATCTCAATCCGGTCCTCGAAGACAGAAATCATAGGGGCGTTAAGATCAATCCAATCGTTATGGATGAAGGCGTTAAGCAAGGCCTCTCTTAAGGAGGAGGAATCGAAAAGGGGAATGTCCTTCCTCTCAACGATCCTATCCCTTTCGTCGAGCATCGTGATGTTGAAGGATTCAAGATAGGTGATGATTTGATCGATGGCGATGAGGATGCATTTCTTGCCGAAATCGTTCAAGGCGTATTGGGGATCAGAGCGCTTAGTGCCAGAGAAAATGCTCACCCGGCAGGTGATGTCATTTTCATCGGAGAAGATGAACGCCATTTGGTTGTACTTCTTGCTTCCGGGGACTAAAAGGCGGGCGTTCTCCTCAAAGCTATTCTCGTTGATGGCGACTTTCTTCGCCGCGTAATAGGACTTTAGCTGCGCGAAATGGAGATTTTGGTTGAGCGAAGCGGTATTGATGATCGTCGGCAATCCGTTTCTTAAAATCACGGCTAAGTCGATTTCTCTTTCAGGGTATTTCCTAAGCGATTCTTTGCTCGACCCGATTCGGATGTAACGTTCCTTGTCGAATTCGGTCATGATTCGCCTAGCCGCAGGAATGGATAGGCACACCACTTTTTTGCCCTCAAGCTCAAAAGTCTCGAAGAAAAAGGAAATGCTAGGCTTTAGTAGTCTGGCCAGATAATACTTCAAGGGCTCGTTCTTGACGTCGATGTCGTAATCAAAATCCGTCCCGACGATACGCTTGGTTCCGTCTTCAACACCCCAAATGAAATAGGCGTAATCCTCGCCATGATATGCCGCGGCGTTGGACATGGCGCTGATATATTGGCCCAACTGGTCTTTGTCGAACCAGTTCTGCTTGAATTCAACCCATTCGCATTCGTTGTTTTTGATTAATTCCAGAAGATATTCCTTATCCATCAAGCATGGGCCTCCAACGCCATTTTATCTCAAGCCATGAAACATGAGCAATAACTGAGCATATACTGAGCAAATAGGCAATATTTGCTTCACTCCATAGATAAAGAGGCATATTGAGAAATTCCCGACGCAACAACCTTAGTCACAAGAAAAGCCCAGTCCCTGAAGAATTAGGAACCGGGCATTGAGCTTAATAGCTTAGGTCTTTGACCAAGAACTCTTGGCCGCCGATCATCTGCTTTTCCCTAGAGGCACATTTGGGGCATTTGCCCTTTTGGGCCATGACGTTATACAGGGAATGGCACTCTAAGCAGATGGCCTCCGCTTTGGTGACTTGAATGGTGAGCTTGCAGTTATCAAACAAGGGATCCCCTTCCGTCATGATGGGGAAATATTCCTCGAAGAAGCGAGTGAGATAACCGCTGGCTTCCCCGACTTGGAAGGTCACTCCCTTAAGGGAAGCGATGTTGTTCTCGGAAGCGACTTTCCTTATCTCTTTGATTGCTTTGTCTAAAACGCCGATTTCGTGCATTACTTATTGAGGTCCTTCTTGCCTTGGAAGGGTCTAGCGATGGTTCTGCCGATCCTTGCGCCCTCCTCTTTTAGCACCGCGCCGACGAGGTGCTCATAATCAGGACCCCATTTGGGCTTAGCCATGGCGTGGAGAGAAATCGCGTCGAATTTGCAGCGCGTCGTGCAAAGCCCGCACCCGATGCAGATGCCCTCATCGACGATGGCCCTGCCGCAAGAAAGGCAACGGGAAGCCTCGGCTTTGACTTGGGCCTCGGTGAAGGGAAGGCGCGGGTCATGGGCGGTCAGTTCCTTGCTCTTATCGAGGTTGACGTATTGACGGGGCGTATGGTCGTAATCCTTGATCTCGGAGAGGTTGTCCTTATCGATCGCGGTGAAGTTGTCTCGCCTCACCCTCCCCAAGGTCAAGGAATGGCCTTCGTGGACGTAACGATGCAAGGAATCCGCGCCTTCTTTGCCCGCGGCGATCGCATCGATTGCAAAACGGGGGCCGGAATAGACGTCGCCACCAACGAAGACGTCACTTTGCTTGGTTTGGTAGGTCCATGAATCGGCGAGGATGAAGCCTCCCCTGCGGGTTTCGACTTCGCTATTTTCAAGCAATCCGCCTAGCTCTACGCTTTGTCCGATCGCGGTGAGGATATAACTAGCCTCTTCCTCTGCGATCTGCGTTTCATCGTAGACGGGGGCGAACTTGCCGGAAGCGTCTTTTACGCTTAGGCATTTCTTGAAGACGATGCCAGTGGCCTTGCCGTCGCTATTTTCGATTTCCAATGGGCCCCATCCGTTATGGATTTCGATTCCTTCGGATAAAGCGTCTTCGATTTCATCTTTTGAAGCGGGCATTTCCTTCCTAGATTCAAGGCAATACATGCTCACTTCTCCGCCAGAGCGCTTCGCCGCCCTAGCGACGTCCATGGCGACGTTGCCGCCTCCAACGACAACGACTTTGCCGTGGAGCGGATACCCGGATTCGTTGTAGGCGTGGAGGAAGGAGACGCCGGAGATGACGTTCTCGCTTTCTTCCCCGGGAACGCCGAGCTTCCTGCCGCCTTGGCAGCCGATGGCGAGGTAGAAGCCTTTGTAGCCTTCTTCGCGGAGCTGCTGAAGCGTGATGTCTTTCCCGACTTCCACGCCGCATTTAATCTCCACTCCGAGGGCTTTGACGGCTTCGATTTCAGCATTCACCAAATCCTTCTCCAAGCGAAAGCTAGGCATGCCGTATCTCATCATGCCGCCAGGGATGGCGTTCTTATCGAAAACGGTGACGGAATGGCCAAGTATTGCGAGGTAATAGGCGCAGGATAACCCTGCAGGGCCGGCGCCGATGACGGCGATTTTATGGCCGGAGGTATAGTATTTCTCAGGAATATAGCGCGTTTCCGAATTCAAGTCGCGGAGAGCGAGGAAACGCTTAACTTCATCAATGGATACCGGGGCGTCAAGAGTTCCCCTGGTGCAAACTTGCTCGCAGTATTTATGGCAAATGGAGCCGCAGACGGCAGGGAAGGGATTTTCTTTCTTAATGAGGGCGAGGGCTTCTTCGTAACGGCCTTGCTTCGCAAGTTCAAGATAGCCCTGCACGGCGATGTGGGCGGGGCAAGCGACTTTGCAGGGGGCGGTCCCGGTTTCCTTATAGACGTTTTGCCTATTGGTTAAGAAATCGTTGCCCTCCCACTGCTTCTTGCCGAAGAAAAGGTGATTCCCGGGAACTTCGTGGGGCTTGATGCGGATATGCTCTTTGGTGCAGAGCTTCTCGCCGAGCTTGACCGCGTTTTGGGGGCAGACTTCGACGCATCCCCCGCAGGCGACGCATTTGCTAGGATCGACTTTAGCGCGATAATTCGACGATGAAAGATTGGGCGAAGAGGTGTACCAGCTGGTCTTCAAGGCCATGCAGGTATCCCAAGGGCAATTGCAGATAAAGCAGGAATAGTCCTTGCCGTCGACGTTGGACAATTGATGGACGTAGCCCTTGTCTTCGGCTTTCTTGAGGATCTCCTCGGCTTCTTGGCGGGTGAGTTTGCGGTGCTTGCCCGAGCGGACGAGGCTAGAGGCGAGCTTGCCCAAGGAGATGCACCACTCCCCTTCTAAGTCGGCGGTGCCTTCTCCGACCATTCTCCTCAATCTGCGGCATTCGCAATATCCAACGGCGATGCAGCCCTCTTTCTCGGCCCAATCCAGCCAATGGGAGACTTCGTCGGTGCTGACCTTCCTACTTTCGTTTTGAATGGCCTTCTCCACCGGGATGGTGCGCATAAGCGCGTTGCCATGGGGAACGAAGGCGGAAATCATCTTCTGCAGGTCGAGGATGTAATTAAGGAAGGCGGGGGCGATTTCGGGGCTATGCTCCAAAATAGAGGCCGTGTAGGCGGTGTTCTCCATTCCCCCAGGGGCAAACACTGGCATTTTGACTTTATCGATTGAGGAATCCTTTTCGGTGCAGTATTCCAAGATGCCGATGTTGACCAAATCGTTGATGAATTTGGCGGTGGAAACGATGTCTTTGCCATAGATTTTGGAAAGTTCATCGATCGTGTATTCGTGACGGAGCTTTATCTTGAGCAGGAAATCGACCTGCTCGTCGCTTAAAAGCCTATCGAAGAAGATGTATTCCCAAGAATACTGATCCGGGAAGGGGTTGAGCATGTTGATGTGCTTAACCAGTTTCGTGAGGTTCTTCCGGGTTTCGGGATGCTCTTTCTTGTATTCTTCGTATTTGGCCATGCACTCCTTTTCGCCAAGGGTCCATTGATGCTTCTTGCTTGCCATAAATATCTCCTTTACGGGCGTATCATATACGATTAGAAAAGGCAAATAATCCTTAACATTTTTAGAAAGCGTGAAACAGCAGTCTGATGCAGTTTTTCGGCTCCATCCGAAGGGGTCTAACAAGGGCAAGCAAAAAATTTATGGTATACTTTATGGTATACTTTTATGGTATACATTTTGATTTAAGGTATACTTTTCGGAGTATTCGTGAGCTCTTAATAAAGCTACTGTTTTCTCGATGGGAAGCTTTCTTTTGGGCAGGGTTTAACGCTTTGTTACCCAAAACCGAATTTAGTCTAAGATGCCGTCTTCGTTTATAACCCCTTTAACCCCCTTTGCATTTACTTTAAGGTGTTTATAATGCAATTAGGAGGCGACGCGGACAGAAAGAAATATGAAAGAAAACGAAATCGAAGAAGCTCTGCAAGAGATAGAACGCCAAATCGCCTCCCTCCCGAAAGGCTATTTGACCGTGAAGAAGATATACGGCAAGCCCAGGCATTACCTCCAATGGAACGAAGGCAAAAAGAAGAAATCCAAATACGTCAGCGAAGACGCCTTCATGAAGGTTCAAGCGGAAATCAAGCAAAGGAAGGAACTCGAACGCGAAGCAAAATCGTTATCGGCATTACTCCCAGAAGGAAAAAGGAAAGGCGAAAAGGAAGAGTCCGTTACGTTAAGCAGCAATGTCCTCACGGGAAAACGCTTGGAGGTGTTCCTATTGGGAGAGGGCGAAAAAAAGAAAAGGAAAGCCCTCTTCGCCAAATTGCAAGATTATCTCTACGGAGATTACAAAGGTAAAGTCCTCATCCTTTATGGGCTGCGGAGAAGCGGCAAATCCACGTTGATTCGCCAGGCGATAAGCGAGATGGAGGAAGAGGATTTTCTCCGCACCGCCTTCATCCAAATCTATAAAGGCGAAACCCTGTCTAGCCTTTTCGACCAAATCAAAGCATTGCAGGGTTTGCATTACCGATACCTTTTCATCGATGAGGTGACTTTGCTAAACGATTTCATCGAAGGAGCCGGGTTCCTCGCGGACATTTTCGCTTGCTCAGACATGAAGATCGTTCTCTCCGGAACCGATTCATTGGGTTTTCGCTTCGCCTACAGCTCTTCTTTGTTCGACCGGGCTATATTGCTTCATACGACCTTCCTCCCCTACCGCGAGTTCGAAGAGGTCTTAGGAATCAGAGGAATCGATAAGTACATAGAATACGGAGGGACGATGTGGTTTGGGGGAGGCTCTTATAACCGAACGCCTTTTTTCGACGATGAGGATTGTCTGAATAATTACGTCGATAGCGCCATAGCAAATAACATCCAGCATTCTTTGGAATGTTATCAGGATGGAGGGCACTTCAGGGACCTTTATGACCTCTATCAAAAGAAAGAGCTCACCAACGTCATAAATAGAGTCGTTGAAGATATGAACCACCGTTTCGCCCTTGAAGCGCTTAATGAGGATTTCGTTTCCCATGATTTAGGGATATCCGCAAGGAACCTAAGGAACGAAGAAGATGAATATTTCCACGTTCTCGATCGCATCGACAAAGAAAAGGTCACATCCCGTCTCAAAGAGCTTTTGGAAATCAAAAACAAAGAGGAAAGGGAGATTTCCTTAGAAGAAGCTCACCGAAAAGAGATAGGAGAATACCTAAGCGCCTTGGATATGATATTCCCCGTGGAATTAAGGAGCATTCATCCTTCATCCAAGGCAAGGTATCAGACTCTTTTCGCCTTGCCAGGGCTGCGTTATGCCCAAGCAAAAGCGCTTGTGTCCTCCTTAAGCAAAGACCAGGTTTTCGCCTCTTTGCCCTTAAAAGAGAGAAATCTCGTGGTTGAACGCATCCTGAATGAAATCAAAGGAAGGATGATGGAAGACATCGTTTTGTTAGAAACAAAGCTAGCCTTCCCCAAAAAAGAAGTCTTCAAGCTCGAATTCCCCTTTGGGGAGTTCGACATGGTTATCTTCGATGAAAAGAACGAAACTTGCGAAATCTACGAAATCAAGCATAGTGAGATGCTTACCGAAGAGCAGTACCGTCACCTCGTAAACGAAGAGATGTTGAGCCAAACGAGTTTCCGCTATGGAGAGATCACAAAAAGAGCAGTCATCTACCGAGGGGGAAGCAAAACCATTCCAAACGGAATTGTTTATTTAAACGTCGAGGAGTATCTGAAAAGCCTTGGGGAATAGTTAATTAGAGAACGTAAAAGCGCCCATCGTTAACTGACGGGCGCTTTTCGTTAATGTTTAAATGTAGGGCAGGCTGACTTCTCCGCTTTCTTCTTTCTTACTAGAGGAAGATTCTTCAGAGGTCTCGTTATGGCTGCTCGAGGTTTCTTCTTTGCTAGAAGAGGAAGAAGAGGTCTCAGAGCTTCCCCTAGAGGAGGAAGACTGATTCGTCTTCCCTCCCCCGCAGGAAACTAGAAGCAAGGATAGAGATAAAACGGAGAAGGCTATTCTCGATGACTTCATCTATCAGATGGTCCACTTGCCAAGATCCCCGATGGTGGGGTCGTAGGCATTCCCGAAGCCGCTGGTGCGGATGATGTCCTCATCGGCAAAGGTGATCACTTCAACGCTCGGGGTTTCGTATTTCTTTTCGTTTTCCATTGTTAGTTACTCCTTTTATTCAATGTGGTTTAGGTTATTCGCTGACTTTGCCCGCGGCTAAATAGCCAAGGGTCGTAGCGATATCGCCGTCATAGGCTCCGGTGTCAATGTATTCCTTCGCAAGAGAAGCAACGGAAGCGCTTCTTTCAGAGAAATAGACGGTAGCCCCGGTGTCGAGGGTCAAGAAGCCAACGGCGTAAACCATAGTATTTAAGCTAGTGGTATTAACCTCGATATAGGTGTTGAACACGTAGTAGTCAACGCTTCCGATGGTTTGGGCAACCCCGATTGGGGTGGAACCGGAAGCCGCGGAAACATTTTCGGTCCAGGTATTGCTGCTGGAAGAATCGAGTTTACCGGCTTTGATTGCAGCAACGAGCGAGTCGCATCCATTCAAGTTTGTGGCGCAGGTCACGCCATAGCTGGCGATAGACCCTTCGGCCGCGGTAACGGCGTCATAATTAGCCTTCTCGAGAAGGGCGCCGAAGCGCATGCCGATGTCAGAGATGTTCATCCCCGGCTCAGAAGATTCATACTTACCAAAAATTTCGATTTGAGAGATGTATAATCTCGCACTGTCACTAGTGATGGTGAGTTTCTCGAGTTCAGATCCATTAAGATCCGTAGATTCATAACTACTAAAAGTCGTTCCTTTAACGGTAATGCCTTCACCGGCGGATTCATCATTTGCCGCTAAAGCAAACTTGACAGACTCAATCGCTTTCCACTGTGCAGCATGAATAACCAATTTTTTAACAAGTATTTTTTCCGAAAAAGTAAATGTAATCGAGCCGCCTGCGCCGCTTTTTCCGACTTTTAGCGGTTTTCCATCGGCGTGGTAGCAATTAGTCAGAGTATCGGCGCTAGCTTTAATGTCGCCAAGTCCAGAAAAAGTATAATACCCGTCAGACCAATTGGAAGCATCACTAGGAGTTACAGAATCATCGCAAAAGTGAAGGTTCCCGACCCCTTCAGCCATGGATCCATACTTATAGTTCAATTGAGCTTTTGTTTCGGATTTTTTAAGAGCGGTATACGCATCGCCTTCGACAACATCCCATTTAGCATAAAGAGTGATATCTTCGGTTATTTTAGTGTCTGAGCTAAAACTATTCGTCTTTTCCTTGTCCGTATACCAACCCACGAATTCATAAAGACCGGTCCAGTCTTCGTATAAATAAGACTTGGGAAGAGGGTTCGTGATCGTACCATCGACTTCAACGGCTTCCGATGGCTTTAAATCCAAGTTAGTGATGTTTTTGTAATTGACTTCACCGTAATCGTATGTAACAACCGGCGCTTCGGAAACAATCTTAGTTAAATAGGTGAATTTAATTGTATGGATATATGCATACTGCTTTTTTGCGCCCGATATCGTGACTGTTTTTGTAGCAGTTTGATTCCCGCCATCCAAATCAGAAAAAACAAAATCAGTCCAATCGGTGCAATTAAACGAAGATGCGGCTTCGTTCTTGGCGGTTTCGTTATCGAAGGCCACTTTAATGCATCCTGTATCGCCGCTTTTTTCAACGCAGGCATTTATGGTGACTTCGCTGATAATCGCCCCTTCTTCTCCAAAACTAAAAACAAGTGACCCAGCGTTTTTGCTCGCACTGAGTCTCATTGCATAACCGCCATTGCTATCTTTGCCATTAAAATAGCAATAAGAAATGGAATTGACGGTCGGAGCAGAAACGGAAGCGTCCGAAGCCCAAGTATACAATTTTGAAAAACTGTCTTTAGTAGCTGCTTTGGTAATATTTGCCATGCCAACGCTAGTTCCAAACGTTATCGTCCCGGTAGACTTTATATATCCATCGACTATTGAGGAACTATCGTCCCCCCCCTCTGCCGCGGCATTAAAAACTCTCCCTTGATTCAACGCGCCTCCATTGCAGATAGCGGAGCTGAAACAGGGAGAGGCAAGCAAAGCCAAACTACTTAGAATCGCCAATCGTTTCATAAGTTTTCCTCTTTCTATGTTTTTTTGACCAAACGCCTTCAGAATGAACGGCACTCAATCGAGAGGTATTCTATCACCCTCGTTAGGGAGAGGAACATACCAAAAATAGAATTTGCAAAGCCTTAGGAGATTTTCATCAATTCACGATGAAATCCCATAGGGTCGCCCTCTCTTTTCTTAAAGGGGCGTTGGACTTAGAATTACGGGCATGGTGGAATTCAAGATGAAACTCGCGGGCAAAATCCTAAGAGTCTCTTGTTTTGAGCCCTCCACGAAGGAATATTGCAGGGATTACATCGTCTTGGATTCTTTGCCCGAGGATTATTGCTTCCAGATTGGGGAAGCAGACATCCAAAGGGAGAAGAACCTTGATTGCAATAAGGGGATGTATGGCTCGGTAGAACTATCCTGCCTTTATAGGATGATTGTCGGTAAGCTTGCTTATGATGACATCATCCTTTTTCATTGCTCTTCTTTCTCATACAAGGAGGGTGCCTACTGCGTATCCGCCCATTCGGGGGTGGGGAAATCCACTCATGTGGGGTTGCTCAAATCAGTCTACGGGGATGAGATTGATTACATCAATGACGATAAACCCCTACTGTCGTTTAAGAAGGACGGGATATACGTCTATGGAACCCCATGGGACGGGAAGGAGAGGCGGTCGAATAACGTCTGCTATCCTTTGAAGGGAATCGCCTTCTTGTCTAGAAGCGAATCCAATTCCATCTCGAGGATGAATAAGAAGGAAGCCTATAGATTCCTCCTTGAGCAGATTTATATCCCTAGAAACAAGGAGGCCTTGCTACGGGTATTGCCCCTACTCGATAGATTGCTAAGCGAGACGGACATCTATGATCTAAGGGCCAATATGGAGACGAATGCGGCTAAGACGACATACGAAGGAATGCTAGAAAGGAAGGCATTATGAAACTAAAGGAAGACTTCATCGTGCATAAGGGGGAGAACGGGGCCATATTGCTCGCTAGCGGGGGCTCCGCCGAAACTTTCCGCGGAATCGTGAGGCTAAACGCCACCGCGGAGGAGATTGTCTCCTATTTGCAAGAAGAGACCACCAAGGAGGAGATATTGGAGAAATTCACCAAAGAGTATCCTTCCGTCCCTAGGCAGACCCTATCCAAGGACATCGATAACGTCATTGCCCAATTAGAGGGGATCCATGCCCTCGTCTAAGGCAAGCTTTGAGTCCTTGCTTGAAAGCGAGGGGGAGCTCACCTACACCTCCGAGGGCTATTCGATGTACCCCCTTATCAACAACGGGGGCGACGTCCTTAGAATCGTGAAGTTGGACCGCCCCATAAAAAGAGGGGACGTGCTTCTATATAAAGACAGCAAGGGGCATTATATCCTTCACCGGCTCATCAAGATTAAAAAGAACGGGATCCTCATCCTTGCAGGAGACAACAACTCCTGGAGGGACGAGCCCATAAAGAAAGAGTCGGTGCTTGGGAGATTGAAGTGCATCGACAAAAAGGATGGGAGTTCAATCGATTTAGATAGGGATAAGAAATTCAACTCCTTCTGCTGCGTCCACTTCTTCTACCTCAAAGCCTTCTTGCTCAAAAGCAAGCGTTGCATCAGAAAAGCATTCAAAAAGTGAAAAACAAAGAGATACTGCATTGGATATCGAATTCGATACGGGGAAAGAGGCATTACCTTGTGTCCCTGAGCCTGATACAGGTCTTTTTGGGCTTATTGAGCGTGGGATTCGCCTTCTGTTTGAAGTTCATCACCGACGCTTTGACGAAGATGGATCAATCCTATTTCATCGTTTCCGTTGCTTCGATGGGAGGGATCGTCGTTTTGATCTTCCTATTCACTTGCCTTTACCGCTTCCTCTATGAATACGCCTCAACCGAGATTGAGAATTCCTTGAGGAGGAGACTTTATAAGGAATTACTGCTATCCCCCTATTCAAAAGTCAAATCCCTCCATAAGGAGGAATGGATCAATCGGCTCACTAGCGACGTCAACGTCGTCGCCACCAACATCCTTTCCATCGTTCCGATACTGGGGAGGATGAGCGTGCAGTTCATCGCCGCGTTTACCCTCATCATCTACATTTCCCCGCAGTTTGGGCTGATCTTGCTTCCCATCAGCGTCCTTCTTCTCCTGCTGACCTTTTTGCTTAGGAAGAGGCTCCGCAAATACCATAGCGCCTTGATGGAGGAGGAAGGGGAATACAAGGTGTTCCTCTCCGAATCTTTGGGAGGTCTATCCATCATCCATTCCTTCGTCAAAGAGGACGTGGCCAACGCTTTGGGGGATATCCGCTTAGCCTCCTACAAGAAAGCGAAGATAAGGCGCGATGGCCTTTCGATTATTTGCTCTTTGGGCTTCTTGGTTTTGTATTATGGGGGATACCTCTTCGGAATCCTCTTCTGCGGGTTCAAGATTTTGAATGGGGAATTAGACATCCCCTCATTGACCTCCATCGTCGCGCTTCTTACCGAGATACAAGCCCCCATTGGGAACCTCACCTCGATATTGCCGCGCTACTACGCGCTTCTAGGGTCCGCCCAAAGACTCATCATGGATGAAGAAGCCCATCAGGTGAAGGAATATTCTTTAGAGGAGACGAATAAGGAATACGACGCCTTCCTAGGGCTAGAGGTCAAGGACCTAAGCTTCTCCTATTCGCCAGAAAAAGAAGTCCTCTCTGGAATTAACCTCTCCCTTAATAAAGGGGAACACGTCGCTTTGCTAGGGCATTCTGGCATTGGCAAATCGACCCTCTTCAAGTTGATCCTCTCCCTATATTCTCCTAGCGAAGGGCAAATCAGCATGCGTTTTGAAAATGGGTATAGAGATATAAACGAAGAGGATAGGAACCTCTTCGCCTATGTTCCTCAGGAGATGCTCATCCTCAAAGGAAGCATTAGGGATAACGTCGCTTTCTTTTCAAGGGAAATCGATGAAGAAAGATTAAAGGAAGCCTATAAATTATCTTGCTGCGAGGAATTCCTTATTTCCCTAGAGCAAGGAGACCTCACCTTGCTTAACGAAGCCGGGGGAGGCCTATCCATCGGGCAATTGCAAAGGCTATCCCTAGCAAGGGCCCTCTATTCGGATAAGCCCATTTTGCTATTAGATGAACCCTTCTCTTCTTTGGATGAAGCCACTTCAAGAAGAATAGGGGAAAATCTCTCCCGTCTTAAAGAGAAGACCGTTCTATGCATCACCCATCGCGAAGATGTCCTAGGCAAGGATTTTAAAGTTGTGAGGTTTGAGGAATAGCCATGGAAAAGGAAGAGACGTTAAGGCTAGGGAAAACGTTGTTTCTCCTATTAAGCCATTACCTTGAAGGAGAGCAAGGGAATCTTGAAATCCCAGAGAAAGACATTGATCCTTTGTTAGGATTAGCCAGTTCCAACGGGATATTGCTCATAACTTATTTAGCCCTCAAATCCCAAGGGATTGTTTTAGGCGAAGAGAAAGAAGCCAAGCTCAATGGGCTGCTTTCGATGAACATAAGAAAGACGGTCCTTTTCGAAAAAGAGAGGGAAAAGCTCTATTCTTTTCTCGATGAAAACGGGATTGCCTATATGCCCTTGAAGGGGATTCTCTTCAACGCGCTTTATAAGGATTATGGCAGCCGACAGTTCGCGGACAATGACATCCTCTTCGATAGCGAATACGCGAAAGAGGTCAAGCGTTACTTCCTAGATAACGATTACGAAGTGGAATTCTACGGGAAGGGCTATCACGACGCCTACCAAAAAAAGCCCTTCTTCAACTTCGAGATGCATAGAGAGCTTTTCGAAGGAAGCGTCAACGACCCCATCATCCAGGGGTTCTTGAAATACTTCAAAGGGTATTTAGAAAAAGGGAAACCCGTTAAAGGATACGAAAGGGCGTTATCGAAGGAAGATGGGTTCATCTATTTCATGGCCCACTTCTACAAGCACATCTCAGAATCTGGGTCAGGGGCGAGGTCTTTATTCGATATTGAGGTCTATTTGAAGAAATACCCGGATTTGGATTGGGATTACATCTATGGCGAATTCAAAAAGATAAACCTCGATGGATTCGTCAAAGAGTCGCTTTCTTTGGTGAAGCATCTCTTTGATGGGGATGCCCTAAGCCAAGAAGAGGAAGGCATGTTCCTCAATATGCTTAGCAACGGGCTATACGGGAATAAAGGGAACCTCGCCAAACACGCGGTTAGCCAAGAAGGAAGCAAAGCGAAATACATCTTCAGGAGAATCTTCCCGAGGATGAGCTTCTACAAGAGCTATTACCCTTGGTTCTACAAAACGAAGGTCTTCATCCCCTTAGCCTGGTTCCTCCGCTTGTTCCACGTCTTCAAGAAAAGAAAGGCGTTGAAGGAAGAATTAAAGGGCGTAAAAGAGGCGGAATAAGACACATACGCGAAATTCGACACAACGCAGCCCTTCCCCGCTTGCCTTAGCCCATCGAAATAAGAGGTGCTTTATCGGGGTTGCTGTTTCCATTTAATCAGTTCATCGGATATTTACCTTTTTAAAGTCGTTTCGTCCTATAGAATCCAGTTAAATTAGACTTCAAACTTTCGTAAAGTGTAATTTTTAGCACAAAACGAATTCGTAAAATGTGCTTTTTAACACAAAACGAAGGTTTTGCCTCTCTAGGCCTGTATTTGCCCCCAATCAAGATTGCGTTGAAAGTTGTGAAAAGAATTCCTTGCCGCAGGCATTCTAGTATTGGGCAAGCAGACAAGAAATGCGTCTCCAACCATCATCCCTTTCCTCTTAATCGCCTCGTCGCAATAAAGGAAGACGAAGCATTTACTCCCTGACGTCCTCATTCATGAATCAGACGCGCTTCTTGGCCAAAAACTTTATCTCCTCGCTGAATTCCTCGATGCGGTTGCTCGTGTAAAACTCGCCCCGCAAAGACGGGTCGAAGGAATAGGAAGTGAAGACTTCGACAAGGTCCAAGGAGACGGCCTCTTATGCTAAAGCCTTCATGGTGCCTTCTCTTTCTTTTTGGCGGCTTAATTGTGGGACTTCCTTTTTCTTATAGCCGCCTACATTTGCGGAACGCTACCCTATCTCAAATTGGGCACTTTGTGAATTTCAGCGATGAAGATAACGCCTTTGAATTCTATTTAGACGAAAAGAGGGAGAGCCGCTTTACCAGCGTAGTCACAGATAAGGAATCCTATGATGTTTATCTGCAGTTCACACCTACGGAAGGCAAATCCGTCATTTTGACAACCTTCGAAAGCGAAGCAGATGGCGTCAAATCCGAAAGCCTTCACATCGCTTATCTATGGGACGCGAACAAGCGTTTCTATCCTCGCGATATTCTCAAGAACTATGAGCTATTGACCGTGGATGGCGTCGCCCCCACTTCCTATAGCTCCTTCGTTCCGAAAAATGGCGAAGCCCACGTCGTCAAATACTCAAACAAATACCAAAGCACTCCCCCAACCGTTGAACACGGCGCTCTTCCTGAATGGTCTTATAGCGAAACTGCTCACTGGCACGAGTGCAATGAGTGCGCTTACGAAAACTTTGATTGGGGCACGCATAACTTCGTCGATCAAGACGGCAAGAGCGTGTGCTCCGTCTGCGGATACACCGCCACTACAACCGAAGAATAAAGTTTAACTCCATCCTTATATTGCACGCCGAAAGTTACTAAACCGCTGTCGGCATAAACCTATCGACGTTTTAGAACAAACCTTTCCCAAAGCTAAATAAAAAAGCCCCCGTTAAATTCAAGAAGCATTTCAAGAATTCACCGGGGGCCTTTATTTTGTTTTCAGCGTAGGCTATATTCGATCAAACGCCGGAATAGGAAGAGAATCCCCCATCGATAGGCAAAACCACGCCGGTAATGAAGGAAGCGGCTTCGCTGCTAGAGAGGAAAAGCGTAGCGCCAACAAGCTCATTGACCTCGCCAAAGCGTCCCATGGGGGTATTGTTAAGAATCTTATGAGTCCTCGCAGTGGGCGTGCCGTCTGCGTTCCAAAGAAGGGCCTTATTCTGCGTCGTGCTGAAGAAACCCGGGGCAATGGCGTTCACGCGGATGCCGACTTTGGAGAAATACACAGCCAGCCACTTGGTGAAGTTGGACACGCTTGCCTTCGCACCGCTATAGGCGGGGATTTTCGTAAGAGGGGTGAAGGCATTCATGCTGGAGATGTTGAGAATGGAGCACCCTTCTTTGCCGACCATGTCTTTTGAGAATTCTTGAGTAACCAAAAGGGTGGCAAGGAAATTGAGGTTGAACACAAATTCGATGCCGTTGGGATCGAGGTCAAAGAAAGTCTTGAGGCCTTCTTTGGCGGGGTCGAAGAATTCATCGTCGGTGCTGGCTTTCGGATTGTTTCCACCAGCCCCGTTAACGAGGATATCGATCTTGCCAAAAGTCTTATTAACAGCCTCGTGGCAAGCGACGATTTCTTCTTTCTTGAGGCAATTGATGGCAAAAGCCTCCGCAATTCCGCCTTCTTTTCTGATTCCCTCAGCAACTTGATTGGCTTTCCCTAAATCCAAGTCAAGGATGGCAACCTTCGCCTTCGCCAAAGCGAAAGCTTTGCTGAGCTCAGAGCAGATGACGCCGGCGGCCCCGGTGATGGCAACGACTTTTCCTTCGAAATTGATGTCAAATGGTAATTTCATTTTTGTTTCCTTTCTTATTTCAATTTGATTTCAGCCATTTCAAATAGCCCGTTGATGTAAGCGGCCCCTAAGGCGCGATCGTAAAGGCCATATCCGGGTTTCCCTTCTTCGCCCCAAATGTTGCGGCCGTGGTCAGGGCGAACATAGCCATCAAAACCGTTTTCAACAAGGGCCAAGACGATCCGCCCCATGTCTAAGCTTCCCTCAAACGTGTTGTGACCGACTTCGACGAAGGAGTCGTTGTCATCGGTATAGAGGATGTTTCTTAGATGGGCGAAATAGATTCTTCCTTCTTTGGCGTATTTGCCAGCCATCTTGATGAGGTCGTTTTTCTTCGAAGCCCCCAATGAGCCCGTGCAGAAGGTCAAGCCATTACGCTTTGAGGGCACCGCTTCAAATAGGGCGTCAAAATCTTTTTCGCTAGAAACGATGCGAGGGAGTCCGAAGACGTCCCATGGAGGATCGTCGGGATGAATGGCCATGTTGACTCCGGTTTCCTCACATACCGGCATGATTCTCTCCAAGAAATAAACGAGATTCTCGAAAAGCTGTTCATGGGAGATGCCTTTATAGATGGAAAGGAGTTTTCCAAGCTCTTCTTGAGAATAAGATTCATCCCATCCGGGAAGATGGAGATGATTCGGGTCGACTTTCTTAAAGTCTTCGTAGGAATAGGAAAGGGAATTGCTTCTGTCTTTATTAACGTGGTGCATGTTCGTCCTAAGCCAATCGAAGACGGGCATGAAGTTATAGCAAACGCAGCGGACACCCACTTCCGCGCACAAGCGAATGTTCTCGATGTAGTTATCGATGAATACGTCGCGATTGGGCGCGCCGTATTTGATTTCCTCAACAACCGGGATCGACTCAATGACTTCCATTTTAAGCCCGGCGTCCTCGGCGTCCTTCCTTAGCCTTAGCAGGGACGAGAGCTTCCACACCTCACCGGGCTTGACGTCATAAGGAGCGGTGACGATCGAATACATGTTTGGGATTTGGCGAATTTGGTTCAATCCGATGGAATCATTTTCGCCATACCATCTAAAAGACAGCTTCATTTTGGCCTCCATTATTTGCTTCCCCATAAATATAGACGTTGATGGCGAAGAAAAATATTGCAAAAAGTTGCCTAATATATTGCAAAAAGTTGTTTAATCGAGGGTTATCTTCATTAATGAGCAAGAACCGTTATTTGAGAAGGAAATCTTAACTAGAAATTATGCAATGCTTTTATCGAAAAATTGCAATTGTTATCTATGAATTCTCTTCATAGACTTCTAACGTATAGACAGAAAAGGAAGGAATGTCTGCATGAAATACATGGACGAAGACTTTCTGCTAACGAACGAATGGGCGAAGACCCTTTACCATCGGTACGCCGAAAAGTGCCCGATATTCGATTTTCACAACCATTTGGACGCTCAAGAAATCTACGAAGACAAAAAATTCGACTCGATCACCTCTTTTTGGCTCATCGACGAGAACAAGCACGGCGATCATTACAAGTGGCGTTTGATGCGCGCAAACGGAGTCAGCGAAGATTTCATCACGGGGGATAAACCGCAAAAGGAGAAATTCCTCATGTGGATGAAGACCCTCCGTCAAGCCATGGGGAACCCGCTTTACGAATGGTCCCTTTTGGAGCTCAAAAGATATTTTGGGATTGATGATCCCCTTAGTTTCAAAGATGAGGAGCTTTATGAAATCCTCAATTCAAAATTGCCGAGCTTAAGCGTTCGCGCCTTGCTTAAGCAGTCAAACGTCGCTGCTTTGGCGACCACTAACGACCCCTTAGAAGACCTCCAATACCACAAGGCCCTGCTACAAGACAAAACCAACGCGATTCACGTCGCCCCCACATTTAGGGCCGACAAGGCAACCAATATCAAAGCTAACGATGAATACGTCTCTTACATCAAAGCGTTAGGCCTTAAAGCGGGCGTTGAAATCAGTTCCTATGCTTCTTTGCTTAAAGCCCTTGAGGCGCGCCTACGTTTATTCAAGGAGAACGGGTCCTTCATCTCCGATCACTCCATCGAAAAGCTTTATTTTGCAGAGCTTTCGTCGGAGGAAAAGGGGAATATCTTTGCAAAAACCCTGCAAAAAAGCGAAATAAGCGAAACGGAGGCTTTGAATTTCAAAAGCAATCTGATTTTGGATTTGGCAAGGCTTTACGCGAAATACGGTTTTGCCATGCAGCTGCATCTAAAGGCTTCTAGAAACAACAACGAAAGGATGTACAACCTCGTTGGCGTTGACAGCGGCTTCGACGCGATTAACGAAGGCGAAATCATTCCTTATCTTTCGAAGATGTTCTCTCTTCTAGATAAGGAGGGATCACTTCCGAAAACCATCCTCTACTCCCTCGATTCGAGGGATTGGATGGCTTTAGCGGCCCTTGCCTATTGCTTCCAAGACGGCAAAACAAGAGGAAAGATGCAACTGGGCGCAGCTTGGTGGTTCAACGACAACAAAGAGGGAATGGAACGGCAATTGAGCGTGCTCTCCAACGTCGGCCTCCTATCAACCTTCGTTGGAATGGTCACGGACTCAAGAAGCTTCCTCAGCTACGCTAGGCACGAATACTTCCGGCGCGTCTTATGCAACTATCTTGGAAGGCTCGTGGAAAACGGCCAAATCCCATTTGACGAGGAAACACTATCGCAAATGGTCAAGAGCGTCTGCTACGATAACGCCAAAACATACTTTGAAGACTAAGAAAGGCAAACATATATGAATAATGAAGTAATCAACAAAATCAAACGCATCAAAATCGTGCCAGTCGTCGTCATCGACAAAGTCGAGGAGGCAAAGCCTTTGATGTCCGCCCTCATCGAAGGCGACGTCCCCGTCGCCGAGATTACCTTCCGCACCGCTGCCGCTAAGGAATCTATCGCTTTATTAACGGAAGAATTCCCAAGCGCCTTGATTGGGGCCGGAACGGTCATCAACAAAGAGCAAGCTTACGACGCCATCGAAGCCGGCGCGAAGTTCATCGTTTCCCCTGGGCTTTCCGAAGAGGTTTACGAAGTCTGCAAAGAAAAAGACGTTCCTTATTTGCCCGGCGTAGTGACCCCCACGGAAATCATGAAGGCCTTATCCCTTGGGATGAATCATTTGAAGTTCTTCCCCGCAGGCGTCTTCGGCGGGCTTAAGGCCATCAAAGCCATGGGGGCGGCCTTCCCTTCCGTCTCCTTTATGCCCACGGGAGGAGTCGATTTGTCAAACCTCGCAGAATTCGTCTCAAATCCAAAAATCTTCGCGGTTGGGGGCTCTTTCTTAACGAAAGGCACCCACGAAGAGATTGTCCAAAACTGCTTAGCTGCACGTAAAATCGTGAAGGAGAATATCTAAAATGGCTAAAATCGTCACTTTCGGCGAAATCATGCTTCGCCTTTCCTCGCCCTTAAATTCCAGGATCATCCAATCCCAAAGTTTCGATGTCCATTACGGAGGCGGAGAAGCCAATGTCTCGGTCAGCCTTGTTAATTATGGCCACGACGCTTCCTTCGTCACCAAGCTCCCCGAAAATCCGCTTGGAGACGCCGCGCTTAACGCTTTGAGGAAATATGGGGTCAACACCTCTTATATATCCCGGGGAGGAGAAAGGCTTGGTATCTATTATCTAGAAACCGGGGCCTCCATGCGCGCTTCCACGGTTATTTACGACCGCAAATATTCCTCAATCTACGAAGCGAGCGAGGATGACTTCGACTTCGATTCCATATTCGAAGGCAAGGATTGGTTCCATTTCACGGGCATCACCCCGGCTTTAAACGACAGGGTGGCCCATCTAGTGGAGCTTGCTTGCATCGCGGCGAAGAAGCACGGCTGCACGATTTCCTGCGACCTCAACTTCCGCAAGAAGCTTTGGACAAGCGAAAAAGCAATCGAGGTCATGAGCAGGCTTATGGCTTATGTCGACGTTTGCATCGGCAATGAAGAAGACGCGGAGAAATGCCTTGGCTTCAAAGCCAAGGATAGCGACGTCACCCAAGGCGTATTAAACATCGGGGGCTACGAAAGCGTCTTCAAGCAGATGAAGGAGAAATTCGGCTTCAAGTATATAGCGACCTCCCTCCGCGAATCCTTAAGCGCGAGCGACAACAATTGGAGCGGGCTCCTCTATGACGGCGAGAACTTCTATTTG
This sequence comes from uncultured Bacteroidales bacterium, assembly GCA_963650805.1. Lineage (GTDB taxonomy): Bacteria > Bacillota_I > Bacilli_A > RFN20 > CAG-826 > Alloenteromonas. The sequence goes on from CAVJMG010000001.1 coordinate 422,860, forward strand.
TCGAAGAAATACGCCGTCCGCATCGTTGACCGCGTTGGGGCGGGCGATTCCTTCGCAGCCGGAGTCATCCACGGCTTATTGAGCTACAAAGAGCCCCAAAAAGCCATTGAGTTCGCCGTGGCCGCAAGCGCGTTAAAACACACCATTCCCGGCGATTTCAACCACGTCAGCGTAAAGGAAGTCGAAACGTTGATGGCAGGAGACGGCTCAGGGCGCGTGCAGCGCTAATCCTTCTTCTTGCCATTGGGCGATTCATGAAACGTCTTAACGTAAAGACGATAAAACGTTGAATAATTATCGAACGAGTAGCGCAAAGCGACCTCGTTCTTTTTTTCACCAGCCTCAATGGCGTTTCTAGCGGCGATGAGTTTCTTGGCCTTCACCATTTTCATAAGCGGCATCTTCACGCTTTTCTTAAACGCGTTGCATATTTGAGAGGAAGAGTAATTGAAGGTCGAGACAATTCGTTTCAATGTTATCTTCTCTTCGATGTGCTCATCGATCCAACGAATAATCTCGGAGATGTTCTCATCATAGACGGTTGAGATTTCGCTTTCGTCATTAAGGATAAACACCAATAGCTTTTGAAGCTCGCTTTGAAGAAGGAGGTAAGTCTCTTCTTTGGGATAGTTTTCGACATAGAGGTCGAGGTTCCCAAAAGTCCCTGCAATAATCGGCGAGAGGTTATGGAACGTTTTAATCTCTTTGATATGGGCTTGGAGATAAGGAGGCAATAAGCCGCCATTGAACTTCAAAACGTACCGTTCATAGGATTCCGAGAGATCAAGCTCGGCAAAATGGTTTCGACCGGCATTGATGAAAACCAAATCCCCATAGTTCAATTTCTTGGATTCTCCTTCAACGTGATAATTCACCTTGCCGCGAACGAAATAGACGATTTCGTAGAAATAATGGAGGTGCTTTTCATAGTTTTCCGTGGGCTTTTCTTTTTCATCGAGCTTATGTGAGAAGTCGATACCTGAAAAAACGAATTGAAACATGGCTTTATTATTTAAACGCCTAGGGGAATTTTGAACAAGTTGAGTAAAAAAGGAATTATCTAGTCAACGCTTGTTAGTTCTCAAATGATCTGAAACACTTAAACAACTGGAGGCATCTGACCTCGAGGGGGTTGGAGTGGGTTGTTTACATCCACCCATTTTGTTTCACATCATTTGAAATAGAACATATTTAACATTTTTGTGCATTCTCATTTAACACTTTTGCGATGCTCAGCTTAAGAATTGGCCTAAATTGAACTATTCAAGGCTTGAAACAAAAGGTTTCGTAAAACGAGCAAAGCGCCGTTTTTCCTCGTTAGCAATAGCGGTATCGACAACAATTTGAGTGGAAAATCGCCTCTTTGATGCCTTTCCGATTGATTCTTCCCAATCGGAAGATAAATCGTTTGCAAATAAAAAGCCCCATTTCATCAAAGCAACGGAGCCTATTCATCAATTGGTGCCCGAAGCCGGACTCGAACCGGCACGTCCTCATCAGACATTGGATTTTGAGTCCAACGCGTCTACCGATTCCACCATTCGGGCATGGGCTTTTGCCTTGCGACAGAAGCGTGTTGAATTATAAAAAGAAGACTCGAAACTTTCAAGCACATAATTCATAGCCACGCGCTAATAAACTAACGAATAAGCGCAAAAAGCCATTCAAATAAAAAACACCGCAAAAACACATTTTTCGAAACCCATTGCACTTTTCTCCTCAAAGCAAAAGGCCCCTCCGTTTTTGGAGGGGCCAAGTGTTCAGCTATCAATTATTTGCGGACGTTTTTATACATCGGGCCGTAGGCTTCGCAAGCGCGGAAATCGGAACCCTCAAGGTCGGACCCGAATAGTCCCCAGGCAGCCGGGCGATAAACGTCTTTATCTTCGACGTTATGCATGGCGACAGGGATGCGGAGGATCGAGGCCAGGGTGAGGAGGTCAGCGCCGATATGGCCATAGGTGATGGCACCGTGGTTAGCGCCCCAATGGTTCATGATCTCATAAGCGCTGGTGAAGGGACCTTTGCCGGTGAGGCGAGGAGCAAACCAGGTGCAGGGCCACGTGTAATCGGTCCTCTTCCAAAGTTTGTCGGAAACTTCGTCGGGGAGATGGACGCTGTAGCCTTCAACGATTTGAAGGACAGGTCCAAGGCCTTTGACGAGGTTAAGTCTAATCATGGTCATCGGCATTTCGGCCCTGGTGAGATAGCGAGAGCTGAAGCCGCCGCCGCGGAAATAGCCAAGGTCAGCATAAGGCCAGGTGGTGGCGTTCATGCACTTGGCGATATCTTCTTCGCTCATCTCCCACCACGGCTTCATGACGTGATTGCCCTTTTCGTCGGTAACTTCGCCGCAAGCATCCAAGCACTGCGCGCCGGAGTTGATCAAGTGGAGGAAGCCATCGGCTTCTTTGGCACGGCCTTCAATGTCATAGCCGGTGACGCGTTTAACGCTATTGCCGCTCCAGAAAGTGCGGACGTCAGCAAAGATGGCGGCACGGCCGTTGAGAAGTCTTTCAAAGAGCATCCCAATGCCATTGAGGGTGTCGTTCTCAGTCGCAAGGGTATAGGGTTCCCTGGCGCCATTCCAATCGAAGGTGCTGTTGAGCAAAGCCTCGGGGAAGTCGCAGTTAGGATAGAAGTCGGTCCACTGACGCTGTCCTTGGAATCCGCCGACAATCGCATTGTGACCCAAAGCCTCTTCTTCGCAGCCCTCAGGGAGATTCTTGTTCCCATTGTAAAGGTCTTTAATGATACAGCACATCTTGACCGTAAATTCCCAGTCTTTCTCCTTTTGTTCGGGAGAACGCTGAAGTTCTGCGGGGTTTTTATCAATGCCAGGATGGCAGTTGGCCTTCGCCCAGGCAAGGGCCTTCTCGTATTCCTTATGGTCATAAATGCCCAAGGTCATGCGGCGGATGATTTCGACCTCATCCACGCTTTCAACGCGCATTCCAAGGTATTCTTCGATGAAATCGTGATTGATGATGGATCCGCCGATGCCCATGCAGCTGGAGCCGATTTGCAAGTAGCTCTTCCCGCGCATCGTGGCGGCAGCAATAGCGGCGCGTCCGAAGCGGAGCATCTTGACTTTGACGTCTTCGGGAATGGAATGGTCATCCTTATCTTGGACTTCGTGACCATAGATTCCGAAAGCCGGCAAACCTTTTTGGGCGTGGGTGGCCAAAACAGAGGCGAGGTAAACCGCGCCCGGGCGCTCGGTTCCGTTGAATCCCCAAACGGCCTTGATGGTCATGGGGTCCATATCCATGGTCTCCGCGCCGTAGCACCAGCACGGGGTGACCGTAATAGTGATGTCGACCCCTTCTTTCTTGAAGTAATCGGCACAGGCGGCGGATTCGGGAACGCGTCCAATGGTGGACGGCGCAATCACGACTTTGACCGGCTCTCCGTTGCTGTAACGCAGATTCTCTTCCAACAGTTTCTTCGCCGAAAGCGCCATTCCCATGGTCTGCTCTTCCAGCGATTCACGGACCTTCAAAGGTCCTCTCCTACCATCAATCGTCGGACGGATGCCGATGACTGGATAGGACCCGACGTAACGCGACTTGAATCCCATTTTAGGTACTCCTTTTATGTGTGGCTAAAAGCACGAAACAATACTAACAAAAAAGGCGGCAAATAATATGCCGCCAAGTTGTTTAAAAAGGCTCTTTTATACTTATTTATTCCCTTTTAACAAAGGAGAAAGGAATTCGGAAAGGCGAGCGGCGATTTCTTTGATGGATTTGCCGCTAGTGTTAACCATGAGGTCATAGTTCTCTTTGCCGCCCCACTTCTTGCCGGTGTAGAACTCGTAGTATTTAGCGCGGTTGCGGTCCATTTTCTTGATTTCTTTGCTCAAGGTACGGTCGTCAGTTTTCTCGCCTTCTTGTCTCCTCTCCCGGCAACGCTCTATTTTGGATTCCATATCCGAATAGATGAAAAGGCGGAAGGGGTGATCATCTTTCAAAACCACGTCGGCGCAGCGACCGATGATGACGCAGGAGGATTTGTCCGCGAGCTCCTTAAGCACTTTGGTTTGGGCTGCGTAGATGTCGATGGACTGATCCAAATTGGGGTCAGTCGCGGAAGAGAAAGACATCCCATAGTGAATGGGGAGCAAGGGGATGGGTTTCTTCTCGGTGACCTGCTCGATGTATTCCAAGCAATAAGGGGTCTTTTTCTCAAGCTCCAACAAAATCTCCCTATCGTAATAGGCGATTCCAAGATTGTCGGCCAAACGGCGGCCAAGTTCGCGGCCACCACTTCCAAATTCACGACCTATTGTAATAACGATGCTCATAAGTGCTTCCAACTCCTTTGCTTAATTATAAGCCACGAAGTTTTGTTGTGACCAAAAAGTTCATATCAGGCCGAAGTTTTTGTGGTTTCGAAACGATAAGAAATTGAAAAATCATCATGTAAGCGCTTTCACTTTTACCGATATGCTCGTATAATCGGTAAAAAGGGTGTAACCGCTTACACCCGGAAAGGAATACCAACACTATGAACGAAAAAGCAAAACGCTTTTTCAAAAATCCACTTGGAATTGGTGCATGTTGTTTGGTGGCCGCAGTTCTAACGAGCTTCGGCGCGCAGCTTGTCAATACCAGCGGATACTCCGTCAAGGTGACCAGCGGGGTCGCCGACATAGACGCGCTGTATTCGAAGACCTATGAATCAGCAACCGCGAAACCCTTCCGTTTAACGATTGGGGAAAAGAGTGACGGCATGGTCAATGCGAAAATGGCCTATGACCTCTACATCCCGAAAGGAGTCGACTCTTCGCATCCCGCCCCGGCCGTGGCCTTGACCCACGGTTACCTCAACAGCAAAGAATTCGAATCCGGAGTCGCTCTAGAACTTGCAAGAAGAGGCTATGTCGTCTTCGCTTATGATCAATACGATCACGGCGATTCAACATGGGACACCCCATCCGCGTTCACCTTTTACGCTTGGTCGGCTTACGACGCGATGGAATATCTCTCCGCCCAAGATTACGTCTTAAAAAGCTCAGACGGAACCGCCATGATCGGCTTATCCGGTCACTCCATGGGCGGCTTTTCCAGCGAGTTAGCCGTCGCTTGGGACCAGCTCAACATCGACATGGGCGTCTATTCGAAGCCAAAGGTCATCACGGCCTTGGCCCAAGGGGCAGACTTCCGCTACGTCGACTTCTACGTTTCGGGCTATAGTGGAGGCGCATACACCACCACTTACGCGACCTACAAATCCAGGACCTGCGGAACTTTGCAGGGCCAATATGACGAATTCTTCTTCGACAATTCGGGAAAGAACCAAGGAACCGTAATCGAAAAAGACTACGCCAAGGACAAAGTCGGTTACTCGATGCTCGGTCTTACTTCCGCCGGCGAACCCAACAAGTTCTATCAAGTCGATCCTTCTACAAACACCGCTCTCACCACCGAGAATACGGACCTCTCAGCGGACTATGGTGAGCGCATCATCTACGAAGTCGCCGGAGACCACCCTTACAACACCTGGTCCCCGCAGGCCACCAGCTGCATCATCGACTTCTTCAATCACGGCTTTGAGCATCAAACCAAGCTCGCGGGCCTTAACGATTTGGACACTTACGTTAAAATCAAGAATGGGTCGAAGCAAATTTGGTGGTTAAAAGAAGTCTTCACCTGCCTAGGCTTAATAGCCGTGATGGCCGCGGTCTTGTGCGGTCTACTCGGTTTGTCCAACGTGCCGCTATTCCGCCTCGCCAACACTGAAGCCACGTTGATTCCGCCGGTAGAACCCGCTTCTAGGCCGCAAAAAGCCATTGGAATTGGATTCACCCTATTCTCGCTCATCATCTCGATGTTCATGATTCCGGCATTCTTGGCGCCAGGATCCTATCCGACTCAAATCGCAACCATGACGACGATGATGGACGTTGTGATGTACTCCGGAATCGGAGTTGCCATCGTCCTTGGCCTTGCCGCCATCATCATGAGGGTCAACGAGAAGAAAGAGGCCGCGCTTAAGCTCGTCCGCCCCGCTGGAGGCGCGTTGCTAATCTCCGTTACGGCGTTCGCTCTCCGCTGGTTGCTCAATGACGGCACCAATTACATCCTGACCAAGACCGACCGCTACTTCAATGCCCCTTCCGTCAATTCCATCGCCTTCTGGGCCATGGCCTCGGGCTTATTCGCCTTGATTTTCGCGCTCATCTCCCACTTCTTCCTCAACCCCAACAGGACCGTTGCCCACTTGGGCTTGAAAGCCTCTTGGAAGTCGGTGATCGTCTCGCTACTTAAGGCCATCGTCATCTCTGGCGTCATCTGCGGATTCACTTGGATCATCCAACTCGTCTTCAATACCGATTTCCGCGTCTACACCTACGCGATTAAGACCCTTAATGGAGCGGCATTCGTTTCCAGCCTCCGTTATCTGCCCTTCTTCTTCCTCTTCTATTTCTGCGCGGGCATTTCCATCGCCGTTGGCACCGCCGGCAAAAAAGGTTGGAGAGCCGACTTGCTCGCCGTCGCTTTAGAAGTCGTTCCTTCCGCTCTCTTCCTCCTTTATCAATATGGTGTTCTCTACACCACCGGCACAGCCCCCTTCGTCAACTGCGCCCTTGATGGCATCTTGGTGCAAGGCCTCATCATCACCCTCGCTGGCCTTGCCATCTATCAGCGTCGCAGCTTAGAGAAGACGGGCAACCTCTGGAGCGGCGTCTTCCTCAACACCATCTTCTTCACCTTCCTCACCTTGGCCAACACCACGATTTACAACCTCAAATAACTTTTGAGACAACAAAAGGGGCCCTCGCCATGAGGGTCCCTTTTCGTTTGTCTTAGAATGAATAATCTTTAGTGGCGCGCCCGAGCGGATTCGAACCGCTGACCCCAAGCTTCGGAGGCTTGTACTCTATCCAGCTGAGCTACGAGCGCGAATAGAAATGGTGCACTGGATGGGAGTCGAACCCACACCGGTCGCCCGACTAGCTCCTGAAACTAGCGCGTATACCAATTCCGCCACCAGTGCACGCCGAATTAATATACTCTCGGGCCGGTGAAATGTCGAATTGTATTGTTTCCAAAGGAGGAAGGAACGCCTATGCTTTTGCGCCCATAAGAAAAAATCATGTTTTTCAGGCATTTTTAAAATCCCCGCAATTCCCATGCGATTTCAAAAATTGTAGAGAAGATGTCAAAAAACACTATAAAGAGGCAATTTTTGGACGTGTGAAACCCTTTAGAAAGGGAGTAGGATAAATCGCAAACGTATGAAACCATTAACCAGAGAAGAACTTCTTCAAGCCATCAAACACTTCGCCTTCGAAGGTGAGCTCCCCTCCATCGAAGAGAACCACAACGGCCACATCAACGACACCTTCGTCATTAGCTTTAAAGGCAGCGGGACCGTCAAGCGTTATATCCTTCAAAGGATCAACACCTCCATCTTCCCGAACATCGCCGAGGTGATGTCCAACATCGACCTTGTCTTAGATTACATGGGCAAAAAGATTCTTGAGGCGGGAGGAGACCTCAAAAAAGAAAGGCTCACTTTGATTAAGACAACCGACGATAAACCTTTCTATCAAGACAAAGAAGAATCTTGCTTCCGCGCCTATGCCTATCTTGAAGGCAGCAAATCCTACAACACGGCAAGCGCCGACATCTTTAGGAAATCCGGTTATGCGTTCGGAAAATTCCAACATGATCTCGACGGGTTCCCCGCGGAGAAGCTTTATGAGGTTCTCCCCCACTTCCACGACACCCCCAAACGCTTCAAGGATTTGCTAAATGCCATCGAAGGGGCCAGCGAAGAAAGGAAAGAAGCCGCCAAAGAACAAATCAAATGGGCCTTAGTTCATGAAAACGTAGCTTCTTATCTCGCCGGAAAAGGGCTCCCCACTAGGGTCACCCACAACGACACGAAGCTCAACAACGTCTTGTTCTACGAAGACGGCACTTCCTGCGTTATCGACCTCGACACCATCATGCCGGGCCTATCCCTATATGATTATGGAGATTCCATCCGCTTCGGAGCCAACGAGGCCGTTGAGGACGAGAAAGACCTCTCGAAGGTCAAACTCAGCCTAGAAAACTTCGCCGCCTACACAAAAGGTTACCTCGAAGGCGCCAAAGGCAGCCTAACGAAAGAAGAAATCGCCCTCTTCCCGGAAGCGGGAATGACGCTTACCTACGAATGTGGAATCCGTTTCCTTACAGACTATCTTAACGGAGATACCTACTTCAAGATTTCCTACCTTGACCATAACCTCGTAAGAGCCAAAGACCAATTCGCCTTAGTCGACGACATGGAAAGAAAGCTCCCTAAGATGAGGAAAATTGTTGAACCTTATCTGAAGTAAATAGAAAAGCACGCAAAACGTGCTTTTTTATTGCAAAAAGCCTTTGGAATTAACCAAAGGCTAAATTACGAAATGGTTCGTTCCTGCGTTATGACCTATAGGCAACTTTGCCGTTAACGACAGTCATCAAGACATTGAAGGACTCATCAAGAACGGCGAAAGACGCTTTTTTGCCAAGCTCGATGCTGCCGTAGTCTTTATCAAGCTTCAGGTTCCTTGCGGGATTCAAACTCACGAGATTAATGAGATCAGAATAGGAATAGCCGAGTTTGCCAGCGATAGGCGCAACGTTCCTTAAACCTTGATTCAGTTTAAGTATCGAAGCGGCTATCGTACCGTCAGCAAGTTTGGCCACGCCTCCAGACGCCCAAATTTCTTGAGAGCCAAGATGCGCCTTGACGCCCTCGGGAAGGTATTTCGCCTCGCAAGAGTCGGAAATCATGACGATGTCTTCTTTCTTCTTAGATTTGAACATCAACCCCAAAGCATCAGGGCAAACGTGGAAGGTATCGCAGATAATCTCTGTTTTAACTCCATCTTGATAGAGGCCTTCCCCGGTGATGCCGGGTTCACGATGGTGAAATCCCCTTTGCGCGTTAAAGAGATGAGTCACGCATTTTAGGCCCGAGGGTATGCCTTCTTTGAATTTAGCGGAAGTGCAGTCGCTGTGGCCTAAAGATGGGGTGATTCCATGCTCAACGCAGTATTTGAGAAATGTAGAGCCTTCGTCATTTTCGTAAGCGAAGGTGATTAGGCGGATATTCTCCTCGCTTTCTTTTTCAAAGCGAGAGAGCAATTCGACATTGGGCTTTAAGATGAATTTTGCATCCTGAGCCCCTTTATGGAGTTCGGAGATAAAAGGCCCTTCTAGGTGCAATCCCAAGACTTCGGCTCCGAAATGATCCTGCTTTTTGTATTCGGCGACGGATTTGCAGGAGGCGGAGATTTTATCGACGCTTTCAGTCATGGTCGTCGCTAAGAAGGCGGTCACCCCTTCCTTGACCAAGGCATCCGCCATGGTTTGCAAAGAAGAGACGGAGGCATCCATGACGTCGCATCCGTTAGCGCCATGAATGTGTTCGTCGATGAAACCGGGGCAAACGTAAACATTCGCCCCATTCATGAGAACCTCATCTGGGCAGGAATAAGAAACGATTTCATCCCCATCAAAGGAGATATCGCCTTTTCTCACCCCATCGGGCAAGACGAGATTAACGTTCTTAAAACCTTTTAGCATAATTCAATTATATCAGCGAAGGAAGCAATACAAATTGCCTATGGCCGTAGCTTCCGAGGGGCCTCTGCGGACTTTTAACCCCGTAACCTCTTCGGTGAGCTTGTTGAGTATCTCGGCGTTGACACCGCCACCGAAAACACAGATGCCGTTGAACTTGCAACCGGTCAAGGTCATCATGTTCTCGATCGCGCGTTTATAGCCAAGGGCCAGTGAGTGGTACACGGAGTAGAAGAGCTCGCCGTTATCTTTAGGAGCGGAGCAGCCGTTCTCCTGAAGCAAATCCAAGACGGCCTGTTTCATTGAAGAGGGGTTGCTTAATCTCCCGTCGGTCACGTCGAAAGTACCCTGATAGGCTTTCCCGTTTTCCGCCCCGGAAGTGATTTCTCCAAAAGAGGCGATGGCGAGTTCGTCTTTCAAGCGATTGACGATCCACATGCCCATAATGTTTTGCAGGAAACGGATTTTTCCAGGATGGCTGAGCTCATTGGTGAATCCGGCCTTATACACTTTCATGCTAATAGAAGGATAGGAACAAACCATCCCCAAAAGGCTCCAAGTGCCGCTAGAGAGAAGAACCTCCCCTTCTTTTGCCCCGGAGGCATAGAAGGCGGCAGCCGTATCGTGTTCCAAGGTGGCGTAAACTTCGCAGTCATAGCCGACTTCTTCTTGAATAGACGGCAAGAGGTGGCCCAGGCGAGTCCCGGCGGACACGATAGGGGCGAGGATGGATGTCTCTAAGCCAAGGGCGTCGAATACTTCTTGGCAAGGTTTCCCCCACCTTGCATCGAGCAAGGCGCTCGTAGAAAGAGAGGAAAGCTCATTCTGCTTAACCCCGCAAAGGAGATAGCAAAGATAGCTAGGAAGCATCATGAAAGTTTTTGCTTTTGAAAGCTTCCCGTCTTTGCGATCGCAATAAAGCTGATAGGCGGAGTCGAAATTCTGAGGATAGACGCCAGTGGCCATGAACAGAGACTCCATGGTCATGAATTCTTTTTGGGCCTGGAAGGTCCTGACGTCGCGATAGGAACGCACGTCGCCAATTAAAGCGTCATTTTCATCGAGCAAGGCATAATCGACGCCGAAGCAATCGATGGCCATGGAAAAGGGGATTTTCCCCAATTCCTTGGCTTTCTTCATGCCTTTGAGGATCTCTTCGAAAAGGATATTCACATCCCAATGGCAATGGCCTTCGCCCTCTTGAACCAAAGGGGTCTTGAAGCGATGAATTTCCTCAAGCTTCAGCTCCCCTCCTTCGTAATGGGCAAGGATGTGGCGCGCGCTGGTCGCGCCGATATCAACGGCAAGGTAGTATTTCACTCCAAATAGCCTTTCCTAGGGGTAAGATTGAATCCTTTGGCGATTTCCTTGAGGTTCTCATCGGTGATGACTTGCTTCTTTTCGTAGGGAAGGGCCATCAAATAAAGCATGGCGGCTTTCTCGACGGTCTCGATGAGGCCAAAGGCTTCGTCAAGGGTGTCGCCAGCTCCGTAAATGCCGTGGAGCGTCCAGATGACGCAACGGTATTCTTCCATTTTGGCAGCGGTGTCCAAACCGATTTTTTCGGTGCCGCAAAGTTCCCAAGGGAGCACGCCGATGCCTTCGGGGAAGACGACGATTTCTTCGGTCATGGTTCTCCAAAGGTCCTTGGTGAAGCTCTTCTCGCCCAAATCGTGGATGGAAGAATAGGTAAGGATATTCTGAGGATGGCAATGCATGATGACGTGGTTGTTGGGGTTGACCTTCAAGCGCGTGGCATGGCACATCAAATGGGCAAAGATCTCACTAGTGAATTTGGAATCATTGGCAAATCCCCAAAGAACTTGGGCGGTCCTGCGGTCTTCTTTGATGCGGATAACGCCGGTATTTTCCTCGGGGTGAGCCTTGGTGTTGCGGAAATAACGGCCAGTTCCGGTGAAAGCGAAGACCTTACCAACCAGGATGGGATCGGCTTCGAGGGGAAGAGGGATCTCGCGGATGACTTCTTTGCCGCCGGCGAGATATTCGTCGATGTCAGGCTGATCGAACAAGACGGAGATATTGCCGCCGTTGCGCTCATCCCAGCCAAGGCGGTACATGTTATCAATGATTTCCAGGTAATCCTGGAAGGTGCGGCAATCCAAAACTGTTTTTTTCATTTTTTATTTCCTCAAGGATAAAACGTTCTTTTCGTAATCTTCGACTTCCGAATACCATTTCCCGTCAGCGGGAACGCCTTCCCTAGCGCAATATTCAGCGAAGATATCGCCGAAGGGGAGGGTTTTGATGTCTTCGGAAAGTTGGAGGAGCTTCGTGCCATCGTGTTCGTTTTGAGCTTTTTGGAGCAAACCCCAAGGCGTGAGTAAGGAAGTGAGTAAAGCCTTTTGGGCGTTTCTCGCCCCAACGACAAGAGCGGCAACGCGGTTGATGGAAGCGTCGAAGAAATCCAAACCGATGTCGGTGCGATCGAGGGCGTCATTCCTGACGAGTTCATCGAAGACGGCCCTGAGGTCGTCGTTATAGCGAATTACGTGATCGGAATCCCAACGAACTGGACGGGAGAGGTGGAAAGCAATGCGAGGGAGGAAGCAGAGCAAAGAGGAAATCTTATCGGCGACGTTTTCGGTCGGGTGATAATGGCCCATATCAAGCAAGCAGACGATCTGCTTGGAAACGGCATAGCTCACATAGAACTCATTGGAGCCGACGGTGTAGGATTCAAGACCAATGCCGAAGACCTTGCTTTCAACGGCGACATCGACGAGGTTCTTGTCATAAGGAACGGCGAGGATGGTGTCGAGAGATTCCTTCAAGCGCTTCCTAGGGCCAAGGCGATCGGCGGGATCCTCTTTCATGCCGTCGGGAATCCAGATGTTGCAAAGGCAGCGTTGACCGGTGGCTTTGGCGAAAGCCTCGGACACTTTGATGGAATTGATGCAGTGTTCAATCCAATATTGACGGGTTGCTTCGTCGTTGGAAGAAAGGGAGCAGCCATCGTACATATGGGATGAAGAAAACATGGTCGGATTGAAGTCTAAGCCGAGGTTGTTGTCCTGGGCGTATTTAATCCAACGAGCGAAATTTTTCTCCGAGATGTCTTTCCTATCGCAGATGTCATCGGATTCGTAGATGGCGTGGAGATTGATTTTCTTTTTGCCGGGGATTAAGGAGATGGCTTTGGAGAAATCAGAAATCATCTCCTCATAATTCCTGGCCCTGCCAGGATAATTGCCGGTAGCTTGGATGCCGCCGGTCAAATCGCCGCTATTCTCGAATCCATTCACGTCATCGAGCTGCCAGCATTGGAGGGAAATGGGGGTTGAAGCAGCTTTTTTAAGAGCTTCTTCTACGTCAACGCCGTAAGCCTCATAGGCTTTCTTCGCTTTTTCAAAATCAGTCATACATAGACTCCTTTGCGCTTATTTTACCCGATTTGATATCAATCAAAGTATTTCGTGCGCATTTTTGCTCATAAGTTGCAAGGTGCGCACGCAAAAGCGCTATGCGCGGTTAAACGCGCAATTAAAATGCTTAAAACACTCGACGTCATCGATGCTCAATCATTTGCAAAAAGCGTTAAAAGAGCCCTTTCAGTAATTGGTAAAACGGCCGCAAAGAGCAAACTGGTTGAAAAGTTTTGTGCAAAATAGATTATAAAACTTCAAAATCTTTCATATAGCACCAAAAATGGGCATAATAAGACAAGTTATGCTTGATTTAGAAAGAGATGAGCAGATTTTGGAGATTCTCCAGAAGAAAAAAGCCTGCACAGTATACGAATTATCGAAACAGCTTTTCGTATCGGAATCCACGGTACGCAGAGACTTAACGCGCATGGAGCAGAAAGGCTTGGTCACGCGCACGTTTGGCGGAGCCATATTGAAATCGACTCCAACGATTGAGGAGACTTCCTTCTACCTTCGCGAGAAGGAAAATCTCCAAGTAAAACGCTCGTTGGTCAGGGCGGCCTTGCCATTTATCCAAGAAGACTCCGCGATTTTCTTAGATTCAAGTTCCACTACCCTTCAAATCGTCACGATGCTCAACGACTTCAAGAATCTCCGAATAATCACGAATGGTTTGGCAATCGCCAATGAACTCGTCACGAAAACCAAGCACCAAGTGACTTTGGTCGGCGGAGACATCCAGCCCGCTTCGAATTCCGTATTAGGCTCTAGGGCGGAAGCCATGGTCAGTGGTTATCACGCAAAGCTCGCCATTATGTCCACCGCGGGCGTTGATCCTGACTTCGGCTTTTCGGAAGCCACCGAGCAAAGCGCGGATTTGAAGAGGATGATGAGCGACTGCGCAGAAAAGACCATCGTTTTGTTCGATGAAACGAAAATCGACCGCAAAAACCTCGCAAACGCCTTTCCATTAGAAAAAGCTGACGTCATCATCTCCTCAATGCCTTTGTCGCAAGCCTACAAAACAAAAGCTCCGCAATCCACCTTCGTCGTTGCTTCGCTTAACTAAATTCTCTTTGAAGGCATCAAAAAAAGCTCCTTTTGCGGAGCTTTTCGTTTCCCTAGAAATTAGAGGTAATATTTGTTGAGGACTTTGAGCGTCTTCTCATCAAGCTCGTAAACCAAAGGTTTGCCGGTCGGGATCTCAACGTTGATGATTTCCTCGGGGGTGAGGTTTTCAAGCATCATGACAATGGCCCTGAGGGAATTGCCGTGAGCGGCGATGAGGACCTTCTTCCCGGCTTTGATCTCGGGAGCGATCTTCTCATCGAAATAGGGCTTAACGCGCTTAGCGGTATCGATCAAGCACTCGGTGAGAGGGCAATCATCGATGGTCATCTCGCCTTTGGCGATGAGCTCTTTGTATTTTTCTTGGTTGCCGGGCCAACGCTCATCGTCTTTGGTGAGCGATAAGGGCGGGACATCGGCGGAACGACGCCAGACGTGAACTTGTTCTTCGCCCCACTTTTTGGCGGATTCGGCTTTGTTGAGCCCTTGGAGAGCGCCATAATGGCGTTCGTTAAGACGCCATGAGAAGAACTTCGGAATGGAGGTTTCACCCATTTCCCCGAGAGCGAGGTTCATGGTGTTGTTGGCCCTTTTGAGGACGGAAGAGAAAGCGACGTCGAAGCTATAGCCGTTAGCTTTCAAAGCGCGGCCGGCCTCTTTGGCTTCTTCAACGCCCTTAGGCGAAAGTTCGACATCGGTCCATCCGGTGAAAAGATTGGAGAGATTCCATTCGGATTGACCATGGCGGAGCAAGACTAATTTAATCATGTTTTGACCTTCCTTTTGGTACCGTCAAATTATAGCCACCATCAACGCCGTGGGAAAGCAAGGAAATCAAGCAGGAAGCTTTTTATCCCAATAGTCGAAGCTGGCTTTAACCGTGTCGTTATAGGTGTATTTTTCAACCCAACCGAGTTTTTTGATTTTGGAGCAGTCTCCGGCGTACAAAGGCTCATCGGCGGGCCTAAAGAGGCTGGGGTCGCTTTCTAAAACGAATTTCATGCCCGTGACTTCTTCTAAGCATTCTACGACGTGGGTCATGGGGAAGATGTGGCTAGAGCAGATGTTATAAGCTTCCCCAGCTTCTCCTTTCTCGTCGAGCAAACGTAACGCAGAGCATAAGTCCCTAACGTCAAGAATCGCCCGTTTCGCGGTTAAATTGCCCACGCGGAGGACGTTGCCCCCGTTCCTTTTCAAGACGACGGCGCGCTTAGCGAAATCGCCGGTGATGTCTTGGTCTTTGTTTTCGCCAGTGCAATTGAACAAGCGAATGCGGATGGCCTTGATGCCAAAGTTTTGGTAATACTGATAACAAAGCAAATCCTCAGCGGCCTTGGAGACCCCATAAGGGTGCAAAGGCAATAAAGGGCAATTTTCATCGGGCAAATGATCGATAGAATAGTTCTTCAGGGCATCGCCATAAATCGCCGAAGAAGAGATGACGATAACTTTGGGGTCATAGCCTTCGTGCTTCGCTTTCGCCGCCTTTACTGCCTCGAAAACGCCAATCGTTCCTCCGACGTTGACGTCCATCGTGTAGTAAGGATCGCTCCAAGAGGGAACGGGGCGACTTTGGGCGGCGAAGTGGTAAATGACCTCTGGCAAGGCTTCATCAATCCAAGACTTCATTTTCTCATGGTCGCGCACATCAAGCTCAAAGAGGTGAATAGAGGGGTCGATTTCATTAATATCGGTCGTCGGGGTGAAATAGCTTCCGTGGACTTCGTAGCCATTTTTCTTTAGGTAAGGCAGAAGGTGGCTTCCGACCACGCCTCCTGCTCCGGTGATGTAGGCTTTTCTCATAGTGAAACCTCCTTAAGGTAATTCTCCAAAATCAAATTGACACGAGCAGAAGCCGCTTCGACATTCTGCGCGTATTCGTATTCGGGATGCTCGCAATCGCTGATGAGGCGAAGCGAGCAATAAGGGATGTGGTAGCAATAAGCGACTTGGGCGAAGCAAGCCGATTCCATATCGACAACCAAAGGATCGAAGGCGTCAATGACGGCTTGTTTTTGCTTGCTTCCATGGGCCATGAAGGTGTCGCCGGAACTAATGCGTCCTTCAGTGCAAGGGATATTTGCTTTCTTCGCTGCCTTCATCAAATCTTTACGCAAGGTAATATCCGTGGGCAAGTCGACGACTCCAATCCCGGAAAGGAAGCCTTTAGGATCTCCTAGAATTGATGTATCC
Organism: uncultured Bacteroidales bacterium; assembly: GCA_963650805.1. GTDB lineage: Bacteria > Bacillota_I > Bacilli_A > RFN20 > CAG-826 > Alloenteromonas. The sequence goes on from CAVJMG010000001.1 coordinate 439,076, forward strand.
ATATCGTGCTGAATTAAGCTTGAGGATATAACCGCGCTGAGAACGGGGGCCTTTTCTTTAGACAGGCTCCCGGCCACGCCGGCGTTGATGATAGAATCGACATCGTAAAGCAAGATGGCCGCGGTAAGGCCAGAGCAGGCAAATCCCTTGCCAATGCCAGAAACAAGCACGAGGAATTCTTTGTTAAAAGCGGAGCATAAATAGATTTTAGCGTAGCCGCTGCGCTTCTCTTCCTTAATCTCCGATAGCGACAATAAGGGTGAAGCTTCCTTATCCATGGCAAAGCAAATGCAAATCATGGCGACATTTTATGCCCAAGAGGGAGAAAGAGAAAGAAAGGCTCAAATGCTTTTCTTGGCTTTGTGGAAACGGAGAAGCTGGGAATCAGAATCCTCAAAGGAAAAAGGGGCGTAAAGAATCCTGCCTTTGCTATCCTCGCAGCAAAAGCACAGGGAACAGTTTTCAGGCAAGGGGGCTTGCTGAGGCAATAAAAAGTCAACGACGGCGTTCTCGCGGCATCCCTTCTCTAGGAAAAAACCATAATGCCCGTCTTTGCCACGGACAAAATTCATATCGGTACCCCTCGCGATTGGAGCGTAGGCCATCCCGCATAAAGAGGTAACCTTTTTCCCATCGACATAGCCGATTCTCCAGTCCAAGAGTTCCTTATCGAATTTCGAATCGTTTTCGAACCTCAACGCGAACCTCGCCTCTTTCGAATCCAATAACCCGATGCGTTTGCAAACAACATCGAAATGCCCACTTTGCTTGAGAAGAGTCGAAACCTTCACCAAGATGAGGACTAACGCCGTCGCTAAGAGGGCTAAGACGGTGATGAGGATTCCTTTTCCTGATGAGCTCAAAAACATAACGTGGGAAAGATACCACCACTACGGAAGGATTTCTTTATAAATTGTTGCGAAATCAATAATGAAGCGCTTCCCTAGCCTTCGCCCTTCTTTTCCGAGCGTAGTAACGCCCCTCGCGCCTATCGTTCCTCTCGATGAAGAAAGCGCGGAAACGCGTCGTGAATTTCTCGAATCCGGAGATAAATCTCAGCAGCCCGGGGCAGCTCCTTCTAGCCAAAGGAGGCAGGCTCATGATCAGGAAACATGCGGAGCAAAAGGCAAGGCAAAGCAAAGCAACCTCACTTAGGCTCTGTTGCAATGGGAGCAAGAAAGACAAAGCAAAGAAGGAAGTATAAACAATCAGGGAAACGAAAAATGGAGGTAGGTAATACTTTCCAAAGGATTCTTTCTTTGCGAGATTCACCGTTAAAGGGACGATGAGGAACAAGATTAAGCAAACTAAGCAAAGCGCAAGAGGCAAAGGCTCTGAAAACCCAAAAGCCCTGGCGAATAGAGGCAAAATAGAACCAAACGCGCAGAAGGGTGAAAGCCAGTAGAAGCAAGAAAGGGTATAAATCCTAGAAGTTGGAGACGTAGATTTTGCTTTGACCACGATGGGCGATTTAGCCATCGGAATTAAAACAGGATAAATCAAAGTAAGAACCCCAAGAACGCCCTTGGTGTTCACGTCTAAGAAAGAAGTCGTCTCGGTAAAACCATGGCATAGCATGAGCAAAAACCCCAAGAATAAAGGGATTGCGGTTTTTTGCCTTCTCGACATAGCCTTAACGAAAGCGTAAAAGGCATAGGCCAAAATAATCAGATAAACGAGCGTGCGGAGGGCACCGCCGGAAGCAAATTGATAGATGACCCCGTTGTGCGTATAGCCAACGCATCCATCCGGGGTATTTAGCAAAGCCCCTAGGAACCATTCCGCGTTCACGGATCCTAGCCCAAAGGCATAAGAGATAGGTCCAGGGAAGGCGCTAAAGAGCCGATTGCAATCGTTGATGCGAATAAACAGAGTAAAAGCATCGTCGCTTTGGAAAAGTTTGATGGTGTAGAACCAATATTTCCCAAAAATGGATTCGGGCCAAGCGTGTGAAATCGCCCACCAAGCCGTAATAAGGCCCGCGGTTCCAGCGACGATAACGCCTAAAAGAATCGAGCTTCTAACAGGATGGGCTTTAACCGTGGCCAAATAGCGATAGACAATAAAAATCGGCCAGAAAACCGCCAAGATGATTAAACAGGTTTTGGAGAAGACCAAAAGAATCTGGACGTTAAAAATGAAGGCCAACAAATAATTGGCCCAGCAATGGCGTCTAGCTTGCAAGACCCACGTCGAGACAATCCCATAAAGAAGAACACTAGCAAAGGTGTTCGGGTTCCCCGTGAAGCTCATGGGAGAATCCGAAAAAGACGTATAATCGCCTTTGGTGAAATACGACTCATACATCCCCCACTCAACAACCCAGGAATAGACGATGGCGGCAAGGGAGAGCAAAATTCCCGCAACGAGGAAAACGTCGCAAACCCTATCGTTTTTTAAGCATTTTGGCGCAATAGCCCACAAAATGTAGAAATAGAAACAGGCAATTGAAAAGGAGACTAAATATCGAATCCTATTAGCAGTTTCGAGATGGTAATGAACGTCAACGTAGACTTGATTCATCGTTTGGTAGCCTTGAGAGTCAAGGGTGCCAGGAAAATTAAGTAGCCCAATTGCGTTCCCTACTGCCAAAACCATGAACAAAGCCAAAAACCACCAATGGATTTTGACGCGAAAACAGCAATGGGCGAAAACAAGATAACTTAAGCAGAGAACGAAAGCGGAAAAGGCGACCAAATAGAAGCCCCAAAAATCAAAGTGCACGCCATACCCTTGGAGGAATGCGATGTCCTCCCCCATCAAAGCGACGAAAGCGGAGGCGATAACAAACCAAAAAAACGACAAGTTATAAGGCAGCTCTTCGCGAATGGATTTTTCTTGGGTGGAAGTCAACTTATCCATGGTGATAAACCATAGTTCATTTTGCAAAAAAAGTCTAATTTCCAAATATTTAAAAATCCGGCAAAATTCATGTTAGCAAAATAAAAAAAGCCGCAAAATCCTTTTTAATTAAGGGTACTGCGGCTATATATGATCGAAGTTGATTTTATTTGGCGAGTTCTTTGAGAATCGTCGTCCCGTAACCGTTTTTGGACAGGGATTCTCCGCGCGAAGAAACCTTATCTTTGCTGAGCCAGCCCTTTCTATAGGCGACAAGTTCAGGATAACCGATAGGCTCTTTTTCTTGCCCTTTTTTGACCTCAGCGGTCGCTTCAAGCAAAGAGTCGAAAGTTCCAGCATCAAGCCATATCGTCTCTTTGCCCATCTTTTCAACTTTCACTCGGCCTTGTTGGAGGTAAAGGTTATTCAAATCAGTGATTTCGTATTCTCCGCGGGCACTGGGCTTAACTTGCTTAGCCATGGAAACGACGTCGGATGGATAGAAATAAAGGCCCGTAACCGCGTAGTTTGATTTCGGATTCTTGGGCTTCTCCTCAATGGAGAGGGCGTTATTGTCTGCGTCTAGCTCAACGATGCCAAAGCGGCAAGGATCGTCGACTTCATATCCGTAAAGGGTGGCCACGTCTTCGGCCGCTCTTTCCGAAGCCAAAGGAAGGGAGGCGTTAAGCTTTTCGCCATGGAAGACGTTATCTCCCAAAATCAAAGCGCAAGGCTCGTTACCGACGAATTCCTCTCCGATTAAGAAGGCCGAGACGATGCCGGTGGGAACTTCTTGGACGCCGTAAGAAACGCGGATTCCAAATTCGCTGCCGTCACCGAAAAGCATTTTGAAGCGTTCTTGGTCGCGTTTATTGGAAATGATCATGATGTCATCAATCCCAGCTTCCATCAAAGTGGAGAGTGGATAGAAGATAAGGGGTTTATCGTAAACAGGGATAAGAAGTTTGTTTGTGACGGAGGTAATGGGGTAAAGGCGGGATCCGTTTCCGCCTCCGAGGATAATGCCTTTCATAAATTCTCCTTGAATGTGAGAAATATAATAGCTTCTCTAGTCTAAAAAGGAAAAAGTTTTCAGAGAACATGAGAATGGGGTAATACCTCTTTTCGGGGCCGCTTGAAAATTGTCTGGTTTGAAAAAAAATACAAGTGCCACTCTGCAGCTGAATTTCTAAATATTTGTCCTCAACAGAAGGGTTATAAACGTCGGCATAAAAACCAACAGCGAGAAAAGAAACGTCCGCTTCAGTTGCGTTTGCTTAATGCGTCAAGCAAGCACGCCTTTGCCGTCTCAAAATTAGCGCCGGAAGCAAAACTCGTAAGATTCGCTAGTGCCGCTAGTCCCAATAAAATGGAACTCGTTTTCCGCCTCTATGATATGTAACTCAAACAACAAATTACGGATGCAACACAAACAAAGGCATCCACGAAAAACAAAACGTACGTCACGAGTCTAAAAATCGCAGACCATCTTTTTTTCTTATAGAAGAAAGAGAGAAGGGAAAGGCAAACGGTAGAAAGGCTGAGGAAAAAGGAAATCAAGCCAATCGGATTGCCGTGCTCGTACGTCCCGGAGAAAACACTCGCAAAGATATACTCGCGATTGGGGTAATCCTGTCCTGGCGGAATCGGATAAACGTACCTGACCCCTCTAAATATCGGAATAAAACGAAGATTGAGTAGATTGTGGAAAGAACCAGGATAAAAAGCAAAGCGACAAAATGAATTCTCTCCGAAATATCTTTCGACTCCATCGCGACCAGTGTCGTTTCATCCTGATCAATGAGCTCGGAAACGGGAACCTCAAAATACAACGCAAGTTTCTCTAGCGTTTCCCTATCCGGATAAGCGGCACCAGTTTCAAATTTCGCTATTAGGCTTCTCGAAACGTATATGCTCTCGGCAACCTTGACTTGAGTAACGCCTTTTTTCTTTCTTAAATCCTTAAGCCTGTCTTCGAACATGTTCTCGCCTCCTTTCAAAATTAATATAGCATCACGGCGCTTCTAGCCTTCGTTAATTCGTAGGAACATTTGTGAAAGACTCAGAACATTTGGTGGGTAGAGTTTTCCTGCCGCAAACGCGTAAGTTTTTATCTATCCTACTATAAGTTGGCTAAATCCTAAATTTCTGTTTTCTTTTAATTTTCGCCATGAAATCTTTAGGCCCAGGGCCTGAATCTCTAGAGTGGCATTCGCTTATTCAGCGAAATCCCGCTTTTTCTAAGAAATGGCGTTTTGAATTAAGCCGAATAAATTGCCATCGCAAATTAATCAAGATGTCGGATAATATGGAGGCATGCTTTCTTACCTCATTTTTTGCCATAAGAAAAGCGAAGACACTTCACGCTCGCTCATCGGTAAAGAAGAAGGCTTTTTAGCCTTGCCCGCGTTTCTATCCGAAATCGCTTTAGGCGAAACGCAAAATTATGAAGGCTCGTGCGTCATTAACAAATCAGACCTCTTGATCAAAGAAGACGCGGGGACCGTAGTGAAAATCGTCTCAAACGAAATAAAGCTCCTCAAAAGCGTGGCTCAAAAAACTGCAAACGCAGGCCAAATATCGGCGACATTGGATAACTACAAAAAATCCCACGAATTATCTTTAGAACAAGAATTGCTGCTTCAAAAAACCGTTTTGACCATCTTCAACGAGCTTAATGGAAACTCCCCTTACGCCATTGTCGATCTAAATGAATGCGACCAAGCTCCATTGCTTTTGGATGCATTGAGGCATTGCTTTCCTAAAGAAGACCTTCTATTTATCTTGCCTGCAAATTTGAAATTCGCTTTGCCACGCTTGGGCAAAGAAAAGCAAAATAAAATCGAATTCACCGAGTTTAATCCGCTGACGATTGATGAAGCATATCAGAACTTCTTTGACGACATTGTGGATATCAAGCCTTTTGATGAAGGGAATCCCACCCGGATTAAGAAAGCCAAAGAGAAAGCGACAGCTCACGAAAAGAAAGAGGCCGAAAAAAAGGTCGCCCCAAAGAAAACGCGAAAAAAAGAAGCCGGAATTGCGAGGAAAGACGTTAAAAAAGAAGATTTAAAAAGTGCGAATTGGAACGTGTTCTTCTTCTGTCTATTCACGTTATTCGAATTATTGGTTCCCTACCTCTATTACCTTTTTCTCAGCGAAACGCAGCAAGTCTATTTCATAATTTACATTCTTTTCGATGTCTTCTTTGCCCTTATGGCCGTCCTCTCCGCTTGCTATATACGTGAGGCCAAAGGGCAGTTAACGAAGAAATACGTTGGCGTTGCTACTTTCATCTCCCCATTGGCTCCTTTGTTGGGCACCTTGTTATTCATTTCCGTTTCAAAGGCCAAAGGTTGGACGGGTTACCCTTTTTGGACCTTCGCAGGCATCAGCTTCGGTAGCTTTGTCCTGTTTATCCCCCTATTGTGGCTTTACGACACAATTTATCTACCACACAAAATGAAGAAAAAAGGCGGGGACAAGAAGTAACCCTCGCCTTTTTGTTTAATCCAAGATCGCCTTGCCGATGTCTTCCCAGACAGTTTTCTTATCGGTTTCGTTATGAATCTCGTGGCGCATCTTCGGATAGATTTTTAGTTCCACGTCCTTCATACCTAGTTTTTTGTAGGTTTCCGCTAGCCAAGTCGGTCCCTTTCCGTTTTGCCCAACGGGGTCCTCGGCTCCAGCGGTGATATAGACGCGCTCATCTTTAGAGATTTTAGCGAGGTTCTTCTTCGTCCATAATCTCGAAACGCCTTTGAGGAACTCCCGCCAGAACCCGCCAGAATTTTGATGTCCGCAATAAGGGTCGCCGGCGTAATTCTTAAGGTTCTCCTCATCGTAGGAGAGCCAATCCAAATCAGATTTACGGTTCTTAACTGATTTCGAATACGCGCCCAAACTCATTTTATCAAGCAAAGGGGAGGGTTTGTTCCAATTGGATTTATGAACAATCATCTTCGAGAGGGCATAGCCCATCTTCATAAGGTTCTTCTGCCCCCCATTGCACCCAATGAGAATGGTTTTCTCCGTATCAAGAGGATAGGTTTCAAGCCTTCCTTGGGTAATAAAAGAACCCATGGAATGGCCGCCCTGAACGGTGGAGAGACCGTTTTTCTTCGCAAGAAGAATAACCTCGTGAACCCCTTCGACATTCTTCATGAAGCCGTCCTCAGGCCACAGTTCCTGTTCTTCGATGGAAGCGGCGTTCCTTCCTTGTCCGATAGCGTCAAGACCATAGACATTGATGCCTAATGTAGTGAAATAAGAAAACATTTCGTCGTAACGAGAAACGTGCTCGTTCATTCCGGTGATGAAAACGAAATTTTTCTTTGGGGACGGGGCGGCCCAAAGGTAGCCCTTCATCAAAGAGCCGTCTTTAAGTTTGACTTCAAATTCTTCAGCCATATAAAACTCCTTAGAAATATTGTATAAACGAACACGACGAGTGGAAACACTCAAAAACGAAAGAATGTCAAAATAAAGCCTAAGGATTAAACTACGCTCATGAAAAAATTATTGGTTTTCGATTGTTTCGGCGTCCTCTACGAAGAAGTCGCCCCCAGGCTATTCGCTAAATACGTAAGCAAAGAGAAGGTCAATGAAATTTTAGCCAGGGATTTTCCCTCTTTAGATATGGGTGATAAGGATTTCGATGACTTTTATCCAAGTTGGAGCGAAGAGCTCGGCGTTTCCGTCGAAGAATTAAAGGCTCGATGGGCCGAAATGTTCATGCCCAAGGAAGCCACGTTCGATAGAATCAAATCTCTTCAGGATGAATACGACGCGATTATTTTGTCCAATGCGCCAAACGGGGTCGTAGAGAGGCTCTTTGCAAACAACGGGAAAGCCGATTTATTCAAACGCATTTTCGTCAGTTCCGCGATTAAACTCATCAAACCAAACCGCGATATTTACGAATACGTGGAAAACCAATTCAAAGGGCAATACGCCTCCTTCACGATGATCGACGACAAAGAAAAAAACCTCGTAGAGCCACGATCAATGGGATGGAAAACTATCCATTTCACAGGCCCAGAGGTTCTTGATGTTCTTAAAATCCCGCAAAAACGAATTAAAACTCCAAGCTGGTTTTGCCATCAAAATCAACAAAAAGGATGATTTTGCCGTCTTTTTTCGTCTTTTTGACATCAATGACCCTTTGGTTTGAAGAACCACGATACCTAAGGCGATTAAAACCAACGTTGAGGGAAGCGATGTAAGGTCCATCAACGCAAACATCGACGTAATCCATCAAAGGGAGATCTTGGATATCTTCGTAGTTATACCCAGTCCACATCCAAATATCCTTATCCGGATATTTCTCTTTGATATAAGTCATAATGGCCTTCGAATCTTCTCTGTTATCCGGGAAAGTCGCTTCCCCGCCGGAGAAGGTAACGCCGACGCAGTGAGGATTAGAAAGCGCCTTATCGATGGCGTCGTAAACCCACTGCCCAATGGGTTTTCCGCAGTTAGGGTCTTGGGCTTCCTTGTTGTGGCAGCCAGGACAATGGTGATTGCAGCCCGCGCACCAAATGACACAGCGAAGGCCCCGACCATTATTGAAATCGAGCGGGTCGATGCGTATGACGTTCATCACATGGCCTTCCTTTCTTTGATCTCAGTAAGTTTCTTATCCGCGATTCTTGATTTTTGTCTTGGGTTATTGCCGGGCTGGCGGGTGTAGCCAAGGTAACCGCAAACACGAGAAATGGAAGTGATGTTGCTTGAATGGCAATGCGGGCACTCATCCAATTTATCGTCATCCCACTGCTCCCCGCAGTCGTTGCAGTAGCTTTTCGCGATGTTGACGCCGAAATAAAGGCCTAATTTCATAGCGTATTTGACTTCTTGATCGATGGCCTCGAGATTCTTTCCAGTAGGAATGCGGGTGTAGCAAATATGACCTCCATTGGCGAGATGGAAGAAGCTGGATTCGCGGTCCATCTTTTCGAAATGGTCAATGTCAACCCAAACAGGATTGTGGAAAGAATTCGAGAAATATTGATGTTCTCCAACGTGGTTGACGATGCCATATTTGCGTACGAATTGATCGCGCTGGGTATAGCAAAGCGACTCAGCGGGAGTCCCATAAATCGCCCATAAGATATGGTCTTCTTCTTTGTGGGTATCCGCGAAATCCTTGATGTGTTTCAAAACCTCATAGGCGAAATCGTTATCCTCGTCGAGGTATTTGCCGTTATAGATCATCTGGGTTTCGTTGAGGGCGGTGAATCCAAAGGAAAAGGTAACGTAGTCAAGGAGCGGGCGGATTTCCTCATCAGGTTGGAGATGGCCTTTGTAAAAGCCTCCTTGCGTGAACATCAACGGATTGCAGCTAGCCTTGATTTTGGCAAGGTATTCGTACGTTCTCTTGTGGATGCCGCGAATCATCTGCAAATAATGGTCGAGGACTTCATAGAAAGACAACTTTTCAAGAATGGATTTTTGCAGAATCATTGGGAGATTCAAAGAAATGGCGCCGCCATTCCATCTTCCGGTGAAAACCGGGAGATCATTTTCATCGGCAGGATGGAAACCACCCCTTCTATAGTACAAAGAGAGATAAGCCCTGCATCCCATAGGGGAAATGACGTTATCGTGCCAGGAATGATCCTCTTTAACCATCAAATCCTCACCGAGGTACCAACGCATAACGTTGTTCTTATATTTCTTGTAAACATCGGCAACATAGCCTTCTCCGGTTAAGGAGAGATAATCCGGATACTGAGCTTTCGAAGAGCAAACGATAGCCTGCTTATAAAGGTCTTCGAGCTCTCCGCCTACGCCATGCTTTTCTTCATCGTAAAGGAAAACCAGCTTTGGGAAAACCGCAGGAATACGTTTCTCCTTAGAGCCTTCTCCATTTCCCCTAACGCGAAGAATCGTCGAAGAGATGCGTTTAGCCAAAGGACGGGGGTCCAAACCGAAGGTGAAGGTTGTGAAAATAAAGTCTCCGCGGCTAGAAGCGACGGTATTGAGGTTATATTCCAACGCCTGGAAACCTTGTTCCAAGTCCCTATCCAACCTCGAAAAAGCGTACTTTTGCGCCTTTTCTTGGTCAACTGGGGCGTTAATCTCCTTCATCAAGGAAGCGTATTCATCAAGGTATCTGCGGTATGATTTTTCGGCATATGGCTCAAGAACGGTATCCACTTCAGGGACGGTGAAACCGCCATATTGTTGCGAACCAGCCATCTGCATGACGTCACACATGACGTTGATTGCCGCGCCGACGCTAGTAGGCTCGGTATAGTGCATGTTCTCCATGTCGAAGCCGCCTTGGAGAATGGCGCCCATATCGCATAGAGAGCAGTTCATCGTATCCAAACGGTCGGAGATGTCATGGACGTAGAAGTATCCATCCTCCAACGCCTCTCTTTCAGCGGGGGTCAAGAAGAAACGCTTGTATACCCCTTTTGAGAATGCTTTGTACTTTAAAGAGCGTTTGGTTGAGATGAGCTCGGAATCGCTATTGGCGTTGCTGTGATCGGCGTGATAGGAAAGCGAAGAAGCCGTGGCTAAAGCATCGGCGGAAATCGCCTGCATGTCCGCTTTGTAGTTTCTCCAACTACGGTATTGGGCCGCCGTGGCGGGATCGACTTCATCCAAAGCGTTCTCAACGTAAATATGAACGGTTGCGACGGGTATTTTCTCTTCGCCGGCGCTTTGAATCTGAGTCTTTACTTTGGCGACGATGGTAGCTATTTCGCTCGAGGAAAAAGATTGATCAAGCCTAGCTTTTGAAGCTTGAACGGCCCTTTCGATCTTAGCGGGATCGAAGCCCTCTTCCTTGCCGTTCTTTTTGATAACCTTCATCGACGTGAACGAAAAAACTTCAGACATAAGCAAACTCCTACAAACAACGATCGTGCTCGCCCCCAAGGGTGACTTATCGTTCGGGTGATATTGTAAGGCAAAGAAATAAAAATAGAGGAAAAAACGCTTACATTTTTTACCTTGTAAAACAAAGGTCAAATAGCGTCGATAAATTGCTCAAATTCTCTTTCCTATTTCGAAGAAATTATTTTTTGCCCGTGGACCCAAAGCCGCCTTTTCTATTAGTCTCAAGAGGCTCATCGTCAGCAGTGACGTAATAATTCTCGAAAACGCCTTGGGCGAATCTTTCGCCCTCCCCTATCGTCACGTCTTCATCGGTTCGGTTGTATAAAGAAATGCCGATGCACCAAACGTAGTCGCTATCGATGATGCCGGTCCCGTTGCTTAAGCAAAGACCTTTTTTAATTCCAAGAGAGGAACGGACGAAAATCTTTAAAACTTTGTCTTCCGGCATATCAAGGCACTTCACCCAAGTGGGGATGAACGCCGTGCCGTGTGCAGGAACGACGACTTCGTACGGAGAATAGAAGTCGTAGCCGGCGGAAGAGGCAGTGCCTCTTTTCGGCAAAAGAATTTGCTTTGGAGTGGGGTATTTAGGATCGATCTCCTCGCGGGAGCAGTGGCAAAAATGCGCGGGAATAATGTTCATGGCTTCATTATCCTCTTTGCCGGGCAACAAAAAAAGGAGAGTCGCAATAGGCTCTCCTCACCGATCGATAACCGAGGGAAAGGTCTCAGTCAATCGAGATGGTGCTCGCTTGTTCGGTCTTCTTCACCGCTTCTTTCGGGAAGGTGATTTCAAGAAGGCCATCCTTGTAGCTGGCTTTGATGTCTTTTTCGGTCACGTCGCCGATGAAATAAGATCTCGTGGTAACGCCAGAGAAGCGTTCGCGATGCAAGAAGTTGCCCTTCTTGTCTTTGACTTCATCGTTGCGGTTGACTTTGGCCTTGATGGTCAAATAGCCGTCTTTAAGGGACAAAGAGATGTTCTTTTTTTCTAGGCCCGGCATCTCAATCGACATCTGATAGTCGTCACCGACTTCGATGATGTCGGTCTTCATGTTGAGGACGCCGTAGTCCTGGCTCTGCCTGTCGTCTCCAAAGAAGGCATCGAAGAAGGGATCAAGCAATCCCCCGTTGTAGCGAATCACGTTGTTTTCCATAGATTGTAACCTCCTATAGGTTTTCTAGCACTCTTCGTACCTGAGTGCTAACCATAGTGTAGGCCGTTTCTTAGCACTGTCAATGGGTGAGTGCTAATTTTTTTAAAAGTTTTTCCTTGCTTCAAAATATGGGGGCTAAACCCGTCCAAGAGGAACTTTCCTTACCCGTTTCGCCAAGAAGCTTTCTCTCAACCGCCTTCCTAACGGAACGAAAATCGGGCAATAGGAGCCATGGGGCCTTCTTGCTGGATTGGGCCTTTAGAAGAACGAGCTTGTTGATCAGCTCGCAAAAAGACAAAGACGAGGATGGGAGATCATCGTCTTTCCAACGTCTATACCAATAAATGGAATCCTGATAAAGTTCCCCGACGTCTTTCCCCTGTCCAAGGAATAGGCCGATTTCCTCTAACGTTGGTTCGATTTGATAGCAAGCGTCGAAAAGAAGAAAAGCATACATAGACGCCGCACGCGTAAATTCTTCATCTAGGGGGTATTCTCTCTTTAAAGGGAAAAATAAAGATACCTCACGCTGAATAAGACCGTTAACGAATAAGCAAAAGGACTCGCGCTCATTCTCATAGGTAGAAGATATGACTCGATTCATAAGAAAGCCTCCACCTATAAATAAAGGCTCACTTAGGCTTTTTCCGAATCAGTCTCTTTTCGTGATGTCGACAAACTTCGCACCTAAATAGGAAGACAAAGAAAAAGGAGACAGACCCACCTGAAAGCCTCTTTTTCCTCCCGAAACGAAGATGAAATCAAAAAGCTGGGCGGTCTCGTCAATCACAACGGGAAAAGCCTTTTTCAATCCAATGGGAGAGCATCCCCCGTGGACGTAACCCGTTAAAGGGAGCAATTCCTTTTGGGGAATCATCTCTATCGACTTCGCTCCAACGGCTTTCGCCGCCTTCTTTAGGTCAAGCTCCCCGGTGACGGGAACGCAGAAAACGAAGTGCTCTTTCTTTTGATTCTGAGTCACTAAGGTTTTGAAAACGCATTCCGGGTCTTCATTCAAAGCAGAAGCGACTCCTTTGCCATCGACAATGCCATCGTCGTAACTTCGTTCGATATATTGAATCTTCGCCGCGTCAAGTAGTCGGCCTACGTTTGTCTTTTCCATAACAATGGCCTTATTTTAGAACAAGCCACAAAAAAGAGGGCTCCGAAGAACCCTCAATTCGCTTTTGCTCAAAGGATGGAAAGCATTGTTTTCAGCGCATCGGCGCCAAGACCCAATTTGCCTTGGTCCTCTTTGTTGAGCTTCCCAACGCGCTCAATCTGCTTTTTAAGATCGGCTTTTTTGCTTGCGCTTGGATAATTGGAATTCCCAAGGTTCGCGCGAAGTTTCTTCTCTTCCTTCAAAGCCTCTTCAAGCGGGTTGGCCTTCTTTTGCGAAGGAACCTTAACGGGCTTGCTAGAAGCCTTAACCTCAGGAGAGGTGACGGGTTTCTCCTTCTTTTTTTCAATAGACTTTTTAACCGCTTTTTTAGCTGGGGCATTCTCGGTAGGAGAAGACTTCTTTGCCTTGCTCGCCTTAGCTTCGGAAACGGGTTTAGGGGTTTGCTTTTTGGCCTTTTCTGTTGTCGAATTAGCCGCGGTCGTCTTTTTGGCGGCTTTCTTAGGCTTAGCGGCAGCTTTCGAATCACCGGATTGCCCCATAGCATCGCGCCTAGCGGAACGTTCAATCCAGCCACGCTTGCGTTCGTCGGTGGGCACACCAACAACCAAAGTCACGCCCTCTGGCACGGCAGCGCTAGTGTTGGGAACCATTTTGACGGTAGAAGTCGATGGTTTCGCTGGCTTTTCGCTGGTTTTGCGGGGTTTTTCAACCTTTTCAGCAGGCTTCTGCGTTTCTTTTTTCTCCGGCTTAGTTTCGGGTTTTTCAGCCTTTTCCTCTTTGACAATCGAGGAAGGCTTTTCTTCCTTAGCTTTTTCCAAAGATGTTTTTTCGGTTTCGGGTTGAACGCTAGAAACCGGATTCAAATCCAAATAGACCTTGAAGCCTTTTTGGCCCTTCTCCCCTTTGACTAGGAAAGAAGAGTATTTGAATTCAACGTCCTTATTCTGTTTGAATCCCTCAAATAGTTTTCCAAGGATTTGTTCTCTGTCTTTTTGAGTAACGTCGACGGGTCCATGGATGAAAGAGAGATAAGGGATGCTGACATCGCGGAACAGCAGGCCGTAATGCTCAGCAACTTGGTCTAAAGCGTAAGGCAAGGTCACGCCCTCTCCATACCAAAGCTTCTTAGCGGGAGCTTTAACAAGGATTGTGGGCATATCGGCTTTATTCGTAGGCCGTTTGGCTTCTTCGGGTTTCGGCTCAGATGGCTTAATAGCCGAAGGGGTTTTGGCGGGTGCTGGCGCTGGGGTGCTCTTCAAAGATTGAAGACTTTGCCTAAGCCTTGGCTCATCTAAAACCAAGAGCAAAGGCGCTTTCTTTTGCTGCGGAACGGTCGAAAGAAGAGCGAGTTGAGATTCGATGTCAGATATTTTGCTTTCTTTAGGATAATTCGGATTCTTCAGATTGGCATTGAGCCTAGCGTCGGCTTGAAGGGCTTTTAACATTGACTCATCCAAAGGATCATTGGGTTTAAAATCCTTGGATTTTTTGAAGTTTTCAATGTTTTTCTCCGCAAAAGCTCTTTCTTTTTCTCTCAACTGTTTCTTTTCTTTTTCAGTAAATCTCTTCTGATAGACTTCTTCCCCGTAATTAGGTTCGAGACTGCCTTCTTGGTTAACCTTGAATACAGAAACCTTCCTCCCTCTTTGGGAATTGAGGTTGTTTAGATTCTTAAGGTCCGTGGCCAATTTCTTATCTTGGGTAATAACAAGGATTTTCTTCGTTAAACGATCTTCGCAAACCTGGGAATAAATGGCGTTGTCGGCAAAATTTTGATTATGGCTTTTCTTGCTTGCCACAAGGAGTTTCAAGCGTTTCGCTTCCTTGTAAATTTTGAGAGCCCTAATCGCTGGGATTCGCTTATCGACGTTCTTTCTGTCATGCGAATGTTTCTTCAGCTCAGCGACGGCTGCTTCCGGCACCGTGATTACGAAATCCTCGGTAAGATAGTCTTTGGCTTGGTTTAGGGTGTCCAACCAACTTGGGAATGAATCTTCCATCAGAGAGCAAGTGTCCAGGATCACATAGTCATAGTTCGTCAAGAACCTGGCTAGGGACGAGGCTTTGTTCTCATCACTAAACATAAATTTCTATTATTTTGTTTCTAAATTCAGAAACCTCCTTCTTTAGGATTATAACATCATTGGGGCCAAGAAGGAAAAAGCCCACATCAATCGTGGAGAGGCCCAAACTTAGACACGAGGAAGCCGTGGAATTCTTCCCCGAGTTTTTTGTAATCGATCTTCAAAACGGACGTATGTTCAAACTTCTCTTTAACGAAGATGAAATCCGGCCATTCATATTTGTTGTAATTATGCTTAAGGGCGTTCCACACCGCTTCTTTGGCCTTTTCCTCGCTGACTCCAGAAGCTAGGGCCACATAAAGAACCGTGTCGTCATAGCCTTTATAGGTTTCCCCCAAATAGGCGCATTCTTCAATTTCGGGCAAATTCGAAACTGTCTTTTCGATGGAAAGGGGATAAACGTTCATGCCTTTTTTCTTGATGATGCGTTTGAACCTGGAAATAAAATAGATGAAACCATCCTCATCCATTTTCCCCAAGTCTCCGGTTTTAAGATAACGTTCCCCGTTGATTTCAATGAAGGGGTTCACGTCTTTTTCGTCGTAATACCCAACCATAAGAGTATCGCCCCCAACGGCAATCTCGCCTTGTTGGTTGCGGGGAAGCTCATTCCCCTGCTCATCAATGATTTTGACGATAACCCCGGGAATGGCCTTCCCAATAGAACCTTCTTTCCAATCGGAGAGACGATTGACCGCCAAAACGTTAACGGCCTCAGTCAAGCCATAGCCTTCCAAAAGGCGCCCACAAGAACCTACTTCCTTGAGCCTGTTGTTGAATCGTTCAATTAGAGACGGGGATATAAAATCGCCTCCAACCCAGCAATTCCGAATCGGCTTGAGGATATCCCCGTGAAAATGTTTATTTTTAAGTAAGGCCTCATAAACGGTAGGCACGCCGACAAGGGTCGTCAAACGTCCTTTTTTCAGCAATTGAATAACTTTTTTCGTCCTGAAATTATTGAGCAAGCCAATCGACCCTCCCAAAAAAGGAACGGCCATGACGCCCATGGTCAGACCATAGCCATGGAACATGGGCAAAGCCGCGAGCATCGTTTCCTTCTCAGCTTGTTCCGGAGTATCTCCAAGGAACCAGCAGCCGTCGTTTAGTATCGTCAAAAAGGAAAAATCATTGAGAACGATGGATTTAGACACCCCTGTCGTTCCGCCCGAAGAAAGGATGATGTGCCCTTCTTTAGGGTCGTAAGACACGAATTCGTCCGTAGACCCATCGATGTCTTTGTAATCATCGAAGCGAGAAAAAGAGCGATAGGGCTTAAGGCGCTTAAAGCAAGCGAGGCTGAAGCCAAAGCGTTTAATCCAAGGCAAAGAGGCAACTGGAGAAATAACGAGCATTGGGAATCGCGCATCGAGCAAATGGCCATAAAACCTAAGAAACAGGGAAACCGTCACGAGCAATTTAGATCCCTTGCTTTTAAGCTCTCGAATGATGTTGTCTTCAGAAGTCAAAGGGTGAAGGATGTGCACCCTAAGGCCCAATTGAAGGGCCGCATAAAAAGAAGCAACAGTCTCCGGAGTGTTGGGAACAACCAGAGTTATCAAATCGCCTTGTTTGAGGCCTTTGGATTGATAATAGAAGGCAATCCGATTGATTATTGCAAGGAAATCAGCGAACGAGTAAACCTTATTTTCGTAATAGATGGAATCCGCGTTTCCCCTCTCAAGGCAGATTTGACGAAAATTTTCATATATCGTTTTATTGCGGTCGATTTCCATAAGCGCTCCTTAAAAAAGTCTGAATCCCAGAGGAAGAAAGATGGCGAGAAGAACAAGAAGCCAAAACGGCTGATGAAGGGCGTAGATGTAAAGCGATTTCGCGCCGAACCAATCGACGGGCCGATGCCAACGTCCATCGATCTTAGGAAGCAGAGATTTCTTCTCTTTGTAAAGCGTTTCGCCCAAGAAGGCCCCAACCAAAGTGAATCCAATCCAAGGAATTAGGGAGAAATAGTCAGAACCCGCTTTCCCAAAGCCGAACATCGAAGAGAAGAATTGAGGGACCGTAAACCCAGTTGCCGCGGCAAAACCATTGGGGGCGTTATCAATGGAACAGAATCCATACCAAGGAGATGAATCAAAAAGATAGAGGAAGTGCTCCCAAAACGAATTCCAATCGTTAACGACGCCTTTGAAATTAACGAAGATGCCATAGAAAAAGCCGAAGAGAAGAATCGCGATTCCTAAACCAAGCTCAATCCATTTCGAACCCGGAATAAGCTGAATCACGGCAACAAGCAAAACGCCCATCCCCAAAACGTAAAGGACGCCGAAGAGAATTCGTATGTCCAAAGGGCTCCCCAAGGCGTAGGTGATGAAATAGAGACTGTAAGTAAAAACGGTTATCAGCCCAGAGAAAAGAAGGATTTTTCCGCCGTGCCTAAAGTTGTTATGAGAAAACGAGCAGGAAATACCGGACATCAAAAAGAACAAGAACGCCAAGGAGTGGAAAAATTGACGAACTGGTCCATAAAAATAGTTGTTCATCATCGTGGCGAAGGAAGAAAGCCCCGGCGAGGCGATATCGTCAAAGTTAGCGAAATAGCCACGAAGATTCCCTAAATCGAAGATGAAATGATCAACGACCATGCCAAGAATTGCCGCCCCACGGAGAAAATCAATTTCCCAAACCCTTTCCTTAGTTGCCTTAGCGGGGCTTGGGGTGACCTTCATGTCGTTTTCGGCAACGGGTTGACTCATACGGAAGCATTTTACCCATTCCTCTTTTAAGAGGAAAGAAAGAAAAGTTCCCCTAAGAAAACCGATTAAAATATATAATTCCAACCGCCATGATTTATTTGGATTTCGCAGCCAACGCTCCGGTTAGAAAAGAAGTCTTAGAAACACTAGTTCAGGTGGAATCCGCCTATTATGGCAACGCCATATCCATCCATCCCGCAGGGCAAGCATCAAAAGAGGAATACGATCGCCTAAACAAAAAAGCCTTAGGATTATTCGGCGTTCCGGAAAGCGACTATGAAATCGTCTATACCTCCTCAGCCAGCGAATCAAACAATCTGGCCATAAAAGGAATATACGAAAGCTACGCTGGGTATGGGATACACATCCTTGCCAGCGAATTCGAACACTCCTCGGTTAACGCCGCTTTAGGCTATCTCAAGGAAAAAGGCGCAAGCGTAGAAATGGTCTCCACCAGTGAAAAAGGAAAGATTGATTTAGAAGACTTAAAGAGAAAGCTGACAGATAAAACCGTTTTGCTATGCCTTAATCTTGTGGAAAGCGAAACGGGAGCAGTGCAGCCATACCGAGAGATAATCGACATTTTAAAAGAGTATCCAAACTGCCATTTTTTGCTCGATGCAACACAGGCAATCGGGAAAATAGCTTTGGATTTGCGGGGAATTGACCTTCTTTCATGCACGCCCCATAAATTTGGAGGAATCATTGGGACAGGGTTTTTATTAAAGAAAAAATCAACCGTTCTCACACCTTTAATCCACGGAGGAGCAAGCGTTTCCCCATATCGAAGCGGAACGACACCTCTAGGTTTAATCGCCTCCTCAGTCAAAGCCCTAGAGCTCGCCACCACCGAGCAAGAACAAAACTACAAGAAGGTAATGGCACTGCACGAGCATCTATGCAGTCGGCTTGAATCGATTAAAGGCCTTCAAATAAATTCCCCTGCTTCGTTTCCGTACATCATCAATTGCTCAGTAACGGGAAAGCGGGCATCCGCTGTGGTAAGGTCGTTATCTGATAAAGGGATTTGTGTTTCCCAAAAATCAGCCTGTTCGGTTCCTAACACGCCGTCGAAACCGATAATGGCCATTTATCACGACAAAACGAGAGCGCTGAGCAGTTTCAGAATCTCGTTGTCATCCACAACCACAATCGAAGACATCGATTGCTTAGCTAACGTTTTGGAGGAAATCGTTCATGAGTAAAAAAGAATTAACCCGTGCGCAAGAAATCGAAAGAAGTATAACCACGACTTTCCGTTATTCCATATGGTCAAGATTCGTCGCGGGAATCAAAAAATACGAATTAATAAAGCCAGGAGATAAAGTTTGTGTTTGTATCTCCGGAGGCAAAGACTCCAACCTTATGGCGGAATGTTTCAAATTGCTCTCTCGTCACAGCGATTTCCCCTTTGAAGTTAAATATCTTGTCATGGACCCGGGTTACAACCCTATCAATTTGCAGACGATTAAAAACAACCTGGCCTTAATGGACATCGACGCCACAATCGTTCAAACAGACATTTTTGAAATTGCCAATTCGCAAGAGCGTTCACCTTGCTATCTGTGCGCCAAGATGAGGAGAGGCGCTTTGTACCGCTTAGCTAAAGACATGGGGTGCAACAAAATTGCCTTGGGCCACCATTATGATGATGTTATCGAAACGATCCTCATGAACCTATTAAACGCAGGTTCTTTTCAAACCATGCTCCCAAAGTTGCATAGCGATCACTTTGAAGGCATGGAGGTCATCCGCCCCTTATATCTTGTGAGAGAAGACGATATCAAAGCTTGGAGAGACCAAAATCAGCTTCGTTTCATTCAATGTGCATGCCGTTTCACGGAGAATTGCGCAGTCTGCGATAATGGGGGAGGCGGAAGTGCTAGATACGCCACAAAAATGCTCATCAAAGAGCTTAAGAAAGAGAATCCACAAGTCGAAAAAAATATTTTCAAATCCGCCGAAAACGTTGTTTTAGACAAAGTGATTGGGTATAAAGATCAAAACGGCCACCACTCATATCTAGAAACCTACGACGACGTAAAATAAGCAACTTTTGCGCTTAAAAACCGCAAATATGCCTCTTTTTCAGGAAATTAGTAAAGGCATTTGGCAAGGCTATTTCTTCATGTAGTTTGTTCAAAGACACATATTCAGAAGCCTTTAAGGCCACTGGGTTATCCGCGTGGATGGAATACCATTTCATGTCCCAAATCACATGGGAAAATTCATGGATGCTTGCCCCTAATTCCACGGCATTAGAAGAATCTAGCCCCACTTCGGCCAGAATCTTTTTGACTTCATCGAACGAGGTAAACGTCGGAAACTCATAGAGTTTGGCAAGCAGTCCACCCTCATCTCTTTTCCGCATCAAATACATTTGATTGAACTCTACAATGAATACGAAAATCGATTCACGCCTCTTCTGTTTTGCTGGTTTTGGCAAAGGATAATTCTGATATGAAGAATGAGCGCAGGCTTTGCAAATCGAGTTCAAAGGGCAGCAGCGGCATAACGGCTCGCCTTTGCTTGAGCATAATGTCTCCCCTATTTCCATAAGGGCTTGGTTAAAGTCTCCAGAGTCGCATTCAGGGAGATGGTCTTGATAAAAAGAGGCCGCTAGCTTTTTGGACGAATCTTCAAAATAACGCGCCGTTTCGTTGAGTCTACAAAAGACTCTGAACAAATTGCCGTCGAGGGCCACGCATTTCTCGCCAAAGCAAATCGAAGCAATGGAAGAAGAAGCATAATCCCCAACCCCAGGAAGCTCTATCCATTCTTTTTTCGATGCCGGAAACACTCCGTTTCGCTCAAAATAGATGATTTTCGCGGCCTTAAGCAGATTTTTCGCCCGAGAATAGTATCCTAGGCCTTCCCAACTTTTCAAGACATCGTCTTCTCTTGCCAAAGCAAGCTCCTTCACGGAGGGGAAACGTTTCAGAAACGCAGAGTAATAGCCTTTCACAGTTTCAATTTGGGTTTGCTGAAGCATAATTTCGCTAACCCAAACAGAATAGGGATTCTTATTTTGACGCCAAGGAAGAGGCCTTGCGTTAGCCTTAAACCATGGCAAAAGCAGATTTGAGAGTTCACTCATGCTGTTAACTATATGATATTTAGAGAATTAGCGTTTTGCTTTTGCTTCGATTTCTTTCAGGTACTCTTCATAAAGGGGGTACTGCAAATTGCCAGATCCCTCAGGGAAGAATAAAGGCCTTGCCTCTTGAATCTTGACCCATTTGGCTTGGTTCACTTCTTTAGAAAGGGTGAATTCGGTTTTCTTGGCTTTCCCAATGAACCCAAGCATCAAAATTCCTTTGGGAACATACCAATAGGAGCACACGTAGCGGAGAGAATCTAATTTAATGCCAACTTCTTCCCCAACTTCCCTTCTCGCCGCTTCTTCTGCGGTTTCCCCAGGAGTAACGTAACCCGAGACGAAATTCCAATAATCGTCGCTGAGGTATTTTTGAAGTTCGAGGCAAACCTCATCGTTTTCATTGACCACCATAGTTAGAACGGCAGTTGGGAAGCCATCAAAATAGTATTTATTGCAGTGTTCGCAAAAAGGGACGAAGCCATCATCACCAGCAGGATGATCAACGAGTTTTGTTCCGCACTCAGGGCAATAGATGTAATGCATGGGAACATTGTAAACGTTTCCGCCCCGCTTGCCTTTATTTTCCCGATTTAGCATATAAAAAAGATGCCCCCTGTTAAGGAGGCATCCAAATTTAGATAATTACTTCTTAAGAAGCTTGGAGAAGAGCTCGACAACCTGCTCGTGAGTGGCTTCACGGGGGTTGCCAGGGTAGCAGGCGTCCTTAAGGGCGTCAGAGGCAAGGGAATCCAAGTCGGATTCTTTGATTTCCTCGCAAACGTGAGGAATGCCGACGTCCTCGGAGAGCTGCTTAACAGCGTTGATGGCGGCCAAGCGATATTCTTCTTGGCTCATCTTCTCAACGCCTTCAACGCCCATGGCGATCGCAATGTCGCGATATTTAGTGCCGGAGTATTCGGCGTTGAATTCCATGGCGATGGGAAGAAGCATAGCGCAGGCTTTGCCATGGGGCACGTTGTAATAAGCGGAAAGGGTGTGGGCCATAGCGTGGTCAATGCCAAGGCCGACGTTGGAGAAGCCCATGCCGGCGACATACTGACCAAGAGCCATTTCTTCACGGCCTTTGGCTTCGTTATTGACGGCGCCACGGAGGTTGTGGCCGATGATTTCGATGGCTTTGATGTGGAACATGTCGGAGAGTTCCCAAGCGCCACGGGTGATGTAGCCTTCAATCGCGTGGGTCAAAGCGTCCATGCCGGTGAAAGCGGTGAGGGATTTGGGCATAGAGGACATCATATCGGGGTCGACGATGGCCACGACGGGGATGTCATGAGGATCGACGCAAACGAATTTGCGCTTCTTTTCAACGTCGGTAATGACGTAGTTGATAGTGACCTCAGCAGCGGTGCCGGCGGTTGTTGCAACAGCAATGATGGGGAGGCAAGGCTTGGTATCAGTGACAGCGCCTTCAAGAGAACGGACATCCTCATGCTGAGGATTGGTCATGATGATGCCGACGGCTTTGGCGGTGTCCATGGAGGAGCCACCACCAATGGCGATGATGGCATCAGCCTTGATCTCTTTGGCAATCTTGACGCCGGCGAGGACGTTATCGATGGTAGGATTGGGCTGAATATCAGAGAAGAGTTTGTAGGTGATGCCGGCTTCTTCAAGCAAAGAGGTGACTTTAGCGGTGACGCCGAATTTGACGAGGGAAGCATCGGAAGCGACGAGGATGTTTTTGAATCCCCTGCTCTGGATTTCGGGGACGATGTTCTTGATCGCGCCGAAACCATGGTAAGAAGTTTCGTTAAGAATGAATCTGTTGGCCATTTGAAAAGGCTCCTTTCTTATGGGTTCATTATAAGAGAAGGAGCCTACCAAGTAATCTTTTACCGATATATTGATTTAATTTGCCAAATGAGCACGCGTATGCGCGAGATTGGCGTTATTCGCCTTTCTTGATCTCCTGTCCGTTTTTGATGATCAAGTCGCCGGAGTCAAGCGCGGCAATCTCTTCCTTGTAATGAGCTTCTTCCTCGTCGTTGCAGAGAACGAAATGCCCAGGGAGAATCTCTCGGAAAGACGGCTTTTGCTTGGAATAATCGTGAACTTGATCAGGGTGGTAAACCAAGCGGGTCCTTCTCTTTTCGGAGAAAGGATTCGGCTGAGGGATGGCTGAGAGCAAAGATTTAGTATAAGGATGGAGAGGATGGCGGAAAAGCTCATCGCTGTCGGCGAGCTCAACCATGTTCCCGAAGTACATAACGGCGATGCGGTTGCAGAAATACTTAACCGTGGACAAATCGTGTGCGATGAAGATCATCGTCAAGCCCAACTCTTCTTTCAAATCGTTGAGCAAGTTAATGATCTGAGCGCGAATAGACACGTCCAAAGCCGAAATAGGCTCATCGCAGATAAGCAGCTTCGGATTCATGATGAGGGCGCGGGCGATACCAATACGTTGCCTCTGGCCACCGGAGAATTCATGCGGATAGCGGGAAGCGTGTTCAGGAACAAGCCCAACTTTTTTAAGGATTTCGACGGTTTTGCGGTGATTTTCAGCAGAATTCCGATGGCCTTGGATTTTCAAACCTTCCTGAATGATGTCTTCGACAGTCATCCTAGGATCAAGAGAATCAACGGGGTCTTGGAAGATCATCTGAATTTGGTTGCGAAGGGTCTTGGGAGAATGCTTGTTGTCGTAATGGATGGATTTGATTTTCCATTTTTGACGAATCAAAACAACTTCATTACGCTCCTTGAGCTTAGCAATTCTAGCGTTGTTTTTCTCAATGAGCTTGGCTTGATCCTCGCTAGAGAGCAAAGGGAGGTCCTTGGCTTCTTGGGCCTTGATTTCCTTAATCTTTTGATTGAGGTGGATCTTGGAATATTTGATTTCCTTGCGGTTCCAGCGATCCCCGGCGGCGATACGATACCCTTGGAAGTAGATGGAACCACTGGTGATGTCGTAAAGATGAATAATGCAGCGGCCGGTTGTGGATTTTCCGCATCCGGACTCGCCGACGATACCGAAGGTCTCCCCTTCCTTCACGTCAAAGGAAATGTCGTGAACGGCTTTAAGCTTAACCGTATTCGGCCAAGTCCCAAGTTTAAAGAACATGCGGAGGTGGCGGACG
Organism: uncultured Bacteroidales bacterium; assembly: GCA_963650805.1. Classification (GTDB taxonomy): domain Bacteria; phylum Bacillota_I; class Bacilli_A; order RFN20; family CAG-826; genus Alloenteromonas. The sequence goes on from CAVJMG010000001.1 coordinate 463,050, forward strand.
GCAAGTAGGGTTTTGTTGTTGGCAAGCTCAGGCTTGTAAGTTAAATGAGCAAGTTTAACGCCGAGCTTGGCGTTTTCGACATGGGTTTCATCCTCTTTAATCTTTTCCTCCAATTTGGCGATATCAGAGGCAGAAGAACCAGACGCTTTGGCGGTTTCTAAAGCTTTTTTGTCTTCTTCAAGCGCTTTTGTGGCTGCTTCAAGTTCATTTTTAGCAGCCGATTTGCGTCCTTTTTTGATTTCTTCGTCCTTGGCGTAGCGTTCTTTCAACTCAGCAAGGGTCGGAACATCTTCGTCTTCGACGTGCATCAAGCGTTCATACGCTTCTTCTTGAGCAGCGTTGGCAACGTTCTCCCTTTCTTCTTCAGGAAGCAAAACGGAATTGACGGATAGAGAGTCTTTTTCAGAGGCTTCCTCTTCTGGAGCGTTTAATTTTTTGTCATTGTTTTCCATTGATTAATGCCTCCTCTTCTTTAAGGGCGTGGTGAATGCGTTCGGAAACAATCTTCGGAGGCTCAACCGACGGGGCGTCTTCGTGCTCAAGCCAGCTGGCGACGAAATGCGTCGGAGAGATTTGGAAGAAAGGCGGCTCGTATTTGAAATCGACGCCCAAAGCAAAACGGTTTCTCAAAGCGAAGGCGTCCCCTGCCGGAGGATAAATCATATCCGGAGGCGTGCCGGGAATGGCTTCGAGTTTTTCTTTGGAATCGATATCAGGCACGGAGGCCAACAAAGCCCATGTATAAGGATGCCTTGGATCGAAGAATATTTCTTTGTCAGTTCCGTATTCGCAGATTTTGCCTGCATACATGACAGCAACCCTATCCGCCATATTGGCGACAACGCCAAGATCGTGCGTAATGAAGATAACGGACATATTGTGCGCTTTCTTCAAGCGGTTGATGAGCTCAAGAATCTGAGCTTGGATGGTGACGTCAAGAGCAGTCGTAGGCTCATCGCATATGAGGACATCCGGCTCGGAGATCAAAGCGATTGCGATGACGATTCTTTGCCTCATGCCGCCAGAGAATTGGAAAGGATATTGCCTGAAACGCTTTTCGGGCTGAGGAATACCAACTTCGGCCATGACTTTAAGAGCTTTCTCCTTAGCCATGGCTTTGGTGATTTTGGTTTGGCTGCGGTATTCATTCATGATCGCCTCTTCTTCTTTGTCCAAAGCGATGAAATCCGCGAGGATCTCATTCATTTCTTTTTCCAAAGGAACGAGTTTCTCATTCATCTTCGCCAAAGCAGCCATATGCTTCTTGGGGGCCACGCTCAACACGGTAGCAAGGGTGTTTCCAAGAACCTTGGTCCAAAGGATTTTCGACTTAAGCGCTTTAACGCGTTTGGCCTGTTCGTCAGTCAAAGAGAGTGCGGCGCGCTTTTTGGAAACTTCGGCAAGTTTCTCGTCTTTTTTATAAATAAGGTCAGTTTTGCGGGCTTTGGTTTTAGCTTTAGCGTCTTTTTTCGCCGCAGAAAGCTTGCTTTTTAATTCGGGTGCAGCGGCCTTATATTCGGCATTGGCTTCTTCAATAACAACCTTGGCGTTGGCCTTTTGCTCCTTCAAATAGGCTTTGTTTTTGGCTTTGTAGGCTTTCTCTTCTTCTTTCAGGGAGGAGAGTTGCATTTGCAAAGAGACAACGTCTTTGCCTTCTTTTTTGGCAGAGCGAATCTCTTTATTGAGAGTTTGCTTTTTCTCCGCGAAAGTGGCTAATGCATCTTCATAGCCATTCAAGGGAAGCGTGGCTTTGTTTCTGGCCTCAAGGATTTTGTTCTCCTTGAGGGATTTAGCGTTCATGTAGGCCGTCAATTCAGGGGAAATCAGGTCTTCATAGTAACGCTTAAGCATGTTCGCGTTGATAAGCATCGTCTCAGTAATCTGCTTGCCGATTTTGACGATGGGGTTAAGCGAAGATAACGGATCCTGGAAAATCATGCCAATCTTCCTGCCTCGAATCGTTTGATATTCGGTTTCGCTGGCCTTGGTTAAATCAATCCCGCGATAGAAAATCGATCCGCCTTCCACGATTGCGTTGGGGGAGAGGATTCCCATGATGGCTTTGGAAGTAACGGACTTTCCAGAGCCGGATTCGCCGACGATGCAAAGTGTTTCTCCTTTGTAAAGGTCAAAGGAAACGCCGCGGACGGCCTGGACTTTGCCATTGTCCGTGCGGAAGGAAATGACGAGGTTTTTGACTTCAAGCGCCTTCTCTTCAGGGACGTTGGAAGAGGCCTCTATGAGCTCGCGGTCTTTTTGTTCTAGAGTGACGGCCATATTATTCCCCTCCTTTCAATGATGGGTTGAACGCATCCCTCAAGCCATTCCCAAAGAGGTTGAACGAAATCATGACCAACGCCATGATGACGCTTGGGAAAAGGATGAGATAAGGATACGTAGTCATGTATTTTTGGTTGTCGGTCAAAGTAACGCCGAACCCCTGCATGCCATTGATGAGCCCAAGGTAAGTCAAAGAGGCTTCGGAGAAAATAACGGAAGGAATCATCAAAACCGACGAAGTGATGAGAGTACCGATGGCATTCGGCAAGATATGGCGGAAAATCAACCTGCCATCGCTTGCGCCAAGGGTGCGCGCAGCAAGAATGTACTCCCTATCCTTATAACGATAGAACTGAGTTCTCGTCAAGGAAGAGGTGCCAAGCCAGCCAGTCGCGCAAAGGGCGATGCCAAGCATAACGATGGTAGAGATGTTGTCAGGCTTATTGATGAGGATTAGTGTCATGACGACAACCCAAGGTATACCACCCAAAATATCGCAGACGCGCTCCATAATCAAATCGACCGCGCCGCCGAAATATCCGGAAATAGCGCCCCAAATCAAGCCAAACGTTAGGTTGATGATAGTTGTGATAACGCCAAGGAGAACGGAATAGCGGAGTCCGTTGAAGACGAGTTTCCACATGTCGCGGCCCTGATCATCGGTCCCGAAGAGGAAACGGGGCATCGAGGTATAGCCGTAGAGGCGATACCTAGAGATGGTCCCGGAGAAAGTGACGGTAACGATGTTACCAGCCTTAACCACCTTGAGAGAGAGGGGGTGGTCTTCGTCAATGCGAAGGGGGCAATGCGACTGTCCTTCTTCGGTTAAAGAAACGCCAGCGATGAAGCGAGCTTGGTTGGAGGCATCGCGAGGATTCCCATTGATGAATTCATCAACAGGATATTCGATTTTGAGCCAGCCATTGGATTCATAAGTCTTAAGTTGACTCGCCGTGATAGCATTGCTGTAAGTATCGCTATAAGCGGCGTAATAGGTATCGTAGCGGAAAGAGCCCGTAACGTAATCGGCGTGATATACCCTCATTTCGCCAGTGCTGGTGTATCTCGTACTAGCGCCGGTCACGGTTTCATACATCTTCGAAGCCGCATCGGTGAAGGAAAGGCCTTCAAGAGCGGTTTTGACGGCATCGGTAACTTTGAAAGAGCCGTCTTCTGCGCTGAAAACGACAGATTTCAGCAGCATCGAAGCCTCAGAGATATCAGAAGGAGTAACGGTAGCTTTGAAATAGGCTTGGATAGCGTTTCCGCCGCCCATGGCGTTCACAAGGGCCTCATTGGAAGAAAGGTCCCAACTGCCCGTAGTTCCTCCTGTCAAGTCTGAAGCCAAGACAAGGCTTTGGTAATCGTCAGAAGAATTGGCTTTCCTATACATGAGTTCAAGGGAGTAAGCCCCTTGTTTCCCGTAGGCGAAATCCTCGGGGAGGTCGATGCTCTCGACGTTCAACGTATAATTATAAGAGGTAAGATAGAGCAAACCGGCCTGGCTTTGAAGAGAGACCGGCGAAGAGGAGCCTTCGGTCGTGCTTAAGCGAACGTAGCCTCCCCTGGCATAGCTCACGGCGTTGTCGTCGATCTTCTTTTCACCGACTTTGCTGAAGGAAATGGAACCGACGATGGCGTCCTTATCGAAATTGGAATTGCTTCCAGTCGCGGGAGAGCCTTCATAAGTCCCGTCTTTGTCGTAGGCTTCCCAGTTGAAAACCATGGGGATGTCTTTGAATTCCGTCGTCCCATCCCAAAACCCGCTTCCGACATTGAAGAGTTTCGGGGCAAGTTTGGTTTGATACGACAAAGAAGTATTCGAGGTATCCAACGAATTGTGGTTGAAGACGGGAACGAAAATCGTCAAAAGCAAAATGGTGCCGAGGATGATTCCGCCGGCGACGGAAGACTTGTTCTTCACAAAACGACGCAAAGCGTCTTTGAAGAACGTCGTCGGCTTAGATTTCATCTTCGTGTCGTGGATGTCGGCGTTAGCTTGGGACAAAGCGAAATCCCCTTCGGCGAAGGAGACGGTGTGCTCCACGTTTTTGGAGTCGCGATATGTGAATGTTTTCTCGTTATTCATAATCACTTCTTAGCCCCCATGCGGATACGCGGATCGATGAACCCATAAGACAGATCGAGGAATACGCCGGAGAGCAAGCCGATCAGCGTATAAAGCGACATGTCTGCCATCAAAACGTTGTAGTCATTCTCATTAATGGCGGAAATGTAGAGCCTTCCCACGCCGGGAATGCCATACAAAGACTCAAGAATCATCGAGCCACCGAGCAAGCCGATGATTTCAGAAAGGATGGAAGGGAGAATAGGAACCATCGCGTTTTTAAGCGCGTGGCGGGTAATCGACTGAGAACGAGTCAAGCCCTTCGTCCTAGCCAAAAGCAGATAGTCGCTGCTCATGACTTCGGTGAGTTCAGCCCTGGTGAAGCGGCAATAACCGCAAATGGAGCCGAAGCTCAACGACATCGTCGGTATGAAATAGCCAAGAACCCTCGTTTGCAACGGGGCGCTAGTGGACGGCCATTGGCTTGGCAACCAGCCCCCTTGGTAAGAAAAAAGGAGCAAAAGGAAGTTGATGGTAATGAAGGAAGGAACGGAGATAAAGACCATGACCAAAGTCGAAATAACGTGGTCGGTCATCGTGTTTTTCTTAAGCGCGGCCCAAATACCAAGGGCTAAGCCCAAAGGAACGGAAATAAGGGCAGGCCAAATGTTGACTTTAACCGTGGTCAGCAAACGGGAATCGGTCCAACTGGTTCCGACGATGATTTTCATCGCGTCGACATTGGGAGTGATTTTCGAAGAGAGTCCCCAAGAGCCATGGAATAAACCGCTGACCCAAACACAGAACTGGTCAAAAATGGGTTTTTGGTAGAAGAAGTGAGAAGCGCCAGTGCTATCGACACACGAGTATAGCGGCGTTCCTAAATTTGTTTGAGCCGTCGCGTATTCCACGACGTACCCTAAGTCGACTTGATGACCGTAATAAGTCAATTGAGCTTCGGTGTTTCCGACAGTCGCGGGGAACGGCTGGAGCTTAACCAAGAAGAAGGTCAAAGTAAGAATGATCACGGTCGTCATCAAGGCGAGCAAAATTCTTTGGATTGAATAACGAAACATTACAACCCTCCTTTCTGAGCCGAATTTTATATGCTGTAGAAAAATTGCAAACACTTTGTCGAAAGCAATTCGGCGTGCTTTCGACAGAGAAGCGGCACCGGTTCCCACCGATGCCGCTTGAGCAAACGATTTTGACGGCCTAAGACCGATTATTCAGGGATGGTGCAGAGAGCGTAAGCGCTCTTGGCTCCACCATAGACGCCTTTAATCGTCTGGGAGTAGTCGGCGCCGAATATCGCGAGTCCGCCAGCTTCGATCATGTTAGCGGCGACGGTGCCGGCCAACGTGAAGCTGAAGGTATTGTCTTCGCCCCAAGTGACGGAGGTGACTTCCTTGTCATCAGAAGCGGTTCCGTCAGGGTAGACTTCGAAGTAGTCGGAGTAGTCCTCGGCGTCGGTTGTACCGAAGATTGTGAGCAGGTCAACGACAAGGCCATCGAAAGTCTTAACCTCGATACGCCCGGAGATCGAAACGGTTTCGGCGGTCGCGGTGACGGAGGAAACAACGACCTCAACAACCTGAATCGGCTGGCCTTCTTTATCGAGGATGACGCCGCAGTCGGCTGCATCCCACAAGCTGTCGAAGGACCACTTCATGCCATCGTAGATGAGGGCATTCTCGCCTTCGTCGACAAAGGTGGTATCAGAGCCCCAGTTGAGAGTGAAGCCGCTGGAGTTGGAGGATTTGAGAACCTCAAGGAAGTTGATGGGGTTCAAGGAGTTGCCGGAGATGGAGCCGAAGCCAAGATCGAATTGTCCGACCATCAAATGCTTGTAGTAGACGTCGCTCCAAACGTTCCCGGCATAATGGTTGACGGTCAAGCGAACGGGATAGCCGAGGTCTGTAGCCGCAGCGTCGAAGGCTTCTTTGATGTAGCCACCGACCAAATTGCCCATGCTCGTGATTTGGTTTGCGTACATCCACCAAATATCGATGCTGATCGAAGTCGTTTCGGAGGTGATGGAACCAGCGGCGACAAGTTCTTCGATGGCTTTGGAGAAAGCGGCTTCCGAGAGGGAGAGACTGTAGCCATAAGTCTCAACGGTGTCACCCCAGAAGTCTTCAAGAGCAGCCTTATGTTCCGCGGTGGAGTTATAGGACTCACCGGTTTCGGGGTTAGAAAGATAGATATCGGAGAAGTAATCGATGGACGGGGTTCCGCCACGAGCTTTAGCGAAGCTATCGCGGTCGATTGAGTAGAACAAGCCACGGATGAAGTTCTCATTGGACATCCAAGGCTTAACATTCCAATAGTTGTCTTTCTGCGTATGGGTGATAGAGCCATTTTCGCCGAAGAGTTCTTCCCAAAGGGATTGTGTGCAGGTGTTGAGGTTCAATTTCCAGGTGCTGTCGCCAGGGACGGAAACAGCCCTAGGATCGGTGGAATAGGTTGCGAGGTAGTCGCTGGTGATGCCGCACGCATCCAACGTCGAAGAATTCAAGAACTGCTTGATGGCGATGTTCTGGTCTTCGTTATAGCCGGTCAAGACATCGATGTGGATTCCGCCAATGCGATAGATGTTGCTATCGTCCTTGCATTCGAACCAGTTGTCGTTCTTCTTGAAGGTGATGAGCTTATCGGTTTCCCAGCTTTCAAGGGTATAGGGCCCCACGGAAAGGGTGTTGTCAACGGGGGTATAGGATTTGTCAGAGTTATAGCCGTTGAGATTGGTGATGCCAACTTCATTCACGAAATCGGCAGGAAGGGGTTCATAGAGCGAATCGTTGATGTAATACATCGCGTAGAAACGATTCACAGGGAGAGAATAGGTTACCTCGATATAATCTCCATCGTCGTCAGTGCCGGTTTTGACCCCAACGCCGCTGAAATCCACAGTGTCATCGACCCCCGTTGCCGCGCCGCTGGTGCGGGCGTAATAGGAAGCGGCTCCGACAATCGCGCCAGCGCCACTCTTAGTAGCAAGTTCTTTGCCGCGATAAAGCTTGTTGGCCTGGTTAAGCAGCATCTTGTAGGGGGTCAAATAATCCTCAAGTTGGACATAACGGTTATCGTATTTGGCTCTGTCGGATTTGGTGGAAAGAGTGCGATAGGTCACTCCGCCTTTCTCGCCCGTCCTGACGTGAATACGCCAAGTCTGGTGAAGCTCGGAGGCGGTCGGGGTCTTGTTGACGCCTTCTTCAGTCACCGCGTAGGGTTTATCCTGGGTGGCAAGGACGCCATAATACTCGTATCCGTCCTTATTGGCGTTGAGCCTAGTACCGAAATAGGAAGTGGAGCAATCGCCAAACAAATCAGCGATTTGCGAGCCATCAGTGTTCCAAGCATTGATAGAGCCAGGATCGCTGGATTCCCAAGTGTGGTAGTAATTTTGGAAAGCCTCGTTGGTTTCGCCGGCGAGCTCGCCATTGAGTCTCCCGTCCCTAAGAATGGAGAAGCCATAGCCAGTGACATAGTTTTCGGTGCCTTTGACAACGCGGGGGTTGTAAAGCATATAAGAGGAGTCGGAGTACAAAGGCAAGCCGGTCAAAGAGTGATCGACCGCGTATTTCTCCAATTTGCCGAGAATCGTACGCCTTTCATCATAGGAGGCATCGACGTATTCCTGGGCACCGCTGGCGATTGGGGCCAGGGCAGGATCGACGGAGGAAGAAGACGAAGACGACTGGCTAGAGGCCGAGGACGCGCTAGAGGTAGCAGAGGACTCACTGGCGCTAGATCCAGAACTAGAAGTTGAGGATCCGGATGGGGAGCACGCGGCTAAGGCCAACACGATGGCGCTAAGAGCAACAGCCGGTGCAATGAATTTCTTTTTCATAACAATTTCTCCTTTCGAGATGGGCAAAGTAAAAAGCCCGTAAGAAAAATTGCAACAAGTTTTTTTCAAGAAATTTTCAGGATTTAGCGCGGTTTTTGCGTTGATTTACGTCAATTAAAAAATCATGCCTCGGATGATGAAACTCGCCGTTAACATAGTTAAGGAAATGATTAGCCAAGGCCAAAAGAAAGGGAAATTGACACTTCGCTTTTGTTTCTTTCCGTTTGCGTAAGAATAATAGTCCGGATATTCGTCTTGAGAATTCGTGTAGTTCGGGTTGAAGTGTTTGACGATGGAACGAAAGCCATAAACCAAAAAATCAAATGCGCCGAAATGGTTGAGCAACGTCAAAAGCCCAATGCCCAAAGTCATGATTCCCCCAAAGAAAAGGGGGTCGATATAACCACTTAGCTGATAATTTCCCCTAAGGAAAAAGAACAGGCAAAAGCACCCTGCGGCAAGGATGGGATAGAAAATCAAAGAAATAATCCAAGTTTTCTTCATGGGGCAATATTCACGGCAATAGGAGAAAAAGGCAAGACCCTAAAATTTGCTGATAGTAGGAAGAACGATGCGGAACAAGTCCTCGTTCAGCTTCTTTTGAGGGATGGCGTCCCCTTGAAGAAGCGAATCGTAAATAAGCGAGGCAAATCCGCCGCTATAGAAATTCAGCGCCACCGAGGCATCGATCCCGCTGCCGATAACATCTTTAAGATAATCGCTAATGTCGTCAAAGAATTTTCTGACGAATTTGACGCAGTTCCAATACATCGCTTTTGATTCATCGTTTTGGATCATATTGGCCAAAGGCAATTTGGATTGGTAGAAGAAATCCGTGCAAGTCTCGATTAATTTCTTCAAAATGATGAGCTTTTTAAGAGGTTTATGCTCCTCAAAAAGCGGCATGACCGTTTTAACCGCCTCTTTTTCCATCCTCTCAAACAAATAGCTGAGGAGGTCATTCTTATCAGAGAAATTATTATAAAAGGTGTTCTTAGCGATTAAGGCTCGGTCGACGATTTCCTGGACGGAAACATCATCGAAATTCTTTTCTCTTAGTAGTTCCACCAAGGCGTTCGCGAGGTCTCTTTTGGTGCGGAGAGTGCGTACGTCTTCGCGCTTCTCGGTGCTGTTTTTATTTTTCGTTTGTTTTTCTTGCATGGCCATATTGTATGCATTATATTATCGCACGGCAAGTTATTGTACTGCCGTCCTGTTTCTATCTAGGAGGTCATTATGGAACCACTCATCGAAATTAACCATCTCAGCAAAGACTACGGTCAAGGCCGTGGGGTGTTCGACGTTTCCTTCCAAGTATATAAAGGAGAGTGCTTTGGCTTCTTGGGCCCCAACGGCGCAGGGAAATCCACTACCATTCGCCATCTTATGGGGTTCTCCGTTCCCGATTCGGGCGAGACTAAACTTCATGGCATCTCTTCTTTAAAAGAAAGAGACCTTATCATGCAAGGCGTCTCGTATATTCCTGGAGAAGTCGCCTTGCCCTTGGCTTTAACAGGCAAAGAGGTCATTGAAGAGCAAAAGAAACTGAAACGCGTTCAAAACGATACAAGGCTCAACGAATTGATTGAGTACTTCGAGCTTGACCCCTCTCTCCTTTGCAAAGAGATGAGCTTGGGGATGAAAAGAAAGCTCGCGATCGTCTGCGCGTTAATGAACGACCCGGAAATCATCATCATGGACGAACCAAGCTCAGGGCTCGACCCCGAAATGCAAGCTAAGTTCGTTGAACTCGTCAAAGGGGAGAAGAAAAAGGGAAAGACAATTCTCCTCTCCTCTCACATCTTCTCCGAAGTTGATTCCTGCTGCGACAGAATCGCCGTCATCAAAGACGGGAAGATCGTCTCCGAATTCTTGGCCAATGAGCTTAAACATAAGTCCTTGAAGCGCTACAGACTGGTTTACGATTCAGAGAAAAACGCCGAGGCAGCTACCGCCTCTTTAAAGAGGAACGGGTATGAAGTCACTCCTTCACCAAGCGTGGCGACAAGGCTTCACGTCGCTTGCGACGATTCGGATATCAGCCTCTTCTTGCAGCAGATCCCCCAAAAAGGCCTCATCGACCTGTTTGAAAAGAAAGAGACTTTGGAAGACTACTTCATGTCCTTCTACAAAGAAGACAGAACCTATGGAGGCATTGCCAAATGAGCGATAACAAATTAGATGTCATCCGCATCAAAAACATAACGAAAGACTACGGGGAAAACCGCGGGAACTTCGGCATCAACCTCTCCATTAAAGAAGGCGAGACACTTGGACTAATTGGAGAAAACGGCGCGGGGAAAACCACATTGATCCGTCAGATGATGGGATTCATCAAGCCCGACGAAGGCAAAATCCTCATCTATGGAATGGACGCTTACGAAGATTCCTCCTTCACCAAACCCTACATCGGTTATGTCCCTGGGGAAATCAACTTCCCAGACGTTCCTTCGGGCTCAGAATTCCTACACGGGTTCGGCCAATCCTTGGGAATGAAGGAATCCGACTTCGCCTATGCCGATTCGGTCATCTCCAGGATGCAACTTGACGTCCGAGCTTATCCGAAGAGGATGAGCAAAGGCATGAAGCAAAAAACCGCTATCGTGGCAGCGTTCATGAGAAAACCCCCAATATTGCTGCTAGACGAACCCTCAATCGGCCTTGACCCCTTGATGAGGGAAGAGCTCCTAGAGTTGATTCTAGAGCAGAAAAAGCGTGGAGCAACGATCCTCATGTCTTCTAATGCGATAGAAGAACTTGAAAGGGTATGCGACCGCGTTGCCTTGATCTCAAAAGGGAAAATCCTAGACGAAGCAAACGTCAACGACATCAAAAATAGGCCTGTTCGAGACTACAAAATCGAATTCATTGAAAAAGAGGATTACGAAGCCTTCAAGGAAACGGGCTACCAAATCATCAGAGATCAACCCAAATACAACCAATTGACCTTGAGGGTCAAGAAAACCGACATCCCCAAGCTTCTCAATAGCCTAAAGGGAGACGAACTCAAGTTCTTCTCGGAAGTGCCCTACAACTTAGCAACCCACTTCGAAGAGAACAGATTAAGGCGAATCGAAGAAGAAAAAGCCCTGCGCGAGGCGAACCTGGATTAACGAAAGGAGACGAAAATGAAAAACGTCAAAACAGCTAAAGAAGCCATTGAAGAGGAAGCGAAGTCCTCTGAAAGCAACATGAAGAAATCGGGAAAGGAGAAAGGCGAGATGAACAACGAAAATCAGAAAAACGCGAAACCCGTGAAATTTTCGGCGAAGGTCACGAAAGCGATTGGCACGCCGAAACATCATGAGGAAGAATCTTCTTCCGAAGAAGTCGAAAACAAAAAAGAAAAAGCCGCAAAAGCCGATGAAAATGAGGAAGTTGCGGAAAATTCCGAAGTTGAAGGAATCAAAGAAGAGCCCATGGCGAAACCCGCCGAAGTTCACGGCAAAACCCATATCGATCCCAAAACAAAGAAGAGGCATCGCAGGCTCTTCTCACCCGCTTTGTTCAAGGAATCCTTAAAATCCAATAAGCTCGGCCTATCCGTGGTCTCAGTTGGAAACGCCCTCATCATGGTGGTCATCATCGGAATTCTCTCGACCTTGCACATCAACGCCACCGCCGATGCCATGAAAGACCTCTTCGGGAACGCCGATCAAGAGTCTTCCGTCAAATCCGGCGCGGTCAGCATGTACTCAAGCTTCTATAGCACCGCCAGCGCCTACGAGCAGTTCAAAACAAGCGAGGAGACCCTAGACGGAACTGTGGCCAAGTCTATTTCGATGGTCAACGATTCCACCACCAACACGCTGATGAGCGCATTGGCAAAAGGCTATAAAGCTTCTTACGACACCGCGGTCAAGGCAGCTCAAATCTCGGGAACCACCATCGACGAAGCCGCTTTGAAGATTCAAATCAAAAAGCTCGCTAGCGACGCGAGCAAAGAAACCATCGCCAGCAATACTTCCATGTCTGACCAAGAGAAGTCCGTCGCGTGCTTCCTCGTTGATAGGTATCTCGATATCTACGCTGACGACAGCTCTAAAACGACGGAAGAAATTCTCAAAATCAGCTTGCCTCAGGCCTTCTCCGACGAAATCCAAAAAGAACAAGACCTCGACAAAAAAGGTTGGGAAAGCGTTTATGGCATCCTAAACGGCGCCTTCACGAGCGTTTACACCGATGGGGTCGCCACCGCTAACGCATCTCAAGCCACAGCCTTCAAGCTTATGAAATTCCTCGCAACCGGGGAAACCAAAGACTTCGTCGTCGATACGGTCGATACTTTGGAAGCTCTCTATGATAACGATCCTTCCGCCTATCTCTCCGATTCCTCAATTCAGCAAAGCGCCCTTTCTAGCGCCTGCGTGGATTACGTCGTCGAAGAAACCGGATCCCGCGCCTTCTACAAATATCTTCCTACCTTCACCGTCGACTGCGTCACCAGCGATAGGGGCTACCCCATTACCTACAAAGGCACCGGGGAATATGGCTCCAACGGCGAAGAAATTAAGGAACAGATTGAGGTTACGACCTACAACCCCGACGTTTACGTCTTAATCAAAGGCGACATGGGCACAAAAGCCAACCTCGCCGAGAAAATGCATAAGGAAGTCATCACCGGAGAGCCTTATTCCGATGCTGAGATCGCTTTGGCCAAAGAAGAGGCAAAAAGCGATGTGGAAACACTTAACAAGCAAGTCACGTCCTTCATGAATGACTACCTTGATAGGGAAGATGGCAAAAACACCTATTACGATGGAACCTCGATCAACGAGCAAGCCATCGCGGATAGAGCGGTCTCCATCGTTTCCGAAGAAGCCGAAAAAACCATCATCTCCTCTTATAATGAGTCCCACATTGCGAAAGTTGAGAAAATCGAGCAGATCACCGCGCTCAATTATTCGATGGACGGCGAAGAAATGATGTCGCTTGTCCAGGGATATGCCTCTAGCGGCATCGCCTCCTACAAAACCCACCTGGCTAACGCCTTAGCGAAAGGATATGGCCAGCAGGATAGTCTCCTCATCGCTAACGTCAAAGCTTCCACCGGCGTCATCGACCAGCTTCCCGCAAGCGTCAGCAACGCCTTGAAGGAAATGGGCGACATGAACACTTACGGCATCATGGTTGGCGTCGTGGCCTTCGGCATCGCCGCCTTGCTTATCCCGATGGTCTACACGATCCTCACCGCCAATAGCCTCGTCGCTGAAAAAGTTGAGACGGGCTCCTTGGCCTTCACCCTTTCCACTCCTACGCCTCGTTCTTGCTACGTCTTCACCGAAGGCATCTATCTCCTTTTCACCGAAGTCATCATGGGCATTGCTCTCTTCTTAGGGGCTTTGGCCACCAGGGAAATCGGCATCCTCTGTGGAAGCGCGGATCTCGGCGTTTCCTTGCCAATCTCCGACATCGCCGCTTATGCCTTCGGCAACTTCGCCGTAACCATCGCCGTCAGCGGCATCTGTTTCCTCTCCTCTTGCTACTTCAACAAGACCCCGAAAGCCATCGGCGTAGGCGGGGGCATCACGATCTTCTTCTTCATTTGCTCCATCCTTGGCCTGTTTGGCACCACCGCCATCCCGGCCACCGTTCGCATCAACGCCATGAACATCTTCAACTACATGACCATCGATTCTTGCTTCGACGCCATGTCGGTCATGAACGAAGACTGGGTCACCTATTGGTGGAAAATATCGATCCTCTTCGGGATTGCGCTCGTCTCCTATGGGTTAGCCGACTTGAAGTTCATCAAGAAGGATCTCCCGCTCTAAAGTAAATTAGCCGCCCCTCCGGGGGCGGTTTTGCTTTAACATAGAGGCGATGGATAAACGCTCATCGAAAACCCTTGGAAAAATCTACGAGGGTTTTTCTATTTGCCTGCAAAAATCCCCTTATTCATCAATAAAAGTGAGAGATATCGTTAAAGAAGCAAAGATATCTCCGACGGGTTTCTACGCCCATTTCAAATCAAAAGAAGAGGTTCTCAGAGGTTTGTTGGCCAATGTCTTCCTTACGGTGAAATGCACGAAGTTTGGAGAAAACGACGAAGAACGACTCAACCTGCTTTTCATCAGGATCGAGGCCAACTCTCCCTTTTTGTCTTCTTTTCTGATCATTCAAGAAAATGCAGATACGCTTAGAAACGCCTTCATTCCTTGGTGCCGGAGTTTCCTTCCAACTTCTTGGCCTAAGCAAACAAAGTCCCTATGCTCTTGCTTTGTAGCGGATGCTCTAATCAACTATTTGAAAGAAAACGAAAAAGATAGCAAGTTGGAAATCCAAGATGCCATCAAAAAAGTTTTAAGCGTATTCGTCAATTAGCTTTCTTGCCGAGGATGAAATAGAAATTCTCTCCTTCGCACGCTTCCTTGATATCGAAGTGATCGGTGAAGTTTTTCGTTTCTTCAATAGGGGCAAGCAAGCTCCGAGAAATCGCGCAGGGAACGTTGCTATGGTGTTCGTCTAAGGCTTTCCGGCCAAGAGAATGCACGATCGCAAACACCCCACCAGAGTTCAGCGATTTAGAAAAGGCCACGGAAAGAGAATGAGGATTCATAAAATGGGGATACGCGTTATAGAGAACAATGACATCGAATTTCTTTTCAAAAGAAAGGGTTAGGAAATCACCACAAACGAATTCCGCCCAAGGGGCGTTTTCATATTTCTTTTTGGCGATATCGATCATTCCTTCCGAAATATCGACGCCAACAACTGGGGCGTGGCTCAATTCATGGAGGTAACGTGTTATCGTTCCCGTTCCGCAGGCCAAATCCAATACACGGTCCCCTTCTTTAATGCCGACTTTCCGCAAAAGAGGGAGAATCTGCTCTTTGGTTTTGCTTTGCTTAGCATCCCAATTTGGGGCAAGGGAGTCAAAGAAATCTTTGACTTGGCTCATTTGAAAAATTCCTCGACGTTGATTTTTTGATATCCCCCAAAAGAATTCGCGTACTCTTTGATTTGACCGTAAAGCGATTTGCCTAAGAAAGCATTGGTGATTTCATCGGTCTTGGTCGCGATATCAATGTCTTCGAAGGAGGATGGGTAGGCAATTTTCGCGGCATACCAAGTGTTGGCCAAAGCGATTTCAAGATTGGTGTAATAAGCGTTGTAAGCCATCTCCAAGTAAACTTCGCCCGTCTTCCACGCTTTGCAACTTTCGAAGAGCCCCCTTTGTTCCTCATAGATTGGTTTGATGTTCTTGATGGCGGCGGCGTCGAAGACGATCTTGTCCATGTTAGGCGCTAAGGAAGCGAACTTCTCTTTATCGATTTTTTGGATACCATCGACGGTCAAATCGTTGACGACGTTTTTAATATTGGCAACATTGAATGGCTCATAATTCTGAGCGGTCATCAAGTGGTCGGTCGTCCCCCAATTGCCAAGCCCGCAGATGTAGACTGAAGGTTTGTCCTCATCTTTGATCGCGGAGGTTCTATCAGAAATCGCCTGCTTCTCAGAGTTGATAAAGGAAATGAGTTTTGCGGCTTTTTCTTCTTTTCCAAGCACGTCTCCAAGCATTGAAAGGCTTTTTGCGACCTTTTCGTCGAAAACGCCTTTGCTCCCATAACCTAATGTAAGCACGGGGACACCGACTTTGCTTTGAAGAGCGTTGGCTTTATCGGCGTCTTCGTATTCAGACAAAATAAGATCGGGATTGCACGAAAGGATTTTCTCATCTTCCGCGCTTTGGGCATTAGGTCCGCCCACGCCGCAAGAAGGAAGGGATTTGTAATCTTCGTTATTGACGATGAAATAGGGTCTAGCCACGCCATCAAACATCTTTGGGCGATTTTCCAAAGAGGGGTTATCAATATCCTCAACCCCGGCAAGAAGAGAATTCTCGCCGATGTAGGAATAAAGCCTCAAAGCCCCCGCGCCGATGCAGACGATGCGCTTATAAGAGCCTTTCTTGATCGAAACCTTTCTTCCAACCAAATCCTCAATTTCAACGGTTCCGGCTTCACTGTTGTTGTCCCCGCAGGATGCGAGTAAGACAAGCGACAAAGCCGAAGCTAATAGAACTTCTTTAATTTTCATCGGAATTCTCCTTGTTGTGATGGTAATGAATATGCTTGTCTCCGCCGGAAACGGAGATTGAAACATCGACGTCGAATGTTTTACGGATATTCTCCTCATCGAAGGAAGTCTCCCCTCCTTCCGAAAGAAGTTC
Source organism: uncultured Bacteroidales bacterium (assembly GCA_963650805.1). Taxonomy (GTDB): domain Bacteria; phylum Bacillota_I; class Bacilli_A; order RFN20; family CAG-826; genus Alloenteromonas. The sequence goes on from CAVJMG010000001.1 coordinate 479,427, forward strand.
TCCGCCTTTTAGAAAGTAGAAGCGATCCCCTAAATCCAGGGCCATATTAAGGTCATGAAGAGCGATAAGTATGGAAATTCCCTTTTGTTTGGATAGGGTTTTGCAGAGATTTGCGAATAAAACGCTATTGGAAACGTCCAAGTTGCTCGTAGGTTCATCAAATAGCAGCAAACTGGGTTCCTGATTCAACGCCATTCCAATCGCGACTTTTTGAAGCTCTCCGCCGCTTAGCTGATTCGTCGGTTTATCTTTGAGCTCCATCAAACCAAGCTCATCAAGAACCCTTCGGGTGGACTCCAGCTCGTTCTTGTTTGGCGAAAAGCCAAAATAAGGCATTTTTCCTAGGAGAATCGTTTCTTCTACGGACAAGCCGCTGGAAACGATTCGTTGGGGTACATAGGCAACTCGTTTGGCCCACTCTCTCCCTTTCGCGTCTTTTTGGAGAAGGCCATCGAGGAGGATTTCCCCGCCTTGAGGTTTCAAAGAGCCTAAAAGCACCTGAAATAAAGTGGACTTCCCGGCTCCATTAGGCCCTAGGAGCACCCCGATTTGCCCCTCGGGCAGTTTGAAGGATATGTCTTTTAGCACGGGCGTCCCTTTTTTGGAATAAGAGGCATTCACGTGATTGAGGATCAGCATCGCACCTCTCCTTTGCTAGAGAAAGCCATATAGAGGAAGAACGGCGCCCCAAGCAAAGAGGTCACCGCCCCAATCGGCAAGGAATTCCCCGGGGCGACGGCTTTGGCAAACACCATGGCCAGCAAAAGCAGGCAGGAACCGCAAAGCAAAGAACCGGGAATCAAATAGGAATGATTCTCGCCCAAGAGCTTCCTCATGATGTGAGGGCAAATGATGCCAACGAACCCAATGACCCCAAGATAGCTCACGCAGACCGCCGTTACCAAAGAAGCCAAAAGCAAAGAGAAGAAGCGGAAAACACCCACTTTCACCCCAACGCTTCTAGCGAACACCTCGCCATGGAGTAAGGCGTTATAACGGTAACGAAGGGCGAAGAAGATAATGAAAGCGGCTAAAACCACCACGCCCATAATCGCGTCCGTGGTGAAGCTAGCCCGCCCCAAATCGCCAAAAGACCACACCACCGCCGCGCTTAGCCCAACGTCGGTCGCGTAGAATTGCAGAACCGTCGTCCCCGCGGTCCAAATTGAGCCCAAAGCGACGCCTGCAAGAACGATGCTTGAGGGGGAGAAGCGCTTAATCCTGCAAAGAAGAAGGATCAAGAACACGGATCCGAAAGCGAAAACGAAGGCCATGGTCGATGTGGCGAAGGGATTCCCGGAGGAAAAGAAATTGTCCGCGTTCTTCCCCAAGGTCAAATATCCCCCGGAGAAGAGGATGATGGAGACGTTTGCCCCGAACACGGCCGCATTAGAGACCCCCAAAGTCCCCGGAGAAGCCATGATGTTGCCCAAAACAGTTTGGAGGATGAGCCCAGAAATCGACAATCCCGCCCCGGCGATTAAAGCCGCCAAAGCCTCAGGAAGGCGAATCCGCTGGACAATCCGGACGGAAGAAGACTCCCCCACTCCAAATAAGGCCAAAAAGGATTCTCCAAAGCCCATTTTGCTGCTTCCTAGCATCAAGGCCAGAAAGAAACTAACCAAAAGAAGGCAAGCGAAAACGGACAGAACGAGGATTCTTCTTTTACTGTTCCCTTTGCCGCTGCGCATGGGCTCAATTTTAAACCAACGAGGGAATGACGTTTTCCTTTCTTTCTATTTTATATGACGGTTTTTATGTTTTTGTCTTTTATTTATGTTGTTCTCCTCAAATGGGAAGAAAACGACAAAAACGCCTCTAGAAGGCGAAAACGGATTATCACCTACAATTTACGGAACGGGCTAAGAAAACGCTTCTACGAGGCCAAAAAGCAATAAGAAAAGCCCCTCCGAAGAGGGGCGTGGGCTCGAATGAAGTTTTCGATTACTTATCGGACCAACGGACCAAGCAGACTTCCGCGCTGTCACCTTTGCGGAAACCGAGCTTGAGGGCCTTGGTGTAGCCGCCATTGCGGGTGGCGAAACGGGGTCCGAGTTCGTTGAAGAGCTTCTTGACGGCTTCTTCGTCCATGAGGACGCTAGCGGCCTGACGGCGGGTGTGGAGGGTGTTCCTCTTCGCCAAGGTCACGAGGTGATCGGCGAGGCTCTTGAGTTCTTTGACGACGCCCGACGTCACTTTGACTTCCTCATTGAGGACGAGGCTGGTGACGACGTTGCGGAGCATCATCTTGTTCTTCGAGGCGGTGTAACCAGCCTTGAAGCGGACGCCGGCTTTGCCGTGGACGTTCTTTCTTCCTTGTGCTGCCATTGTTATTCTCCTACGTAGTCGCGGAAGTGCAAGCCGATGGCGGCGAGCTTATCCTTGACTTCTTTGAGCGATTTCTTTCCGAGGTTGCGGACCTTCATCATCTCATCCTCGCTCTTTTGGGTGAGTTCCATGACGGTGGTGATGCCAGCGCGCTTGAGGCAGTTGTTGCTCCTGACGCTCAAATCGAGTTCCTCGATGAGCATGCTCTGGTATTTGTTGTCCTCGGGGCGGGATTCCTCTTTGACCAACTTGACGGAGCCGACACCTTTATCCAAAGAGGTGAAGTTCCCGAAGTGGGAGATGAGGAACTGGGCGGACAAAGCCACGGCATCGGTCGGCTTCATGGAGCCGTTGGTGGTGACTTCGAGGGTCAATTTCTCGAACTTGGAGTCGTGGCCGACGCGGGTCGGTTCGACGGAGTAGGCGACTTTGACCACAGGCGAATAATTGGAATCGGTGGCGATTAAGCCAACGGAGTCGATCTTGCGCTCGATCTTGTTCTGCTCGGAGGTGACGTATCCACGGCCTTTGGCGCAGTAGATGGTCATCTGGAGGTGCCCCTTCTCATTGAGGTGGGCGATTTCAAGCTCAGGATTGACGATGGAGACGAGCTCGGGCAATTCGAGGTCGCCGGCGGTAAGGGTGCCGGGGCCTTTCATGTCGACGGTGATGCGCTTCATCTCGGTGGAATCATCATCAATGTCCAAGACGAGGTCTTTGAGGTTGAGGATGATGGCGGTCACGTCTTCTTCAACGCCGTCGAGGGCGGTGAATTCGTGGCGCACTTTGACGTCGTTGTCTTCGATTTCGACGGCGCAAACGCTGGCGCCGGGCAAAGCGGAGAGAAGGACGCGACGGAGGGCGTTCCCAAGGGTCACGCCGAATCCGCGCTCGAGGGGCTCGCTGACGATTTTGCAGTAATGCTCTTTCTCGTCGTCGACTTCGACTCTCACGTCACAGGGTTCGAACGGATTGGGAAGACGGTATTCTTCGTTGTTTTTGGCATTGGCCATTGCTTAGTTTTCCTCCTGAATGGTTCAATTTTGTAGCGATGTGCATTCAAGCGGACTAGCCGCGGGGACGCTTCGGGGGGCGGCAGCCATTGTGCGGGATCGGGGTGTTGTCCTCGATGGAGAGCACTTGGAAGCCGAGGGTAGCAAGGGCGCGAACCGCGGACTCACGTCCGGCGCCGGGGCCTTTGACCTCGACGTCGAGCTGACGGAGGCCTTGATCATAGGCGGTCTTGCCAGCGGCTTCAGCAGCGACTTGGGCTGCGAACGGGGTGCCTTTTTTGGCCCCTTTGTAACCAAGGGCGCCGGCCGAGGACCAGGAGATGACGTTGCCCTGGGGATCGGTGATGGTGACGATGGTGTTGTTGAAAGTGGAATGGATGTGCGCGACGCCTTTGACGAAGGAGCGTTTGATCTTCTTCTTGCGGGCGGTCGTGGATTTGGATTTTGCAGTTGCCATGATTCCTTAACCTCCTTAGCGAGTAGCTTCCTTCTTGTTCGCGATGGTCTTCCTCTTGCCTTTGCGCGTACGGGCATTGGTGCGGGTGCGCTGGCCACGGCAAGGAAGTCCGCGTTTGTGGCGGATGCCGCGATAGCAGCCGATTTCGGTGAGGCGCTTGATGTTGAGCGCAACTTCACGGCGAAGGTCGCCTTCGGTGCGGTATTTGGCGACTTCATTACGAAGAGCGGTCAATTGCTCATCGGTGAGGTCTTTGGTGCGGATGTCGACATTGATGCCGGCATCGGCGCAGATTTTCTCTGCGGTCGTGTTTCCGATACCATAGATGTAGGTAAGGGAAATGACGATCCTTTTCTGATTCGGGATATCAACCCCAGCAATACGTGCCATATTTGCTTTCGATTTCCTTTCTTAGCTCAACCCTGACGCTGTTTGTGCTTCGGGTTGGAGCAGATGACCATGACTTTGCCATGGCGCCGAATGACTTTGCACTTGTCACAGATCGGCTTGACAGACGGCCTGACTTTCATTGTTTTGCTCCTTCCAGTCAATGAGGGTATCAGTTGCGATACCTGAACGTAATGCGCCCGCGTGTTAAATCGTAAGGCGAGAATTGGACCGTGACTTTATCGCCGGGGGAAATGCGGATGTAGTTCATCCGGATTTTTCCCGAAACGCAGGCTAAGACCACGGCTCCGTTGTTGGCCAATTTCACCTTGAAGTTAGTGTTGGGGAGGCACTCCAATACGGTAGCCTCGACCTCTATGCAGTCTGACTTGCTCAAATGTTTGCCTCCTTTTGCGCTTCCTTCTCTGCCTCAGAATAAGTGAGGACTTCATAGCCATCCTTGGTGACCACGATCGTATTCTCGTAATGGCTGGTGAGTTTGCCGTCTTTGGAGACGACGGTCCAACCATCTTTGAGCACCCTGACTTCCGGCTTGCCCTCAAGGATCATGGGCTCGATGGCGAGGGTCATGCCTTCGCGCAGAATCGGCCCAGTCCCGGCGGTGCCGAAACAAGGAATGTAAGGGTCTTCGTGCATATGGGTGCCGATGCCATGCCCCGTGTAGTCGCGAGGAACGCTGCAGCCATTGGCTTTGGCGGTCTCTCCGATAGCGTGGCATACGTCGCCTAAATGCGCCCCCGGTTTCACCAGGGACACAGCATTATCGAAGCATTGCTTAGCAATTGCAATGATTCGTTTTTGCCTTTCGCCACAAATTCCGACGCAATAGGTTCGCGCGGAATCGGCCATGTAGCCGTTTTTCAAGGCCACAAGGTCAAGCGTAACGATGTCTCCGTCGCGAAGGATGACCTTCTTCGAGGGGATCCCGTGAAGGATCTGCTCGTTGACGGAGACGCAGACGGAAGCGGGATAGCCGCAGTAGCCTTTCTCCGCTCCAATCGCGCCAGCTTCGCTCAGCAGGCGCTCGACTTCGGAATTGATTTCCGCGGTCGAGACGCCAGGAACGATGATTTCAGGAATTTTCTCCCAGATATAGCCCACCACTTTTCCAGCCTCTCTCATGAGGTCGATTTCGCGGGGGGATTTGATGATGATCACTTGTTCTCCTCCAGAAGAGATTTGATCTTTTCGAACAAAGCCTCTGGCGTCGAAGTCCCATCGAAGCCATGGTAGATGCCCTGGCCCTCATAATAATGGATGAGGGGAGCGGTCTGCTGATGGTAATTGGAGAGGCGGACGGCGAAGCTTGCTTCGTTGTCGTCTTTCCTTTGGATGAGGGAGGAGTTGCAGCGGTCGCAGGTGCCTTCTTCCTTCGGGGGAAGGAAGTGGACGTTGTAGGAAGCGCCGCAGCTGGGGCACACCCTGCGTCCGGCGATGCGCTTGGTGAGTTCCTCGTCGGGAACGTTGATGTCGACGACTAGGCTCGGCGCCCTGCCGATTTCCGGGCCCATCTTCGTGAGGGCCTCGGCTTGCGGGATGGTGCGAGGGAAGCCATCGAGGAGATAGCCGTTAGCGCAATCTTCTTGGGAGAGGCGCTCGCGGACCAAGCCGATGGTGATTTCATCGGGGACGAGGCCGCCCTGCTCGATGATGGCTTTCGCCTTCTTGCCGAGCTCGGTGCCATTGGCGATGGCCTCGCGGAACATATCGCCCGTGGAGATATGGGGAAGATGGAACGTATCTTCGATTTGGGTGGCCTGGGTGCCTTTTCCAGCGCCCGGGGGGCCCATGAGAATGATATTGAGCATGATCACATACCTCCTTGGACTTCTTCGAAGCTCTTACCGGCGAGCAAGCCGTCGATTTGAGAGTTGATTTCGATGGCGACGCCAACCACGATGATCATCCCGGTGCCTCCTATGGCTAAGGAGGTGTCGCTCCCGAAGATGCCAGACAAAGTCAAGGCAAGAGGGATGGCGGCGATGGCAGCGAGGGCGAAGGCGCCGATGAAGGTCACTCGGTTGAGGACCTTCGAGACATAGCGCTCGGTTTCTTTTCCGGGGCGGATGCCAGGGATGTAGGAGCCGTTCTTTTGGAAGTTGTCCGAAAGGGTCTCCGGATCGATTTGCATCTGGGCGTAGAAGAAGGTGAACGCGATGACGAGAACCAAATAGATGATTAAGCCCCAAGGCATCTTCCAGGTGTTCCCATCCACGCCAGGCATTTCATACATGGCGGAATAGTTGAAGATCTGAAGCCAGTTCGCATTGGCCGCATCCGAGGAGATGAAGCTCGCGATGACCGAGGGGGCCATCATGATGGAAGAGGCGAAGATGATGGGGATGACGCCGGCGGAGTTGACCTTGATGGGAAGGAAGGAGGCTTTCGCCATCGAAGGCGTTGCCCCACCTTTCCCGGCCGACTGGACCGGAATTTTGCGCCGGGCGAGTTCGAAGAAGACGACTCCGGCGGTGATTAGGATGAGCGCCAAGACATACAGGGCGAACTGGAAGGCACCCTGAATGATGTCGCTGCTGGCGTGGCCGAGATTTGCCGTAACCCATTTGCCCCACGCTGTGGTGAGCTGAGTCGGCAAGGATCGGACGCATCCGGCGAAGATGATGACGGAGATTCCGTTTCCTAAGCCCTTTTCGGTGATTTGGTCGCCTAGCCACATCTCGAGCAAGGAGCCCGCGAGCAGCACGGTGACGATGTAGGCGTAAGTCCAGAAGGAATCGTCCATCGTCAGTGTCAAATAGGAATTGTTCTTCATCGTCATGATGATGCCGTATCCCTGAACGGCCCCAAGGAGGAGAGAGAGGTAGCGCGTGGCCATCTCAATCTTCTTCCTGCCATATTGGCCCTGTTTCGACAAATCTGTCAAAGCGGGGAGGACGTCTTTGGAAAGCAGCTCGACGATGATCTGGGCGGTGATGTAGGGCGATACCCCTAGGGCGAATACCGAGAAGTTCGATAAGGCCCCGCCCCCGAGCAAGTCCATCATGGCGATGGCATTGCCCGAGTTCATGGCGTTGCTGAGGGCTTCCCCTACCGCGACGCCAGGAACAGTGATAGCCGCCCCGATCCGGATGACGAAGAGGATCATCACCGTGAAGAAAATACGGCCGACGATTTCTTTGTTTTTGAAGATCGAGACGAACTTTTTCATTACTTGATCACCTTAGCTTCGCCGCCGACGGCTTCGATCGCTTCCTTGGCAGAGGCGGAGAAAGAGGCGGCTTCAACGATGAGCTTCTTGGAAAGTTTACCATTTCCAAGGACTTTGAGACCATCGTATTCTTTCTTGATCAAGCCTCTTTCAAGAAGGACGGACACGTTGACGGTGTCGCCATCCTTGAAATAGGAGTCAAGCTTGGAGAGGCTGACGGTGACATAGACCGTTTTGACCCCGCGATGGGTTTTGCGGGCGCCGAATTTCGGAAGGCGGCGGGCAATGGGGGTCTGACCACCCTCGAAGCCGTTCTTCTTGGTGTGGGAGTGAGCCCCTTGGCCCTTGGTGCCTTTGCCAGCGGTCTTGCCGTTGCCGGAGCCAACACCGCGGCCTTTGCGGAAGCCTTTGGTGACGGCGCCGTCAACGTTTTTGAGCGAGGATAGAGAAGACATGATTACTTATCTCCTTTCACGGGTTGCTTGGAACCCTTTTCGCTGGCGTGCATGGCTTTGATCTGCTCTTCGGTCTTGATGCCGCGGAGGACCATGACGCGATCGTAGCTCTTAAGCTTGCAAAGAGCGTCGTGGGTAGCGCGGATGACGTTGACCGAGGTGCGGGAGCCATAGACCTTCGAGACGACGTTCTTCGCGCCGGCGAGTTCGAGGATGGCCCTGACCGGGCCGCCGGCAACGATACCGGTGCCAGCGGGGGCGGGTTTGATGACGACTTTGGTCGCGCCGTAGACACCGACGGTGTCATGGGCGATGGTGCCCTTCTTAAGGTCGAGGGTGAAGAGCTGTTTGCGGGCTTTGGTCAAAGCCTTTTTGATCGCGTCGGGGACTTCGCCGGATTTGGCGGTGGCGAAGGAATATTTCCCTTTGCCGTCACCGATGACGACCAATGCGGAGAAACGGGTGTGTTTGCCGCCTTGAACCGTCTTGGAGATGCGGTTGATGGCGACGACGCGCTCGAGGTATTCATCCTCGGGGCGACGGGCACCGCGGAATCCTCCGCGTCCGCCGCGCCTTTCGGTGGGGCGTCCCTTGTGATCGCCGAATTTGCGATCGCCGGGGCGCGGGGCGCTAGCGGAGCCATGCGGCTCATAGCCGCGGGGTTGGCGAACGGGCTTGTTCTCAGAGGATTCTTCCTCAGCAGCCACGTTTTCTTGTTTTTCTTCTTCAGCCATTGCTTTTCTCCTTAGAAGTCGAGCCCGCCTTTGCGGGCGGCATCGGCGAGGGCGGCGACACGGCCATGGTAGAGATAGCCGGCGCGGTCGAAGGCGACCTTCTTGATACCCTTGGCCAAAGCCTTGGCGGCGAGGTCTTCGCCGACTTTGGTCGCGGCTTCGATGTTGGAGCCGTTGGCGAGCTTCAAGGCGACGGAGGAAGAGGCTACGAGAGTGGCGCCCTTCGTATCGTCGATGATCTGAGCTTCGATGTGCTTATTGGAGCGGAAGACGCAGAGACGGGGCTGTTCGGCGGTCCCTTTGATCTTGGCGCGGACACGGGCATGCTTGCGGATGCGGACCTTGGTTCTGGATTCTTTTTCGATCATGGTAATCAGTCTCCTTACTTCTTCGAGGTCGCGGCGGCGCGCTTGCCTTCCTTGCGGATGATGACCTCACCCTTGTACTTGATGCCTTTGCCGCCATAGGGCTCAGGGCGCTTCGTGTCATGGATGAGGGCAGCGGTTTGCCCGACTTTTTGCTTGTCGATGCCTTCGACGAGAATGTGGGTCTCGTCTTTGGCGGTGATCTTCACCCCGTCAAGCGGAGCGACGACGACTTCGTGGGAGAAGCCCACGTTGAGGACCAAGGAGGTTCCCCTCATCTGGCAGCGGTAGCCGATACCAGAGATTTCGAGCTCTTTTGTGAAGCCTTCGTGAACGCCTTTGACGGCGTTGGCGAGATTGGCGCGGACGGTGCCGTGCATCTCTTTGGTCTTAATCGCGTCATTGGCGCGATGAACGAGGAGTTCTTTTCCGTCCTTGACCTCGACGCTGATGGTGCTTGGGCAAGCAACACTTAATTCGCCTTTGGGACCTTTGACGGTGACGACGTTAGCACCGGTTTCGATGGAAACGCCTTCGGGAAGAACTACGGGTTTAAATCCGATACGTGACATTGTTTCTTCCTTTCCAGTGGGTTACCACACGTAGCAGAGAACTTCTCCGCCGACGTGGGCCTTCCTAGCTTGAGCATCGGTGAGCATGCCTTTGTCGGTGCTCACGATGGCGATTCCGAGGCCCCTCATGACGCTCGGGATCTTGTCGGCTTCGGCGTAGACGCGGAGGCCGGGTTTGGAGATGCGGGTCAAACCAGTGATGACGCGCTCTCCGGAAGAAGAATACTTGAGGCCGATGGTAAGAGTCTTCTTGCCATCCTCTTCTTCCACGGAATAGTCATTGATGAAGCCCTGATTCTTGAGAATCAAAGCGATGCCCTCTTTTTGCTTGGAGGAAGGCATGGAGACTTCCTCGTACCGAAGCGCGTTGGCGTTGCGGATGCGGGTGAGCATATCGGCGATTGGATCTGCGTTCATGTTCTTGTTTCTCCTTTCTTCCTTACCAAGAGGCCTTCTTCATGCCCGGGATTTCGCCCTTGTGGGCCATTTCCCTGAGGCAGATGCGGCAGAGGCCGAAGCGGCGGATGACGCCGTGGGGGCGTCCGCAGCGCTTGCAGCGGGTGTATTCGCGGACAGCGAATTTCGGGGTCTTTTGGGATTTTGCGATCAAGCTTTTCTTAGCCATGGATCATTTCCTCCTTACTTCCTGAAGGGCATGCCGAGCTTCTCGAGAAGCGCGCAAGCCTCTTTGTCGCTGTGGGCGGTGGTCACCATGACGATGTCCATGCCGCGAACTTTGGCGACTTTATCGTAATCGATCTCCGGGAAGATGAGCTGTTCCTTGACGCCGAGGGTGTAGTTGCCGTGGCCGTCGAAGGAGTTCCTGCTGATGCCGCGGAAGTCGCGAACGCGAGGAAGGGCGATCGAGACGAGTTTGTCAAGGAATTCGTACATGCGAACCCCGCGGAGCGTGACTTTGCAGCCGATGGCCTGGCCTTCGCGGACCTTGAAGGTCGCGATGGACTTCTTGGCTTTGGTCACGACGGGCTTTTGGCCGGCGATGATGGTCAAATCGGCGACGGCGTCATCGAGGGCCTTGGAATTCTGAGTGGCGTCACCAACGCCCATGTTGATGACGATTTTCTCCATCTTCGGAGCCTGCATGACGGAGGTGTAGCCGAACTCTTTGACGAGGGCGGGAACGATTTCCTCTTTGTACTTCTTCTGAAGACGGTTGACGTATTTCCCTTCGGGTTCGGCCTTGGGGGCGACGTCTTTCTTGGGGGCCGCCTTCACGGCTTTTTTCTTAGTTTCTGCCATTTTAGCTTCCTCCATTATTTGTCGAGGCTCTCGCCGGATTTGGCGAGGCGGACTTTGTTGCCTTTCTTATCCACGCCATAGTGGACGCGGGTCGGCTTTTTGGTTTTGGGGTCGATGAGAGCGACGTTGCTCGCATCGAAGGGCACGTAGATGTCGACCACGCTTCCCTCGGGGGTCTGCTGGGTCGGCTTGCGATGCTTCTTATGGACGTTGACGCCTTCGACGACGACTTTGTTGAGCTTGGGATAAACCCTTTGAACGGTCCCCTGCTTCCCTTTGTCGGCGCCGGAGATGACGATCACGGTATCACCTTTTTTGATCTTCATATTCTTCTCCTTATAGCACCTCGACGGCGAGCGAGATGATCTTCATGTAGCCCTTGTCGCGGAGTTCCCTGGCGACCGGTCCGAAGACGCGGGTGCCAACGGGGTTGCCGTCGTTGTCGACGATGACAACGGCGTTGTCGTCGAAGCTGATGGTCGAGCCATCGGCGCGGAGGACGGGGTGCTTGACCCTGACGATCACGCCTTTGACGACGTCGGATTTCTTCACCTTGCCGTTAGGAATGGCATCCTTGACGGCGCAGAGGACGATGTCCCCCAAGGTGGAAGTCTTCTTGTGGCTTCCGCCGTACTGGCGGAAGACGCGGACGCTGCGGGCACCGGAATTGTCGGCGACCACGAGGTTGGTTTCGTTTTGAACCATTACTTGGCCTCCTCTGTGCCGAGTTCTTCGGCGCTTCCTTCGCTGGCCTCGAGTTTGGCTTCAGCCTCCTCGATGGTCTCGGCGGTGACGGCGTGCTGATCGACGGAGACGAGGCGGAAATGCTTCGTCTTGGAAATCGGGCGGCAAGCCATGATGGTCACGACGTCGCCGAGCTTGGCGATGCCGTTTTCATCGTGGGCGGCGTATTTCTTGGAATAGCTGACCCTTTTGTTGTAGACCGGATCGTTCTTCGCAGTGGAGACGGTGACGACGATCGTCTTGTTCATCTTGACGGATGTGACGACGCCTTGCACGGTGGCGCGATGGTTTCTTTCCATGTTGTCTTTCCTCCTTACTTCTCGATGTGAAGCTCTCTTTCACGCTTCACGGTCTCAGCTTTTGCCAGGTCCTTCCTGAGGACGTGGATTTGTTCGCCATGCTCGAGGTTGCCGACCGCTTTCTTGCGGCGGAGTTCGAACAGTTGGCTCTTAAGCTCATAGATTTTCTCGTTGAGCTCTTCGCCCGAGAGGGCGCGGATGTCTTTGATATCCATCACTTGGCCTCCTTCTTGTCCGCCTCTTCAGGGGCGGTGTCGTTGCCGGTGTCGGAGACGGTGACCTTCTCGATGGCGTCTTCCTTCTCGATTTCCTCGAGGGAAGATTCATGAGTGGCTTCCATCTGAACGAGCTCGGCTTGGGAGAGGGCTTTCGTCCTCTTGATGACTTTGGTTTTGACCGGGAGTTTGTAGCCGGCGAGGCGGAGAGCCTCTTGAGCGCGAACGGGGTCAATGCCGCCGATCTCGAAGATCACGCGGCCTTTTTCGACGACGGCTGCCCATCCTTCAGGAGAGCCTTTGCCGGAACCCATACGAACTTCGGCGGGCTTCTTGGTACGGGCGAGGTGCGGGAAGACGCGGATCCAGACCTTGCCGGCGCGGTCGGTGTAACGAGCTAAGACGATACGGGCCGACTCGATTTGATGATCGGTGATGTAGTTCCCTTCGAGAGCGACAAGGCCGAATTCGCCGAAGTCGACGTTGGTGCCGGCTTTGGCTTTGCCTTCATAGCTCAGACGATGGGGACGGCGATATTTAACGCGCTTTGGCTGCAACATTGCCTTCTCCTCCTTTTTCGCTAGAAGCGTTGTTGGATTGCTGGCGGCCTCCGCGGAAGGCGGGGCGGCTGCCAGGGCGGCGGTCGAACCTGCGAGCAGATTCGGGGGCCGGTTCATTGACGGTCTCAGTGCCGACTTTGTTCAAGGAACGGCAGACCCAGACTTTGACACCGATGCAACCGTAGGTGGTATGAGCACTGACGGAAGCGAAGTCGATGTCGGCGCGGAGGGTGGTCAAGGGGATGACGCCCTCTTTGTAACCTTCACGCCTGGCGATTTCAGCACCACCGAGACGCCCGGAGCAAAGGATCTTGCAACCCTTGGCGCCGGCTTTCCTCATCCTCTGAAGAGCTTTCTTCATTGTGGAGCGGAAGGCAGCGCGGTTCTCGAGCTCGCTCACGATCCATTTGGCCATGAGGGTGGCATCGAGGTCAGGATTCTTGATTTCGACGACGTCGAGCCTGAGGGTGCCGGAGGTCACGATTTTGGCCAAGCCGGCGCGGAGGCGTTTGACGTTTTCGCCATCCTGTCCGAGGACGTCGCCCGGGCGGGCAACGAAGACGGAGACGACGACGTTGTGGCCGTTGTCGGTTTTGACACGGCTGATTTCGATGCGGGAGAGCATCGATTTGGCGAGTTCCTTCTCGAGGTAGCGGCGGATCGCGATGTCCTCAACGAGGTTGGACCCGTACTCCTTCTTCGGAGCGAACCATTTCGAATTCCAATCGCGGTTGATCCCAACGCGGAGACCGACGGCGTTAACTTTTTGTCCCATGTTTGATTTGGTCCTCCTACCTTAGCGAGCTTTCACGACGACGCGGAGATTCGCGTTGCGCTTGATGATCGGGGAAGCGCTGCCCTTGGCTCTGGGGATGAACCTCTTGATGCGGAGGCCATCAGAGACCTGGATTTCCGCGACGTAGAGGCTGTTGGCATCCATGTGGAAGTTGTTGACAGCGTTGGCGGCGGCGGATTTGATCGCTTTGGCGACGGGCTGAGCGGCGACTCTGTTGGTCTGGGAGAGAATCCCAAGGGCCTCAGAGACGGACTTGCCGCGGACTAAGTCGATGACAAGGCGGACTTTGCGCGGGGTGATGCGGATGTCGCGGACGAAGCAGCGAGCTTCGGTGACGGCCGGTTTCTCCTCGATGGCTTTAACCTCTTCCTTCTTGGCCTCTTTCTTGGCTTTGACGGCTTTGGTTTCTTTCTTGGCCTCGACTTCTTTGACTTCTTCTTTCTTCGGAGCGGCTTCCTTCTTGGGGGCGGCTTTCTTAGCGGCCTCTTTCTTGGCGGGAGCCTTCTTCACGGTTTTCTTTTCTTCTGCCATGATCTTTCTCCTTATTTCTTGGCGGCTTGATCGCCCACGTTGTTGCCGTGGTGGCCCGCGAAGGTGCGGGTCGGGGCGAACTCACCGAGTTTGTGACCGACCATATCTTCCGTCACGTAGACGGTGATGTGCTCATGGCCGTTGTAGACGGCGAAGGTCTGTTCGACGAAAGCGGGGTAGATCGTCGAGCGGCGAGACCAGGTTTTGATGATCTCTTTTTTGCCGGACTTCTGAAGAGCCTCGACCTTTTTCATAAGGTAGGCATCAACGAACGGTCCTTTTTTGCTGGAACGAGACATGTTGTTCTACTTCTCCTTTCGTTTACTTCCCAGCTCTCCTGACGATCAGGCGAGTGGAATTCTTCTTGATGCGGCGGGTCTTGACGCCTTGAGCTCTCTTGCCCCAAGGGGTACGAGGAGCATCGCGGCCAACGGGGCATTTGCCCTCGCCGCCGCCGTGGGGGTGGTCACAAGGGTTCATCGCGGAGCCGCGGACGGTCGGACGAACGTTCATCCAACGCTTCTTGCCGGCTTTGCCGAGATTGATGAGGTTGTAATCTTCATTGCCGACGATGCCGATGGTAGCGCGGCAGTTGGCAAGGACCTTCCTGACTTCGCCAGAGGCCAAGCGGAGGGTGACGTATTTGCCTTCGGCGCCGAGGACCTGAGCGCTGGTGCCGGCGGCACGGCACATTTGTCCGCCTTTGCCAGGCTGGAGCTCGACGTTGTGGACGAAGGTACCTTCAGGGATGTTCTTCAAGTCGCAGCAGTTGCCGATTTTGATGTCGGTAGCTTCGCCGGAGATGATCTTGTCGCCGACATGGAGGTTCTGAGGCTCGATGATGTAGGCTTTTTCGCCGTCGGCGTAGAAGACGAGGGCGATGTTGGCGTTGCGGTTGGGGTCATACTCGATGGCCTTGACGGTCGCCGGGATGTTGTCCTTCCTTCTGCGGAAATCGATGATACGATAGCGGACTTTGTTGCCACCGCCGATGTGACGGCAGGTGATCTTCCCCTGGTTGTTGCGGCCACCGGTGTTCTTCTTCGGGGCGAGCAGCGATTTTTCAGGAGTCGATTTGGTGATGTCCTCGAACGTCGAGTTGGTCATGGACCGACGGGACTTGGTCGTAGGACGATAGGTTCTAATTGCCATTTCCTATTTCTCCTATATTGGATTCTTTACTTATATAAGGATATAAGACGGTGTTTCCTTACTCTTTGAAGAGGTCGACGGCATTGCCTTCGGCCAGCGAGATGATGGCTTTCTTGAAGCCCTGGATCTTGCCTTGATAACGTCCGCCACGGGTGGTGACTTTGGCGCGTTGGGTGGCGACGTTGACGCTGGTGACCTTGACCTGGAAGATGCGCTGGAAGGCATCTTTGATCTCGATCTTGTTGGCGTCTTTGGCGACTTTCATCGTGACCTTGTTCTCATTCTGCATGAGAGCCATGGTCTTTTCGGTGATGAGCGGCTCGATGATTACGGAATAATCGTGAGCGGTCGGTTTCGCGAAGGAGACCTGCTCGACTTTCTTTTCTTCGGCCATATTACTTCAAAGCCTCCTCAATCTTTTTGATGTTGTCTTTGGAGATGACGACGGTGTCGAAGTTGAGCAAGTCATAGACGGAGACGTTGTTGACTTCGGTGAGACCGACATTCTCGATGTTGCGCGCGGAGAGGATGAGGTTTTCATTTTCCCCATCGACGACGATGAGGGTTTTCCCTACCGCCTTGATGGCGCTGAGGGTCTTGGTGAATTCCTTGGTGGAAACCTTGCTGACCTCGTTGTTCTCAACGACGATCAAGCCTTTGGCGGCCTTTTCGGACCAAACGGTGCGAAGGGCGAGTTTGTGGGCTTTCTTGTTCTGAGAACGCTTGTAGTTCTGATTGCCATCGGGTCCGAAGACGGTTCCGCCGCCGACCCAGATGGGGGATTTGACGTCGCCAGCGCGGGCGCGTCCAGTGCCTTTTTGCCTCCAAGGCTTCTTGTTGGTGCCGTGGACTTCGTGACGCTTTTTGGTCTTAGCAGTGGCTTGGCGGAGATTGGCGAGGTAGGTCACGACAGCGTCGTGGACGACCTGGGGGTTCTCCTCTTTGATTCCGAAGACAGCGCCGGAGACCTCAATGGTCCCTTTGCTTTCGCCGTCAAGAGAGATGACGGGAAGGCTGATGTTATTCTCGGCCATTGTTATTCTCCTTTCTTCTCCTCAGCCGCTTCGGCTTTCGGAGCTTCCTGATTGATAACGAGCAGTTCTTTCACTTCCGGTTTGCGGAACTGAACTTTGACGGGAGAGCGAAGCATGACGATGGACTTCTTGGGTCCGGGGACGCCACCCTTGACGAGGATGTAGCCCTTCTCGGCGTTGCTCTCGATGATGGTCACGTTCTGGATGGTGACCTGCTCAGGTCCCCAGTGGCCAGACATTTTCTTGCCGGGGATGACGCGGTTGTTGTCACGGCCGTTGTTGGCAAGAGAGCCGATTTGGCGGTGATAGCCGGAGCCATGGCCCTTAGGACCAATGTGGTGATGGTATTTCTTGATGGTGCCGGAATACCCGTGGCCTTTGTTGTGTCCGATGACGTCGCAGACTTCGCCAGCGGCGAAGATGGAAGCGTCGATGGATTCGCCGATCTCTTTGCCGTAGACCTCGTCGCCCTTGAGCTCATAGATGTGCTCTTTGGTGGTGACGCCGGCCTTTTCGTAGATGGCCTTGAGGGGCTTGTTCACGCGGCGAGCGGGCTTATCTTCATAACCGACCTGGATGGCTTCGTAACCATTCTTTTCAATGGTGCGCTTTCCAACGACGACGTTCGGCAACACCTCGATGACGGTGACCGGATACATGGTTCCGTCAGGGGCGAAGACCTGAGTCATGCCCATTTTTCTTCCGATGATGGATTTCATGAATGCGGTCCTCCTTATAACTTGATGTCAATATCGACGCCGCTGGGGAGATTCATTCTCCTGAGCTGATCGATGGTTTCTTTGGTGGGGTTGCTGACATAAATCAACCTCTTGTGAGTGCGGATCTCAAATTGCTCACGAGCGTCCTTATATTTGAAGGTCGCGCGGAGAACGGTGTAGACCTGCTTCTCGGTGGGAAGGGGAATAGGTCCCTTCACAACTGCGCCGGTTTTTTTGGCAACGTCAAGGATCTTCTCAACGGAATCGTCGAGGATCTTGTGATCGTAGGCCATTAAGCGAACCCGGATCGCTTTTTCTTTCGCCATGAATGTTCCTCCTTAATTGTTTTCAGGCTTCTGGCGTTCGTTCCGCGCGAATTACCTGACCACCCCATCATGACAACGCCTGTGGGTGTGTCAGCAACCTCGCGTTTCATCGCAAGCGCCAGCGTGTGTAACATTACGCGCGTAGATGTGAGTAGGCAAGCACTTTTTTCACTTTTTTCCGCACAACTCCGAATGTTTTCGTTTTTTCTTTAATGGAGCAGAAAAAAAGAAAAGACCCTGTCGAAACTTTTTCGAACAAGGTCCATTTTTTGTGCACGATGCACAAACTTTAGTATTTTTTAACTCCTGATTTTTAGTCTTTGGGAAGAATCAAAGATGGATCCATGCCTTTGTCGATGAGGCGTTGCTTTCCTTCGGCGAAGGAGTACTCGCAGCCGCAATAAAGTTGGTTGTACAAAGCGTAGTGCTTACGCAATGATTGGCTATAAAGTTGGCCGTTATGCTTCTTGAAATCGCTATAAAAATATTTGGTCTTTGTGTGGCTTTGCTCCAAAACCCTGCCGATTTCATTGAGCACAGCGGAATTTTTTTGCCTGGAGATGCTCATCACGGTCGCGAAATAATCAAAGTCATGGCTTTCCGCGTAATCGTAAGCCTCGCTCATGCGCTTCTTATAGCAAAGCAAACATCTCTCCCCGCCTTCTTTTGCGCACGCATATACGCGTAAATCCTTCATAAAGCCTTCATGGTCATAAGCAGGCTCAATAAGTTTGATATCGAATCCGTAATCCCGTTTGTAATATTCCAGAAGCTTCTCAAGCTCTCCTCTGCGGCGATAGAATTCCTCCTCCGGATAGATGTTGGAATTGTCGTAATAAAGGGTCAAATCGAAATGGGGGCAAAGAAAAAGAAGGGGGAAACTCGCGCAGGGGCCGCAGCAAACGTGCAGCAAAAAAGTCGGTTTCTTCCCGCTAGGCAAAGCCTCGATCTCCTTCAAGGAGAGTTTGTAATAATCGGCCTTAGGCTCGCTCATATCAGTCTTCGTCGTTTTTGGAATAATCGTAATTCCCGTGGATGAACATCGCATCCCCAAAACTGAAGAAGCGGTACTTCTCCTTAACAGCCTCCTCGTAGCAATGAAGCGTCCATTTCCTGCCCATGAAGGCGGAAACAAGCATCACAAGCGTAGATTTCGGCAGATGGAAGTTGGTGACAAGAGCATCGACGGCACGATACTCGTAGCCCGGAGAAATAAATATCCCCGTGGCCGAATCGTCCTCATGGAAGCAACCGAATTTCGCGTAGACGGACTCCAAAGTCCTTACTGAGGTCGTTCCGATGGCGATGATTCTCTGTCCCTCGGATTTGGCTTTGTTGAGAGCTTCGGCGGCTTCTTTGCTCATGTGGTAGCTTTCAACGTGCATGTGATGCTGATCAGTGTCAGAGACTTCTACGGGCCTAAAAGTGCCGAGCCCGATATTCAGCGTGACGTCCACCACTTCCGCGCCTTTGGCTTTGATTTTGTCGAAAAGCTCGTTGGTGAAGTGGAAGCCAGCTGTCGGAGCGGCAGCGGATCCTGGGACTTTCGCGTAGACGGTTTGATAATCGTCGTTGTTCTCACATTGTTTCTTGATGTAAGGAGGCAACGGCATCAAGCCCAGCTTATCAAGGACCTCAAGGAAGATGCCTTTATAATGGAATTGCATGTGTCTTAGTCCTTCGGGGAGAACCTTCACGCAGGTGCACTCAAGCATCCCTTCGCCGAAGCTGCAGTGGGAACCCACCCTTACGGAATGGGCGTTGCCAACCAAGCACTCCCAAATGTCGTCGCCTTCTCCTTCGACGGGATGAAGCAGCAAAACTTCGACTTTGCCCTTTGTTTCTTTTTTGATTCCAATAAGCCTTGCGGGGAGAACCTTGGTATTGTTTCTAACCAAGACGTCTCCGGGCTTGATGTAGTCGAGGATGTCAAAGAAATGCTTATGCTCAATTGTTTTGTTTTGGCGGTCGACGACCATCAAACGACATTGGTCGCGGCCCGGCAAAGGGCTTTGGGCGATAAGCTCCTTAGGCAAATCGTAATCGAATAGGTTGATGTCCATCTCAGAAACCCCTCTTATCGCCATATGCGGCGTAAATTGCTTCTTTGTATTCGAGGAAGCGGTCTTCTTGAATCGCCTTCCTCGCTCCCTCGACTAAGCGGATGAGAAAGCGGATGTTATGAATCGAATTCAGTGTTTTGCCAAAATCCTCGCCGGCTTTGTAAAGATGATGGAGGTAGGCTTTCGTATAATGCGTGCAGGTGTAGCAATCGCAATCGGGATCCAAAGGGGTGAAATCCTCTTTGTATTGTGCCCTTTGAATATTGACTCTGCCGTGGCTCGTCATCAAAGCTCCGTGACGGGCAAGGCGAGTTGGGAGAACGCAGTCGAACATGTCGATTCCGTTTTGGATCCCTTCGAGAATGTAGTCGATTGAGCCAACGCCCATGAGGTAACGCGGCTTATCCGGGGGAAGGAAGATGACGGCGTCTTTCATCATCGAATAGCAAATCTCTTTGGGTTCTCCAATGGAGGTTCCTCCGATTGAATAGCCCTGAAAGTCCATTTTCGCGAGTTCTTTGGCCGCGTGATAGCGAAGGTCTTGATATGCGCCACCTTGGACGATACCAAAGAGGGCTTGGTCTTTCCTAGTGTGAGCTTGCAAACCGCGAGCGGCCCACCGCAACGTCCTCTCCGTCGATCTAGCGACGTATTCTTTCGTCGCGGGATATGGAATGCACTCATCGAAGGACATAATGATATCCGCGCCTAAGGCCTCTTCGATGCGAATGGCCTCTTCGGGGGAGAAGAATTCTTTCCCTCCGTCGATTTCATTGTGGAAGGTCACCCCTTCTTCGGTAATTTTCCTCCTAGAGGACAAGGAGAAAACCTGAAATCCGCCGGAATCGGTTAAGATTGGGCCATCGTAATTCATGAATTTGTGGAGTCCGCCGGCCTTTTTAACAATCTCTTCCCCTGGGCGGAGATGGAGATGGTAGGTATTGGCCAAGATAACGCCAGAGCCGCAGGCTTTGACTTGCTCTGGGGAAAGGGTTTTGACGGTGGCGTTCGTCCCCACGGGCATGAACATAGGAACCTCAACGTCCCCATGCCAAGTGTGAAGAATGCCGTATCTTGCGCCAGTTTTGGCATCTACATGTTTAATTTCTAAGAAAAATCCCTGCATAGCAGGGAAATTCTAGTCGGAATTAGATTAAAGGGCAAATCTCACCAAGCGACGTTTTCGTGGCGGGTTGGACGAAGCGTTTTGAAGAACCACGCGCCTCGTTTAAGTGCCATCCAAAGGGCATATCCGATCATGATGATAGTCAATTCCCCGAGGGCAACCCAGCCCATTTCAACCCAAAGGGCAATGCTCCCCATATCGTAGAAGTAATAAAGCATCAAACCAACGAGGACCCCATTGAAGATGGGGGGATAAATGCACGCGACTAGGAAGCGAGGAGAAAGGTAGGAAACGCAAAGAACGGACAAAACGGTTCCTCCAGTCCCCATAAGCATATCGATGAACGCGGTCTGGCCAGTGGCAGCCCCATAGAAATTAGATAGCAAGCAGCCAATCGTAAGGCCGATACCGAAATCCGGCCTCCAGAAGCAAAGCAAGACGAGAATCTCCCCGATGCGGAAATTAAACATCTGGTAAGAAACAGCGGGGACGAAAATGGTCATCACGAAGTATAGAGCCGCGATGAGCCCATTCTCCACCATGGAACGGATTAGACGAGATGTATCGGTCATGAATAAGACCTCCTGATTTTTTAAAGCTGGGTTCCGAGGTAACAGCTTTTGCGGGAGTAATAATAGGAGGCACTCGAAGCCAAATCAAGGAAAACAAAATAATTCTATAAATTGCGGTCAAACACGAATTTAGAACCATATCTGCGGAGAAATCGGCTGCAAATATCAAGAAAAATGCGAAATTTGCGTGGTTTATGGAATTGAACGCGATTCGAAAGAAATAAAAAATCCCGCGACATAAGTCAACGGGAGCAATTACCAATAGCGGACGACGGTGGTAACGAGAGTCTTATTGACTTCTAACTCGCTAAGCGAGGGCAAATTCGAGATATCGAACCCCTTGCGTTTAAGCAACGCCCTTCCTTCGCTTCCAAGGAACCAAGTTCTTAGGCCCTTCTTCTCTAGCGGATTAGCATCGGTAAGCTTTTCCCATTTTGTGGGAAGGTAGAACATTTGATTGCCACGAAGCATGAAATTCTGGGGCTCCCAATCCAAGGCAACCTTGGAGAAACGGGCGAAGCGGTATAAAGAGAGCAGCGCTTCAAAATGTTTTTCCGAAAGCGGGCCTTTCGACAAAGAGGTCAAGCAATCCTCTTCGGGAAAATAATCGAAAGCGATTGTATGAACAGGATCGTCATGGAAGCAAATCTTGGCCATGTTGATGCCCGCGTGCTTAAGAGTTTTATAGTCGGCCATCGCCTTTTCGAATTCCTCGGGCACGGAAAAAACCCTCACCAAATAAGTCCTTCCACTCCAAGTGGCGACTAAAGACTCATGGTCATGATGGGAAGCTCTTACGCTTTGGACGGCGAATTTCTTACCTTTTATGATGAGGACGCGTTCTTCCATAGCGTTGATATTTTAGCAAAATACGCCACGCGCGTTAAGAGTGACCGTTTCTGACGTTGAACCAACGGTGTCAGCAACGCTTTTCGGACAATATCTCAGCAAGTCCGCCCAAGGCGGTTTCCTTATATTTTTCCGAAAGGGAATCGCCCGTCAATTTCATCGCTTTAATGACGTCATCAAAATGCACCTGATTATGTCTGATTGGGGCAATTGAACGAGCGTACAGATAGGAAGAATAAGCCCTGGAGGCCCCCATCCCATTTCGCTCGATGCAAGGGATGATGACGTAGCCATCCACGGGATCGCAGCTAAGACCAAGGAAATGTTCCATAGCACATTCGGCCGCATATTCGATTTGATATAAGCTTAATCCATGCAGATAGCAAATCGCGGCGGCCGCCATTGAAGAGGCCGTACCAATCTCGGCTTGGCACCCGCCGACGGAACCGGCGATGGAAGAATTTTGCTTTGTCAAATCGCCAAACACACCAGCGACATAAAGGGCATCCCTTATTTTGGAAAGAGGCACTTTCCTGTGCTTGTGCTCGAAATAAAGAACGGAGGGGAGAACTCCGCTAGCGCCACACGTTGGAGCGGTGACGATCATTTCTCCGCAAGCATTGCTCTCAGCAACGGCATAGGCATAAGAGGTCATTAAAAGAGTGTTTCTGCCGTCTTCGTGAGCCAAAGATGAGGCGGAAGAATGGATATCTCCAGAAATCCTATCGAGCTGGAGTCTTGGGTTGTTGTTAGCCGGAATCTTGCCTTTGCTTTTTAAGCCATTTTCTACGCAAGAAAACATTGTTTTTACGCAAGAAAGAAGATAATCGTCAATATCCGGATTTTCGAATTTAAGGCAAAATTCCTTTAGATTTGCGATGTTATTCTGGTGAATATGCGTTTTTATTTCCTCAAAATCCTTAAAGGGATAGATTTCCTCTTCGTTGATTGAGGGATCATCGTCGGAGGCAACCTCCCCACCGCCAAGGGAACGATAAGTCGCTTGTTTTACGACTTGGCCGTCTTTGATGGCGAGGAAAGTCATCATAAGAGGATGGGGAACTCGCGTTTCCTTATCAGCGACAACCTCGCATTCGATTGGGGAAAAGGCGTCTTTTACCGCTTTTTCTGAGCCATGCCCCGTCGCCGTAAAAGCCAAAGAGCCATAGAAAACAACACGGAAACGGTCTGGGCAAATGCTAGACGCCAACCGGCGAAAGCTCTTCGCGGCAAGATGAGGGCCAATCGTATGACTGGAGCTAGGGCCAGGGCCAATCCGGTACAAAGCGCGCAAGGATTTCATGCTCTAATTATGCCCGAAGAAAGGCTTAAGCGTATGGAAAAAAGAGGCCAATGGACCTAAGATTTACCCATGTCAACTTTCATCCTTCTCTCAGCAATGCCCGGATCGGGAAAATCGACATGGGCCAAGGCGTATCAAGCCTCGCACCCTAACACCGCGATCGTCTCAAGCGACGCGATAAGGGAACAATTGAGCGGAAGGGCGTCGGACATGAATCACGAAAAGGAAGTTTGGCCGGAGTTCCTCCGCCAAGCGACCCGAGCGGAAAAAGGGCAAGACATCACAATCATTGGTGATTCGACGAATTTAACGAATGGCTACAGAAGTTATTATGCTGAAAAAGCTAGGCCGCATTTCGATAAACTAATCCTCGTTGCCTTCGATGTTCCTTATGAAATTTGCCAAATAAGAAATAAGCAAAGAACCCCGGACCATGTCGTCCCTGACCACGCCATGGAACGGATGTTAAAAGAATTCGAACCCATAAGCGATCAAGTCAAAGAGCAATTCGATGAAATAATCATCCTCGACGAGAATGGAAACACGAAATGAAAAAAGGCGCCGTCGGCGCCTTTTCTTATGGTTCAATAGGATTTATTCAGCAATCTTACGGGCTTTCCCGGGACGAATCGTGGAAGCGATGAGGGCAAAGACTACAAGCACGAGGATACCGCCGAGGATCCAAGACATAACGGAGAAGTCGAGGTAATTGACGTCAGGCTTGCCAACCGCGGAGGAGATGAAGGAAGTTTTGGAGGAAGCGGTCTCTTGGGCGAACAAATAGGAGAAGACGCCGGCGGAGATGAGTCCGGCCCCATCAAGAAGCAAGCCGCCTTCAAAGAGCAAGCCGTTGAGTTTCTTCGTAGTGCCGGTCTTTTCGCCCTTGCGATAGCCAAGCAAGGCTATGAGGGAGAACAAGCAAGCAACCGCGGGGAGAAGTGAGAAGGTAAGCAACTTAGGCATGACGTAATTGCCAGTAGGAACGCCATTGGTCACGAAGCAAGCGATGATGCCAGGAAGGGCAATCCCGAAGTTAACGGCGAGACTAACAAGAGAGAGCAAGCTCATTTGGGAATTTTGATTCACATCGTCGCCGTGCATTTTGACGAAGGGGACATTAACGGCAATCGTAATAATGACGGCGAGGACGAGGAAGAAGGCAATCGCGAAGCCGAGTTCGGAATAGCCGAAATTCGTGGTGGTCAAGCGATAGAGCCAAGTCCCATTGATGAAGAGGAACAAGGCAACGAGGAAGCCAAGGCCGATATAGCAAGAGATGGAATCCACAACGGCTTTGTCGTCATTGCCGCGGATGACGCTTTTAAGAGAAACGAGGAAGCCGACCAGACAAATAAGCGCACCAGCAAGCCCAAACGCGCCGAGTTCCCAAGGAAGGGCGATGCTCATATCGGGCAAATCGATGGGACCATATTGCTGAATCATGAACGGCGTAACAAGGATGCCAGCCCAAATCCCCAAGGAGACGAAACCGGCGAACAAAGCCAAGAAGATGACTAAGTTAACGATGCGAATTGTTGATGAATACTTCATTTTACGACCTCTTTAAGCACATTGAACCATGCCCTTTAGGGCAGGAAGCCACATAATTAAAATCTATATCGGGTCGATAGTCAACGAATGTTTCAGTCTTGATTCAGTATACTGAATGCACAGGCAATGCCGCGACCGGCTTCTTCCAAAATGCTATCGTCGTTAGCGAAGGGCTGACGAGTGCTGCTAAGCCCCTTCAGAGAAGTCTTGAAATCCTCATCCACGCTGACGTCTAACGGGGAAGTTCTAGCGCAGGTAAAACCAAGCAGCAAGCTTTCGGAGGGTTTGCAACCGGGGAAGTTCTTCGCGAAATAAGCGACTGTTTCCTGAAGGTCATTTTTCAAAAATAAGGGACACGTGGATGCGATATCGGACAAATAGACACCTGGTTTATAAGAAGGTTTGGTCTTTCCGATTTTTAAAGGTTCAGCGCCAACGATGAAGTCCTTAACCGATTCAAGTGGGGCGAAATAAGGCTCATTAGGCCGGTAAATAGAGCCGTAGATGTTGCTCATGAAAGCCAAGGGGCCGGAAGAGCCAAACTCCTTAAAGTCTTCTTTTCTCACTTCCACCAAAGCGGAGACGAGCATATTGCCGCTATCCGAACTCGGATAGGCGCTTTCAATGAGCACCTCCCCCGCTTTCGAAGAATAGTTCACCGCGCGTCCATTTGGCAAAACGTGGCAAATAACGCCTTTTCTCCCGGAGGCAAGCGAGATGTTCTTCGCATATCTGAAAGGTGGCAAATCGGAAGGGACCGAATCTAGGCGATACACGGTCTGACAGGCATCTTTGTTTTTAATTTCCGCAAGAACGCCGAAATAGAAGTTACGAGGTTCGACTTTAATCTTTGAGGAAGAAAGGGCGGAGACAAACTCCGGCGTTGGGTTCCCCGTAGCTAAAACAACGCATTTCCCCTTTAAAACGTTCTTTTTTCCCGACTCATCGGTATAACGAACGCCTTTGATTTTTCCAAAAGAGGATACGAAACCCGTGACTTTTTTCTTAAGGAGGATCTCACCACCCAAAGAGGTGATTTCCCTTGAAAGTTTGCCGATGATCTTACGAATCTCTTGGGCGATGAAATAAGAAGTCCCGTTAACCGAGAAGGAACTCGGAGCCCCAAGTTCAAGAAGGGTGTCTAAGGCAAAACGCTGAAAAGGGGTTTGCCTATCGTTATATACGGGGCCACCACAGAAACCATAAAACCCGCCTAGACCACTCGTGTAGGAAGAAAGGGTTTTTTCGTTGATGGAAGAAAGGTCGGCCGTGGAAGCCTCGCGTTCCTCAAGGTTGCCCCCCTGCTCGAAAACCAAGGGCTTACCTCCGGCTTTAGCCAGAACGTAAGCGCAAAATAAGCCCGAAAGCCCGGCGCCAACAACAATGGGGCGTGTTTTGAATTTTGTAGGTTGGATGATCAAAGAATCGTTAGGACCGAAAAAACCAATTCTCGTATCGCGGATAAAAGCGTTCGTATCCACAATGGCTTTAATGGAATAAACAGCTTCACCATCGACATAATCGAGATTCCGGCCAACGATTTCGTACCTGAAACTCTCGACGGGAATGGAAAGCCTACGAGAAATCTTCGTCCGAATTTCTCTCTCTGAATCGTCAATGTGAATAGCAACCGAATCTACTACGTATTTCATACCCTATCCGTTAAAGCTAAGGCGCTAATCAAGCACCATTGTAGATTATACCCGCCGCAAGGCCCATCGACATCTAGAATTTCTCCCAAAAAATGAACGCCCGGCTCAGCGATTGATTCAAGCCTATCATTCACGCAGGAAATATCGATTCCTCCGCATGTAACCTGGGATTCCTCAAACGAAGGAAGCCCCGTGACTTCAAAAGACAGCGACTTCGCCGCCTTAGAAAACGCAAGACAAGATGAAAGAGTCGCGAGTTTGCCCGCCCCGCTGCGAGTCAAAATGTAATTGAATAAGGGCAGGGGCAAGAAAGAGCTAGAGAAATCAGGGTTCGCGCGATGAAGAGCGAGCAATTCATCCGCAAGGCCTTGGAGGCTTTCTTCCGGGAACAAATCTAAGAGCAAGCGGTAATCTCCCTTGCCGAAATTAGGGGCCAAGACCCTTTCCAAATTGAAAACGACGATGCCAGACAGCCCGTTTTTCCTGAAGAAAACTTCACCGGTTTCTTTTTTTCTCGTTTTTCCGTTTGCGACCAAGCTCACCTCAGCCCTATGACGCAGCCCATTCAAAGAAACCGTAGATTCCTTCGTGCGCACAGGCCCTAAGCCCGGTACTGAGGGAACGATTTTATAGCCGTGCTTTTTAAAAATCGGGAGCAAGGATCCGTCAGAGCCAAGATTAAGCCCGCTGGAACCTCCACAGCAAAAAATCACTTTATCAAATTCTTTTTCGCCGCAATTCGTAGTTAAAATCCACTTATTGCGGCTTTTTTTGTAATCGGTGACCGAGGTGTTTAGACAAAATGAATTGCCCAATCTCCTTGATAAACCCTCCAAAGAATTCACGTATCCCGGGGCGGAGAAGCTCTTTGGGTATATCAAATCCCCGTTCCTAATGGTAGAAACCCCGATGTCCGAAAGACGTTTTAAAAGATGGTCTAGAGAATAGGCTTGGAAAAACGGCGTAAGAAAATCAGGATTGTTGTAGTCGCTAGGTTTTGCCGCTGCGTTAAGCAAGTTGCAGTGTCCATTCCCCGTCGCCGAAAGTTTTTTCCCCACTTTGGTATTATGGTCAATAAGGGTGATGTTCCAATCGGAGTGTTTGCATTTCAAGAAAACGGACAAAGGCAATCCAGAACCCGAGCAGCCAACAATACCAACTTCCATAGCGAAAATATTCTATTATCGAGAGAAGATTTTTAATACATTATTTGTCTAAGTACGTGTCGAGTTCCCAAGAAGTAATGAGGGTGCGGAAACGATCCCATTCGATGTTTTTGGCTTCGATGTATTTCTCAAATGTATGGTCGCCAAGGGTTTCCTTCATAAGTGGATCGGCCTCCATGGCTTTCAAAGCGTCCTTGAGGTTTTCGGGCAAGTTGGGAATGCCCTGAGCCTCGCGCTGCTCGCGGGTAAGAGCGAAGATGTTGTCATAGACCGGTTTGATCAATTCATCGTCTTTGACGTTTTCGATCCCGTCAAGCCCAGCGGCCAAAATAACGGAAAGGGCAAGGTAGGGATTTGCCGTACCATCGACGTTGCGCAGTTCGGTGCGGGTCCCCTTTCCTCTGCTAGCAGGAATGCGAATCATCGCCGAGCGGTTCGCATCGCTCCAACACACATAGCAAGGGGCTTCGTATCCCGGAACCAAGCGTTTATAGGAATTGACGGTGGGATTAGTTACCGCGGCAAACCCACGGGCATGCTTGATGATGCCGCTGATCCATTTTCGGCAAAGTAAAGAGAGCTTCATGGGATCATTCAAATCATAGAATAGGTTGGTCCCGTCCTTATCCGAAAGAGAGCAGTTAGTGTGCATGCCCGATCCATTGATGCCGAAAATGGGTTTAGGCATAAAGGTCGCGAAATAGCCGTTCTTCCTAGCGATGAATTTGACGACTTGTTTAAAGGTTTGAACGTGGTCGCAGGCTTCGACGACGTGGTCAAAGCGAAAGTTAATCTCTTCTTGGCCAGGGGCGACTTCATGGTGAGCGGTTTGAATTTCAAAACCGAGTTTTTCGAGCTCTAAGGCGATATCTCTGCGAACGTATTCCGCCCCATCCATAGGAGAGAGGTCGAAATATGAGCCTTTATCAACAGGATCTACCGTCGGGCGCCCGTCGGGACCCATTTTGAAAAGGAAGAACTCAGGTTCAAAGCCAACGTCAAGGTTGGCAAAGCCCAAGTCGTTCATTTTCTTTACTTGGCGCTTGAGAATATAACGGGGATCGCCTGCAAAGGGTTTGCCGTAAGAGGTGTAAACGTCGCAGATAAGACGCGCCACTTTTCCGTGCGCGCTGTCTTCGAAGCTAAGAATCATCCAAGTGTCGTAATCCGGATGAAGCACCATGTCGGCTTCCTTGATGCGAACGAAGCCTTCAATGGAAGAGCCGTCGAAAATAATTTTATTGTCCAAAGCGTCTTCTAACTGAACCGCGGAGATTTCGACCGCCTTGATCGTGCCGAGAATATCGGTGAACTGAAGACGGACGTAAGACACGCCCTCTTCTTTCGCCATTCGCAGAATGTCGTCTTTGCTATATTTCCTCATAAAGCCTCCTTCTTGGCTTCAATACGGAAAACCATTATGCGCTTAAAAGAGAGAAAAACAAGTTTTTACTCTTCTAAGTTATACAACAATCGATGTAATCGAATGTTTTTCGGGAGTAAAAATATTTTTTTACTTCTTTTTTAAGTAAATAAGGTTATTTTTTGCCTTGAGTGGTATATTTCCTCGGTCATTTTATGAGCAATTCCCTCGAAAGCAGCATCGCCCAAGCCCTCATCATCAAAGGCAAGCTTGAAACAAGTTTCGAATCGCTTTTTCCTTTGCATATGGGAACCATAACAAAACAAGTTTTTGGTTCGTTAAGAAATGCGTTGGAAAGCTGCCTTTCTTTAACCCCATCGGTAAGAAAACATCAAGAAACGTTTCTAAATAGCGTTTTCGGCTCAGTCGAAAGAACATCTGATGATCTGAGGCTTCCAAACGCCGTATTGCCCCGCAAGGATTACATTGAAATTGAAGATGGATTACTCTGTCTTTCGGATTTGTTTTTGCTCATCGACTTTGAGAACAAAGAAAGGGAGATCAACCAATGCCTTGAGAAGGTCAAAGGCAATGTTGTTCTCCCGATTTTAAAATCAGACCCGAATTTAGAGGCTTATTTGAAGGATTAATCACTTCTTCTCTTCCATGGTTTTGACCATGGCGTGAAGGGTTTCGTCGGATACGACGTGCTCCATCAAACAGCAGTCATGCTCCGCGGTTTCTTCGGAAACCCCAATGGAAAGAAGGTACGCCTTAAGGGTACGATGGCGTTTTAAGGTCGACTTGGCAATCTCTCGCCCCGCAGGGAGGAGGGTCATGTCGCCGTAGTCCTTTCTCGTGATATAGCCGCGATCGATGAGCTCATGCCCCATCTGGTGAACGGCGGGCTTAGAAATGTTGAGCATTTCGGCGACAAGGGTCGTCTCTAACGGCTCCCCTTTTTCCTCGAGCATCAAGAGGGCTTCGAGAAAATCTTCCATGGCTTTGGATGGCTTTTTGTTAACTTTCATACGTCCATTCTAGCAATTTTGGCCAAGCAAAAAAGAGAAAACGAATTTTTTGAGAATTTTCTTTCACTTTCCCATATTCAAACGCCTGTTCGTATATAATTCGAGCGCCTATGAAAAAACTTATATTAGTATGCGGACCCGCCGGCATCGGGAAGTCGACTTGGTCTAAGAATTACGCCGCGGAACACCCCGATGAATACGTGGTCGTTATGGCCGCGGACGAAGTGAGGAAAGACCTCTATGGCGGCTACGACAAATTCCCCTCTGACGGAAACATGATGCACGTTTACGTCGAGCTGATCGACAGAGTTAAAAAGCTTCAACAAGACAACGAAAGCATCACGGTCCTTCTAGACACAACGATGCTTTACGATGAACGTCGCCTCTTCTTCGTAAGGAACTTACCGGATTTCGATAGTTATATTCTCGTGTTGCTGAAGCTGCACGATTATCATACTTGTCTAATCCGCAACAAGAAGCGCCCCAAGGAAAAATGGGTGCCCGAAAACGTGATTCTAGATATGGCCTCCCATTACGAAGACCCATCAAAAGATTGCAGAAACCACTTCAACGAAGTCTTGGAAATCTACGTAGATTAAAAATAAAGCCGCGAACTGCGGCTTTATTTTTCTTCTTTCGGGGCTTTGTAAATGAATAATTTCCTAGAGATATAGTTGAACGTCAAAGTCACTATCGTGCGGATAACGAGGACCAATAGCCAAGCCCAGAAGACCTTAATGGATCCGTTTTCTCCAAACATTTTGTCGAAGGAGAACCCGCTTAAGATGTTGATGCCCCACCCAGACCACTCAAGGCAAATCATGTAACCGAAGAATTGGATGACGGCGCCGAGCAATAAAGCCACGAAGCTCCAGAAAACAAATTGAAGCAGCCCTTTAAAAGACTTCGCTTTCTTTTCGGATTCGTCGGTGACGTTCCTAAATCCCCATATCGAAGACAAGGACCAGTTAGCGGGAGTAGCGAAGACGAAGCCAACAAGGCTAATTAAGAACATCCAGAAGAATGCGCCGATATGCCCCGCGTTGCTCGTTGTTTTGGCTAAAGCGGAAGTAACCCAGCCTTCAACGGCCATGTCTAGGATTGTCGCATAACCGCCGATGATGACGAAGCGTATCAGTTCAAGCCAAATATTCTTATCGCGATTTTCTTTATTCAAAGAAGACATAGTTTATTTGATGTTGCCGCCGACTTTCTGCTTTTGGATTTTCCCGGCGTGCTTTCCTTTCGATGCGTGCACCAAAACGATGCCATTTTGGTTTCCAGCGACCTTGTCGCCATATTCCATGGCTTCCTTTTTGGTTTTAAAAACCTTGATGACTTTAGAGCCTCCAGCGAATTTGATGGTCCATTGGCCATCGTCACGTTTGGAGATGTGATAAACCTTATCTGCCATAAGCTAACCTCATTTCCCGGGTATTCTAACCCGTATCCGGGAAATTGGTTATACAAACGCGCGAAGCGATGCTCCTTGGAAAACGGGGATAGCGCATTGCTTTTGATGATAAAATGGAATCGTCATCAAGCGAGGAGCCATCATGAAACTCAATGAGAAAATCACCGTGAATATAAACGGACTGCCCTTAAGGGCCCATTTATGGGGCAAAGACGAAACCGCTCCGATCATTTTATTCGTACACGGGGGCCCTGGATTGCCGTTCCGCCACAAGATAAAGAAATACCTTTTGCCATTGGCAAACGACTATGTTTTGGCAGTCATTGATGAGCGAGGCGCAGGAGGAAGCTACTCACCCGCTCTTAAAGAGGAAGACTTGGCAATAGATAATTACATCAAAGACATCCACGAATGGGCGAAATACCTAACGAAGCGCTTCAACCATAAAAAGGTTTATTTGGTCGGGCATTCCTTCGGGAGTTTTTTGGTGGCAAGAGCCGCCTTGGACGATCCCTCGTTATACGCCGCAGCCATTGGAGTCGCGCAGGCTTTGGATATGGATGGAATGCTCCTTGAGAGATACAAAATGCTTTTAACTAAAGCAAGGGAGCTGCGCGATACCGCGTTAGAAGACAAGCTTGAAACCATAGGTGAGCCCGTAAAAGGCCATTTCAAAACAAGGGAGGATGATAAGTATTTTCACGACATCTATTATCCTATGATGGAGCCTTATGGATACCCCTCTTACAAAAGAAGGGAGATCTATCCGATTTATAGAAGTACCGAGTACACCCTCAAGGAAAAGAAAAATCTAATGAAGGGGCTCTCCTTCACCGCGGAAGCCACGTCACCGCAACGTTCGTCAATGGTGCTGGCCCAATATGGATACGTCTATAAAATCCCCTACTACATCATCCAAGGGAAAGAAGACATCACAACCCCTTACATCATGGCCAAAAATTACATGGAGCAGGTACGGGCTCCAAAAAAAGGCTTAGTAACATACGAAAACTCTGGGCATGAGCCCCTCTTCCAAGAACCGCAGCGATTCATGATCGACATCAGAAACCGTTTTAAGGAGGACGTGGATTGATTATCCGCGTTTTTGAATACCCGCTTCGAAATAAGCGGCCTTCGTAACAACGTCCCTATCGTCTTGATGAGACAAGACTCTAACCGCATCGGCGGGAGAAAGCCAATAGGCGTCTAGAACTTCTTCTTTTTGGGTTACAATCTTCGTGTTTTTAACATAAGCCGCAAACCAGACAACCTGTTTGAACGCGCCAGGGAAAGGCGAGTAATCCGTTGTCATCCTAAATCCGGGGATGAACTCGACGTCGAGAGAAAGCTCTTCTTTGACCTCTCTAGCGGCCGTTTTCATTTCATCGCCTTCATCGCAATCTTCAACATGCCCCTTGGGAATGGAGAAATGCCCCTTTTGCATGTGCTCGACAAGAACTTTGCCCTCGTGGAAAAGTACGGCACCGCAGCTCTTCTCTTGCTTCCCCAAAACGTTTTTCAAGGAGAAAATCTCGTCGTCGCTTAATCCGATGGCCTCGCAATACCCCTCAGCAGAGCCGTAACGCTTATAGAAGCATTGGCGGACATCCCTTAAATAGGAAATGTCGGGGTTCAAGCAAACTTCAGGAAGGAATTCCGGGCGCTCCGCCTTGATTTTAATTGTGCTTTTTTCGAGCAAAGGGAAAGAAGCCATGAAGTCAGCGTTAATCGAAGGGAAATCCACGCCTGCTAAATCTAGTAGCAAAGCGGCAAACACCCCCGTCCTATCCTTGCCCGCGTTGCAATGGATTAGCAAAGGTTTATCAGAATGCAAAACGGCTTGGAGAATCCTCCGACAAGCAGAAGCGTCTTCAAGCATCTCCATGTAGCTTTCAATGCCATCTTGCCAATCCTTGGGAATTCTTCCCTTCCCATTGACCTCAAACCGCAAAATCTTGAAATATGCGTCGTTTTCCACAAGCCCATCAAATTCTGGTTCGACCGAATTTCCCCGCAAATCAAGGATCGTTTTAATCCCAAGGCTTTTGATTTTGAGCAAATCCGATTCAGTCGCCCCAAGCAAAGTCGCCGAGCGGTAAATAACGCCGAACTGAGTTTCCCCGAAAGCGCACTCATAACCCCCGAGATCGCGGAAGTTTTCTATGCCTTCAAATGAATAATTCCTAGCCATAACGGGCACTAGTCTACCCCAAGTCCCAGCAATAAAAAAGCAAGCCGATTGGCTTGCTTCCTTTGGAGGTCGAATCGAGTTATTTTGCTTCTTCTGCACGAGCGGTGCCATTCTGCTTTTTGAGTTCGACAAGAATGGCAGCAAGGAGTTCTTCCTGAGTGGGCTTCGGTGCATCGGGTTCGACGGGAGCCGGACGTTCTTCAGGATGCTTCTTGTAATAGCTCTCGCGGGCAGCCGCTTCGAACTCGAGTTTCTTTTTGTTCAAAGCGTTGACCACCTTGACGATGACGAACAAGGTCAAGGCGATGATCAAGAAGGAGATGATGGCGTTAAGCAAAGTGCCCCAGTCGATGACGGCGGACATGTTGTAGGTGTAAGTCGTTCCGTGGATGGTGTATTTGCTCAAGATGGTCGTTTTCACCGATTCGATAAGATTCGGGTTGTTGGCGACGGTCTCTTCTCCATAGAGGAAATTCGCTTCTTTCGTGGCGAGGGTCTGCAAATCGCCGACGGCGAAGTACTGGCCTAAACCATTGGCGGTGTCCATACCCCTTTGCACGTCGTTGACGGCGGGCAAGACGGTGACAAGACCTTTGATACCACCAGGGACGCCCCAGGTGCAAACGCTGATGAGGATGTTGGTGAAGGCGGTGACAATCGCGTTGAAGGCTCCGCCGATAACAACGCCAACCGCGAGGTTAAAAGCGTTTCCGCGGCTAATAAACGCCTTAAACTCCTTCCAAAGGCCCTTTTTCTTCTCTTTGCGGGCCGCTTTCTTTTCTTGATTAGCCATAATTGATAGTCCTTTCTGATGACCTCCAAAAATCGTCGGAGATACTATAGGACCACTCTCAATCGCTTTCAACGCTTTGAATTCCCCTTAAGGGGAAAGTGGATTCTTCAACTTTCAATCAAGCAACCAACCTCAAGGGGTAAAAAGAATTCGCGTCAAGACGGTGAAAATTTTTTCAGCCGTAACGCTTACACCCCATCGAACTTTTTTGACGCCCCGAATGAGGCAAATGACATTTTTTAAATCGATTGTTTGTGGAAAACTCCATATTTATTTGACAGTGTATAAGTTTTCTAAATTAAGTTTTCCACACCCGCAGCAAACCCTCTCCCAAATATCTACTAATGAACAGGAAATTTTTACGATGGCAGCGAGCCATTCTAAAAGAATGGATTTGTCAGTTGAAAACTTAAGCGGAGCCACGGCCATGAAAACAAGGCAATTGCATTTTTCTTAGGTTTTTTTATTATTCAATGCGCGAAGCCAAAAAGGCAAATTCGCCATAGGAAGCAAGATCCTGCCGATATTTTTTCTATACGCAAACATCATCAAGGAGAAGAAAGTATGTTGCAAGTCCGCAAGCGCGACGAGTCCATCGTCCCATTCGATCTCAAACGCATTGAAAGCGCCATTTCCCGCGCCTTCAACGCCGAGCACAAAAATGTCACCGACGATGTCGTGGAGCTTCTGGCGCTGCGCGTCACCGCGGATTTCAACTCCAAAATCGTTAACGACATCATCGCCGTTGAAGACATTCAAGACTCCGTTGAGATTGTTTTGATTCAATCGGGCTACGTAGACGTCGCCAAATCCTATATGGACTACCGCAAAAAGAGAACCGAGCTCCGCCAGGTCAAAACCACGGAACTAGATTTCAAGAAAGTCGTCGACAACTATCTCCGCGTTAGCGACTGGCGAGTCAAAGAGAACTCCACGGTCACATATTCAGTCGGAGGTTTGATTCTTTCTAACTCCGGCGCCGTTACGGCCAATTATTGGCTTTCGGAGGTCTATGACAAAGAAATCGCCGACGCCCACCGCTCCGCCGAAATTCATATTCACGACCTCTCCATGCTCACCGGCTACTGCGCCGGTTGGAGCCTTAAACAGCTCATTCAGCAGGGTTTAGGCGGGGTCCCTGGCAAAATCACCTCTTCCCCAGCAAAGCACCTCATGACGCTTTGCAATCAAATGGTCAATTTCCTCGGCATCATGCAAAACGAATGGGCCGGGGCGCAAGCTTTCTCCTCTTTTGATACATACCTAGCTCCTTTTGCCAAGATCGACCACCTCTCCTATAAAGAAGTCAAACAATGCATACAGTCCTTTATCTATGGGGTTAACACGCCCTCCCGTTGGGGAACGCAAGCTCCATTCACCAATGTCACTTTAGATTGGACCTGCCCAGATGATTTGGCCAATCTCCCCGCCATCGTCGGAGGAAAGGAAATGCCCTTCACTTACGGCGAGTGCAAAGAGGAAATGGACATGATCAATCGCGCCTTCATCGAGACGATGATTGAAGGCGACGCCAACGGCCGTGGGTTCCAATACCCAATCCCCACCTATTCCATCACCAAGGACTTCAATTGGGAGCCCACCGAAAACAACAAGCTTTTATTCCAAATGACCGCCAAATACGGCACCCCTTATTTCTCCAACTACATCAATTCCGACATGAAGCCTAGCGACGTCCGCTCGATGTGCTGTCGCCTTCGCTTGGATCTTCGTGAGCTCCGCAAGAAAAGCGGCGGATACTTTGGGTCTGGCGAATCCACGGGTTCCATCGGCGTCGTCACAATCAACATGCCCCGCATCGCCTATCTAGCGACCGACAAGACCGATTTCTACAACAGGCTCGACCGCTTGATGGACCTTTCGGCCCGCTCCTTAAGCATCAAGAGGAAAACCATCACCAAGCTTCTAGAAGCAGGCCTTTATCCCTATACGAAGCACTACCTCGGCTCATTCAAGAACCACTTCTCCACCATCGGCTTAGTCGGCATGAACGAAGCTTGTCTCAACGCTAGGTGGATTAAGGAAGATCTCACCCACGCTAGCGCTCAGCAATTCACCGAGGAAGTTCTCA
The DNA here is from genome assembly GCA_963650805.1 of uncultured Bacteroidales bacterium. Classification (GTDB taxonomy): domain Bacteria; phylum Bacillota_I; class Bacilli_A; order RFN20; family CAG-826; genus Alloenteromonas. Next base: position 515,727 of record CAVJMG010000001.1, read on the forward strand.
ACCACATGAGGACCCGCCTCTCAGATTACCAAGAACAGTATGGGGACCTCTTCAATTTGGAAGCCACCCCAGCCGAGTCCACCTCCTATCGCCTCGCTAAGCACGACAAGGAACGCTATCCCGACATCATCACGGCCTCCAAAGACGGAGAAACGCCTTATTACACCAATTCCAGCCATTTGCCTGTTGGCTACACGTCAGACATCTTCGAAGCCTTGGATATCGAAGACCGCTTCCAGACTCTTTACACCTCCGGAACCGTTTTCCACGCCTTCCTTGGGCAAAGATTGCCGAACTGGCAATCCTGCATGAGATTGGTCAGAAAAATCGCCGAGAACTATAAACTTCCCTATTACACCATCTCGCCGACCTATTCCGTTTGCGCAGACCACGGATATATCTCCGGCGAACAATGGAAATGTCCGATCTGCGGAAAGGAAACCGAAGTCTATTCCCGCATCACCGGCTATTATCGCCCCGTCAAAAACTGGAACGCCGGGAAGTCGCAGGAATTCAAGATGAGGAAGACCTATGACGTCACCCACGAATGCGAGTGCGAAGAAGAAAAACCACAAATCCAAGTCGCCGTCTCTGCAACCCCCAAAGAGGAGATGCCGAAATTAAGCGAGCCACTCCTATTCACTTCCCCGACTTGCCCCAACTGCAAAATGGCCAAGATGATCCTCGATAAAGCCGGTTATCATTACCATAACGTCGATGCGGCTGCGAACAAGGATCTGACGCTTGCCTACGGCATCAAGCAAGCCCCGACATTGCTAGTGCCGAATGGTGAATCATACGCAGTTTACGAAAACGCCTCGCTTATTAAGGGCTATCTTGAAAGCGTCAAGAACAGCCATTGAAAAAAGTAACATTCCAGGCCCCCGGTCAATGGGGGCCTTATACGTTAAAGGAGCTATTATGGTTTACGATTCAATAATTGTCGGCGGCGGGCCTTCGGGAATGACCGCGGCTTTATACCTCCTCCGAGCAGGAAGAAGCGTTTTGCTGCTAGAAAAAGAAACCATCGGAGGGCAAATCGCTCTAAGTCCAAGGCTAGAAAATTACCCTTCGATTCCCTCTATCTCAGGAGAAGAATTCGCGGACAACCTCTTCACCCAAGTCACCAACATGGGGATGGAATTCGAATTAGAGGAAGCTACGGGAATCAAAAAGAACGGTGACGCATTCATCGTTTCCACGAATTACGGATTTCACGAAGGCAGAAGCGTTATTCTCGCCACAGGGTGCAGTCATCGGCATTTGGGAATCCCAGGCGAAAAAGAGCTCATTGGGAACGGCGTTTCTTTTTGCGCCGTGTGCGATGGCCCTTTCTACGCCCACAAAGAGGTTCTTTTGATTGGCGATGCCAACACGGCCCTTCAATATGCCATCTCGCTTTCGGCAATCTGCTCAAAAGTCACCATCGCTACTTTGTTCGACCATTTCTTCGCCGACGAAGTTCTCCAAAAGAGGCTCTTAGGCTTACCCAACGTCGCAACGATCCATTGTTTGTCCTCTCTCTCCATGAAGAAAGAGGGAGACAAAGTCATAACTCGTTTCAAAAACACATCAACTCAAGAAACACTTGAAATTGCTTCCGATGGAGTCTTCGTCGCTATAGGACAAGTCCCCCACAATGAAGCTTTTTCGGATGTCGTTGATTTGGAGAAGGGATTCATCCTCGCTCAGGAAGATATGTCCACGAAAACGCACGGAATCTTCGCCTGTGGGGATGGGCGCAAAAAAACTGTTCGCCAAGTCGTCACGGCGACTAACGACGGAGCAATTGCCGCGGTTTCGGCAAACGCTTATTTACAATCTCTTGATTAATCATAGCCCCGCAATTCGACCACATTTATAGTTTTTCGCAAGGTTTCTGCGTATTTTTCCGCTTTTTCTTTGCTCGCCATATGAAATCCATGGGCAATGCAATTTGGGGAATCGATATAGCGTTGCAGATAATATCGTTTGGCCCCAGCAATCCATTTTCCGATCTCTAAAATAGAATTTTCGTCATGGAATTCTTCGATTAAGGTCGTGCGGAACTCATAAGAGCAATCGCTCGCTAAAAGAAAATCGACCGTTTCCTCGATGGAGGATAAATTGATTTGCTTTAAGCCGATTGTTTCGGCATACCTAGCTTTGCTGTTTTTTATATCAATCGCGAAATGATCGACTAAGCCCAATTCGAAAAAGCGTTTAATAAGGTCTGGACGAGTTCCGTTGCTGTCTAACTTTATCTTGTATCCTAGCGCCTTAATTTGCTTAAGCTTACTTTCCAAATCGCCCATCAGCGTGGGTTCTCCGCCTGAAATGCAAACGGCATCGAGCTCGCCTTTTCTTTTCGTTAGATAAGCAACAATCTTCTCCCATGGGATTGTTGGATTGTCCTTAATATTCAAAACAAGCGGGCCGTTATGGCAAAAAGGGCAACGAAAATTGCAACCCGAGGTAAATAGAGTTGTCGTGATATAGTCATCGTAATCAACCAATGACAATCTTTCCCATCCGCTGAAATCCACGGCCCAATTATACCCATGTAGAGAAGGGTTGTGAAAAGCCTGCCGTCGATTACAATCAAGGGCATGAACATCCTGTTTTTCTTAATACCGAAAGCCGACGTCTGCTACGCCGAAATCAATTGGTCTTTAAGACAGGTTGCGGAAAAAATGGTCGCCAAGGATTTGACGGCCATACCCGTGCTAAACAAGGAAGGGCAATATCTTTTCACCGTATCCGAAGGCGATTTGTTCCGATACATCAAATTGCAGGCCAATCTCAATTACAAAGAGGCCGAAGCCACACCTATATCAATTCTCCCGCATGAACGGGAAGTGCTTCCCATTCGCTTCGATGCCCAGATGAAAGATTTAGTCCTCTTAGCCGGCAACCAAAACTTCATCCCCGTCATCGACGACAAAAGCGTGTTCCTAGGAATCATCACCCGCCAAACGATCATCCATTATCTCCACGACAAGCTCAAAGACGTTCCGGATCCCAAAATTCCTGAGCATTTAAGAACAAAATGAAAATCATCGAAAAATTCATCCCCGAATCAAAAGGCCGGGCCATCTATGTCCGAATCGCTAATCCAGATGGCAAAGGAACGCCTTTGCTAGTTTGCCACGGCGGCCCTGGGTCAACCCACAACTCCCTCGAACTTCTCGATCCATTGTCCCAAACAACGGATAGGCCCATTTTCTATTACGATCAATTCGGATGCGGACTTTCTTCAATTAAGGAAAATCCCAATGTCTATTCCCCGATCGATTGGGTTGAAGAATTGGATTACGTAAGGCGTTATTTCAAATTGAACCGCTTGTTTTTGCTAGGCCATAGCTGGGGTGGCATGCTCGTGCAGCTCTATTTGAGGGAAAAAGGGCAAGACGGCATCGCTGGTATAGTCCTTTCCTCTACTCTCTGCAGTTCCAAGCAATGGTCGATAGAAACGCACAAGCTGACAAAATTCCTGAGCCAAGAAGACCAAGAGGCGATAAAAAGAGCCGAAGAAAGCGGGGACTACTCCTCCAAAAGTTTTTCATTGGCGAGCGAGAATTATCTCAAGCTAACCGTCAGCGACATCGACTATGACGACATCTCCATCCCCGAATGTCTCAGTAGGAAGAAACGCATGGGCAAAGAGCCCTACCTCCATTGCTGGGGGCCGAGCGAATTCACCCCGTTGGGGTTATTAAAAGATTACGAAACGACTTCATTCCTCCCTACGGTAAGCTGCCCAGCTTTGATTCTTTATGGAAGCAAAGACGAATCGAATGAGGTGCAAAACCAAACCATGTATTCTCTTTTGGGGACAAACGACAAGGTTTTGCATTGTTTTCAAGGCAGCAGGCATATGACTTACTTCGAATCGAATCAAGAATATCTCGATGTCCTTGGTGCTTGGTTAAAAGTACATAGATAAAACGTTTTAGGGCTTGAAAGATAATTTAATTCCCATAGAATAGCCATTGCTGCCTGCTTTAGACGAATTGCCGCAATTCTTTCTTGCGGACTAAGGGGGGCGTTTCTAGGAGAGGTTTATGACAGTACATCTTGAAGAGCATCTAACATTCAAAAAGATATTCATTGCGTCCTACGCTTCGATTTTAATGATGGTTTTCACTTCCATTTATTCCATCGTCGACGGGGTTTTCATTTCCAATTTCGCCGGAAACAACGCGTTTGCCGGGCTTAATCTCGTTTTCCCCTATATCATGATTTTAGGGGCTTTTGGCTATATGTTCGGTTCCGGCGGAAGCGCACTTATTTCCAAGACGTTAGGTGAGAAAAACAAGGAATTGGCCAACAAATATTGCTCAATGATCGTTTATTTCATCATCGGCTTAGGCGTAATCGGGGGAGTCATCGGATTCTTTACAGTCGAACCCTTCGTCAAATGGATGGCTTCTTTGAGCCAATCCGGCGATGTCGCCGCCGAAACTATCTCCGAAGGCATCCTTTATGGAAGAATCCTCACCGGAGGCATCATTTTGATGATGCTCCAATACGTTTTCCAATCCTTGTTCCTCATCTGCGAAAAACCAAAGCTCGGATTCCTTGTCATCGCCGGATCTGGACTTATCAATATAAGCTTAGACGCCTTGTTTATTGCTGGATTCCGTTGGGGGATCGCGGGCGCGGCGGCGGCTACTTTGATCGGCCAAAGCTTCGGGGCCATTTTCCCCATCGTTTATTTCTCCGTCAGCAAAAACAACATGCTCAAATTAGGCAAACCGATTTGGGATATCAAAGCGTTGGCCCATTCGGCTTGGAACGGCTCAAGCGAATTCGTTTCTAACATTTCTTCCTCCATCGTCGGAGCCTGCTTCAACGCCCAACTTTTGGTGATGATCGGGCAAGACGGGGTCGCGGCATATGGAATCGTCATGTACATCTCCTACATTTTCATGGCAATATTCATGGGTTACGCCGCAGCAATGGCGCCGTTCATCGGTTTTCAATTCGGAGCGGGGAACAAAAAGGAGCTCTCCAATATACTAAGGAAGAGCTTTATTCTCATCGCTGTCGCCGGCTTAATTATGTTTGGTCTTTGCCAGCTTCTTGCCGACCCCTTGGCCTCTTTCTTGTCCGGCGGATCCGCTCATTTAAAGGAAATCGCCGTGAACGCCAACCGCATATATAGCTTTGTCTATCTGTCCGCGGGATTCACCATCTTCACTTCGTCGTATTTCACTTCGCTGAATAACGGTACCGCTTCTGCGGTCGTTTCATTCTGCCGTTCCGCCGCAGAAGCCGCCGCGGTATTCGTGATTCCATTGTGGCTAGGCGTCAATGGTATTTGGGCGTCTTCTTGCTTCGCCGAAATCGTTTCGACGATCGTCATGCTCGCATTCTTGTTTGGGTTAAAGAAACGCTACGGTTATTAAAGGTTTTTCTTGTCGAGATTAACGTAGGTGCAAAACGATGTGGAGTGGCCGTTATCCTCTTCCAAAGGGGATTGGGAGGATAAACGCCACTCTTTCTTTTCATCGAGGTTGTCGAAAAACACCTCGGCATTCCCATCTTCTCGAACCTTCGTCAGCCACACTTCGTCGCAATAAGTGAGCATCTGATGATAAATAGAAGCCCCGCCAACAACGAAAACATCGCCATTTTGCAGATTTTCTTTAATGACCTGTAGAAATTCTTCGAAGGAATGGACGTTGATGACGTTTTCGAATTGGTAAGTGTTGTCTCTAGATAAAACAATATTCGTCCTGCCTTTCAAAGGCTGGCTCTTGGGGAAAGAGAGCAAGGTGTTCTCTCCCATCGCCACCACATGGCCCATCGTTTTTTCTTTGAAGAACGCCATATCTTTTGGCAATTTGAAAAGCAGACCGTTTTTCCGTCCGATGCCCCATTTGGCATCGCAGTTAAGGATTTCGATAAGTTTGTTCATATGGCAACGGGAATCTTCTTTCCGAGCTTCTCGAACCCATAGTCAACGAGTTCGAAATCGCTGATTTTGAACTCGTAGAAGTTCTTTATGTCCGGATTCATTTTGAGTTTAGGTGCTTCGTGCTCGGATTTGGATATCACCTCTTTGACCAGAGGGATGTGGCGGTCATAAAGATGGGCATCGGCGATGACGTGGATGAGCTTCCCTGGCTTCAATCCAGAAACTTGGGCAAACATCATGATGAGGAGGGAATATTGGAGAACATTCCAATTGTTCGCAGTAAGCATGTCGTTGGAACGTTGGTTGAGAATGCCATTGAGCTTATCCCCAGAGACGTTGAAAGTCATCGAATACGCGCAGGGATAGAGGTTCATCTCATGAAGATCGTCAAAATTATAGATGTTGGTGAGTATCCTTCTTGAATGGGGGTTGTTCTTCAAGTCAAAAAGAACGCGATCGACTTGGTCGAATTCCCCTTCGGGATAGATGGATTTCTTCGCCAGCTGATATCCATAGGCTTTTCCAATCGAGCCATTTTCATCCGCCCAGGAATCCCAAATATGGGAGTGCAAATCATGAACGTTGTTGGACTTTTTCTGCCAAATCCAGAGCAATTCGTCCAAGCAAGCTTCGAAATTGGTCTTCCGAATTGTCAAAATGGGGAGTTCTTTCGACAAATCGTAGGTATTCACAATGCCGAATTTCTTTATCGTGTGGGCGGGGGTTCCATCATCCCAATGTGGACGTACGGGATAATCGGTATCCCAAACCCCATTCTCGAGAATGTCCTCGACGTTTTGTTTGAAGATTTTATCTGCGTAAGACATAACTACGACATTATAAAGGAAAGGCCACCTCTAGAGGTGGCCGAATCCTTTCAATGTATGCGTTTTTAATTATCGGAGCGATAGTATCCGCATTTCATGCCGTTAAAGGCAGCTTGAAGCGTTTCCTTCAAAACTTTGTCGGTGCATTTCTTCGCCGAGGCAGCGATGCTGTTATTTGCTTTAACGAGAACGTCTTCGCTGGGATTGGCGAGATACTCCGCATCCGTTTTGACGATGTGCTGGTGATTGGTTTCCTGCATCTTATTTTGGTAACGTTCAATGTAAATGGCCGAGGTATGGAAATGGGCGTCGGCCAAAGCGGCGACAAGGCAATTTTGCCAGTAGAATGAGGAGGTATCGACATCAAGCTTTGTTTTGGAGAAATAAGCGGGGATTTGCGGAACATTCGGATAAATAGCGACGAAGGCATTGAAGGGGTTTGGGCCCATGCAAAGCCACTCAATCGTCGAGATTTCTTTTGGGAGATTCGGTCTAGCCTGCAAGCAGGTCATAAAAGAAGTCCTGCTGATTCCGATGGGGCGATAGATGCCGTGGAGAGAAGGATCCCCGGATTTGGAATAGGGGTCGTAGGGGGTGCCTTGGTAATAGGAAGAGAGAATGTATTTCACATCTTCCACGGTGACTTTCCTTTCAGGCGCCATCGACCAGGGAAGATCATCCGACGTCGGCGTGAAATCGGCGTTAGGTCCATCGAAACGATAGGTTCTTGAATTGAAATAGCGGAGCATGTACCAAGCTCTTGGAGTGTTGTAGATATGGTCAGAATCCGCATGGGAACCAAAAGCCAAACGCGGATTGAAGGAACCGTCTTGGTCTAACGCCAAGTGGTTTTTCTCCACGAATTCCTTCAAATCCGAGGAACACATATTCTCCTTCTTCTCGCCATAAGCATCTTCGAAGGAGAAATTGTCCAAGCCAAACTGGTTGGGCATGACGACGTAGCGGTCATCAGGGACCCTTTTGGCAATCCAATGATGCCCCCCGATGGTCTCAAGCCACCACACCTCATCGGGATCGTTGAAGGCAATGCCGTTTGGCTCATAGGTCCCGTATTTTTCAAGCAAAGAGCCCAAACGCTCCACGCCTTCGCGAGCGGAATGAATATAAGGTAAGACGAGAAGAACAATGTCTTCTTCTCCGATTCCTCCAGGATTCCACCCCCCTTTCTTTTTCGGGGTCGTCTCAACATAGGGGTCAGCCCCCAAAACTCTGGGATTGCTTGTAATCGTCTCCGTTGCGGTCATCCCGACTCCATAGGAATTTACGCCAGAAGCGGGCCAAACGCCGATTTTAGGATCAACGTTGGGAATCATGGTATATCGAAGGGGATTCTCCGGAAGTTCGATGGTGAGATGGGATATCTTCGACACATAGACTTTCTTTTGCTGTTTGGGTTCAACAACGACGAGCTTTTTGACGTCGAAATGACCATCGTCGTTTCTAGCGATCATCGTCGAGCCGTCGTTACTTGCGGTTTTGCCGACGAGTATTGTAGTGCATGCCATAATTGTTAATTCTCCTTAATGACCCTATTTTATCCTAAGGGAAGATTTTATAAAGCATATACGCCTCGCCCAGAGGTGAATTAAAATGAAGGCAGAAAGGAAAACATGATCAAAGGAAGCCCGTTTCGTTTCTCCAAGACAAATCCTGCTTTGCCCTATCTAACGATATCGGAAAGGATAAAACCGGACTTAAGCGTTTTTTCCTTAGGAGCAAACACGGAGATCTCTAAGGAATCATACCCTAGCGAAATCTTGTACATTTGCCTTTCAGATGAAGGCGTTCTTGCTAAGCAAAACTGCGAAAAACAGTGCTTCTACGGAGATGCATACATCTCGAAAGAAGACGAGCTTTTAGGCAAAAAAGCCGGCAAAACTGACTTCCTTTATCTAGAATGGCAATTGCCGAAAGAAAACGAAATGAATCCGTTGCTTAAAAAAGGCGAAGTCTTTGCCTTAAAAGGCCTCCTCCCCTATCAAGAAGGAAAAATCGTCAATTTGACGGTCATGGAGACCCAAACCGCCCAAATGGCCGTCATCGCTATGGCGGAAGGATGCGAGCTCAGCCCGCATAAAGCCCCCGGGGAAGCCTTGCTTCTTATCCTCGATGGGGAAGGCGTTATCGAATATGAAGGCGTTAGCCACCCCGTTAAAGAAGGCGACTCCTTCTCCTTCGCTAAAGGCGGGTTGCATGGGGTGAAAGCTAAAACCAATTTCAAATTCGCTTTGCTTTTAGAGAAAGGGAACTAACGAAACGTCCAAGCAACCCCGAACTTGAGGTTGCTTTTTTCGTTTGAAAAAAGCCGCGACGCGAATCGCCGCGGCTCCAAAGATAGAAATTATGCCAACTTAGGCTTGATGATCTTTGTCAGAGGTCGCATCGATGGCGTCCTCTTTTTTGTTGACGGAAACAACGGCAACCAAAGGAACGGAAACGAAAGTGGCAAGCACCAAGAAGCAAGCATAGATGAGAAGGATGCAGCCAAAGATGATGAGCTGAACGTTGGAGGCAATGATGGTGTCTCCACCTTCTTTAGTGGCAATGCAAAGGGCGCCAAGGACAATCGAAGCGGCAGCGACGAGGAAGCCGAAGATGATGGCCGGGATGGCTTTCTTAATAGCCTTGTCGCGGAGGCCGTTGATGATCAAGAATGCGGCATCGGCGGCCAAGATGGCGCCGACGACGATCATCACGAAGGGGACGAACCCGATCAAGACGAACATAAGCTTGCCCGCTTCCTGTCTCACGACGAGCCAAATGCCGATGGCAAGAGTGATGCCCGCGGAAATCGCGGCAGTCGCGAAGCCGGCCTTAGAGAGGGCGGAGCCCAAAAGCCCGCCGACGATCCCCAAGGATCCGATGACGATGAAGGACCAGCCAAGGACGAGGGAGATGCTCTGAATCGTTTCGGCAGAACCATTTCCGTTCACCAAGGCGTCCATGCTCGTGTTGCCCATTTGAGCACCGGCGACAATCACCAAGATGCCAATGACGAGAATCAACACAGCTTTGACCCAGTTGGTCAATGATTTTTTGACAAATTCCATGTTTATTTGTCTCCTTTTCGGTGGAGGATTGTACCACCTTTGCAAGGAAGGGAAACAAACGAATTGATACGTGTATTGCTTTTGAGGAATCAAATCAATAGAAATGATGCGAAAATCAAATTTTGCAGCACGAACGTCAGGCCCAAAATGCCGTGCGTCAAATGAACATGACCATGTAATGAGGCATGGTTCTCTTGGTTCCGCTAATACCAATATTCCCGTTTATAAGTTTGTAAGCAATCGATGGCGAATAGTCTTTTAAAAAGGCATTCAGCGACGTAGATGCGTTATTGCCGGCTTTGACCTCAATGGGAATTATTCCGCCGTCCTTTTCAATTAAAAATTCAAATTCGTGGTCATCGTCGGGCCTGAAATAATGAAGAGAATATCCTTTCTTCACTAAAAGTTCTGAAATTAGATTTTCGTAAATAGCTCCGCGGGCATTGCCCGTGATTGCGTTGTTCAGAATCGCGATTTTCGTTTCGCGACCATACATTTCCGTCAATAGGCCAGTGTCATTGATATAAACCTTAAATTGCTCCTCGTTTTCATTTGCCACAAGGGGAATATAAGGTTCTCTCACGTTGTAACAAACGTTGACAAGTGCGGAATCTTTAAGCCATTTGATGCTTCCGCCGTATTTTCTGCTGGTCTGTTTCTTCTCCACAGAGGCGTAACGAAATCTTTTCAACTCCCGGGCGAGCTGCTTGGGAATGGAATCATAGCAATCTCTAACCCTAAGCTTTTGATCCCCCTTTGCATGCTTTGAAATGTCATTTTGGTAATCGCTGATGATTTTATCTTGAACCCGAATGGCCTCGTTGAAATCGTTCGTTTTCACATATGCGGAGACGACCTCCGGCATGCCTCCGATCACCATGTATTCCCTAAATAGTTGCTCAAATTTCTCGTTTATCTCGGTAGGGATTTTCTCGCCACTGTCGAAAAAAGATTTGAGATAAGAAATTTGTTCTTCCCCATACCCCTTCGCCCAAAGGAATTCTTCGAAATCCAATGGATGCATAGTGAGTGGGGATTCATAGCCAACCGGTATAGATTCTGGAACTTCCACGTCTTTGTCGGCGTCTTCTCCGTATTCGAGGCCCAGCAAAGACCCGGAAGCGATAAAATCGTAATTTAAATCACAAGCGAGAAACTTAAGGGCGGTTCTCGCGCCCCCACAATTTTGTATTTCATCAAAGAAAAACAAAGTGTCTCCCGGAATAAGTTTCATGTCGGGAAAGTAAATGGAAAGTTTGTTGTAGATGTCTTTTGGCTCTTTGCTACCATTAAAAGCACTTTTGAGTTCCGGCCTTTTGATAAAGTTGATTTCAATGAACGACTGATATTCGTGTTGGCCAAACTCCTCTATCAAAAACGACTTTCCAACCTGGCGGGCGCCCTTCACCAATAAAACTTCTTTTTAAGCTATTCTCCCGACGGCGTTTTTTCCAATCGAGCAAAAGGGGGTAGAGTCTTCTTCTGAGCATTGAAATCACCTCAATTACATCCCCTTAACCGTAGTTAATTGAAAATTTAGCACTACATTTTTGAAATCACAGAAAAGAG
>CAVJMG010000002.1:0-195410 GCA_963650805.1 uncultured Bacteroidales bacterium
CGACGAGGATTATATCAAAGAACCTTTAGCCGACACAGTTTGGTAGTTTCCTAGAAAATCTTTCAGATCATTTGAGAACCAACAAAAGAGTCCATTATCTTTTATTCGCTTTTATTGTGCGATGGGTTCACCGGCAATATTATAATTATAGGTAATGCTGGATCCCGGTGTGCTCACCAAGCCAGTAACTATATCATATATTCCAGTGTGCAATAAGGAGTACTTATTGATAATAGTTTTCGAATTACTGGAGCTATCGGAAATGATAAATGAATATACATAATACTCTTCGTCATCATCAGACCTATTCGCAAATTTAAGCTGAAGCGAATAGGTATCCTCAAAATCGTCATTTATCTTCGTTATATATGATGCAAGCATCTTCGCGAATTCATCTATGGATGTTGCAGCCTTTAATTTGCTGAAAATCGCTGGGTACTCGTATTTTAGCGTAACAGATTTCACCGGATATGTATCAACCAGCTTGACGCTGAATCGAACAGTTCCGTAGCCGCCAACCGATGCGGATATTGTTGTCTTGGTCTTATTCTGAATGTTGGATTTTACATCCAGCAAAGAAGCGTCAACAGCATCTGTATAATCCGTAAGCGATACGTCGGATACTGCGATGCTGGATCTGTATTGCTCGGCGGCGAAATTCACGGTTTTTCCCTTTTTGAACTCCTTCAAGAATTCGGTTTTCAAATAGGTCTGCCTTTCCTCGGCGGTGCGGCCAGTGAGTTCCCTATATGGTATGGATAGAGACACATTCTCATTATAGTCTGCGAATATGGTGAATTTAAACGATTTCGGCAGGGAAACATTGCCAGATGAATCTTCCACGGTATAGGTTCCCTGAATAATATCCCCTGCATCATATGAGAGTTTGCCATTGCTGTAGACCACATCTTTCAATGTTGGGGTCTCATCCGTATTGATAAGCTCGCTGTTGGATGACCTCATGTTTTCGGCGATATGCATCTTCACCCACTCATTGGCAGTCATTCCCTTAGTTGTATATGCGAGATAATTCGAATAGCTCAATGATATGTCGATATTATCCATGATAGGAGCAACTGTATCAGAGAATTGGACATAGACCGGAGTGTATCGAATATCCACAGTCGGGCTGGCGATATAAACGCCATTTCGCTCTTCCATAACCGTGGTCTTCAGCCAAACCAGCTGTTCCGATGTTGTATTATATTGGAGTGGTCCAGTGCCAAAGTCATATGATACTCCAGTCACGATCCCCTGAGAACCGGAGCCATCGGCATTGCTTTTCAGATCCGCGGATTGACCATCGGCTTCCTCTTCGGTTAGGCTCGCATATAGTAGGGTATCAGCAGACACAGAATTATTGAAATTCGTACCAATGCCGAACAGTAGTACATCGATATCATTGTTGTTATATGCAACGGTTCCGCTATCGTGGAAACGGGCATTCGTCCCATCGACTGCCGACTGATCGATTACCATATGATAGCTATTATTGGCATCGTCTTTCTTGACATCGATGAGGGATTTAACCCCAGATGATCTCTTCAGATATCTTTCTCCGCGAGCCGTTGGGAGAACATACACCTGGGATTTTTCAGGCTCAACGGAATCGGATGATATCACCGTAGTCGATTCATCTGTAGTCGCTGAGCCGCTCTCTGATGTCTCATGAGATCCAGTTCCGCACCCAAAGAGCAACAGCGCAGAGGTGAATGGCAACAATAACTTTTGTAATTTCATTTTAAATTTCCTTTTTATATCGTGTAGTTCCTTTCATACGCTTATAAAACTCAAAAGAGGCTAGATAGGCCGTCGAATAAAGCGTTCATTCAAAAAAGAAGCAGCCGTTCGGTCTAAGCTCGGATAGATAACGCTGTCGTCAATCCCAAAATGTTCCAGCATCTTTAAAATGGGCTTTTTGCTTTCTTGGGGAATTTTGATTCGATCAATAACAGCATCTTCCACATGTTGCCTTGCTAGGTTGGGATTCAAACCGTATATAGCAAAAAGACCATTTTGGGCTTTCAGCCTTTCATTATCCTTTTTAGGGGAAACGAAAAACGACTTCAGTAAATCGTTCGTTTTAATTTCAAAATCGAATGTGGGGTATTCGAAGCGTATCTCGTGATAAAGCCGATGAACAGATCTTTGAGATCGGTAAAAATCCTCTGTTAATTTCGCATCGGGGTTTGCCATACATATCTTTTCTAATTCTTTTTGTTCCTCATGGGTAAGGTATGGCAAACACGACAAGACCATGATGGTGTCGCTGCAGTGGTGTTTGATTTCGCTTGTATTTACTTGTCCAATGACCAATTCACCATCCGCCAGTATTTCAGCACCATCTTTGCCATAGCAAGGGCTGCAAGCCAAATACAAGGCGATAAGGGGGTTAAAACCGAAATCTAACAAACGGGTTTTCAGGCCGAAATGCTGCATTTTCGACAAAGAAGAAAAGTGCTCGCGATGATTAAACTCTTCAGGATATTCAATTTGAATCTTATGAGCTAAATTGCACTCATTTTTGGCATCGTCATTATTTCTCAATATGCCGGGCAAAAGGGCATAAGAAGAATTTTCATGGCCTCTAAAAATAAGCGTTTGTTCATCTTTTGCTTTTTTGTAGCAGTCTTCCAGTTTCGCAAAGACATCAGAAAAACATTGAATTTTCATCTCTACACCTTAATCAATAACCTCAATTTCGATAATTTCGAAGGCGGTCTGCTTTTGCCCAATTTCTTTAAATTTGATTCGGATGTGTTTGCCAATGGAAATGGGCAATAAAGGGTTTTTAGCTAGTTGTTCCGAAAAGCGAAGCCTATCTCCAGAATCGAACCGGCAAAAATAAATTTCATTTTCGTTTTCGCCATCGTCTTGCTTTTTTTCTTTCTCTTTTTTGTAAAGGCCGAAGCTCCCTTCTTTCTCTAAAACTTCATCGGCATGCCAATCGGATAAAAAGGCGGTATAAACTCCATCAGTCAACGTTGTTGCTCGAAAATATCCTTCACACGTTAAGATGTAGGAATCAATCGTATTTTCACACATAATCGGCCTCCTTTTTTCGTATTATAGAGAGAGAGAGAGAGAGTCAAGTATTATTCGGCTTCCGAATCTTTCTGTGAAAACGGTTATTGAAAAGCCTTTTGCAGAAGAGACGGTCAAGCGATTTCGAAGACAATACATCGCGAACCTTATTCTAGCTTCGGCCCCTCTAATTATCGTTTGTCACAAAGAAACTCCGATTATTTAGGAAACTTCGGTTTCGTTATGGAGAATCTGCTGTTTCAACAACAAAATAAGAGCAACTGATAGGAGATTTATTCTATGGGCAACGCGATAAAGGTCGGTTTGATTGGCTTAGGCCAAAGAGGAGACATCTGGGTGAAAGCCATTCTTAAGAACTTCACCGAGGATCTGGAGATAGTGGCTTTATGCGACGTCTACCAGGATAGGGTTTCTAACTTAGCCAACGAAGTCGAAAAGGAAACGAACAAGAGGCCCGCGGAATACCTCTCCGCGGATGAGCTTCTTTCGGATCCAAACGTAGAAACGGTCATCATATCCGCGGCCTGGGAAGCCCATATCCCCTTGGCCATCAAGGCCATGGAGGCAGGAAAAGCCACCGCCCTAGAGGTGGGAGGAGCCTATTCCATCGATGACTGCTGGCAATTGGTGAGAACCTACGAGAAGACGAAGGTCCCCTTCTTCTTCATGGAGAATTGCTGCTATGGCAAGAAGGAGTTGTTGGCGACCTCCATGGTCAGGAAAGGGCTCCTCGGAAAGGTCGTATATTGCCATGGGGCTTATTGCCACGATCTCCGTAACGAGATTTCCTATGGGGTTAAGAACCGTCATTATAGGCTTAGGAATTATCTCATCAGGAACTGCGACAACTACCCTACTCACGAACTAGGGCCCATCGCTAAGCTGCTGAACATCAATAGAGGGAACCGCATGGTCTCCTTGGTTTCAATGTCCTCTAAAGCCAAGGGATTAGAGGAATACGTAAAAGACAAAGAAGACCTCGCCCCGTTGCATGGCCAAACCTTCGCCCAAGGCGACGTCGTCGAAACCCTCATCAAATGCGCGGATGGATCGATGATCTCATTGAAGCTAGACACGACCCTCCCCCACGCCTACAGCAGGGAATTCAGTGTTTCTGGGACGAAGGGGATGTTCGCCGAACTTGGGAATATCACTCTTCTCGATGGGGCCGATTTCAACCACGAAAACGACATGAACGACTATCTCGGCACGATGGCCAAATACGAGAAAGACAACCTCCCCAAGATTTGGCAAGACGTCACCGAAGAGCAAATCAAAGCCGGGCATGGGGGCATGGATCATCTGATGCTTAAAGGGTTCATGGACGCCTTAAGAAACAAAGAGGAAATGCCGATCGACGTCTATGACGCCGCCGCGTGGATGGCCATCACTTGCTTGTCCGAGGAATCAATCGCCAAAGGCGGCGCCCCCATCGCCATCCCCGACTTCACCGGAGGGCAATGGGTGATGAGGCAAAAAAAAGACGTCACGGACCTTTGATCGGCGACGCCTTTAGTTTCGTTATTCAAGCTTCAGATCAGAGCAAATTGCGGAGAACGTGCCCGCGGTCCAGCCCATCATCTCGTTGGCGGGATATTCCTTCTTTTCGGCGCGGCCGCCTTTAAGGGGATCATAGGTTTCCCAGAGCTTCCCCGTTTCCATATAGGTATTCGCTAGGTTCTTTACCCAGGCTTCCCCGACGCGCCTAGCGTCTTCCTTAAGCCCAGCGGAATTTAGCCCCCAATAGGCCAAGTAATTGTCATAGGGCCAGGAATAGGGATAGGAAGCTTGGTAGGGTATCGTTTCCTTTTCATCCTTTTGGGTGGATACGATGCCGAAGGGGTATTCTAGCCTAGAGAGAATTTTCTTCGCGGCGGCCTTATTGTTGGATAATCCCGTTATAAAGGGCATGAATTGCCCGGTGAAGCAATAGTCGCTCCGGAATATCTTGTTAGAGGAGTAATCGTAATCGTAATAGACCCCGTCTTCCCCTAGCATCAACGCATCCATCTTCGCTTTCCTAGAGCCCGCTGAATCAAGGAACTTTTGCGCTTCGCTTTGTTCGAATTTCAGGGCGAGCTCCGCTAAATCAAGCTCCAGCCCATAGAGATTGGCGTTCAGATCCACGGGGTTGATCGATGCCCCTTTATCTTTGAATCTAGGAGAGAAATCTAGTCCGGCCTCTGCGGCGGCGCAGTAATTCTCGCCTAGCTCCGCGCGTTTCTCTTTGCTCATGTCTAGACTTAGGCCAAGGCGTTCGGTGGCGACGTAATGGTAGTAATCGTCTAGGTCATCGATGGTCAAAGGGTTGTGCAGATGACGGTTAAGCCCATTGGGGGCGATCCTCTCCTTCATCCAGAACTCATATTCCTTCTTAAGGGCGAAATAGGCCTTCCTCAGCCATTCCTCGTCTTGGAAGATTTCGTAAATGTCCTTGACCATGAAATGGAGATAAGGGGGCTGGGAGGTCCATTTGATGAGGTTCTGACTGTAGGCGTTGGGGACGAAGCCCAATTTGTTCAATGCGTAGATGAGGTTATCGACATTCCATTTGGCAAATTGGCTGAATCCATCCGCGAGCATTCCTCTATTCGTATAGAAGGTGTCCCAATAGAACAGGACGTGGAAATCCCCCGAAATGCAGGGAGGGACGAAAGGATAAGGCAATTTATAGCCATCATCAGGCTCATTTTCCGGATAATGCAAGGCCTTGTCCCAACGCGAGGTTATATAGCGCCGGGTTTGGGCAATGGCGGCGAGTTCTTTTTGATCCATGTTGTTTCTCCTTCTAATGCAAAGCCGGCTAACGTTGAGAATCTAAGTTCAATCGTTATAAATCAAAGCTTCAGCGTTCCCAAGAAGCCCCGCGTCGAAATCAGCGCCTTCGATCTCATTGGCCTTCACGTTAGCTATCTTTAGCGTGATGAGGTTCTCCCCCGCTTTCATCTGCGGGGTTACATCAAAGGCGAACGGAGGATAAAGGCGGGTCGAGGATTCTTCGTTATTGACGTAGACGGTCGCGAAGTCGCGCACATCGTCAAAGGAAACCAAAACGCGCTTGGGCTTATCCTTAATATATAGAGAATAGCTAAGGCAAATCTCCCCATAGAAATTATGAATGCCGTTTTGATGGGCAGAAGCATAAGGATAGGGCTTCCCGTTGAATAAGGCTTCCTTTAGATGAAGCGGAACGCGTTCAGTTTCCATTTCCTTGCTTTCTAAGAAAGGCTCATGGGTATCTTTAGAAAGGCAAAGGAGTTTTGCTTCGTTTGGGAGGAAATGGAGGGTTTCTTCGCGCGACTCCGCTTCTTTGAATAGGGGCTTTATCTCCCCCGTTTCCGCTTCAAGCGATTCGACTCTTTCCCCTTGTTGGATGAAAAGCGAAGCGGAGGCCTCCGTGGAAGAGACATTCACCAGGAACAGCAATTCGCAATCCCCGAGGGTTCGGGAATAGGCAATGACGCTATCCCCTTTTACGCGCCTATTCACCTTTGAGCAAAGTTCCGAAACGGCATCGCCTTCCTCGTAATAGAAATAAGAGGAAGAAGCGAAATCATTCCCTTTCGTCTTGTTAAGGGAGACGACGAAGCCCTTAGAAGAGAATTCCTTCACGATGGGCAATATCGTTTCATCGGGGTCACAAGGCAAGATAAGGGCGGAGAAAGAGAAATCACAAAACTTCAAATGGTTTCCCTCGATATGAGCTTTAGACAAAAACCCTTCGGGCACAAGCGTGAAATCAACGCCGTTCTTATTAAGGTGTCCCACGAGGCGGACTAGGCAATCATCGATGTCTAAGACGTCCCGATGATCCAGTGGAGTAAAGTGCTTTTGGGCATATAAAGAGGGGTAATAAACGGCGACGCTAGGACGATGCTTCCCCTGCGTTAAGGCATAGGACAAGCGAGACATATAATCGGATAGGATGTTGAAATGGGGCCAATAGGCGTTTTGATAGAACAAAGACGGAGGGGATTCCAGTTCCCTAAACCCTTCGATTGAGGAGAACAATGCATGGGGGACGATTAGGTTGACACCTTGGACGAATTGAAGGTCGATGAATCTCTTCATCTCCTTCGGCGTCAAGCTCCAGCCAAACCCCCCGAAAATCTCGCACATCGCCCGGGGCTTGTTAAGCAAATCCGAGGCGCTTCCGCAGAGCCTCTCGGTGACGCGGGGATAGGATTTATCGATGCAATCGATGCCGGAATAATCTAGGCCATCAATCGCGGAGAAGAAATCCCCCTCGGTTTGAGTGAGCCAAGCAAGCTTCTCCTCGCGGTGGAGGTGACCTATCGAAAGCAAGCCATCACTATGCAGAAAGGAAGCGATTTTATCGAAATAGGATTCCCTATAAAAACGAGAAAGCGCGGAATAATAATCCGCTCTTATCCTCTTAGAAGCGGGCATGTCCTGGAAAAGGGTGGGCAAATAAGGGAGAATGTCATACCCATAGGCTTCTTTGAAACGCTTTGGAAAGGATCCCGTCCAGGCGATCGAATTCAAGTTTTTGGCTTGCTCAAAGTAATTTTGATAGAACCCCGGTTCATCGGTGAAGAAGCCTTTGATGACGTTGCCCCAATGCTCGGGGAATCTCCTTTTGTATTCGGCGTGGGTGCAAGCGATGAAAGCATCGGTGGCATCCCCGTTGAGCAAATCGACGTAAGGGGCGTCGCTATAGGCCGGGCAATGGAGGCAATTCTCCATTCTGAAGACGAAGACTTCCCAGCAAAGCGTGGTCGAATGCCAGGCGGGCTTGCCATTTCTTCCGTAGCTTGTGATGTCTACGAATTCCTTATCTTGGTAAACGGCGCTGACGGCGACGATTTGGCTGCCTGGCTTTTCTTCGACGATCACGGGCTTCCCCAAAACGGGGTATATCTTTTCTACGGACAGGCATTTCGCGGCGAAATCAGGATCTTTCTCTATGACTCTTCCATCCGCGTACCCGCTAGGCCAGTTGTTCTCGTCGTATATCCAAAGCCTCATCCCAAGGGATTTGGCAATTCTTAGGGCGATGCCCACTTTCTCAAACCATTCCTCGGACAAGTAGGGAACGGCCAGTCCTTTCCGCGCGTGGATGATGGCTTCGAAAATGCCTTGGTTAGCCATTTCCTTGAGTTCGAATACGATTTCTTTTCCATCCATCGCATCGTTCCAAAACCAAAAGGGGACTGCGGAGCAATCCTTTGGAGCGTTTTTGAAACGATTCTTATCAAACATGGGCCTACCGTTAAATACAAATTCCTAAGTGAGGACATTCTAATCTAGCGAATGCGAGTTCATCCTTCTTTTATCCATATTAAAATTGTCATTTTTCATTGAACAAAACTTGTTCAAATTATCAGAGGAGGCGAGATAAAGGGCGCTTTCTCCGCGTTTTATTATCATTGAAATTGTCATATCTATTAGTGGTACACTTATCCAAAGGAACCTCGAATGTCAAAAAAGTATCTTGGCTACCTCTATCCGGGGGCAAATCAAATCACCAAGCAATACACCACCCCCTGCCCTAGCCACAACCACAGGGTTTGGGAGCTCGTGTTTTTCTTCGAGGGCCTCGCCACGACGACCATCAACGACAAAGCCTATGAAACGAGCGTCGGGGACGTCTTCCTCATCGGCCCGCCCCACCTGCATTCGATATCGACTCTCCGCGAGCCTCAGCTCCACCAAGACGTCTATTACACCGATGAGGAATTGAAGCAATCCCTCAATAACCTCCCGGAGAAATTCAAAGAGGACATCCTTTCGGGCAAGCGCACCGTCCACCTCAAACTAAGCGGGGAGAATTACGAAGCGGTCCACACCTTCTGCGAGAACCTCCTCAAGTTTTCCATCTTCGATAGCCCCTTAGGAGATTCCAACACCCGCGAATTCCAGAAATACCTGAGCCTCTCGTTGCTCAATTGGATCATAAGCCTCTACGCAATCCGCTACTCCAACCGTCACTCCCAAACCCCGGCGTGGCTGCTAAATTTCGTCAACGAGCTGCAAAAGCCGGAGGTGTTCTCCCAAAGGGTGAGCAAAATCGTCGCCTTGACCAACTATTCCCATTCTCAGGTCGGGACCATCTTCAAAAGCTACAAGGGCATCTCCTTGGTCGATTACCTCATCAACACGCGCATGAATTACGCTAGAGAACTGCTGGAGGCCACAGACAAAAGCATTCTGCAGATTTCGGAGGAATGCGGATACAATTCCCTTTCCACCTTCATCAAAACCTTCCGCGAGAAGCTCGGCTGCTCGCCTAATCAGTATAGAAAAAGGCAAAAGCAGGACCTTGAACGCGGTTTGCTTTTGCCTGAAGAGGAAGACTGAGCCCTACCCTTTGACTCCATCGGAGGAGGATAGGCCGTTTTGAAGCGGCTTCTGGAAGAAGGCGTAGACGATGAGAATCGGAATCGTCGTGATGATGAGCGCGGCGAATTTGACGCCGGTGCTGATGGTCGCGTCGCTCATGATGTTGTTCAAGCCCGCCGACAGAGTGTAGTAAGTCGGGTCTTTGATGAAGGTGATCGACATCGCGTATTCGTTCCACACGCCGGCGAAGCTCAATAGGCAAACGATGAATAGAGGCGGCTTGACCATGGGGAGGACGACGCGGAAGAAGCGCTGGAATTCATTGGCCCCGTCGATTTCGGCGGCCTCTAGGATCTCGTTGTTGAGCCCTTTCATGAAGGGCAAAGTCAAGAAGACGTAGAAGGGGACGCCCTGAATGGCATTCAAGACCATCATCGTGGGGATGACCATGGCCCCGTCGGTCAAATGGAGCTTCTGGCAAAACTTCAACAAGGGAATCAGAAGCAGCAATTGAGGGACCATCATGAACAGAGAATAGAAATGGTCGAGGAAGCGGAAGAAGCGCGGCTTGTATTTGGCGATGACGTAGCTTGACCCCAAAGTCATCAGCACGGTGAGCAATACCGTCCCAGCGGAGATGACGATGGAATTGAGGAAGTAACGGGAGAACTGCGCCCCTTTCCAGGCGTCAACATAGTTGGAGAAGAGGAATTCGGTGGGCCAAAGGAAGGCCCCGGCCATGTAATCCCTTTGGCTTTTGAACGAGGTCATGATCGCCCAAAGGAGCGGGAAGATGATAAGGACGGCCCATAGGAAGAGGAGGACGCGCATCACCCAGCGGGAGGTAACGACGGCTTTGTCTTCGGTTGCTTTTCTCGAACGAGAAATAGATTTGCCCTTATTCATAGAAACGCTTTCCGAAAGCATTCATCAAAGCTTTCACGCCCAAAGAGATCATCGCGGTGAGGCAAAGCATGACCAATGCCGCCGCGTAGGAGAAGGCGACCCTATTGCCGCTGGTGCCGTAGATGTAGACGTATAGCCCCATGACCATGGAGTTGTTGTCCACCCCGCCGTTGGGGGTGAAAACGTTGACAATGGCGAAGTTCCCGCCCAAAGACTGGTAGAGGATGGAGACGACCATGAAGGTGACCTGCAGCCAAACCGCGGGCATCGTGATGTGGATCAATTGCTTCCAAGGGGAAGCCCCGTCGATTTCGGCGGCTTCGTAGAGGTCTAAGGGAATCTGGTTGATGGCAGAGATCATGGTGATCATGAACAGCCCGATTCCGCACCAAGAGGCGACGAAGCCGATGCACCAAAGCGGAAACTCCGTAACCCAGTCCACCGCATTCCCCTTAAATAAGCCAAGGAAGGCGTTCAATAGCCCGCTATCTCCGCTCATGAAGACGAAGCGCCAAAGCGAGCCTATGATGACGACCGAGAGCATGTTGGGGATGTAGAAGATGAATTTGTAGGTGATGACCTCGCCCGTCTTCAGACGGAAGCGGGTGAGGCTGACGGCGAATAAAACGGTCAAGACGATGATGAGGACCTCTTTGATCCCCGTGATGGCGAAGTCATTCCCGAAGGCTTTCCAGAACACGGGGTCGGTGAGAACCTCCTGGTAATTGGCGATGCCGATGAAGTCTTTGCGGACGTATCCCCTCCAGTTCGTGAAGGAATCGATCACGGACTGGATGATGGGATAGACGCAGAAAATCAAATAGATGGCGAAGGGCAAGAGGCAGAACAGCGATGCGAACAGGGCTTTGCTCCAGTTCAGCTTAATTTTCTTTGCCCGTTGTCGTTTTAAAGCTGAAACCATAGGCAATCCAATCAGCGGTCTTTGATTTCTTTGACGGCGGCGGCTTTGATGCTGGCGCAGGCTTGATCGACGGTGATGGTTTTCTTCACGAGGCTATTGACGGCGGCGTTGATGGCGGTATCGACCCCGCCCCAGCTTCCGTCGTTGCCGATGTGCTTATAGCTAGAATCGTTGAAGACGGTTTGGATGTATTTGTTGACTTCGGTGACTTTGGGGTCGTTAGAGAAATCGAGCTTGGCCACGGAGGGGGAATCGGAGGCGTAGACGAATTCCTTGAGGACCTCATCGGTATAGAGGTAGGTCATGAATTCCTTGGCGGCCTTTTTGTTTTTGGCTTGCGAAGCGATGCCGCAGGTGATGGAGGTCGTGACGATGGTTTGCTGGCTCTTCACCAGGGGAGAGGGGGCGTAGCGCATCTCGAAGCCCTCGGGGATGGCGTCTAGCTTGGCCATCTCGGAACGGAGCCACAGCCCATTAGGAATCATCGCCGCTTTATGACCGAGCCATTCCATCTGGCTTTCGGTGTGGTTCATGGACAAGCAATCGGCGATGGTGTTGCCGGAGAGATTGATGAACTCATTGAAACGGGTGAGAACCTCTTTGAATTCATTCGATTCGTAGACTTCGGCGTCGCGGCAATTCATGATGCGGTCGAAGAAGGCGTCCCCATATTCGGCAAAGGCGGGAACGAGCATCCCTTGAACGAGGTAGCCGCTATAGACGCCTGGGTAAATGAGCGTTTTGATGCTGTCGGTGGCGTTGCCGGCGAAAGTCTTGAGCTCAGCGAAGTTCTTCGGCATGCTCCACCCTTTTTCGGTGAAGAGGGCGTCGTCATACCACATGCCGTAGGAATTGAGGATCAAAGGGGCCCCATAGGTGATCGTCTTATTGCTAGAATCCGTGTATTTCCTGAAATAGGCCGTGTCGACTTTGTCTTTGATAAGCGTGTCTTCCCCGGCAACCTTTGCCGTTTCTAGCCAATCGGTCAAATCGTAGATGAGCCCTTCTTTGAGCCAGGTGTTCGTGCTGGTGCCCCCATCGAAGAAGACGAAATCCGGCGGATTCCCGTTCATCCAGCGGTCCTCAAAGGCCGTGTTCACGTTGTTGTCCATGTTGGCGATGATCTCGTATTCGGGGTGATCGGATTCGAATTTCTGAAGAACTTTCTGCCAAGGCGCAGTGCCATAGCCGCCGACGTAGATTTGGAGGGTAAAGGTTTTCTCTTCGGTTTCTTTGTCACCGCTTCCTCCGCCATTTCCTCCGGCGCAGCTGGCTAAGCTGAAGGCGGCAAGAGCAAGAGCGGCCAATTTAATCTTTTTCATCGAATTATTCCTTTCTAACTTTTGAAGTTTTCCTATCGTAGATGGCGATGGTTAGAACCACCCCCATGGCTACCGTAATTAAGCCCCCGAGGCAAATAAGCGTAATGCCCGGGATGACGTCGAGGCCCATAGACGGGGCCGTCGGAGTGGGAGTAGGAGTTGGCGTGGGCGCTGGCGTCGGGCCGTCTTTCCCATAGCTATTCGCCTCCATCAAGCGGAACAAGCGCGTGCCTTTGGCTTCAAGGGTAACGTCGAACTTATCCACGTTCGCGGCGATGAGCTTTTTGTTGTAGACATCATACACGTCATATTTTTTCGGCAAAGATATCGTTCGCTCCCCGCCGTAGGGAGAATCGATGCAAAGGTATCCGCTGGAGGAGAAGACGACGTCGGAGAAGGATTCATCGTAAATGTGAACCCCCACTTTCTTCATGATGTTCCTCAGCACTTGGGCCGGAACGTGGCCAACGCTGGAGAAAACGGAAAGGTAGCTCCCTCCACTAACGGCGACCTCTTTATAAGCCAAGCCGACGCGGGAGCCGTTTTTGATGTGGCCTAAAGTCACCGCATCGCTATCGATCACCGCCGCAACCGGGCTGACCTCCATGATTTCGGGCTTGCCATAGGTTAACCCGGAGGCGCCGCTAACAAGGGGGTCCTCGCAATCGGAATCGATGCTCACTCCGGTATAAACGCTTTCGGAAGCGAACGTAACATCCATATCGATTAAGGAAGAGACATTAGAGGGCGACATGGACCCATCTTCCCCGTAGATTCCCGGGGTACCGATCCAAAGGACGGCTTTGCCATTGACCTTGCATTCTTTGTTGATGCCCTCGATTGTTTCCGCGTCGAAGCGGTTGCCCACGACGATGTAGAACTTATAATCCTTGGGCAATCCCTTCTTGAATTCGCTGGCCAAATAGGTGTCGTATCCCGCCCCAATCACGGCGAGGTCTTCCTTTTGCCTTCCTAAATTCACCTCAAGGGCGCTATAAGACCCGCCGAAGTTATAGGCGTAATCCGATGGCATTTTGTCCTCGATGATGAAGGCGACTTCGCGGTTGTTCTCGTTTTGCTGATGCTGAAGGGCATAAGACCACTCCTCCATGATCAGGCTGACGAGGTTATAGATTTCCCCATCGTCGTACCAGCCGCCGGTCATGTCGTAGATCCAGGAGCCGAAGCCGCTGATGAGAGAATTGCCCGCGTCGCGTTTCATGAGGCTGAGGGTGTCTTCAAGCGTGTAGGTCTTCCCCCACTCATCCATGGTCAACGGGGATTGGTCGGGCATATCGACTTTGACGGTCCTCTCATCGAATTCGACAAGGCAGAGCTTCCCGGCGGCCACGATTGAGGAGGCTGCTTGCATTGGGGTGTCGCTATAGCCGCTTTGCCGGGTATTGTAGGAAACCGGCCCGCAGAAGAAATCGCAGGGGCTATCCTTTTCAAGGAGCCTAGCGAAGGCGTTATTGGCGATGCCGCTAGATTCATAGGTCAAGGCGTTGGTGATGTAGCCTTGATAGGTACCAGCGAGCCAATTGCCGTCAGAGACCTCCTTGACGACTTTTGAGAAAGACAAGATGGAATTGGTGACGTTATAGGCTTTGAAGTCCTGATAATCGAGGACGCTTCTTTGGATGACGCCATCAAGAAGCGAGGTATAGGTCGAGGATTCTCTTTCGCCATACCCGGGGATATTGGCGTTATCGAAGGTCACCGAGCCGTCTCCCCAGGCTTTCTGAAGAGCGGAGTTTGTTTTATACGTTAATCGGAGGTACTCGCGCCAAGCGGATTGGGCGACTTTGGAGAAATCGGCGCAGTTCCCGAGCTCCATGCCGTATTCCTGCCACTCGTAAGTGGAGCCTTGGGCGAATTTTACGGCGAAGACGTGCGAGGCATAGGGCATCGACTTCATATGCTCCAAAACGGCGCGGAGATAGGCGGAGACGTCCTTGACCCATTTCTTGGAGGCGTAAGAAACCGAATCGGTTCCCCCTTTGGCGCTTAACGCCCTCTCTTCAGGATATTTGTTGAGCCACCAAGAAGGCGGGTCGCAGCTGACCATCACAAGGAGCTTGGCCTTGGGGGCGCCGGACAATGTGGTGTAAATCGTGTTATCGAAGGGGGTGAAGTTATAGGCCCCATCCCCGGTCCAAGTCGATTCGTTCGTGATGGAGTCCACCACTTTGTTGTTGCCTACCGAGAATAGGCGCATCCCCGAATTGTAGAGGTTGCTGAGATAGGAAGCTTTAACGTACTTGAGGCCATCGCTTTGCATGAAGATATAGGGGGCGTAGCTTTGCTCGCCTATTTCTAGCTTCGTGAACCCGTTTTCCATGACGACACATGTTTTCTCAATCTCGATGTCCGTTTTCAAGAAATTGACGTAATGGCCACGGAGCTTATTGTTGCTGTAGTCGGGGTTGCCGACGATGCTGACGGAATCCGGGTCGAGCTGAAGCATGTAGGATCCGGGGTCAATGAAATCGGGGACGTCGGCCTCGTAGCCAATACTTGCTTCTTGCCCCGCTTCCCAACTCGTCATATCCGGGCCAGAGACCTGACGAAGCATCGTTTTGGCGGGATCGGCTTCGTCGAAATCGCTGGAGTACTTGCCCCAGAAGGAGGCGGAAATGGAAATGGGCTTTTCAATTTTTGCCTTGGGTTTCCAGGTGATGGAGAAAGATAAGGTAGACCCAAGCTCGATTTGATTGGGCAACTCGACACCCAAAACCTCTAGCTCAGGGCAAGTCGAGGCGGCGGAGATAAAGGGGATGGAGCCCCAAGGCATGCAGCCGACTTGGCCTATGACGTAGCAATGGACCCATTCTGAATCATCGTAATCAACCGCGGTCCAGCTAAGGTCCTCGTTGGAGAGGTTCATCCCGGAAATCGGGCCCGCGGTTTTCGAAGAAAGGGTCTCGGTATCCGAGGCAAACGTCAGCGTCCTCCCCCCTTCGGTGATGACCGTGATTTCGAAAAGGAGGCCAGAATAGTAGGAACCATTGTAGACGCGGCAAGCAAAGACGTTGTCGCCTTTAACAAGGGAAGAGGTGATGTCGACAACCGTCGGCGTCGCCCAGGTTCCTGAGTATCCGAAGCTCACCCCGTTGACGTAAGGATAGCGCACGTCGTCGGCGGTTACTTGGAGGCTAGCGGAAGCAATATTTTCGGGAATGGTGAATTTCTTTCGGTACCACCTATTTTGATAGGCGGCGTCAGCGGTGACATCTGAATCGGGATAAGTCACCCACTGCCCCGTCCAACCGGATTCATCGTTTGGCGAATAGCTTTTCACGGCGTGGACGTTATCGATGTAAATGGGGGAACCGGTGTCGTTAACGAAGGCGATGTAGCCTTTGCAGCCGCGTTTGATGGTGATTTCAACGCTTTTTTGTGATAGTTCATCGCTTAATGGGAATTCCTCTTCGCTAGACTGAGTCAGCGTCCCGGAGGAATCGAAAATCTCGAAGCGGATCTTCCCTTTGGAGGAGGGTTTCCCCTTCGCATCGAAGGTAAACGTATACCCATATCCGCTTAAGAAGCGGTTCCAAGACGCTTTGGCCTCGCCCCCATTTCGAAGAGCGAGCACGCCTTCTTCTACCGTCGCCCTAGCGAAATCCCAATTAAGGAGCGTCCCATCGCTTTTGGGGAGGGAGAAGGTCTCGTCATAAACGTCGTCGCCTGTGAGGGAACAGGTTGCTTTGTCTAAATAAACGTCTGCGGCCCCATATTTGATGATGATGGCCATCTTAACGGAAGTAGCGGCGTTGTCGGCCCGGAATTCGATGAAGAATTCGCTCCAACCCTTAGAAAGGGAATCGGCATTGAGTTTCATGCCTCCGCCTTCAATGGTGCGAAGCAAGCTGCCGGATTCATCATAGATTTCGGCGTTCATCGAAATGCTGACGCCATAGGAGTGCTGGCTCTTGTAATAGAAGCCCAAACGGTAGCGTTTCCCGGCTTCTATGAGGAAAGGGACATTGTTTTTTGCGGTGAAATAGGAATCGGTGCTAGACCGCACGACGTGAAGGGATTTGCTGCCATCGCAGCTTTCTTCCTCGCTATAAGAGGCACTGCCTTCTTCCGAGAACGTCCATCCACCTTCTTCCTCAAAACTATAAATTCCATCGCCAGAAGCCTCCTCGCCGATCTTGCTCGCGTCGGCGTCCTCGGCTTTGACGAATAAAGGGGATAGGGAGGTGTTTTTTGTTCCGGCGCCAATGAGAGTAGCTAAAGCCAGCAATGGCAAAAGAGCCTTTTTCATATGCGGTAGCCCTCCTCTTGCATTAGGAAATAGAGCTTCGAGAGGTTTTCTAGTGACACATCGAAGGAGCGGAGCAAATGCACGATCTTATCTTGCAGGGTCGTTCCTTTTTGCTTTTTAACGGTCTTGAGCCAGGAATTGGAGATCGTGGTTTTGTAACGAATCCAGGAGACATTGGCGAAATCGGTGAAGAGATAGTCCCTATACAAATCGGCTTCCGAGACACCCAATAAGCCATTGACGAGGAAAGCGATCATGCCCGTCCTATCCGCTCCGGCGGTGCAATGGAAATTGACGGGGTAATTGCTTTCGTCCCCGAGAACTTCGAAGATTTTCTTAATTGAGGCGATGTTTTCTTCCTTTTCCAAAGCAATGTCGGCGTTATCCCAATTCAAGGGGGCGGAGACGTATTTGACGTTATTTCCAAGCGGACTAGAAGAGGCTTGGCCCGTCTCCCCATTATCGGTTCTGCGCAGATCGATTTCGGTTTTGATGCCAAGATGGGAGATTTCGCTTAACCCATCGGCGGTGATGGTTCTTTCATAGGACGCGGAATTGGATGCGTTGAAAGGGCCGCTGCGGAAAAGCATGCCTTGCTTGACCATAAACTTACCTTCGCTATTGCGCCAGCCCCCTAAATCGCGGGCGTTGATCACCCCGTCAATATAGAGGTTTCGGAAAACGCTGGATTCGGTGCAGAAATGAAGTGTTTCGCTCACTGAAGTGGTTCCGCCGTATTTGGTGGAAACGCGGTAATAGTAGCGCGTGCCGAGCTTGAGGTTATAAACGCGGGCACAATTCTCGTTGGTTTGGTAGGTCCGCCCAGAGGAAAGGTCGCTATTTTCGGAAATCGTGAAGTAATAAGTGGGTTTTGCGGTCGATTTGATGTTGGAGGCGTCCCATTCGAATTTAAGGCATTCCGGGCGGGAGAGTTCAGCGTTGGCCTGCGCGTAATATTGGATGTTGTTGTTCCCGTTTTCGATGAACTTTTCCTGCAATACGGTGTGGAAGCAGGCTGGGCTTTTAACTTGATAGAGTTTCAGCCCCGCCAAATTGGCGTTCTCCGCCTCTCCTTTAACCGAGGAAATGGGTTTTGAAGTAAGCGAGACGGAAGCCAATAAGGGCAAGAAAGCGAAGCAAATCTTGGTTTTATTCATGCTTCTTCCCCTTAACTAGCATTATGACGGAGGCGATGAGGCCGCCTGTGGCTAAAGCGGTCAAGCCGATGCCGACGCCTAGCATTGCTTTCAATAGGGAATCGCTAGATCCGCTTGAAGAGGAGGAGGCATCCTCAGAGCTTGAGGAAGAAGAGCTGCTGGGCTTTGATTCGGAGCTTGCAGTAGACGATTGCGAAGAAGGTGAAGATGAAGTTTCCGAGCGGGATTCTTGAGAATATGAATCCTCCGAATAGGAGCTAGAGGAATCTTCGCTGGGAAAAGTGTAGTCAAATTGGCCATAGGGGAAGACGTTGTCCCCGATTTGGGAATCGTCGGTTACGTGGATCTTCGGGTTGGAGATAAGGCACTCCTTCCCCTCGCTATCTTTGATGGAGATGTCTTTGAGGTAGCCGACTCGCTCACCCCACCCATCCCCGAGGGAGAAGGTCATCGAGGCGCCTTCGGCGGCGGTGAACGTCGCTGTTTGGGTTTGCCAGTCTTCAGTGATGGAAACGGAGGAAACGAGGGTTGTCTCGCCATAGGTCACGCCTCCAAACCCGCTCCCGTGGCCATTTCTCGTTGAATAAGAAAGCGTATAGGCCTCGCCGTCTTTCACGTTAAAAGCAGAAGCGCTGAACGTTATCTTCGGAGCGGCATTCTTCAAGAACGTCGTGTAGCAGCCAGCATAATTCAAAGAGCCATCCGAGTTCATCGCTAGCCCCACGTTGCCCTGCAAGGTAATATCGGGGAGGTCGTAACCCTCAAAAGAACCATCGGGAACGTAGTTATAGCCGTTGCTATCGTATATCCCTAGATCATCAATCGTGTAAGTCCCATAGAAATAAAGTTGGAACCATTGGATGTCGCAGCTAACGCTTTCGCTCTTTTGGAATTTGTAGGTATATTCAGCCCAAGACCCGTTGGTTCCGTTGCTAGAAACAGCGTCGCCATACCAAAGGCGGGTGCCGCTCATGGAGACGTTGTCTAGACGAACAGATCCCCTGCTCCCAGCTTCGGCGGCGTGCTTGTATTTGAATTTAAGCTCATACGTCCCCACGGGAAGGAAGCCAAGCTTCATCTTGAGGCCTTGATTCGAGAGGGTCAAAGCCCTCTCCCCGGAATAGCAGTCATCGGTTAAGGCGTTGGCTTTAAGCTCGCTATAGGAAGAGGCGTTTTCATCCCCTTCGATGAGGGCGAAATTCATCAAACTCGTCAAAGGCGATGGGCGGCCCTTCAAAGTCATGTCCGCGACGTAGAAATCGCCATATCCAAGCGCGGAGACTTCGACCATGAGGCTTTCGCAGTTCTCCGATGTCGTGTAATAGCCGGAGGCTTCGGCCCAAACGGATTGCCGCCCCTTTTCTCTAGCGACCTCGCCAGAGAGAATTGAGCCATCGCTCAATTTCTCCAAAATGGTGACGACCAAAACGTTTTCATCGTCATCGAGACATTCCGTGCGATAAGAAAATTCAACCTTGTAGGAAGTATTCGCAGAAGCTTGAAAGTAAGAACTCATCGCATAGAGCTGATAAGAGCTGACTCTGCGGGATAATTTAAGGGAGTTGCCCTTTGCTGAATCCTTATAGGCCGAGCAAGAAAGGTAAGGCGAAACAACGGGATTCTCCCCTGCGTCGTCGAGGGTTTTGACGTCCCACCCTTTTGGCATGGAAGTCGTTTCTTCTTCTTGGGCGCGAACGGGGCTTGTTTTGAATTGAAAAGACAAGGATGCCGCCCCCACGGCTATAAACGAAAGAAGTAACGCATTCGTGGCCTTTTTCTTCATAAAAAGTCTCCTCGTCTAATTTAATCAAATCTCCATGTACGGCCGCTTGTTTAAATTAAGACGAAATTGTTCTTTTTTACACTTTAAGCCGATGAGAGGGCTTACTTTCGCGAAAAATATGTCTTTTTTGACTAATCGACGCTCAAGAAGGTTCAAAAGCCATACAAGGGAATTGCAGATGAATAAAATGAGAAAAGCCACCTCTTCCGAAGTGGCCCTTTTCTGTCGAAGCGTGTTGAATTGCCGTATATTGCCTACGCGCGTTTCCTTTTCGTGACGGCAAAGGCGACGGCCAAGGCAAGCGCGGCAACGCCGACGGCGGAAACGATATAGGCGGCGCGCTCATCTTTGGTGGAAGCAAATCCAGAAGAGGCAAGGCCATTATTTGCCAAGGCCAAGGTCTTCGAAGAGAGCCTATAACCGAGGTAGTCATAATAAGCATCGCCATACTTGGAAATGATGTAGCTGTACTTATAAAGCGCCTGCTCAACTTCGGTGCCGTCCGCTTTCGGGCTCAATGATTTGATGTATTCCTGGCTGACGGCGGGAATTCTCTCAAAGCAATAGCGAATGTCGCCCCAAACGCTCGCGCTCGGCGCGGTGAGGCCGCCATCGCAAGCAAGGCTATTAGCAAGCGATTCGGCGAAGCCTTTCGCGTAGCCTTCCTTCGTAAGCTGATCGCCGAGCAATTCATTCCCCTCGGCGTCTTTGAAGGAAATGTTTCTCACGTAAGTAACGCCTTTGTTAGAAGCGTTATTAAGGCCGATGTAGACGCCGCTGCTTGAAATTACGCTCCCGGTAAGGCTTTGGGAGAAGGACTCCCATACTCCGGTTTTCGTTGTGTCTACGGCGGCGTTCCACTTGCTTCCATTGCGGTTGCAAATACCGACTCGAGCTCCGCAGAACTCGAACGAAACGGTGCAAGAATCGGCTGCTTTGGAGGGATTCACCTCGAAATACGCTTCGTTATAACCGTTGCTGGCAGCGTTGTTTTTATTGTATTCACTATTGTAGGAATTGAATCCGAAGATCACGCTGCCGTCGCTTTGCTTAGCAAGACCGGCGTTAGTCGGACGATAGCCAAGCAACTCGGTATCGTCAAAGTCGCCATCCATGATGTAATTGGTGCCACTTTCGTCGGTCAAAGTGATGTCATCAACTAGGAAGCTCCCATAAGAGGAAAGAGTAAGGCTCGGGCGTTCAAAAACCATGGAAACGAAATCGTAGGAATAATGGGTCCAGCCGTTAACGATTTCCTTCGTCGCCATGCTTGCGTACCATGCTCTTTCGCCGCCGCTATTGTAGTTATCGAAGCGCACGCTGAACCTCGTACTGGATTGACCATCCGCCACTTTCTTCGCCCAGAATGAGAAGTTATATTTTCCATTGTCGGCCAAATAGCCAAAGCGAATTCCCAAGCTTGCGTTATCGAGTTTCAGGGATTTATATCCGCTATGAGCGTCCGTGGATAAATCGCTCGACTGGATAATGGAATAATTATCGCTGTCGTTCGTCGTGTACGTATCAACGGCTTCTGTTGCGCTGGAAGTGCGATCGAGCAAGAAATATTTAAACGACGGCGTTCTTGGGCCCATCGACAGCTTCCGCTTAATCTCAAGGTTCCGCACCAGCGCAGTCTCAGTTGAAACGGACTCATTAGGAGTTCCGGAAGCGCTGGCGAAGGCGAATGCGAGAAGGGCGAATGACGCTAAAAGTTTGTTCATAAAATCTCCTTCAATTTACTTTTAATTTATTGAAAGCGCTTCCTTTTTTTCTTGTCGATATTGCCGCGGTTATATTCAAAATTGTTAGGAGTTAATGCAAAAAGGGCGTTATATTGCGCTTTTTCGAAAAACATTTATCCAAATTGACGGAAATACAAGTCCATCAAACAAAAGAGAATGCTCGATTATCCCTCAATAATCATTGCCCTATAATCACTCAAAATAGAGACGAGACCATCCTTGAGGCAGAGCAACATAATTTCTTTCGCGCAATCCGTTAAGCCCCGCCCTCCGGCGTAGAAGATTCGATTAATGAGACACCCCATCAAGTTCCTTCCGCAAATTATCGCCAGAAAAAACATAAGCCGCCCCTTAAAAGATATGCGATATAACCACTGCAGCTTAGTTGATATTAATTTCCTTGCGGCGTTTTTAGGGGTTTCTATGCGACATTTTTACGCCATTTCCTGCGGAACTTTTTTCCATGTTTTTCCAAATTTATCGGCATTTTTATATTTTTTAGGCATTTTCCATTTACGCTTTTCGAAGCATTCAGAAGCACAGCGGCACAGCCTTCAGCGTGAAGGGTCGACAAAGGTAAACTGCACTCATAGAAATCGATTTTGCGTTAGCTAAATTCATTAATTGTCCCAAAACCTGTTACTTTTTATATCTTTTGGGACAGTTGAGATAGACAAATAAGTAAATGTTGGTCGAAAGTTTTTTGTATTTAATCAAATGTGATGAGGAGGATAGACCTTTTTCTATATTTAATTGTCCCAAAATGCTATAGTTTTTATGTGTTTTGGGACTTTAGAGGAATGCATCCATGAAAAAAATAATAGGAAGAGATGAAGAACAAGAAACCTTGAAAAATTGCCTTTCATCAAAAAAACCCGAATTTATCGTCGTCTATGGTCGGAGAAGAGTTGGCAAAACTTATCTTATCAAGGAGTTCTTCAATAGAAGTTTTTCCTTCTATTCAACGGGGGTAAATTCAAGAAGCAAAGGCGATAAACTGCGCGCGTTTTCTGAATCATTGATTTCGTATGGATATGAGCCTGAAGAAAATCTAAAAGATTGGTTTCAAGCCTTCGCATGCCTGAAAAGTTTATTGGAATCAGACACCTGCTACCGGGATCCGGAAACAGGGAAGAAAGTCGTTTTTCTAGATGAGCTCCCCTGGATGGATTCGGCTAGAAGCGACTTCAAGGCCGCCCTCGACTTTTTTTGGAACACCTACGGCTCAAGCGAGAACGATCTTTTGCTCATTGTATGCGGCTCGGCGACATCTTGGATTATCAACAACATCCTAAAAGACGAAGGTGGTTTCTATAACCGCACTACAAACCAAATTCACCTGCTGCCGTTTAAGCTCAAAGAATGCAGAGCGCTCGCCTTATCGCTCGGCTTAGATTACAGTTCGGAAACAGTGGCGAAGGCGTACATGGTTTTTGGTGGCGTTCCTTATTATTGGAATTTGTTGACGCCTTCAAAAAGTCTCGATCAAGAAATTGAGCGTCTGTGTTTTACAGAAAGCGGACCCTTGCATTATGAATTTCGCAATTTGTTCCGTTCCTTATTTTCGTCCGGGGATAATCACCGCGAAATCATTGAAACCCTCGTAAAGAAAGCATCGGGGTGTACCCGCGGCGAACTCATCAAAGCCGGTTTCAAAACCGGCGGAAGAAGCCTAACGAAAAATCTTGAGGAGTTGGAACAGTGCGGGTTCATAAGACGCTTCGTTAAACCAGGGGCTTCGAACAATAGCATTTATCAAGTTATTGACTCTTTTTCCCGCTTTGCCTTAACTTTCATAGAGAATAAAAAGGCCTCTTCGTGGTTAAACTACATAGACACTCCTTCATACTACGCATGGGAAGGTACCGCCTTTGAGCTAGTTTGTTTAATGCACGTGAGCGAAATAAAGGGCGCTCTGGGCATATCCGGGGTCGAAACCTCAGAGTATTCTTTCCGAAGCAAGAGCCACAACCCCGGAGCTCAAATCGATCTCGTAATCGAAAGAAAAGACGGCGTCATCAATCTTTGCGAAATGAAACATACTATCGCTCCGTTTGCCATCGACAGGAATTACGCCGCAAATCTAGAAAACAAAAAGGAAGCCTTCATCGCGGAGACGAAAACAAAAAGCGCGGTGAGGCTGACCATGATTTGTTCAAGCGGGATGAGAAAAAACGAGTTCTCAGGAATTGTCAGGAACGTCGTGACGTTGGAAGACCTATTCAAATAAAGAAACTATTCGTCAAGG
Source organism: uncultured Bacteroidales bacterium (assembly GCA_963650805.1). Classification (GTDB taxonomy): domain Bacteria; phylum Bacillota_I; class Bacilli_A; order RFN20; family CAG-826; genus Alloenteromonas. The sequence goes on from CAVJMG010000002.1 coordinate 23,702, forward strand.
CGTGTGATGGCCCTATGGAGATGGGGCGTGGTTAATCGCGTCAAATTAGGCTCATTGCGCATGGGTTTTGTTTTCCGATAGTCAACAGCAATCCAAGCCGCTTAGCTCTTATTAACAATTAGATGCAACGAGGGCTTAGGACTTTCTCTTGCGCATAACGATCCATGTCCCGACGACGTTCAAATCCCTAGGCACAATTCCAATTTTTACTAAATTTAGTAGTTTTTGGAGTCCTTCCTTGAAAAGGCCGTCGCGGACGTTTCAATGGCTTGCCGACGAGTTTTTCTTTTCCTCTTCAAGCAGTCTACGAAGAATCTTCACGCCCCTGCTGGTCATATCCCCATTGTCGTAGCCGATATTCTCCATCATCCTCTCCGCGGCTTGCTCTATCCCATAGGTATGGTAGGCATTGTAGTAACTAACGATTTCCTTCGCAGAAAAATAGCGATAAACGGCTTTCCCCGTCAGTTTATATAAGAAACTTAGGGCTCCGTAGATATAACCCACCCAATACATGACATCTTTGGGAAGAGTCGTTTTGTTTTTCGATGGCCGATACTGCTCATCGATAGTCTCAATGACGCTTTCTTGGCTCCAAGAGACAACGAGATAGGATTTGTCGAAGAAACATTCGGTATCTGAGGAGTTCATGAAACGCCGAATGAAAAGCAGGGAGCTAAGATGCGAAAGATCGACGGATTTCTCAAATAAGCTTCCAAGCATTTGGCAGAGTTTATACTCATTGAAATCTAGCATTCTCATTTCAGCGGTCCCCCCAATGTGTCGTGACTCACATCGGTATTATAGGCAATGAATGCAATTTTGTTTTAGGCTGACAATTTTCACGGAAAGCTTTTGCTTAGAAGCACTTATCTTAGGCTAATTTTACGATTCGACTTTTTGACATATATCAATTCTTCGATTTTGCTCAAAGCCATTAATTTGCTCCGCAAGGACTTCCATTATGTAGCAAAGGAATTTTCCACGATATGGAGTTTTTAACGCATCGAGGCCATTTCGTTCATCTGCATCTTTCCGTACTTAAAAGCATCACCTAGAAAGGTTCGCGTCCCGAGGCTTAAAGCAGTGAGCCGTTTGTTCGGAGGTTATATTCGAAACGATACTCTCCCGCTTCCAAAGCTCTTTCTTCACCGAAAAGTATGGCTTTTGCGGAGGTATTTGTCGGAATTTCGAAAGAAAAGATGATTTTGTCACTCTCTTTTTTCCAAGAACTTTTGACCAAGCCATAAACGCTTAAGTATTCACAGGAAGCATGGGTGAGGCTTCCACCGGGCTTCGGGGCAAGGAAAAAATGGTTTTCCCCATCCGCACGGATTCCGCACATGCTTTGGAATATCCATTGGCAGGCGGCGCCCTTGCTGTAATGATTCAAAGAAGCAATTCCGCCGTTTTTGGTGGAATCCCCTTCCCACGCTTCCCAAATGGTGGTCGCCCCATGAAGGGGCATGAAAAGCCACCCAGGCATTCCTTCGTTTTCAAGAAGCCTATAGGCATACTCTATATTGATGTCCTCCAAAACGTAGAGGATAAGGGGCGTGGATAAGAATCCGGTTCCGACCCTCCAAGAATAATTTTCAAGGGCCTTAACGAGTCTTTCCTTTGCGTATTCTTTTTGCTTGGCGTCAAGCAAATCGAAATACAAGGGCCTGACGAGTTCCGCTTGTCTATCGGTGTCCAATTTAAACTTGTCCGTTTTCCTCAGGGCCTGGTAGGCTTGCTTAGTTTTGCTCGAGAATTCTTTGTAGCGTGCACTAGGCTTTCCCAGATAATCGGCAATTTCTCCCATTAATCCCAAAACATAAGAGGTATAGGCCGTTGCAACCTCAGGATGAGGGACGGCGCAGTCCCGCCAAGTCATATGGTGGACGTCATCGGGTTCCGCCCACTCCCCGTAGGCTTGGCCGTAATTGACGAGGTATTTTTTGTATTTGCGATCAATGCCCGTTGGATGAGCGGTGATATACCACTTCCCGATTTTCTTTATAAGGGTATCCGCGTATTTCGACATCGCTTCGTAATTATCTAACAGGATTTTCTCATCCCCATACACCTTCCACATGTTATAGGGGATGATGATCCCGGCGTCAGACCACCCAGAAGACCCATTCATGGCCTTCATGTAAAAATCCACCCCACCGGTAGGAACGATTTGGGGAAAGACCCCTTTCTTGTCTTGCTCATCCACGAGCATTCTTTGGTATTTCCTCGCAAAACTGTCGTAATCGAAGAAATAAGAAGCCGTTATAGAGAAAATCTGGGCGTCTCCAGTCCAGCCGTGTCTTTCCCGGGTTGGGCAATCGGTTGGGAGATCAGCGTGGTTGTTCTTCGCCGACCAACGGGTGTTCTCAACGAACTTGTTGATAAGCGTGGAACTGCAATCAAAACGGAGGGTCTCTTCCATAGAGGAATACACGGCGATGGCCTTAAAGTCATCGGGATTCCATTTCGCCTCCGTTTCCAGAAGCGCGTAGCGGAAGCCGAATATGGCGAATTTGGTTTTGTAGACATTCTCTCCATCTTTGCAGATGAGCTTAACTTGCTGCAGAGGAGAAACGCGGGTCCTTTTCTTATTCGCGCATTGAATGTTCTTCTGGGTGAATTCGCCATCGGAGTCAAGCAACTCGCCAAAACGAAGAAACACTTCTTGCCCTGCCTTAGCCTCGACTTTGAAGGCGATGTAACCGGCGATGTTTTGCTTGAAATCAAGAACCGTTTTGCCTGAAGGCGTCTCAATGACTTCGGGAGAGAAAATCTCATGCTCGTTCAAAGGAACGTTATTAGAGCAAGAAGGGACAACGCTATATTTTACCACCCTGGCGTGACCATTATAGCTAGGAGACATCCTCAAATCGAGAATTTCCCCGTCTTTGTTGTCGGCAAATCTAATGGGTCCGTCGTTGCTCCAGCACCAGCTATTGTCGGTTGCGATGATTTCGCTTTCCCCATTCTCATACTCGAGTTCCAATTGAGCGAGGAATTTTGTTTGCTTGCCGTATTGGCAGCGTATCCCCCAAGCGCCAACGCTTCCCCTATACCAGCCATCCGCGAGTTCAACCGTTATTTGGTTGTTGCCCTCTTTGATTAACGCGGTCACATCATAGGTTTGATATTGGACCCTTACCCTATAATCGGTTACCCCCGGAGATAAAACAAAATCACCCGCTTTGACGCCATTGATCTTAGCCTCATATAAGCCGCAGGCCGTGATATAGAGCCTGGCTTTTTTAACGCGCTTGCAGACGAAATGCTTTCTAAAGTAATCCACGGGATAGCGCTTTTTCTTGCTTGGCGAATAGTCGCCGGAAATCCAGTCGCCTTTCCAATCCTCTTTCTTCAACAAACCCATTTCAAAATGGGCGTGGCCTTCTTCGCCCTCAAGGCCATTCTCGTTAAACAAAGTGATGGAGCAATCAATCTCTTCCCTGCTAGTCAAGGCAATGGAGAGAGAGGCTTTCATCGAGTTTGAATCCACCTTTTTGGAGTCGTAAATGACTTCGCCGCGGTTATAGGCTTTAAGCCGATAAGCGGTTTGCTTTTTGCCGCCTTCGCAATTCCAGGAAATAGTCGGTGAAAGGAAATCGACGCCTAAGGGGTCAACAAGGGATTCAACCTTAATTCTGACGGGTTTCATTGACGGGCATCCTCGCCTTTCTTAAGCTCAAGTTGGACTTTTGTGCGGAACTTCTCGCCATAGGCAAGCTCTTTCTCCCACGCTTCGTCTAGTTTGGCTTTGCGCGCGGCCTCCTTCTCTTCTTTTTTCTTTAGCTGCTCAGGGCTGAGCTTAGCAAGTTTTTGCGCTTTCTTATCCTCGATTCTCTGCTTTTTTGCGGCTTCTTTTTCTTCCTTGGCGCGTTTCTTATTCAGCTTTTCAGTCTGGGATTTATTAACTTTTTCGGTGTGTTTTTTAAGCTCAGTTTCATAATCTGCGCCGCTTTTGCGGCATTTTTCCTTTAACTCTTCCCTAAAGTTCTTCTCCCCTTCTTCAAGGAAACGTTGCTCATCAAGCTCGGCTTGAATTTCCGGGGCGACCCAAACTCTGCCTTCTTGCTCCGCTTGGAGTTTTTGGTATTCGCGAATCTTTTCTTGCTTCCTATCGATGGTTTTTTCAACGTTTAAGAAGGCGAGAAGAATGGCCATGAGAATGCCTGTGATTGTTTCTAGGCCAACGAAGGCGAAGGTGATGACGTTATTAACAAGCTCAGGTTGAACCGCGGCTGTGGTTTTGCCATCGACGAGCTCGGGGGCGATGTATCCCGCTCCAGAAAGCATGGCGTTGAATACGGAAGTCGCGACGCCGACGATAGCCACGGCGATGATGTTATAGACAGACATCGCCGTCCCATCGCAGCGGATGCCGCTTTTCCATTCAAGGTGATCGAGGCCATCGGCGAATAGAGCCATGAAGACATAGGCGCAAGGAAGGCCGCCGATGTTTTTGATGAACTGCCCAGCCAAGACAATGTAGAGGTTTGTTGGGAACACCCAGCAAATCGCGCTTCCCAAAGCATAAAGCAAGAAGCCATACATCGTGACGTTTCTTTTCCCAAAACGCTTGGCAAGAGGCCAAACCAAGAAAATGCCGATTCCCATGGGAATACCCCCAATGACGGAAACAAGAGTTTGGGTAATGCCGTCGTTATAGGTTCCTAAAACATAATTGCAATAATAGACGAGGCCAAGATTCTTAAGAGAGGAACCGAAGGTATAAATGAGGAAATACAAGAACATGATGATCATGTATTTATCGGTCAAAACGATTTTTAGCTGAAGCAAGAAGGGGACTTTCTTTTCGCTAGTTTGCCCATTCTCCTCGGAGACGCGTTCTTTGGTGAAATAGTATTCAAGCAAAGTAAGGGGCAAGGAAAGAGCCGAAAGGGCCCCCATGACGATGATCCAAAGGGTTTTGTCCACGCCTAGGATCGGCATGATGACCATGGGGAAGACGAGGGCAACAACGATGCCGCTCATCATGATGGCCGAAATCTGGTTGAATACGGAAAGCCCACCGCGCTGGATGACGTTGCGGGTAGAAAGGGGGCACATGAGGTTGTGGCTCATGTTGTAGATGGTGTAAGCGAAGGAATAGAACAAATTGTAGGAAAGGATGACCCAAGCGACCTGAACGGCTTCATTGGCTTGCGGAACAAGGAATAAGAGAATTCCCGTTATAGCCACCAAAGGGGCGGAAATGAATAGCCACGGGCGAGCTTTCCCCTGCTTGCTCTTCGTGCGGTCGATGATGTAACCCATGATGACGTTGGTAATCGCATCGATGATTTTGGAAATGAGGGGGAACACCACCAGGAAAGCCCCTCCCCAAACCCCGGTCAGCTTAAGCACGTCGGTGTAATACACATTCAAATAGGTGGCCAAAACGGCGTTTAGCAATAACGCCCCGCAAGGCCCAAGCAAATACCCAAGCCACTTCTCCGAATTGGTAACGTTTTTGGAGTGGATGCGGCTATCGAAGAACCTGCCGCTCATGAATTTTCCTTTTCCCATCTTATTTGCCCTCCTTAGATTGTTTCGGCAATGCCGGGACGTTTATTTTTGTGCACATGCTTTTGATGCCTTTATAAAGATGACCATTAGCCAATTCCACCATCCCTACAGCCACGTTATAGGGAAAGCTATGTCCCGCGGACATCGACATCGTGATAATGGAATTGCTTTCAAGGATGCGTTTCAAGAATAACGCCCCTTTGATTTTGTTGTCTCTTTCAGGCCCTTCTTTAAGCTTCTTGGCCTTCTTCATATCTTTTTTGGCCACGGAGAGAACGGCGTTATGGAGAATTCTCCCCATAAAGGTTCGCTGCAAATAGCTGAAGCGACTCTCCAGGGTAATGGGAAGAATCGGATGGGGCTTAGGAAGCTTAAGCCCTGACATCCCCTCAAAAAGAGAATCATCAACTTTTTCTAAGCATCCATTGCCATAAATATCATTGATTTGCGGGGAATACGGTGATGAAATCTTTTCTCCATCAAGTTTTATCGATTGGGAAAAGAGAACGGTTTGGCAATCGCGGCAAATCTGAAAATCATAGATTCCCTCCTCAAGGATGAAACGATTTTCTTTGACATCCCAATAGCGAAGATCCTCTTTGGCGATTTCAACATAGACTCGCTTGTTCTCATTAGGTTTAAGGTAGACTTTCTTGAATCCTTTGAGCTCCCTTAAAGGGCGGAAAACCTTCGAATTGGGCAAGGAGACGTAGACTTCCACAACTTCCCCGCCTTCCATCGTCCCAACGTTTCTGACAAGGCAGCTTGCAAGAAGCTTATCGCCATTTTCTTCCAAGGCCATATCCTCATATTCGAAATTCGTATAGGACAGACCATAGCCAAACGGGAAACGGACTTTTTTATTCGCGTTAAGGTAATAACGATATCCAACGAGGATGCTTTCTTTGTAGATTTCTTCTTCGCGCTTCCCAAACGCTTCAAAGAAGGGAACGTCCTCATACTTCATAGGCCAGGTTTCGGCGAGTTTCCCCGAAGGGTTTTTCTCTCCGAAAAGAAGATTCACCAACGCCCCTCCCCCATTTTGGCCGGGAAGGTACATGTCTAAGATTGAGGAAACATTATCAAAGAAAGGCAATTCTACGGGACTGCCTCCATAAAGGATGACGACGATTTTCTTTTCCGCCTTGATCAAAGCCTCTACCAAAGCCAGTTGGTTCTTTGGAAGGCTCATGCTTTCCCTATCGCACCCTTCGCTTTCAACATAGTCAGTAAGCCCCAAAAAGAGCAAAACGGTATCGTGCTTTTCCGCGGCTTCTAAAGCTTTCTCAATTAAGCTTTGATTAGGTTCGGTTTCGTTTTCTTTGTAGCCTTTTTCGTATACATACTCAATTCCTTTTTCGTCAAAGGCGGTTTTGGGCGTAGAGAGGAAAAGGGGGTTTATCATTGAAGAGCCGGCGCCTTGGTAGCGGGCTTTTTCAAAAAGCTCGCCGATAACGCAACAGGAGACCCCTTTTGCCAATGGCAAAGAGCCGTCGTTTTTCAAAAGGGCGGCGCTATCAATGGCGATTTCCTCAGCCAAGGCATGATGCGCCACAAAATCGGCATTCGAAGTTTCTTTGGTTGTATGGGCATCCACCAACGTCAAGAGGCTCCTCACTGCTTTATCGAGATAGGAGGCATCAAGATTCCCGTTTCTAACAGCGTCGATAATCCATTTTCGGCAAATATCCGTATCTCCGGGCATTTCCAAATCCAAACCCGATTGAAGCATCGCCACCCTATCGTGAGTTGCGCCCCAATCGGTCATAACCAAGCCCTTATAACCCCACTCTTGGCGTAGCACATCCGTCAAAAGCCATTTGTTCTGGCAAGCATAAGTACCGTTGATTTGGTTGTAGGAACACATCACGGCATCGGGATGAGCTTCTTTGACGACATATTCAAAGCTCTTAAGGTAAATCTCCCTTATCGCGCGCATATCCGCGACGCTATTGCCCATAAAGCGGTAGTTCTCGCTGTTGTTTAAAGCAAAATGCTTTAGGGTGGCGCTTACGCCTTGCTCTTGCAAGCCTTTGACCTCCGCGGAAGCCATCTTCCCAGACAAAAGAGGATCTTCGGAGAAATATTCGAAATTCCTTCCGCCTAGGGGATTCCTTTTAATGTTGGCCCCCGGGCCTAGAACGACGTCAATTCCATAATGGTTGGCTTCCTCAGCCATGGCCCTCCCGATTTTATAAACGTTTTCAGGGTTCCAGCTTGAGGCACTACAAGAGGCGGTAGGAAAAGCCGTCGAAGGCTCGCTCCCATTAACTCCGTTATCTCCTTTTTCAGATTGCACCCTCAATCCATGGGGCCCGTCAGACATCCTGACCGAGGGGATTCCCAATCTAGGAACGGGGTTGGTGTACATGAAATCCGTGCCGCTAACTAAGGCGGCCTTCTCCTCCAAGGTTAACGAAGACAATATTTGTTCAATGTCCATGGGAATTGTTCTTCTCTTACGAATCTAATTACAACATCAAATCCAAGATGTTTCTTACATTTTTGTATTGTTTTTAATAGAATTGTATCGTCTTTAGGAAAGCGCTTTGAAAACCTTTGATTGCAATTATATCGCCACGAATATCTCCAATCTCGCCGGAATACCCACAAGGGTTTACCAAAAAGGAGTGAAGGCTTTTTATAGCAGCGTGGTTTTTCTACCAAAAGACCCCATATCCCCTTATTTGGAAAGCATCCTCGACATAGACGATCACGTCGGTTATTTCATCACCCCCACTTTTGATTATTACGGAATCGTCAGCTGCGGAGAAACGAAGCTCATCGTCGGCCCGAGTAGACAAAGCAGACCATCCGACCAAGCGCTCAGGGAGATCGCTTTCCAATGCGACGTACCGCCCGAAGAAAGAGAAGAATTCTTTTCGGGGATGAAGCAAATCGTAGCGATGCCATTATCAAGTCTCATTCAGATACTTTGCGCCGTAAATTACGCGATAAACGGAGAGAAGCTATCCCTAGAGGATGTAGAGATTCATGAAGATGCGCAAAAGGCCTTTATCGAAGACTTTGAGAGGCGAAAAGCAGAGGAAACGGAAGGATTCACGCAAGAAATACCTCACAACACATTGGCGTTGGAACGCACCTTGAACTCAATCGTAAGAAGAGGAGACACGGCGGCGTTAAAAGAATGGATAAGCAAAGCCCCCGCGGTGCGAGGAGGAACGCTCGCCACCAATCAGCTCCGCCAGCTTAAGAACACCTTTGTCGTAACGGCAACCCTCATTAGCAGGGCGGCTATTTCAGGAGGGATGGACGAGGAGGAAGCGCTAAGCCTCTCAGATGCTTTCATTCAAAAATGCGAATTGCTTTTTGACGCAGAAAAAATAGCGAACCTGCAATACCGAATGGTTTTAACATATACGGAAAAAGTGGAGCAGCTTCGATTCGGAAAACAGCCTAGCAAATTTCTCTCAAGCGTAGTCAATTACACCCATAAGCATTTGAATGAGCCCACAGACATAGAGGGCATGTCAAAGGCGCTTTTCATGAGCAGAACGCATATGGCTGCGAAATTCAAAAAGGAAACCGGAATGACCTTGAGCGAATACGTCATAAGCGAAAAGGTAAGCGAAGCTAAACGCCTCCTCATCTACACAAACAAGCCAGTGTCCTTAATCGCCTCGTTTTTGGGTTTCTCTTCGCAAGGGCATTTTGCGAATGTCTTCAGACAAAAGGTCGGAAAGACTCCCAATGAATATAGAAAATCGGCGAAATAGATAGAACTGCGTATAAAATCACCGCAAAAACAACGTGTATTCACCTAACATTTCCCGATATCGTCACATTCGTTTAAGCAAATTCGGATCGCCATAAAGCTCACGCCAATTTCAAAATCAAAAAAACGACGAATGGATTTGCCAAAAAAAGACGAATGAAACTACAAGAAAGGCAAGAATAAGCTTGGTGCAATCGAAAAAATAAGAAATTGTAAAAGCGACAGCTCAAAGATGAAAAATCCGTGCGAAAACTCCAATTTCAAGAACAGCTATCGCCACGGGGAACTAGCCATTAAACGCAATCCTCGTAAGAAAAACTGTTGGCACAGTATCAAAAGACGGTCTAAAAGCGCTATGCATTGAGTTTTAAGTTTGTCAGAAATCTAAAATCAGCGCAAAAGTCATTCATTATTCGCGCAAATATGTATCCAAAGAAAACGCAAAATAAAGATGATGCACAGTTCTATATCCCAGCGGATTGCCCAATATGTTTTCTTGTGGCCTAGCACCTCCATTAAGCTATGCTTAACGCTTGTCTAAGTTTGTCAAAAAGAATAAACTTCTTCCGTCAAAAGCAAAGCCGGAGCGATCTGGCGACGCAAAGCTACAGGGTCTTCCTAAGACAGCCAGTTGCCCTCTCGCTCCAAAAGCGAACCCAGCAAGGAAAGAAACGAAACCCATGGCAGAAAGCGTTAAAAGAAAAGGATTCCGTTTGGCTTCGCTAGCCTATTTTCTTTCTTTAAGCGCGCTTACAGTTTCGTTGCTTGCGTATTTTTCCCTCAACGGAACGTTTGCCTGGTTTGGCCTCAATAAACGCGTGGACGCAAACGGCATGACCATCGCGGTTAAGAAAGAAGACGACGTCAATATCACATTGACTTCCTACCGCATGAAATACGAGAACGCCAAGGAAGTTGTCGAATCTTCCTCAACTCCGCACGCCTTGGGCCGTTACGACCAAGTTTTTACAAGCGATAACCAATATTGCCCCGTCATCCTCAAGTTAGAGCTTAATGACGGCACATATTCAAACGGCGAGGACATCCCTTTAAAGATTCACCACGACACGAGCAAAGACACCGAAATCGTAGAATCCATCACCGTTTCCGACGGGAGTTCGTCCTACGTTACTTCAACCGTCACATCAACTGACGACGACCGCAAATTATCAAGCTACATCTCTTCCGTCATTTCGGCGAAAGCCGCGGTCTACAATGGAGACATTAATTTAGGCAGCACGGACGACTTTAAAAAGATGACGTCCTATTTCAAGGGAGAAGGAGAACTCGACGGGGCCAAATATGGCTCCACAAGTGCCTCGACTTTCGTTTCCTACACAGGAACAAAAGACGGCATTAGCGGAATCAACATTACTGGAAAGACGGAAACGCTTTCGATAGACGGGTTAAAATACGAAAACGCGGGGACGAGCGAAAAGCAAAAATGCACCCTCTACATCTGCCTCAATTACAACGAGGATTTGATTGAGTACTACATCGACCACATGAAGGGTAGCGCCACGTTGCTTATGGAGGCCAATTTCAATCTTTTGCCCGATATTGACTACATTTCCATCAAAAAGGGTGAGTAAGAATGGGGGAATTTAGAAAAAGCTCAAAAACAGCTTGCTTGATATTGGGCGTTTCCTGTTTAGTCGCCGCTGGATGCTTGGCCTTCCCTTCTTTCGCATGGTTTGCAAAAGCCAAAACCACCGCGGAGGCCGATAGCATCTCCGGGTCTTCAACTTCAGCCTATTTCAAAGGGAAAGGCACTGAAGAAAATCCCTACCTCATTGAAAGCGCGAGGCAGCTCTACTACTTCAACTGGCTTCAAGACTTAGGCTATTTCAACGAAGACAAAGGCGGAAGCGTAGATCAGATTTACTTTTCATTGAAAAACGACTTGGATATGAATGGGTATGTCCTTCCTCCCGCCGGGACGACAACCAATCCATTCGTAGGAAATTTCAAAGGCAATGGCCACGTCATTAAGAATCTGCACATAAGTAACTCCATAAGCGAGCTCACCGAAAAGCCAAGCAACGCGAAAGACGCTAACAATGACGGCCTATTAGACGATGCGGAAATCGTTGGCTTTTTCGGCATCGTCGGAAAATGGTCGGGCAAAGAAAATATCGATACGAGCATAAACTCCGTAAGCGGCCTTTATTTTGATAAGCTAAAAATAACTAGCCAAGCCAAAAGCACTTTAGCGGGCTTACTTGCTGGATATGTGAACGGATCCATGTCTGATTGCGCGGTTAGGTCCGGCAACATCGCATATGCTTCGGACGCAAAGCCCCTGCAAAACAGCGTTTTCGGCACCGATAACGACAAATTGAGTAAATACAGTCTTATCGGAGATTACAACTCTGAAAATTTTGAATGGAATGGAAAACCCTCTGATGGCGGTGACAAATGGGGCGCTTCTGTTGATATATTCAATTTGAGCAAGCGAATTAGCTTGATGACAAAGTCTTTAACAAAAGATAAAACGTATCATTTCAAATCCGATAATTACAACCTGAACATGAGCGTGTCCAACTACACCTCTGAAAATTACGATTATGCCGGTACATCCGCTAACAGCGCGATGCTAGAAAGCGGCACATATCTGCCTCTAAGCATTGACGAAGAAAAGATGGGAGATTTGGATTCTTTCTACGATAATTCCAAATCGGAAATCGTCGCAAGTCACAACGCCGCTTATGCAGTTGGCGGTGGCCCGAAATCAGGAAGTACAAACGCCGTAGTTCGCGTTAGAAATCAAAAAGCTAACAAAGATTCTTCTCAAGGACCCAGCAAGTCTTTTTCGACCTTCAAAAATACAAGAGGGTTGGGATCTACGGGCGGTACTTTTTCGGAAGACAATTTCTCCTTCCTTTATTATGATACCGTCAATAAAGCCCAGTATCGTTTGCGTGACGACTACAATAAAAGCACCGCTTTCAGCGATACTTCCGCCACTGATAAAGACGTAAAGGATTTTAATTTTCATAACTACGCTAACGTTAAAGCCAACACTTTATCAATGTTCAACTCCTCAACAAGCGACGATCTTATCAGCACAAGCAGCGTTCTTTTGCCCGGAATGCTCCTGTTAAATAGAAATCCCCTTTCTAGCTACGCAGACACCACGACGGGCAAGAACGTTACAATAGGAGGAAAAACATACGGTTCCTATCAGTTCTATTCAGGCGGTATCAATTTCACTTTGGAAAAGGATGGTTACATGTCAATCGCAGTGGGCGTCTATAACACCAAAAATGACGGCTATTTCTTCGACATATATAGCGTAAATAGAAGCGAAAGCGGAAGTGGCAGCACCCTAACTAGCACCATTACTGGATACAACAAAATATCGTCGATTTCAGGGACGCCAGGAAAAGGAAATTTAGCCTATTCGTTCGGCACAACCAGCGAGAGCGGTTATGATGCCTCAAACATAACATTCTCTTTTGAAGAAATATCAAATAAGGCCATTTTAAAAAACTCCACAATGTATTTCTTGGAAATCCCGATGAAGAAAGGAACCTACTTTATCTGCAACGCAGAAAATGGGAAAACGAATTGCCCATACATTTTATATTTTGACATCGGAACAAATGCCGAAAGTGGCGATGATGATGACGGAGGCACGCCCGATATCGATTTCACTTACTATTCCTCCGGAACCGAATTAGTCAAGCTAAGCGATGCAAGTTATCAGAAATCCGACGTCGTATTTAGCATCTCCGGAACGCCATCCCCCACTACCTTCTATTTTTGGAGAAAAGACGCTACTTCCGGAGTCAGCTATTTCGTAGAGCCAAGCGGATGCGCAATCACCCCCATAGGAAACGGAACAAATTCCAATCCAGGAAGCAAGGACGATTACGAGACTTCGGGGGCTTAATTTGGATGGCTCCTATCCATTGACGTAGCGGACTGCTTGGAAAAGATAAGCAATGAACGAAGAATGGTCCAATTTAAACAAAGCGTTTCAAATCCAACTCAGAAAAGAGGAAACGTTTGAAGAAGGCATAAAAACCCTTTTGAAGTTGCGGCAGTCTCTCATGAATGTGGTTCTTAGCTTAAGGGACAATTTAAGCCGTGAGGACTTCAACGCGATGCCGTTCCCAAACGCAAAGGGATATCATTGTAAAACCATCGCCTATTCGATATGGCACATCTTTAGGATCGAAGACATCGTGGCCAATGATTTGATCCGAAGCGAAAATGAAGTGTTCCAAAAATACGAAGGGAGAATCCACTCCCCGATCATCACCACGGGCAATGAACTTGTTGGGCAAGAAATCGTGGAATTCTCGAAACATCTCGATTTGGAGGCATTGTACGACTACGCCATCAGCGTCAAAGAAAGTACGGACGCTTTATTGGAAGAGTTTTCCTATCAAGATTTAAAACGAAAATTCACGGAGGTGGATGAAGATAGGCTGCGGAAGCTTATGGTGGTTAGTTCTTCCGAAAACGCCTCGTGGCTCATCCCTTATTGGTGTGGCAAAGACATAAGGGGCTTACTTCAAATGCCTTTCTCAAGACATTGGATTATGCACATTGAAGCGAGCTTGAGAATCAAATCCAAATTCAAAGAGACATACCGTTAAGCGATTGTTTCTATCCCGCCTCTTTTTCTAGGCCAAAATTTCTAACGCGAAAAGTTACGGGGCCGTTCCGGGAGCAAGTAAAGCGGCTTAGCTCGGAGGGTGGCCAAAGCGCATTGAGGAGCGCACGCTTACCATCGACATGCTTATAGAAATGCGTATAGCGCAAAGCCGATTCAAACATTGTTAGTTCTTTTAATCGGCTTTCTACATAGGCCTAGAGTCTTTTCACCGAATTCAAGATAGTTTATTGGAAACTTCAATACAACTTCAACACCCACTTCAATGCAACTTCAATGAAATATTGAAGTTACTTCAACATCGCCACAGAGCCAAAACTAAATCAGATGTTCAAGACATCGAAACCAATTCGCGATTTGTCAAAAAGAGTTTTTCTTTCCCGGATTCCTTAACCAGTAAAAAGTTTTGCTTAACCAAGTTATCTATTACGTTTTTCCTCAAGAAGCTTGAATTGGATACGCCTAGGCTCTCGGCGATTTGTTTGACGCTTCTATAGGAGGAGTAGCAGTAGACCAATATTTTGAGATCATGCCTGCTTTCGTTTTGAATGCACCCATGAACGTTTAAAGCCTCTTCTTCGATCGAGACACCGCCTTCATAGGTAAGATCGGGTAGAGTAATCGAAAATTGAGTGGCGTTGCTTCTTATAAACGGCTTATGGCGGTCGTCCCCATTTTTATAATCTTCCAAAATCTTTTCAAATCCGGTTCCTTTTGCTTCCATCGCGTTGCACAAAACAAAAACGCTAGAAACCAGAGTATTCCTACGGCAAGAAATCAGTTTGTCTAGTTGGTAGGTCGTTTTGGTGGAGCCATCTTTGAAAATTGATCCCGGAGAAGAGATAACGAGCCTGTTCTTGAACAAATCCACGAAGATGTCGCTACCGTGAATAAAATAATCACGATGGGCGAGCGCGTTAATTAAACTTTCGAACACGCTCCTTCTGGGGAAGGCATCGAAATCGACCCTATAAGTGTCTTTCTTTATAAAGCCTTTGTTCATTTGCACCATAACAAAATTGAACATGTAATTAAAGCAATCAATCAGGTTCCCCTCAAACTTATTGCTAGCAAGGACTCTATCGTCACCTCTAGTAAAGCCTTCATAAATGGAGCAAACGACGCTTGAGGCGCCCCCGTCATAACCGTCTTTGAACAAAAGGGCCCCATTACGCAATTTCTTGGATTCATCGAAAAAGCCTATCGCGGCCAACTTCTTTTCAGTTAAAGGCGTTCCCAAGCGCTCCTCGTAAAAATGAGATAGCGTTTTAAAATCTTCCATTTTAAAAACGACGTTCGTAACTCCTTGATCAAATTGAACCGCTTTGTTTTGCGTAGACATTTGCATCAGTTCCTCAGCAGTAGCTGCGGAAGTATACCCATCCCTTCTTTTGAAAACGCATGGCATGCCTTGCCAAGACATTATCAAAGGTTTCGCAGAGGATTCCAAAACGTGGATTTTTAAAATATAGCGTTTCTTTTCACCTTCGCCATACGGAACAATATCAATCGTGACTTCGGGCAAAATATCGAAATGGTCATGGAGGTTGTGATAAAAGTACAGCTTTTCGGAATCAATATCTTTAAGCTCATAGCCCAGCAGCTTTCCGCTTTTATCCTCAACGCCCAAAAACAAGAAGCCGCCCTTGGCGTTAGCAAACCCATCAACGGTTTTTAGCCAGCCAAGGGGATTCGTTCTATCCAATCTAGCCTTACATTCAATTTGCTCATCTTCGGCAATTATGTCTTTGTACAAATCGTTTAAAGTCATGAAAATCCCCCGGTAAAATTATTTTACTTCAACACAACTTCAATGTCTACTTCAATGAAACTTCAATGAGATGTTGAAGTAACTTCAATATGAAAAGACCATGCTTTTAAAGAACAAATGCCGCAACTAGCAAAATAAAAAACCCGCAAATAAGCGATATGCACTTGTTTTGCGGGTTTTCATTTACTTAGGCAAGCGGATTAGCATGCAGATGCCGCTGACAATCATCAAGGCACCGCCGACATAGAAGAAGACGTTACCGAAGCTCCAAGCCCAATTGACTCCGCAGCCAATCAAGACGATCATCACGCCGGCTAGAATCCCGATGATGTTAGAGATGATCACGTGAGAAACGGCTAAGCCATAAATGGACGAAACGAGCAAATAGACACCAATGACGAGGAAGGCTATCCAAGCAATCGTCCACGCAAACGATATCAAGAGGATACCGAGTACGATTTCGATTATGGCTAGAGGCAACGACCGCAAGGTGATGATAGTGAAGATGCCATAGACAATGGCGACCACACCCATGACGGTCAAGATGGTACCCACGAAAGCTTGAGCCCCACTAATTCCGCCAACGAGCAGCAATAGGCCTAAGACGATTCGGGCTATCGCAACCCAAATCCACTGATTTTTTAAGCGCATAATATGTTCTCCTTTGAAAGCGTAGCCTATTTTACGCCTCAGATAGAAAATGGCACGTTAAACTTCGATTTCTTCGTCCTCATTCACGCATTTCCAATCAACGTAGCAAACGGGATTTCCATCTGCGTCACCATCATCATATCCCCAATAGCATACGCGACCACCATAGAACAAGATAAGGTCTTCATCATCCATGTCCTCTAGGTAGAAGACGTAAAGATGATTCTTATAATCCTCCGAGCTTTCGGGGTCATTTAACTCCGCTTTGATGCGGTCTTCAGGGCTCGCCCCTAAGAATTTAAACTCTTTTTGGGTGAGCTTCACGGCTCTTTTGTAGAACATTTTCGGCATTTCTCTTTCCTCCTAAGCGAACCATCAAGTTCAAATACATAGTAATCAAAAGGAAAAAGAGGGGAGGAATAGAGTCCATTGATAGTAGACGTTAAAAGGGGCGCTTCAAAGGTCAAAGGCCCTTTTGCATAATCATTTCCTTCGCGTAGTCTCTTTGTTTTTGGGTGATGTCGCCAGAAGATATAAGCCCGGCAACAGCGTCTATCTTCTCTTCCAAATCAAGCTCGTGGAGCTTTGTGAAGGTTCTGCCTTCTTCGATTTGTTTTTCTATCAAAACCGCGTGATCGGACAACGATGCGACTTGAGGGGCGTGAGTAATCGCTAGAACCTGCGTTGATAAGGATATCTCATAGATTTTTTTGGCGACGGCTTGGGAAGCAGAACCTGAAATCCCTGTATCAATCTCGTCGAATATCGCCGTGCCGACTTGATTACTTTGAAGCAAAATGGTCTGGAAGGCCAAAAGAATACGGCTGCTTTCGCCTCCAGAAATGATTTTATCCATCGGCTTAAGCCCTTCACCTATATTCGTTTCCATCAAAAATAGAATTTCATCAAGGCCATTCTCTTTAAGCGCAGAAGGATCCTCTTTCTCCGGGATTGCATTGAAGGATATTTCGAAATGATCTAAAAGCAAAAGGTCGCGCAGGCTCTTCTTTAGTTGCTTCTCTATCATTTTGGCGACTTGCTTTCTTGAAGAGGAAAGTTCCCTGCCTTTTTGGAAGCAAGTCTTGCAAGCTGCGTCCGCTTCTTCTTTAGCCGAAAACAAATCGTCCTCAAAAGTCGAGTTTTTCCCGATAAGAGATTCAAGTTCGTTTTGATAAGCGATGAGCTCGTCGATGGATTTACGGTATTTCCTCTCTAAGCTAGAGAGCTCAGAAGACCTGTCTTCCAATTCTTGGAGCCTATTCGGATCGTAATCTAGCGAAGAGAATTCTTTCTTAAGCGAAGAGAAAATGTCCTCTAGCTCATAATAGGAATTATCCAAGCGAGTAGATTCCTCCTGGTATTGGGCTTGATAAGAGGAGAGCTTCTTGATGTTCTTATTAAGGTTGTAGAGTTGTTCTAAGACATCCCCGTGTACATATTCGGAGGATTCCTGAATGAGGTTATAAATCGCGTCGTAATTCCTCAAAAGAGAAATCTCATTCTCGATTTCCTCTTGTTCCCCCTTTTTTTAAAGAGGCTTGCTTCAATTCATTGAGTTGGAAGGAATAGAAGTCTTTTTCCGAATCGAGTTTTCTTTTCTTTTCAAGCAAGGTCTCATAAGCAGCCTGTTTCTTTTTGTAATCGGATAGACTTTCCTGGTAATTCTCCAAGTAAGGGGCGATGGCGTCCATCTTATAGCCGTCCACCATAGAAAGATAATTATCCGGATTAAGCAGTTTGACCGAATCGAACTGAGAAGAGATATTCGCCAAAAACGGGGCAATCTTCAATAAATCTGAAAGGCTGATGGAAACGTCATTGGCTTTTATAACGCCCTTGGATTTAGAAAGAATTCTTTCGATAGTCAAATTTTCTCCATCAAAGGGAATATTTAAAGAAGCCAAAATAGCGGAGAGCTTTACCGAAGAGCAAAGGAAATAGCCTTTGATGGTCGCTTTGCTCTCGCCTGTTCTAATAAGCTCATTGGAAGCTCTCGCGCCAAGGAGAAGAGAAAGCGAATCGATGAGGAGGCTTTTACCCGCCCCGGTTCCGCCCATTAAAACGGTGAAGCCTTTTTGGAAGGAGATATCGATGTTTTCAAGAATCGCTAAGTTGGTTATTGAAAGTCTTTTAAGCATTGCACGCCCATTATATAAGGCAAACCAAAAGTCGGAGAAATGAAATGCGCACAGGAAGCCGCTTAAAGAGCAATACGCCCGCTAAGCTGAAGATTGGGGAAACAAAGCGCCTTACTTGGACGCTATATAATCCCACCATTCGTCAAACGTAAAGCGTTCGCCTCCGTTGACGCTAAAAAATATATCCATGCACTCGGCTATGAATTTTGAATCTTTGTCCCTATCGAAAACCTCTTTAGGATAGTTGTCCTTAAGAAGCCACAAAGCCAATCGCCACATGCTCTTCTCTTTAGAAGTTAGGTCAGAAGAGTCGAAAACATGCGAGCGCCCATATTTTCGTGTGATGTTATTATCAAATTTGTTTGCTAAGTTAATTTTCATAGCGTTCCACTCCTAACAAATTAATTGTCACCTTTTTGAAATGGAAATTCGGAAAAAGTAGGCGTCGGGCACCTCCATTATATATTTGGGAAGCCGTTAGAGTTTTTTATAGCGAACAATATCTTCGGACAGAAAGATCAAATCACCGGATTCGGCTTATGAGAACTTTCCTTTGGAATTTACGATTGCTTGAGCGTGTTTAAAATTGCAATAGTCTGAAAAAGAAAACGGAGGGGCATAAAAAATATGGCTTTTTTGCGTCCTTATGAAATAATACAAACATGCAAACCAAGAAAATTGTAGCGATAGGCGATTCCTTCTTCTACTTGAATGAGCATCTTGATGAAACGGGCTTCCGCTTGACCAAAGGGACACTTTCAAGGGTGATGGAAAAATTGTCTTTTAAGGCCGATCTTATAAACATCGGGCAAAACGGTTGGAGAACAATCGATTGGGCTGAACGCGGAGAAGCCTATCCCTATGGGGACCACTACATCGTTATGCTTGGCACGAATGATTGGGGCCGCGCTACCCCTTTGGGCACTCAAAGAGACTATCTCTTTAGAACTAAAGGAACAATTTTGGGAAGTTTGGGCATAATCGTAGAACGGATTAAAAAAGTCGCTCCAGAATCTAAAATCTTTATTTGCAACCCCGTTGAAAGAACCGACTGCGTCAATATCGCGGATTACTACAATAATTTCAAAGGTAGCTACGAGCCATATTCCGGGCAAACCATCGAGCAAATTGCAAACGCAATATACAACTTTGCCAGGGAAGAAGGCGTCATAAGCGTCAATACCCACGATAAATCCGGCATAACCTGTCATAACGCCGTCAAATTCAAGCGTTGCTTCACGGGTAATGGAACCATCGATTTGCCTTATCCCAATTACACCACCATGCCTTTTGATCCGGCTTGTGGAATTTACCCCTATCCCTTAGAAGCCATAGGCACCACCTACGATGGGATTCACCCTAGCGACAAAGGTTCAGAGTCCATCGCTAGAGTAATTGCTGATGCCATCAATAGGGCGAATCTCGAATAACGACGCAAAACTTCATTATTCCATAAGCGTTCTATCAAAAAGCCTCAGATGAGGCTTTTTGATTGGTGCTTTAAACGCATGGGTTAATCGAATATATAAGTGTCGATGAAACTCTTAGATTTAGAAACGATATTGACGCCCTTTCTTTCCGAAAGGTCATGGCTCATTCCTTTATAAGGAGAAATGCCATACCAAGACTCCACGCACAAGAAGTCATCCTTATTCTCTTTATGCGGTGTCCATAAGGCGTAATAAGGGCAGGAAGAAAGCAGTTCGATGCGGTCTCCTTGCCCATTGTTCAATATGATTCTCCCCGAGGGGTTATCGATAACCAAAGTGTCTTTGTCTGCGATTTCATTACGAATCAAATCCCAAGAAGAGGAGAAAGGCCAAGGAACCTCTTTGAAAATGAAGCCGTCTTTTCCCAACACGTGCAAAGTCGTCTCCCCTCCCACTTCTAACGTCGCCTTCGAGAAGTCAATGTTGAAAGCCGGATGCAAACCGAATTGGAATATCAATGGTCTCTGGCCGAGGTTGGTGACTTGGCACCCCCTAATGAGCTTATTCTCGATTAGAGAGTAAGTAAGAACCATCTCAAAGGGGAACGGATATTCTTTTTCTTCCCCTTCTTTTTTACTTAGTAGAAGAGACACTTCGCCTTCCTTTTTAGAGATGACCTCAAAATCAGAATACCAGGCAAAGCCATGGCGCTGCGGCAAGCAATAATTCTCTCCGTATAAGGAATATTCGTTATTCGCACCGATGACGGGGAAAAGAATATGGTCCCCAAAGGGCCATTCCCCCTTCGCGTCGTAGAGGATTTCTTTGCCTTTTCTTTTGTCGCAGATTCTTTTTAGGAACCCGCCTTTCAAAGCGACTTCGACCATAAGATTTTCGTTTTCAATTTTCACCATAGCTTCACCTTAAAATGAAAGCCCTTGAAAACAAGGGCAAACAAGCATAACTAGAATTTTACTTCTTTTCTATGGACGTCTCTCATCCCTTCGATTTCATCGCAGACGCCTTTGAACTGACAGCTGTTGCAATCCATCGCGAGTTTTTTCATGATGTGGTCGAGGGTCACAGTGATGCCTTCGCTTTGCTTGGCTAAGGATTCAAGCTCTTTATAAGGAAAGTCTGGGTCGGTGATGAAATACTGCACCACCGCTTTGACTCGTTCCTCTTTTTTAAAGGAGGAGGCAAACAAGGCCCCAAGCTTAGAAAAGTCCAAGCCTTTGGCTAGAGCGTCCTTCCCAACGAGAACGCCTTCCCTTATCCGATTGGTGTTGACCCTGATCATCGTCGCGTGGGGATTGAGCTTGTAGCGCGTGTATTCGATATTGCGCAGTAAGCGATAGAGAGTCTGATCTTTCGCGTCTTCCTCTTCTTCAAATCGTAGGAAGCTCACATGAGCGAAACTCGTTTCCCCAGAGAGTTCCTTCAAGTCTTTTCCAATAAGATAACAGGCGTCGTCTTTAACTAAATCCGTCGAGGACGTATAGGCGATTTCGTAGGGAGAGGGTTTTTCCCTTCCGCCCAAATCAACCGCAGCGTCCTCGGGGAAAAGAAAAACTTTGTTTTCTTCCAAAGGATACCCGTCGACCAACGGCAAAAGCCTTGCCTGGGATTTCCCAAGCAAGGCCAAAGTCTTTTTTATCGTTTCGTCGTAAACCTTCATTATTCGAGGTGGCGGTCCCTTTCGCGCTTATTGTAGAAGCGTTGGAGCCATTTCTGCACGTGGACGAGCAATTTGCTATCGACATTGAAGAAATAGACAAGGAACAAAAGGATGAATAGGAGCAGCACCGCGGCGACGATGGAGCCAAGAACGATTAATAGAATAATCCACCAAGCCATATTCGATTAGGCCTTCGCCCCTCCTTTTTGCCTGGCGAATTCCGCCGCGCCCAAGGCCCCCATCAATTGAGGGTCGATCGGAAGGTCTTTGACCTTGAGGTGAAGGACCTTCTCGATAGCTTGCTTTAAGCCGAGGTTTTTCGCGCAGCCGCCAGTCAAGGCGATGGAATCGGTAGCACCGGCTTTCTTAGCCATGACAAAGCACCTTTTGGCGACGCTAGTCATAAGTCCGGCAGCGATGTCTTCCATCGGTTTGCCTTCGCCGACGAGGGAAATGACTTCGCTCTCTGCGAAAACGGTGCACTGTGAGGTGATGGGGATGATGTTCTTCGCTTTGAGCGGGAGGGCGCAGAATTCATCGAGATCCATCTCGAAGCTGCGGGCCATGGCTTCGAAGAAACGTCCGGTCCCCGCGGAGCATTTGTCATTCATGGCGAAATTCATGACCGTGCCGTCTTTAGGGTCGATAGCGATGCCTTTGACGTCTTGCCCACCGATGTCGATGATGGAGGTGACGCTGGGATCGGCGAGGTGAACGCCCATGGCGTGGCAGGAGATTTCGGAGATGTTCTCATCGGCGAAGGGGACTTTGTTTCTCCCATAGCCGGTTCCGACAAGATAGGCGAGCTCTTTGGGATCGGAGAGCCCTTCGACTTTGCTAACGGCTTCCTGAAGCGCGAGTTCGGCGCTTTCTACAGTGTTGATTTTGCTTTTGATGGTGGCGTTAGAAACTATCTTCCCATTTTCATCGAGGATGACGCATTTGGTGTAAGTGGACCCTGCGTCGCAACCGCCATAATACTTCATGTTATGCAATTCCTTTCATTACCAGCGAGCTGTATCGTCGTAATCGACAAGCGAGGCATCAAGAGGCTCTTCGCGGAGAACCGTTTTCATGTAACGGTTAACGTCGTTCCTCATATCCTTTCTTGAGGCTTTGGTGGGGTTCATCAAAGCGTGGTAGACCCAAACGATGTGGATACCCCTCTTGCGGCCTTCTTCTTCAAGCAAGCCATGGTATCCGGCCATCGATTTGCAGCCGATGTGCTCGTACATGATAACCATGTCAGCGTGGTATTCTTCGCAATACTGCCAGAGCTGTTCAACGCCGACTTCATAGCCACCATTAGAGTGGTTGCGCATGATCATGTTCATGTTGTATTCGCCAAGGTCGAGCATGGCTTGTTCGTGGTCTTCGTAGTTGATGGGTTTGGTTAGGGTGAAGCTAAGCATGTCACAAAGCGTCACGATGCCCCAGCAATTGGCAAGCCACTGGTTGAAGGCGGTGTAATATTGCGCGTGAACGCCCCAAACCAAAGCCCTATGGCGAATCTCTTTTGCCGCAAGAACCTTATTTTTGTAGCCTTCTTTGGCCAAATCAGTAATTTTTTGGTCGAGCTTTAAGAACGAGGGATCGCGACCTGAGATAACCATGTATTCGGCGTCGCGGTAAAGCATGATGTTGTTGCCGACAACCTGAGGATAAGGGGTTTTGTTCATCTCCATCCACTGCTCGAACAAGGCGTTCTGGGCGTTGTAGGTCTTCATGTTCTTAGCGAAGGCATCCCAGTCCCATTTCTCGCCGGTGTGCTTTTCGATGAACTTAATAGCCTCAACGATTTGGTCTCTAGAATAGGCCAAAACGGATTTTTGCTGATGGCGCATCGGGGCGGCCATTGTGAAGGAGGGAATGTGGTCATGGCGGTCTTCGATCTGGTTGCCCATCAAAGAGCCGTCGCAGGTGGTGTTGCAATGAACCGCGCAAACGCCGCAGAGGGGGTAGTCCTCTTCGATGGCGCAGCCAAGCTCAGCGCAGGGCATCGGGCAGACGTCGCTAGGAATCTGGAATTCCTCAGCGGCTTCGATGTAATGGAGGACGCCATCTTGAGCAATGGTGCTACCGGTGTAGATGGCGGGAACTTCTTTAGAGAGGAACTTCAAGTTGGGGAAGCCGGTCGCGATGACCATCATCCCGTTCTCATCCATGATGACGAGCTTCTTGTTGAGCTCATCGTATTTGCCTTTTTTGTTGCCGATGCGCTTATCGCATTTGAACAAGGTGTCCATGGTCTGAGTCAAATGCTCGACGATGGAATCGTATTCGATGTGGGCGATGCGGAGCTGCGGTCCCCTAACCCCTTCGACGTGGCGGTCGATGTAATCGAACGCGGCCATGTAGTTCCCGAACCAGCGATAGGTGAACGCAGCTTTAAGGGTCGTCGGCTTCATGATGAATTTCGACATCACCACGAGGTTATGCAACCAGCGGGAGAAGTCGTACATCGTATCTTTGAAGCCGCGCCACTCACGGTGGGTGGCGCACTTCTTGCCGGGCTTATTGAGTTTGCCTAGCTCATTCGAATTGAGTTTAGCGCCCATGTTATTCCCCTTTCTCCTGTTGGATGTTCTTGATTTCGACGGCTTCGATGAAGGCTTGGATGCGCGTCCTCAATTGCCCGGATTGCCCAACGCAATAGGGGCGGTCGATGGAGAGAACGTGATAACCGTATTCATGCTGCATAACGGCGTTCATGAACGCGCGGCCATATCCCCAGTAATCGCAGAATTTAATCTGCTCGATGATGATGCCGTCCGCGTGGTATTCCTTGCAGATTTTATCCACGTAGGCATGGCGTTCGTTGACCTTCTCGGTATCGAGGAAGCGAGGGCACTGCCCGGAGGTCATATAGTAACGGCAGACTTGGGTGAGAGCGTCTTCGTCATCGTTTAGCTCAATGACCTGTCTGCCGGGCAAAGAGCCGAAGCAATAGCGATCGGCAACAACGATAAGCCCACATTCCTCGGCTAATTTGAGGAGCTGAGGGTCATCGATTTCGCTGCCGACCATTGCAACGCGGCAACGATAGGCGCCTTTGGGCTCAGGGACTCTGGTCTTAAGCTCTTCGGCGGTTTCCTTAAGCTTAGGAAGGATCAAATCCTTGGGGCAGCAATAGGAAGCGAGGCAAAGCACAGCGAACTCATACCCGGTGATGCGAGGTTGCTCGTCTTTGCGGTAATCGCCAATTTCAGTCAAAACCGCGGAAATCTCGTTTTGCTCTTTGACGGCCTGACGGATCGCGGCGTCAGAAATATCGATTCCAAGCTTCTCATGGAGGGGCTTAAGGACGTGCTCCTGCATTTGGAGGACGTAATGCTTAAGCGTGACGTCATCGCTTTTCATCGGGACGTCGACGTAAGAAGCGAAGAAATGGGGCTTCGTGCAGCAATTAAGATGCTCGATGTTCTCAACACAGCGGTTCATCATAGCGCAGGCTTCCGGGGCGATGATTCCATCGAGAAAATCAAAGCCGCCTTCAAGAGCGCGTTCGAGAATGGCGCGGCAAGCTTCGCAGAAAATTGGAGAGAGATAATAACTCCCCATCTCGGTTGAAGTCGTCCTAGGAGCGCGTAGGCGGACGGAGAAGATGCCGGGAAGGTTGAGCAAAGGTTCCGGCACCTGATAGCAGACGTGGCCGATGGCCTTTCTGCCCTGCTCTTGAGCCTCGCCTATAAGCTCATTATAGGAGTTCTCAAGGAGCTTTTCGAAATAGTAGATGTGCTTTAGATCGCGCATGCGTATCTCCTTAATTTATATGCGGAATCAGAGGATTCCGATTTTGCCAAGGGCGGATTTTGCCCCAATCACGATTGGAGCGTCGTCGGGGATATAGAAGACGTTTTCCCCTTTGAGGTCATATTCGCTGAGTTTGGTGTCGAATGGGATTTTGGCCAAAACCTCAATGCCCCCGAAATCAAGCTCTTCGTTCATCGCCTCTTCGGAAAGGCGATTGGCGATGACGCCGATTTTTTCATACATCACCAAATCGTCGGCGACCGTCTTGATCGTTTGTACGACTTGGCGACCCTTCTTGCTTTGATCGGAAACCAAAAGCAAATGGGTCACCTTTTCCATGACCCTGCGGTTCACTTGCTCAATGCCCGCTTCCCCATCGATGACAACATAGTCGAAATGAGAGGAAAGGGCGCTGATGACGTCTTTAAGATAGGTATTGATTTTGCAATAGCATCCGGCGGCTTCAGGACGACCAATGGCGATGAAAGTGAAGCCATTCCCTTTGACCATGGCCTCTTCGATGCTGTATTCGGCATTGCCAAGCACCTCGACGACGGCGTTTTTGCCTTCTCCGGCGGCGGCGATGGCTTCCTTGCGGACGTCGTCGACGGTTTTCTCGGGCTCAATGCCCAAAGCGGTTGAAAGCCCAACGGCGGGATCGGCGTCGATGGCCAAAATCTTTTTGTCCGGATAAGCGGAAACAAGCAGTTTGACAATGACCGCCGCAAGCGACGTTTTGCCTACTCCGCCCTTACCGGACACAGCAATGATCTTCGGATGGTTTTCGTTGTTCATTTCTCTGTCCTTGTAAAACTTTCATACATATTAACGCGCATGACCGATAAACCGATAATCTTTTCCCGTTTTACCGACAGAAAATTATTTCGAACTAATCGAAAGAATTAAATCAATTTCCGTTGACGTTTTAGTTAATGGCAGTATCCAAGACGGTCCAAATAATGGATGGCGCACGCCGACCAGCCATGGCAAAGGCTCCCCGCGTCAGAGAAATCCCGCCATCCAAGCTCGGTCTCATAAAAGGTTGTAGCGCCTTCACCAAGCATCTTCCCATAGACGCGTTTGATGTCAGAAATGACAAAAGAGGCGTTGTTTGCATCGATTTTAAGTAAGGCATCATAGACAAATGGGCGACTGGCCAAGGTTGATTTGACCAATTTGGATTTTGGCTTTTTGAGCTCTTCTGCTATCTTCTTAGCCTCTTGTTCATTCGCGTACCCCACAAGAATAGCCAAGGCATTCCCGTATTCAGAAAGCAAGGAATTGTCTTTCGACATCGCAAAGAAACCGTCACTCAAAAGCGTTTCTCTGACCTTTTTTATGTTACGATCCCTAAATGAAGAATAATCGCTCTGAAGGCCCAATTCCTTTTCAATGCGTTCTAAGCATGGCAAACAAAATAAGAAAAGGCCGTTAAGAATCAAATCGGCTTTTCTTTCTTGCTTTTGGAACAAGCCTCCATCAAGGCTCTCTGCCCATTCATAGAAATTCCAAACGCCATCGTGATCGAAGGTATAGAGAAGTCCATCGCTTTCCTGAGCGAAAAATCTCTCCGCGATTTCTCTTATTTTTGGATAAACGCTTCTAACGAATTCAACGTCTCCGGTTTTTCGCAGATATAAATCGACCGCGCGAATATAAAACAAGGAGAAACCAGGAATCGTCAAATTCCCATTCGAGGGAGAACAAATGGATAAAAGATGGTCGCTCCTTTGATCATAGGAAATGAGTTTTAAGCTAGACTTTATTTGCTCAGTATTAGTAAAGCAAACGGAACCGGCCAAAGCCTGGTTGAAACTATCCATCGCATAGAGGCACTGCTCCCTCCATGGGCAATCTTCGTAATGTTCATGGTAGCAACATTCCAGGGTATAAACCGAGACGTCGTAAATCTTTTGAAGCAAGGGGTCATCGACCTTATGGGGTATTTTTTCGAAAGGATAAACAACCTTTTGGATGCCAATATAATTGATATTTAAATCTTCCTCGGCGAAGACTTCCAAATAGCGAAGCCCTAGGCGCCTAAAAACCCCGCAAAAAACATTTTGCCCGGCTTTTGCGGTGTAATCTATGGAGAAATCACGTCCTCCAATCAAATAAGTTAGGCTCTCGCTTTCCCTATGCTCGGCGTATGTAAAGCGTATCTTTTGGGGGTGTTCCGAAACAAAGTCCAAATCCAAGACCCCCACGACTTCCTTGCCGAAATCAATCATGTAATGGCCTTCTCCGAGCTTTTCTAAGGTATATTCCGCTCTGCCATCGAAACGGCATTTTTGGTTGATGCGCATTTCGATTTCCCCCGAATCCGGAACCACAAAAGAAGGGTGGAGAATATATTCGAACTCGTTCGCATCATAGGAATAGGAATAGCCAAGCTGAGGCGTTATGACTTTCTTAAGATGACTTTGATAATGCAGGTCTAGGCAAGATTGAATCGAAGAACCGCTGCAAGAAAGAATGTGCTTGCTAGAATCCAGGATAACGAATTTCAATCTGGCGGGGCCTTTGCAATAACTCGAAAAACCATCGGATCCAAAATAATATTGCGAAATGGAGAAATGGTTCTCCCCTTTTCTCCCCTTCACGGCAATCGCATCGGCGATGGGGTGATTTGGATAAGAGGGCGAAACACCGAAATAAACGAGCTCCCCATTCAAATAGAATGCGGCGTCGTTATCGGCGCAGATTAAAAGAGTCAAATCTTCCTCCTCTGCGATAAACGAGCCTGAATAAAAGGTATATTCATCTTCCTGGGGATTTTCGTTCTCGTAAATCCAAGGGGCTTCTCTCAAAAAAGAGAGTGCGTCCTTATCGTTAATGAAATGGCTCATATTTAATACACGCCCCCAATGTTTTTTAAGCGAAGAGACCAAATTAAT
Organism: uncultured Bacteroidales bacterium; assembly: GCA_963650805.1. Classification (GTDB taxonomy): domain Bacteria; phylum Bacillota_I; class Bacilli_A; order RFN20; family CAG-826; genus Alloenteromonas. The sequence goes on from CAVJMG010000002.1 coordinate 51,903, forward strand.
ATTCAAAGCAGAGGATGTCATAAAGAGAAATGGAATCCAAATGAATGAGGATGCGTTTAGCTTTTTCGTCGTAATCGAATGACACCGGCTCACCGCTAGGCTTCTTGCTTAATGCCTTTGGGGCGGCGTCAGCTTTAATAGATAAGTTAACGTCCATCAAGGGAGGAATCTTCTCGAAGCTTGCAACCGAGCTAACGCGATGGGGACCGAGGAGATTGATGAGATGAAGGTACCGTTTCCCTTCCTTTTCGGTGTAGACCACCTCAAGCTCTTCGGGGCGATTATGTTCGATCGTTCTTTCCTTGAACGAGGAGGTTATCAAGGCGAAGAACTTCTCTAGTTCAACCGTCTTTTCTTTCAAATAAGAGACGCCCAAGTTCAAGGGAACGAGGAAAATCGAGCCTTTGCCATAACGGATGCGAGCTAGGCCGGGATACTCTTTCTTCCCTTTAAGAATGGTTGGAGGCGGATTCGTGCATTCCACGTCCCCAGCGACATCTGCCGCGTATAGGCTATAAAGCGATTCGAGATTCCCGCTTTCAATAAGAGCGAATTCATCCCGGACTTCTAAGGAAGAAGTTTCATCTGCAAGGAAGCAAATAGGGTGCTTCTCTTTTTTATACGAAAGGGTAAAGCCCAAATCCGAGGCGAATTGCCGCAATGTATGAGGCCCCATCAATAAAAGCTCTCCCCCATTTGAAGCGTAGTCCAAAAGAAGACTCTTGGTGGCTTCGGGCAAAACGGTCGCATCGCTTACGGCAAAGCGCGGATAAGCCTTAAGCAGTTCTTTGCTTAAGTGGCTATCTAAAACAACGTTCGCGGAGGCGCCTTGGTCAAGAAGGCCAAGAAGCGTCCCATAGAGCTCGCTGTTATAGGAGCAATCCCTCCAGAAAATGATATCCAAGCAATCATAATAGGAATCCGTTGCATACAAGATTCCCAAATCCGGGACGAACTTCGATTCGTAGCAGTATTCTTTTCTGTCGTGGCAGAACTTAGAGACCTCCGCCCAATGGCCGATGGCCCCGGGTTCGAGGCACACGTTGGTCGGATCCTGAATGTTATAAATCTGGAAGCCTCCGCCTAAAGCCAAAATGCAAGCGGCTTCCTGCTCAAGCTGAACGACGCCTTTAGTGTGGTGCACAGGGAAGCCGATGCCCCAGCTCATGATGTCCCACATGCGGTCGTGCATGGCCATGATTCTTCCATCGAAGCGAGCGCTATCGACGCTATTGGTCGGGGACAAATCCCCGGAGATGTAATCGGTTAGACGCAAATCTTCAGGCAGCCAAGCCGTATTCATCCAATTGCTCGTGATCATGAAATCCGGATTGGACGAATGGGCAGCATCGACGTATTTTTTGACGTAATTGACGAAGCCACGGCGGTTGAATTCCAAAAATTCCTTATAACCTTCTTCGCCTTTTTTCGGGGGTTCTGCGCCGAATTCCTTGGCGTAGGCCTCTTTTGCGCCTTTTGAATAATCGGGAATGACGGCCCAGCAATCGCCGTCGACCCAAGCCCCGTCCACCTTGTATTCCTCGATGAGCTCTTTAAGTTGGGGAATCATCCTCTCTTCTTCGTAACGGCCAAAAACGGACATCCTGTCCGAAGAGGTTCCATCTTGGAAAACGGCGGGCCAATTCGGATGATCGATCGCGGCTTGTTTGTCCCAAATTCCCGAATAATGGGAATAGAGGGGGACGCCATATTCCTTCGTCACCTTCCTCCATTGGGCGAGAAGGTCTTTGACCATCCCCGGAGCGGTGACGCCAACTTTCGTGTTATAGGAAGTCAATCCCGGATGCCCTTTGGTGTCGCACTGAATAAAATCCGGTTTCACCTCTTTGATGATTTTCTCCAAGATGGAGGGATCGAAATTCTTTCCAATATCCTTGGTTTCCTTGCAAGCGTGATAATCGAAATGGAGACCGAAGAAACGTTTTCCTTTGCCCATGATCAAGCTCCTTTTTTCATAAGAATTCTAGCACAGCAAGATAAGCGGTTAAGTAACTTGATATAGCCAAAAAGATGCTTTTTAAGGCGATGCTTATTGTTTAGCCGGCAATTAAAATCCCCGCCGGAATCAATAGGCGGGGATTAAGTGAAATGATTGGTTGTTGTTATTCGTCGGCTTTGACCTGTTTAATCGAAAGGGAGATTCTCTTCCTGTTTAAATCGACCCCAATGACTTTGACGCGGACGATTTGGTCCATGGCGAGGACTTCGGAGGGGTGATGAATGAAGCGGTTGGCGATTTCAGAGATATGCACCAAGCCGTCTTGATGGACCCCGATGTCGACGAAGGCCCCGAAATCGGAGAGGTTCCTAACCGTGCCGTTAAGCACCATGCCGACGCTTAAGTCTTTGATTTCCTTGACCTTGCTGTCCAAAGTCGCGGAAACGGCTTTCTCGCGGGGATCACGTCCAGGCTTCTTAAGCTCGGAGACAATATCAGAAAGGGTGTATTCGCCGATACCCAGCTCTTTAGCCAGGGCGGGGATATTCTTAATGTCATCGAGGACGCTCGTGGCTTTTTCGCTGCCAAGCTCGCCGAGCTCAAGTCCAAGCTTCTTAAGCAACGCATAGGTGGTCTCATAATCTTTAGGATGAACCGCGGTCTTCTCAAGGGGGTTATCGTTTTCGATGCGGAGGAAGCCAGCCGAATCCATGAAGGCCTTCGCCCCATATCCTTTGACTTTCATCAAGTCTTTCCTTTGCTTGAACGGCCCATTCTCGTCGCGATAGGCGACGATGGCGTTCGCGGTTTTCTCATTCAGCCCGGAGACGTATTTAAGCAAGGACGGGGAGGCCGTATTGACCCAGACGCCAACCTCATTGACCGTGTCCATCGTAGTCGCGGAAAGGGTTTGCTTAAGGCGAGTCTCATCCATGTCGTGCTGATATTGCCCTACCCCAATGGCCTCAGGGGGGATTTTAACAAGCTCTGCCATAGGGTCGAGGAGCCTTCTAGCAAGAGAAACGGAGGAACGTTCCTCAATATCCATGTTGGGGAATTCTTTCACGGCCAAAGGGGAAGCGCTATAAACGGAGGCGCCAGACTCATTGACGGTGATCAAAGAAACGTTGCTGATGCCGTATTTTTCAAAGAAACGACGCAAAAAGGCCTCGGATTCCCTTCCTGCAGTACCGTTCCCTAAAGCAATCGCGTCAAAGCCGTATTGCTTATAGATGGATAATAGCTTCCATTCTGATTCCTTCTCTTTGCCCACCGTTGGATAGATGATGCAAGAGGTGAACACGGCGCCGGATTCGTTAATAAGGGCTAATTTGCAGCCGTTGCGATACCCCGGATCGAAGCCAAGGATCTTCTTCCCCTTAAGCGGAGCGCCCAAAAGAAGCTGCTTGAGGTTTTTGGAGAACAAGACGAGGGAAGAATCCTCGGCGGAAGAGAAGAGGTCGTTCCAAATTTCATTTTCCACCGAAGGGCCCATCAAACGCTTATAGCAATCTTCGATGGTCGCCCGAAGCATGGGCTCATAGGGGCTATTCCTTTTGATAACGGTCCTCGCGATTTGGTTATGGATGGTCACTTGGTCATAGCTGAAGCCATACGTGAGCTTCTTTTCTTTCTTTCCGCGAGTGAGGGCTAAGACCTGATAGGATTTGATACGAGAAACGGGGACAGAGAAATCATTGTAATTAAGATATTTCTGGTCAACGTCCTCTTTGGTTTCTTTTGCTTCGATTTTCCCGGTTTTATTGATGTAAGCCTTGGCGAACAAATAGAAATCGGCGTTGTCGCTCCACTCTTCCGCGAGGATATCCATCGCCCCTTGAAGAGCCTCTTCTTTGCTTTTGACGCCTTTTTCCTCATTGACCAAGGAAGAGGCGAGCTCCTCTAAATCTTTAAGCGTATTATTTTGATTTAGAAGCATCTCCGCTAAAGGGGTTAAGCCCTTTTCTTTGGCGATTGACCCTCTGGTTTTCCTCTTGGGTTTATAGGGGCGATAAATCGTCTCTAATAGAGACAAGGTTTCGCAGGCGATGATCTGCTCTTTCAATTCAGGCGTGAGCTTCCCCTGCTCCTCGATGCTTTTTAAGACGGTTTGTCTTCTCTCTTCTAGTTTCTCGAATTTGTCTTTTTCTTCTTCTAAGCTTCTTAAAGTGACGTCGGACATATTGCCCGTCTCTTCTTTTTTGTAACGGGCGATGAAGGGGATGGTCGAACCCTCCTCCATCATCTTCAAAACGGAGGCGACGTTGACGGGGTTTAGACCCAATTTGGTTGATAGGTATTGAATGAGTTCCATAGCCCGAAGATTCTACCTTAATTCGCCTAGCGTTGCCTTAACAAGCGTAAGAAATCGCCTCAACTTCAAACGCTTCGCAAAAGCGCGCTCGGTTAGCGATAACTTTCGCACCGCTCATGTCGCTTTTAGTTTAGAATAAATTAAAAGAGGTGCTTATATGATTGATATCGACGAAGCCGTCAAGCTTATAGAGAAGCTTCCTTATGACAGTTTGCAATATTCTCTAAAAGAAGGCCATTTCTACGCGGAGAATTTCAAGACTTCCAAAACCAAAGTTGGCGAAACCGCGTCCATAGAGTGTGTGCGCACCGTTTGGAAAGACGCCAAACGCGTTTTTAGGACGAAACACGAAGACCTTTTCCCAAATTCCCCTTCAAGCTACTCGACCAAAAAGTGGAATGAGATCATCGCCGCGAACCACCTTGAAAAAGAATGGTTCTTGGAACTACGCGAATCCCTATTGCCGGAAATCACCAGCCTATCTGCCGAATTCGGCTTAAGGGAAGTCGAGGCGGAGCCCGAACTCTACAAAAAGATAAGGGAAGAGCTCGTCTATTTCGAATCCAAGAAATACGAAGAGCGTTATTACGATGGCATCTTATTCCATTTCTCTACCTCTTACGAATCTACCTCTTTAACGATCTTAGGAAACGCCGGGATGGTCAAAGGCATCAGCTTTTACCCTCAAGACTTCGAGGGGAACGCCATGGTAGCGACGATAAACGAGAGAGCCCTTGGGCTAGACAAAAACACATCGAACTCCCTAGCCAACATGCTCTCGTTCTATTACGAGGACGATGAGGAGGATGTTGGTTTTGAACCCGGGCACAATCCCTACGGCGATGACAATCACTTCACCTCCATCTATATGAGGGGCGGAACCATGATGAGCTGCTATCTCCCCAAATCCCTTGCCTTAAGGGCGATTCTCTATTTCGATACAGTGAAGACGCGCCTCGAAAAGTTCGACAAAGAATATAAAAATCATCCCTTCGATGGCGGTACTTATGACGCCTACTTAAATTCAAAAATCCCTTTGCTTTTGGAGAAAACGGGAGAAAACGACGGCCTTGAGCCTCTTTTCCCCGACACCTTCCACGCCCACTTCTCTCATCCCATTTACGAAACCGGAGCCCCGGACTCCTGGGATCTTGCCCTTAGGGCCATCCCCGCTCCCTTCGACGACGAGGAAAACCCCGAGAAAATCGCCCATTGGGCATACGTCGCGATTATCGCCGACCATAAAACGGGTTACGTCTACACCGGGCAACTAGGCAAAGCCAAAAACGGCCGACCCTTCGACGACCTCAACGCCCATTTGGAAGAGAAACTGAGGGAATATCAATTGCCCAAGAAAATCTACGTCGACAATTACCTCGATCATTTATACGCGATTGCTCTCTTCATCCCCTACATCGAGTCCAAGAAGGTCAAAATCGTCATCAGCAAAAAGGGTCTGCTCGTCGATGAAGCCGCCAACGCACTGATGGATAGTCTAGAGAACGGTGGATTCGACGATGAAGACTTCGATGAAGAGGAAGAAACCTTCAAAAAGGACATCCGTTGCTGAATCTCCAAGAAATTAGAGGCACTTAGCCTCGAATTGGCTCGAAAACGTTTAAACTGCCCGGCGAAATAGAGTATCATTCTCACGCGAAAGAGGCATAAGCCTCAAACGCCTTAAATGCGGGCATGGCGTAATTGGTAGCCGCGATAGACTTAGGATCTATTGGTTCACCCCGTGCAGGTTCGAGTCCTGTTGCCCGCACCAACGAAATGATGGCCCCCGCCCCTTAGATGGATGCGGGGGCTTTTAATTCCGCTTTTTACGGTTCCTTAAGCTAAAGATGGTAGATATTGAATCAAAGCCATTCGCTCTTTCTCGTATCGTCTCCATTGTTATGGGTCAAACAAGATTTGATAAGTCAGCAATAATTCCAGTTTTCTTCCAGGCCTTTTGCCAAGGCCAGCAGGATAGCGCGGAAAAGCTTACTAGAAGTTCCCTTTTTTATCCAAGGGGCTTTTGCGAGAAAAACATCTAAAAATGGAACATTATTGACTTCTTATGCACGAATAAGCGCAGTTGTTTTTTATCTCAGCGGCTTCCGTCCAAGATTTGCGTCAACGCCCTTTCCGGGTTAAACACCGCACAATTAAGTGCCAGAGAAACAACCCGGAACCATAGAGGGCTATCCTCTCCCGGTTTATATAGATCTAATTCGCCACCCATATCGAATCAAATAGCCGAAAACGAGGCGGAGTCTTCTGGGCTTTACGATTCTGCGTAAGGCTCATCAAACGCGTCGTTAGACTTTTTGCCGATAGAAAACAAAGAGACCTTTTCTGCCAAGTTAATAAAACGTTTTAAGGTTCATAAGGGTTCATAAAAGTTTATAAAGTTTCCATAAGTTTATAATGGCGTATGGAATTAGGCCGAGACAATCGAGAATCCGTTTAGCGCATTTTCAAGAGTAGGAATCAGACGGCTTGGTTAACGGAAAAAAGGCTTCAGCTTAGCATTAAGCGCCAACCTAAACAGCGGGAAACGATGGTTTTTCAAGCGAACGCGCAGCTTCTTGCAACCCTTGTTTTTGTCAATATTCCCATAAATCAAAAGCGTGTTTTTGAAAACATACCTAGCTGAAAAAGACAAAACCTCCTGATTTTATGTGGGTTCTTACGAGCTTCCAAAATCTCATGGAAGACAATTTCAGTCTTTAGTTAACGCGACTAGGAAACAACGCACAGGGCAAGACAGCACAAAGCTGAGACGGCTTGCTTCTTTTAAGCCGATTCGGTCTAAAACAGCGTTGTCCTTCATGCGAAATAAAGTAGGTTTCGAAATTCCTGTCCGTTTCACAATTTCAACGTATGTAACGCGTCTTTTACGTTTTAGACACTCCAAAACGCTGGATTGTTTTTCTCTTTTGTCATAGAGCTCCACAATTCGCTCTGGGTCCATTTCGTGATATGGCAAAAACAAATCCTTCATTTCAGAGACAGGCATTAGCAGCATACTCCTCGAAAAAGAAACGCGACGGGTTAGGAAAATACGCGCATAGCTTTCCCCAATCCAATAGCAGCGCGAATCCCTCAGGTATTGGTTTGGAATATCTACGCTACGAAAAACTCTTCTATAGAGATCCCCTACCGTTCCGTTTAGCAGATCCCGTGGGTCACCGCGTTCCAGGGCTTCGAAAGTTTCCGACCACGCCAAACGCTGTTCTAATAAATCGGTTGGAACAGCGCCTAATGACAAACACATTTCAAAGAACAGGCCAATGCGTTCTATGATTTCTGAAGAATAACGTTCAACGTCTTCCATAAAGCAGCTCCCGGATAAACACCCCATTTCTTTGATCGACACCTTCCAGCACTCGTTGATAGTCGTCTCCAGCCTTTTCGATGAGATTAGCGTAAGAATGAAGATAACCGTCGTCTATGCGTTCCGCATCAAGAAAACGTAGGTTTTCAAAAGCTCTTTCCGAAACAAGCACGTACTGCTTGCCAAGCCGACCGAGTTTTAAAGATTTGACTAAAGAGTCGTAATCCAGCTGACTCGACAAAAAATCTTTGCAGTAACGGAAATAACGGTCGTCGGCCCGATAGCCAACCACAATATCAATATCCTCTAAAGACACGGGGTAAGCGGAAAACAAATCAGTCAACAGCGTTTTAAACTTCCTTTGGTCGGCTTCGTCAAGGCTTCTATGTTGGAGAAGCAAAGATATCCAGTGCATCGCATCGAAATCATCGCTAGTGAGGTCTAGGACTTTTAAACCTTTTTGCTTTATTTCATATCGATTGCAGTACCCAAACGTTCCGTTCCGATTGGCCCAAATACAAGCGGCGTTTCTATCTTCGGTGCAATAAAAGCCATAACCGTAATCATTTTTAAGCGAACCTCCGCCTAAAACGGGCTTTTCAACTATTTTTTCGGAACCATGATAAATAATGATTTGGTCATCCATGAGTCTACTATAATTCGAAAGTACCAGAAATGAAACTTTTTATATTCTTTTTTATCTCAATTCCGTTTTTATAAGTCTCACATTTGATACTTTTTAGAACAATGGGCAAATCGCTATTACTCAGCTTTTACAAGCTTGCGGTTGGTTGGTTTTAAAACTTTAAAGGCCCACTAAAACAGCGTGCTTTGCTTGTTTATCAAATTACGCACCGCAACCCCTCGTTAGTTGGCGCTTTGTTGGCGTTTGCTTTGCTATCCTTGCCTAAATACTTTTAAGGAGTTTCCTATGGCAAAAAAGAAGCAAAGAAGGGGCACTAGATTCGCCTGGCTCGCCTTTTTGATTTTCGCAGTTGTGGCAATTTTGTCTTTCGTGAGTATCGGATTGATAACATCATCAGGAAATTCGCCCTATTTAAACGGGATTCCAACGAATTTAATCAACCTAAACGGAATAACCCTTTTGCCCCCTTTGGCGGCCTTTGTATCCTTCCTTTTGGTCAGGTTATGCACTTGCGGAATAAGGAAAGCCCCCAAAATGTATCGGGTCAACGTCATTTCGATGATCATTATGCTCGTTGTTTACTTCATTGTGCTCGGTATGGCCATCGTGATTTTCTATCCCATGATGCTCAAGCACATCGAAGAGGCGAAAACAAATACGAATTACGCTTTTGAAAGAGGCTTTTTGCTTCTATTCGGCGGAAAGTGCGATTGGCTTTCCTGGATGCATCTAGCAAGCCCGATTGTCCTTTTGCTCGGTTACGTTTTGATGTACGCGTTCATGGTTAAAGACGCGAAAGAAGTTCGTGCTGACATCAAGGCGGCAAAGAAAGCAAAGAAAGAGGAAAAGACGCTGAAACTTGAAGAGGAAAGAAAGATCAAGCGGGCCCAGCAAGAGGAAAAGCATGCCGCCCTACTAGCCAAGCAAGAAGAGGAAAGAAAGCTCCGCGAAGAGGAGAACAAAAGAAGAGCCGAAGAAAAAGAAGCGTTTATTGCAAAGAAAAAAGCCGAAAAAGAGGCAAAAGAGCAAGAACTCGCAGCGAGGAAAGCAGCGGAAGAAGAAGCCAAGGCTAAGGCGATTGCTTTGAAAGAAGAAGAAAGCAGAGAAAAAGAAATCACCGCTCCGATGGCCGTTCCTATGGTTAAAGAAAAGGCATCGGAAGAAATGAAAGAGAACAAGGAAGAAACAAAGGCCAAACTCAAAACCGTCTACCTGTCGTTCTTATCCGTCACCCTCCCCGTCTTGCTGCTCCAGCTTCTTTCCATTCCTGCAATAATGGAAAGAAGAGACGCCCAAGCCTATGGCTATATGGCGAGCGGGTATGTGTATGTGTCGGATAGCGAGTTTTGGGTACTGTCGCTTGGGGCTGCGGCCATTTATCTGATATTCAATCTAATCTTCATTATTATGGCCGCCGCAAATCCAAGGAAAGCGAGCCTTTCCTTGCGTACCTTGGTCTTTTCTTCCTTAGGCGTTCAGGTCTTTCTCTCGGGACTCGGCTTATTGGAATATAGCAAATGGGTTAAGAATTGGATTTACTTTTTAACTCTGCCGCTCACCCTACTCCTTTTGGTAGCGACTATCGTTCTGCTGTGCATCTATAAGAAGAAGAGCCGCATTAAAACGTATATTTGTTTTGGCTCCCTTGCCCTTTTGATGACGCTTGAATTCGTCTTCAATTTCTTCCCGCAATACACGTTCTGGAGTATTAGAAGCCCCTCGGGCGCGATTTCAGTCGTTGTTGCAGTGGTTTGGTCCGCGGCGGGATTCGCCTTAGTTTTCTTCAGCAAGAAACTTTCTGAAGGCTATCTCCTTTCCGAGGGCTTGCCCAAAAAGGTCAAACCCGAAAGAGAAAAAGAGCAATACAAAATCAAAGAGGGTGGAAAGTCGTCTTTCGACGGCAAATTGATTCAGCTCATTGGCTACCACATCTTGGGCTATCTCATCACTGGAATCACCTTCGGTTTAGGCTATCCTTGGGCCAAATGCTTTGTTGAGAAATGGACGGTTAAACACCAAACGATCGACGATGAGCGTCTCTCTTTCGACGGGAACGGGGCGCAGCTGTTCGGGAAGTACATCCTCTGGATAGTGCTCACCGTAATTACTTTCGGAATCTATGGTCTGTGGCTCGCCATCAAGATGAAGAAATGGACGGTGTCGCACACTCACATCAAAGAAAACGGCGAAAACAATAAGAGCAAATCCACATTCGACGGCAAATTAATCCAATTGATAGGGTATAGCATCCTCGCGTTTATAGTCACCGTCTTTAGCATTGGCCTAGCTTATCCTTGGGCGGTATGCCTCAAGCTTCACTGGGAAGCCAAGCATACGGTTATCGATGGAAAACGGCTTTGCTTCAACGGGAACGGGGCGCAGCTGTTCGGGAAGTACATCCTTTGGATAGTGCTCACCGTAGTCACTTTCGGGATCTATGGTCTGTGGCTCGCCATCAAGATGAAGAAATGGACGGTGTCTCACACGCATTTCCAAATCGTCTCCGCAAAAGAAGGCGAGAAACAAGAAGAAACAAAACCCGCATTGGAAGATAAGCAAAATTGAAGTTCCGAAGTCAAAAAGAAGCCCCTTACGCGCACGCGCTTCCGCTTACTAAAGCGATATATACTCGTGAGTATAATACTCATGAGTATATAGGAAACCCCGAGGTGTTTTATGGGAAAACATAAGGGTTTCTTGCCTAGAAAAAGAAGCCCCTAAGCGGAATTATTTTATGCCATCTACAATACCCGAAGGATCGAAGAAACCTCCTCGAATGCCGGACACGTAAAAGGCAAAATACATCAATCAAAATCTTCTCAAACATAAAAAGAATAGACTACTGCATAATTTCAAAAAGCGGATTCGACCAAAGCCTTTTAAGCCTGAAGGACGAGAATTTGCACCCCATCACACTTGATGAAATGTTTAGCTAATTCGCGATTAAGCTGCAAAACCCATTTATTCTTTTACTCCGAAATCTTTTTCGCCAAGACTTCAAGGACTTCTTTTGGTTTCGAATAACGGAGCATGGTTGCTCCTTTTATCTCCACCTCCCCTATTATGGAGAAGTATTTTTCCGCGTCTTCCACGCGGAAAAACCTTTTGTTATAACCATCCACAAAATAGTAGTTATCCTCGATTTTTCCCCCTTGACCAGCGCCGAAGTTGAGGTCAGTAATGGAATTTACTCGGGCGAGAAGACAGCCATTTACATTAAGGATTCTTCGAATCTCCTTCATGATTTCGATTGTTGATTTGTCAGAGAAATAATGGAGGCTCAAATCCGCGATAATTAAGTCAAATGAGCGATCTTCAAAAGGCAACGGCTTTGAAATATCGGCGATTAACGTATCCACGCCCATCACGTTTTGCTTAACGAGATTGATTGCAACCCCGGAATAATCTAAGGCGATGACCTTTTTACCTTTTTCCGAGAGATACAAAGCATCGTTGCCCGCCCCGCACCCTAAATCAAGAACGGGCGTCGTGCAAACAGAGATAAGAGAAGGATACTTATCTAGCCAATCATCGTAAGCTGGCTTGCCTTCGCCGTATTTCTCATGGGTTTGGTTCCAATAATCTTCGAACGCCATCAAACGCCTCCCAAATCTTTGTAATATTCTACTAGAAACGCGCGCTCTTTTTCTTCGACATCTTTCTTTGTTTGCTCATCCATCGCCTCCCATAAAACGGGGTTAAACGAAATGACGTTGAGATCTTTGCTGAAGTAGACGAAGCGTTTACGCTCAAACTTTTCGAAAGGATTGTCCAATAAATTCCTTTTGACCTTCGTGCGGTCTTTGAGAAACTCAGGAGTAATCACGTTGCCGGGCCTATCGCTAGGCAAATTCCTGTTTAGCCTATCGTCGTAAAAAGCGATGTAATAGTCGAGCAGTTTATCCAAATTGACCTCGCCTTCATTATCGGATAAATGGAGCATCCCAAGCATGAAGACAAGCTTAAAAGAGTAGGTCAATGAATTCTCGTCGATAAAGTCGAGGAAGTCCTTAAGCAGGGTTGTCTCATCGTGCCTTCCAAGTTTCTTTTTCCCCTTAATCCGCGCAACATCTTCCGGGGAAAAATAAGGCATCATCCTGTTTCCTAAAGGAAGGGAAAGGGAAGACAAAGAAGGGTCTTTTTTCACCCACTTCGTTAAAGTGTCAGTCCCAATAAATAATTCTCTAGCGGCCTGCTCAATGGATTTATAGCCGCGGTATTTTTCTTCGAAGGTGAAGACGTCAACCTCTTCCATGGATATTTCTTTTTCGGACAATCCAAGGATGCTCAAGTAATCGCATTCGTTGTTCTTGATTCCTTGAAAGGGCGAATAAACGGGAATTTTAAATAGGGAATTGAAACCCCACGGCGTCAACTTGCTTTCGTAATTGTCGACAACGTCAATCACATAGAGACATTCTTTCCCGGGATAGTTTCGAACTCCCCTGCCGATTTGCTGGAGGTAAAGGACTTTCGATAACGTCGGACGGGCCATAACCACGACTTCGGTTTGGGGACAATCCCAGCCTTCCGAAATCAATTGGCAGCTTAGCAAAAATTGGATTTCCTTCTTTTTGTATCGGTCGACGATATGGTCGTTTTCCTTGTTGCCCCCATAGACTGCTTTTGCGGTGATCCCTTGTTCAAGCAGCAGCTTCTCGAGTTTTTTCGCGTGGCTGACGTTGACGCAGAAAACGATTCCCTGCTTATAGAAACCCTTTTTAGGAGAAAAGTATTTCTTAACCGTCGCGGCAATCAATTCGTTACGGCTATCGACGATGAGAGTCTTCTCCAAATCCGCATAGTTATAGTCTTGCCCGTTATACCTAACCTGGCTTAAGTCGATGTTGCTCCGGAGACGGTAGCAGCGAATATTGGAGATGACGTTTTTATCAATGGCTTCTTTAAGGGTTAGCCTCGTTTCATACTGACCAAAAATTTCCTCGATTTTTCTTTTGTCGAGCCTTTCCGGGGTCGCCGTTAGACCGATAAGGTATTTCGGGGTGAAATACTGAAGGGTCTTTTTGCAGTTGGCGGCTTGGGCGTGATGGGCTTCGTCAAAGACGATGTAGTCGTAATGGTCCTTGCTTATGGAATTCTTCTTCACGAAAACCTCGTTGTAGAATTCGATGGAGATATTCAAAGAACCGGTCAACTCTTGGACGCGGCTCATCCAATCCTTTTTCACCATCAAAGAGGGAACCATAATCAAAACGTTTTTGACTTTACCTTTTAGGGATAATTTCTTAAGGTCTTCGATAACGATTTGAGACTTCCCAGCACCCGTGGGAATGACGATTAGGAAAGTGGACACCCCTTCTGTTCTTGAGCGTTCAATATCCTCTAAAGTCTCTTCTTGATGCTCATATAGCTTGAATTTGCGGTCGTTTTTAAAAACAAGTGAATGGAGAAAGTCTTCTTTTTTGCCAAGGTAACACCTAATGCTATCGATGGTCTCGTCCTCGAAGGCAATGTTTTGAGTTGAGAAACGATAGACCTTGAAGCCATACAAGCTGAGGACGTTTTGCTTTTCAAGCTGATGGGCATAAGCCTCATTCCCAATCAAACAAGGATGATGGTAGCTGACCCCGTTTTCTTCAATCGCGAAATTGCCGTTTTTGGTTTCTATAACATAATCGATGAAGGCGTTTTTGCCATTACTCAAGGATATAGAATATTCCTTTCTAAGAAATCCGGAGGCATCCTCCCCATAGGCTTTGCAGAACAAATCCTCAAAGGATTTTTCCAAAGGTGTATTGTCTAAATGAAAAGAGTCAAAATGACCACCGTCATCATCAATTTCAATATCGTCTGGGGTCTTATGCAGCCATTCTTCGATTTGGCGATATACGTTGTCATCAATTCGGTTGAAGCGATAAAGCCTTTTGAATTGGCCCATGTATTTGTTTTGCATTTGGCAATACTTGGAATAGTCAAATGCGGGGGCGTTGAAATTCTCGCAAATGTCATCGTCGATGATCAGGCAAATGTCTTCATAGGCAAAAACAAAGGAGCGATGAAAAGAATCGAAGGAATAGTCCCCAACAAAACGAAGCCCAAGTTCTTGAAGGTGGCGCTTATCGATCATCGTTCTCAGCCACGCTTTCTAAGAAAATCCTCTTCTTGAAGGCGCCTCTTTTCTCAGCCTTATTTTTACGGATATCCTCAAACTCATCGTAGGTGACTTTTTTCGCGTCGAGGATAGCCCTAAGCACTTCTTCTAAATCCGCGAGTTCCTCGATTTTGCCGCTAGAAAGGTACTCGTTAAGCTCTTCCTGGAGTTTGGCGTTCAGGCTCGCCAAATATCCATCCTCATTGAGTTCCCTAGTCGAGCAAAGTTTGCCGTCCTTGGAAATAATCTCCGGGATTTTGTCCCTGACAAGCTTGTTATAGGTTTTGATTTTCATATCTGCTTCATATTGTCGAATCAATGCTTCCAATTTGCATCAACTTTCGTTATCCAAGCGTGTTGAAAGCAGAATGGCATATATTCGCCAAAACCTCATAATCTGTTCAAGAAAACTTCGAACTTTCTAGTAACAAGCAAAGAAGCGAAAAAAAGAAATAGAACATCGGTCTAATATCTATTTAAGAGGCCGCCTTTCACCGAGCTCTAAGAATTCTTATCCCAAGGAATGAAGTAAGAGTGAAGTTTTACTTCACACCTACTTCACTGCTTACTTCACACCCAAAGCAGGGCACGTGATACCGAAAATTGTTTTAATCATTCCTGAGAAGAACGCGCATAACTGCTCTATTTTCCGCAAAGCGTCTTCGCTTCTTTGCAATTCATTATTCCATTGATAATTGTTTTTGCGCACTCGCCGACGAATTCTAGGTTTCTTCTGAACTTAGAAATGTCGCCTTCGGCCCAACCCAAGATATAGGAAAAATTGAAACTCTCGGTGTCCAAACAAAGATAGTGACAAACAATGCAGGCGATGGATTCGGCTTCAACTTCTTTTATCCCCCTTTTCTCCGACTGAGTGATGCCAACGAAGTCCTCCCTGGGTTTTGAATGGGCTAAAGCGTGACCGAGCTCGTGAGCAAAAGTGGATATAAATTGGGCGTCTCCTAAATCATCAAGAACCAAGATTTCTTTTGTCTTGTGATTGCAGAGTCCGTAGCAATCTTCTTCCAATGCGTCTTTTGGCACGCGCTTAAAGGAATAACCGCATTCGGTCGCAACTTGATCCATCCCCTCAACGATGACTTCCTTATCCTTTATCGGACTGTTCTCCTTGATAGCGAAAGAATCAATTTCGTTTCCTTCAGTTTGGGAAATATCGAAAACGCACCCTAACTTAAATCCTTTCACCACACGTTTGCCTTCCTCTTTGCTTTTCTCGGTATAGCCAAGGATCGGGGAGAAAATACGCAGAGCTTTTTCTCCTTTTCTTATCATTCTTCCGAATTCATTCCACTTTCGCATCCCATAGACTGTTTTGGCGTCGGGTTTTTGGCAAAGGATATAAAACTGATTGTAAAGTGAATACCTCCCGAGGTTTGCCATGCCAAGCAAAACGTCTTTGTATTTCCCCTGCTTGATAAATTCGAAGAGTCTGGCGTCAATTTGTTGAGTCAGCTCATCTATTTCTTCTTTGTGTAATCTTTTGGCCATGTAATTGCCCTCTTCTTTTTAAATAAAGAGCGATCGCCGGAATTGCCGAATGAAGACGCCAGCTAAATTTAACGATTAACCGATAGCACCCAATCGTGGTTCGTTTTGGTGAAATAGACAAAAAACGGTTGAAATAAATTCGCGGGTGCGCAAAATATCGCCATAAGCGCGGAAGAGGAAGAGTAATTCCCCCTAGCCTTATAGAGAGCCCCGGACGGTGGAAGCGGGACAGGCGAAGGAGAACGAACATGGCCTCAGAGCTGAAAGGTGAAATCGCAGTAGCCTTCTCCGGGTAAGCCCGTCACAGCAGAGGAGTTTGTTGGAACTCCATGAGGCGGAAAGGGCGACCCTTCCGCGAAGCAAGGTGGTAACACGGGTAATGATGTCCCGTCCTTAGCAAGCAATCATGCGTGCAAAGGACGGGACTTTTCTTGTCCAGAAAGGAAGACATGCCACTGCTAGAAATAAAGCACCTAAGCAAATCTTACGACGATAAAATCGTATTAAACGACGTGAACCTCGACGTCGAAAAAGGCGACATATACGGGATTCTCGGGCTATCAGGTGCGGGCAAATCAACACTCGTAAGATGCATCAACTCCCTTGAGGGGTTCGATTCTGGAGAAATTCTCTATAATGGGGAATTGCTATGTGACCCCACCACTCCCATCAAACGCGAAAAGAGGAAGAAGATAGGGATGATATTCCAATCCTTCAACCTCCTTCAGCAAAAGACGGTTCTCGATAACGTCAAGTTGGGCCTCAGGTTTAATCACTACCCCAAAAAGGATATTGAGCCATTGGCCTTAGAAGCCCTGCGAAGGGTTGGGCTAGAGGACAAAAAGAAAGCCTATCCAAGCCAACTTTCCGGAGGCCAACAGCAAAGGGTCGCAATCGCTAGGGTTCTTGCCTTGAAACCGGAGATATTGCTCTCTGACGAAGCGACTTCGGCTTTAGACAACGAGAACACAATTTCGATTCTAAATTTGCTGAAATCCCTCAATGAAGAATACGGTTTGACCATCTTGATGATTTCCCACCAAATGAACGTCATCGAGGCCATATGCAATAAGGTCGCCATCATCGATCACGCTAACATCGTCGAAAAGGGAAACCTCGGAGACGTCTTCTTGAATCCTCAGTCTGATATCACGAAGAAGCTTGTCTATTCTTCCCAAGTGAATACGGTTTTGGACAATCACAAGATGATTCGCATTTTGTTCGACGGAAACGTAGATGAGCCCCTCATCTCAAACATCGTCTTGGAGTGCGGCATCTTAGTGTCGATCGTCTACGCTTCGACGAAAGTGGTTGATGAAAAAGTCTACGGACAAACCATCATCAAGTGTCCCCAAGAAGAAAAAGACGCCGAAAAACTTCGCAAATACCTAACGCTTAAGGGAGTTAGATTCGAGGAGGTCAACGATGAACATTGATTTCTTCAAAATAACGGTTGAGACGATTCTAATGACGCTTATCTCGACGCTTCTTGCGTATGTCGTCGGATTGCCTTTGGGAATCGTCCTAAAAGTAACCTCTAGAAACGGCCTTAAGCCGAATCGAATCGTAAACACCATCCTAGGAATCGTCGTGAACTTCCTCCGAAGCGTCCCCTGCCTCATCCTAACGGTTATCCTGCTTCCTTTGAACAGAGCTTTGCTAGGGAGGGGGACCGGCGTTTGGTACGCGATGATCATTCCCCTCTTCTTCTCCACCTTCGCCTTCGTAGCAAGAAACGTGGAGCAATCTCTCCAAGACGTCGATAACGGATCCATTGAAGCTGCGAAGTCCCTTGGAGCCTCTTCCTTCCAAATCATCAAAGACGTCATGGTTCCGGAGGCCAGAAGTTCTCTCATCATCGGCTTCACGATCACCTTGGTTAATGTCTTGGGTTATACCTCCTTCGCCTACAACATCGGAGCAGGTGGCCTCATCAGCGAAATCTGGGCCTACTACACGAAGAACACCTCCGACTTCTTGCAAAGCCCAACCTTCTGGCTGCTTATAGCCATCGTCGTCATCATGGTGGAAGTCGTCCAAGAGCTCGGACTCTTCCTCGCCAAAAAATTAGACAAAAGAAAGAAACTTAAATGAAAGGTAAAGCTAAAATGAAAAAACTCTCTGTCACATTATTGTTCGCCCTCCCCCTCATCAGCTTATTCTCTTGCTCTGGCGACACCTCCAAAGTCATCACCGTCGCCGCCAGCGAAATCCCCCACGCTGAAATCCTCAATAACGCCGTTAAACCCCTCCTGCAAGAAAAGGGCTATGAATTGAAAGTCACCACCCTTGATTGGACGCTTCAAAATGACGCGGTCAAAAACGGGGAATACGATGCGAATTATTTCCAGCATAGACCTTATTTGCAGCAGTTTGATTCCGGCTCATCCACCTATTCGACCGACTACAAATACACAAGCCTTTTCCCCACCGCCGCCATCCACTTTGAACCGCTAAGAATCTACCCTGGGAAGAAAACGGCAGCTGAATTCGAGGCAAGTAAGCTCACCGCCACCTACGAAATTTGCAGCGACGTCTCCAACGAGATCAGAGCTTTGGAGCTTTTGAAGAACGCCGGTGTCATCTCCAGCTATGAAGTCGATAGTAAAGGCAATCCAATCAATCTCCCCAGCAACATCACCACAATCGATGAAAACCTCCTCGTTTCTTCTCTTGGGGATTATGACTACGCCGTTTTACCAACCAATAGCGCATTAACCGGCAAGTTGACTGCCGACGAAACTCTCCCCGTTGAAAGCGACGACGTGAAGGAAAGAAACGCTAACGTCATCGCCGCCAGCGTGAAAAGATACGCTGAAGATACGACTTATAAAGCCAAGATTGACGTTTTGACCGATGCGCTTTTGTCTAAAGACGTTTCTACTTTCATCCAAGAGCACTACCAAGGCGTCGTCGTTTCCGTGCAGCAGGATTTACGATAATTAAAGAGCGATTGACAATAAAAACCGCAAAAAGGCCATGCTTAAACCCTATGGCCTATTGTGGTTTTTAATATGCTTGTTTCTGTTCAAGCCTTAAAAAGTCAGCAGCGATGCCAAAATGTCGCCGTACCCAATCGGCATGTGGTAGCGGTCTTCGGTCCTGTTGGAAGATTTTTTATAATAGCCCAGCACCTGATGATAACGGTCTTCGAGTTTCTTATCGCCGTTTGCCTCTATTTGGACATAACCAATGCAATTGTGATACCTGTCTTCAAGCCTTTCAGTGGTCGCCATAATAAGCCCCCCTTCTCTTTTGCTTCATTTTATCTCATCGGAGGAAGAATCACTAAACTATTAACGTTCCTCAAGGTTCGACAGATAAACGAAGATTCATGGCCATTAACGAAAAGGCGCGATGCCGTCTTTGCTATATTCTAAAGGCGATGATTTCCCTCTAAAATAAGAAAAAGGCCCTTCTATGACTGACAGAAAAATACTCTTAAGGCAAATCGCCTCAACGTGCTTACTTTGCAATGACGCCGCATGCGATAAAGCTTGCCCCTTCAAATTCAAACCCTCCGCCTTTCTGCGCTCGGTTCGTTTTGAAAATGAAACCGGAGCTACAAGGCACATCGATCAAGGCATCTGCAAAAACTGCCACGCCCCGTGTCAAGATGCCTGCATACATTTTCAAGAGAAATTGCATATCAAAGAAGCAATTGAATCGGCGGATAAAAGCCCAAATCGCGAATCAAAGCCCTCCCTTGAAATTGATTTCATGGGTGTCCACTGCGAAAATCCGTTCTTCTTATCCTCCTCCGTGGTTGCATCGAATTACGAAATGTGCGCAAGGGCGCTGGAGATGGGCTGGGGAGGCATCGTCTACAAAACGATTGGCTTCTACGTTCCAGAAGAGGTTTCTCCAAGGTTTTCCGCAATCAAAAAAGATGGCACACCATTCGTCGGATTCAAAAACCTTGAGCAAATCTCCGAGCACACCCCGGAAGAAAATTTCGCCATTTTGGCCAGATTAAAGAAGAACTACCCCGCCAAAATCATCGTGGCTTCCATCATGGGCCAGACCGAAGAGGAATGGACGAGGTTGGCCCAAATGGTTGAGGAAGCGGGCTGCGACATCATCGAATGCAATTTCTCTTGCCCTCAAATGACGGTAAAGAAAATGGGCAGCGCAGTGGGGGCCAACGAAGATTTAGTCGAAGCATTCACAAGAGCGACCAGGAAAGGAACAAAGCTGCCGATTTTGGCCAAAATGACCCCGAACATTACGGATATGGTTCCGCCGGCTTTGGCCTCAATAAAAGGCGGGGCCAACGGCATCGCGGCGATCAACACCATCAAATGCATCACAAATGTGAACCTTGATACCATGCAAGGTGACCCTAATGTTTCAGGGAAAACATCCGTTTCTGGATATAGCGGGAAAGCCGTGAAGCCCATAGCCCTACGCTTTATCTACGATATGGCCTCCTCCGAGGAACTAAACGGCACACCGTTTTCAGGAATCGGCGGAATCGAAACTTGGCATGACGCCATGGAGTTTATGGCGTTAGGCTGCCAAAACATCCAAATAACAACCTCCGTCATGCAATATGGCTATCGGATCATAGATGATCTTATAGACGGCACCAAAAACTACATGGCTGAACACGGCATCTCCTCGCTTAGGAAAATCGTTGGGAAAGGTATTCCAAACATCGTTTCTCCCATCAGCCTAGATAGGCACACAGTCGTTTATCCTTTATTCGATTTAAAGAAATGCATAGGCTGCCAACGGTGCTTCGTCTCTTGTCGCGATGGTGGCCATCAAGCCATCGGCATCGTCGAAGGAAAACCAAAAATGAACGCACAGAAATGCGTTGGGTGCTTGCTTTGCAGCTTGGTCTGCCCCGTAGAAGCTATAACCGCTTCAAGAAGAGTACCTAAGCCGATCAAAAAATAAAGTTTTGCAAAGAAATTCACGCAAATCCTTTGTATTCCATATTTCCAAATGTGTTTTGTGATGGGTTTCGCTGTCCGCTAATTGAGTATGGAGCGCATTCGCCATAGGCGTTTATTTATCTTTAAATCCCTGTTTTTCGTCGAAAAACGTCGAGCCTCTTGTTGCCAAGCCCCCAAGCCATAGAATATAGGCAAATTCATCAGTAGGAGAACGCCCATGACCCCAGAAGATAAACGTTATGCCGAAAAAATAAAAGCCTATATTCTTGGCAATTATAAAAACAATTTCAGGGAACCGGCCCCTAATCTAAACCATCCCTATCTCGTTCCGGGAGCTGCTTATTCCAGACAATTATGGGACTGGGATTCTTGGTTGACGGGCTATGCCCTTTTAGCAATAGATGACCCCTCAATAGAGGCTTATG
Organism: uncultured Bacteroidales bacterium; assembly: GCA_963650805.1. Classification (GTDB taxonomy): domain Bacteria; phylum Bacillota_I; class Bacilli_A; order RFN20; family CAG-826; genus Alloenteromonas. The sequence goes on from CAVJMG010000002.1 coordinate 73,095, forward strand.
AAAAAGGCTGCGTCTTAAATTTCTTAGAGGCCCAAGACGAGCAGGGGAGAATCCCCATTCTTGTTCAGGACACCCATTGGTATTTATTCGACCTTGATCCCCGCGTTTTTACCAACATTCATAAACCTTGTTTAGCCTTGCATGCCATCGCAATCAGCAAGCATTATGGCGGTGCGTCTTGGCTCAAAGATGGCTTCCCAAAGATGGAGAAATTCATCGAATACTACGAAAAGCGCCAAAGGGACGATGAGACTGGTCTTTTCTTCCCCATCGATGATTTAGGCCTTGGGTTTGATAACGACCCCACCGCTTTCTATCGTCCTAAATGCAGTTCGGCGACCATTTATCTGAATTCGTTGATGCAAGCCGAATACCAAGCCATGGCTGACCTCGCGAATATGTTGAAGCTGACCGAGCAAAAGCGAAAATATCAAGAAAAGGCAAATATGCTTGCAAAAGCCATACGGGACGAACTCTTTGATGAAAGAGATGGTTTCTTCTATAGCGCAGATATCTCCTTGAGGAAAGTCGATCCCAACGAGTGGCTGCAAAGCGGAGCCCCAAGGCATTATCACTCTCTTCCGATGAGAATCGAAACTTGGGCAGGGCTAATGCCCCTTTGGTCCAAGATAGCTACGCCAGAACAAGCTAAGCGCGTCGTTGAAGAGCATTACACCAATCAAAACACGCTTTATAGCCCTTATGGAATCCGCAGCGTTTCCAAAGCCGAGAAGATGTTCCGCAACATCAAATCGGGCAACCCCTCTTGTTGGTCAGGCCCAATTTGGATCAACGCCAACTACTTCACTTACGTTGGCCTTAAAAATTATGGCTACAACGAATTAGCCGAAGAACTTGCCCTTAAGACAATTCGTTTGCTTGGGAAAGACGTTGAAGAGAATGGGCAGTTCTATGAATACTACCATTCAGAAACGGGCCAAGGCTTATGCAACCAAGGCTTCCAAAGCTGGAATTTCTTAGTCCTTCTAATGATTCTAGACCTCGAAAAAGGCGCATAATCCTATAATTTAATTAAAGAAAGGCCGCAAAAGCCTTTCTTTTTTAAAATTGCATCTATTTCATTCTCTTCCGACGTGCATTTTAGGAGATTGGTCCAAGGCGGACTTCAAAGATTGTCGGTTGCTATTGAAGACCGGCACATTTATAGTTTTTAAGCCGCTTAATTAATAGCGTGATACCGAGGAGGAAATCGCGTGAACAAACAATATCTCGAGGATTACTTTTTGGCCCAACTCACCAATGGGGAATGCTATTTGTCCATAGGCAAAGGCAAGGCCAAATACAAGATGAAGCGCGGTAGTTTCAAAACAAAGGACGCGATCGTCGACAGACACAAATTGACGTTCTCTTTCCAAGATGGCAACCGCTATATCTTCTCCGACGGCAAAGTGCAGGCCGAGATCATCATCGATAAAAGCGAGAATATCAAACTCCACTTCCATGTTCATCCGGGCTATAACCGCTTTACCCTTCGTTTCAAAACTTTCTCCGATGAGAAGATTTACGGATGTGGCGAACAGTATTCCGCATTAGACCTCAAAGGGAAAGATGTTCCCATCTGGGTAAGTGAGCATCAGCAGGTCATGAAAATTGCCAAAAAGCAGCTTCGCGAACGCCTCCACGGCCCTAACCCCGATTACCAAGCGCCATATAAAGACCATCAGACCTATTGTTCGACGCCGTCGTTCATGTCGTCGAAAGGCTATGCGATTTATTGCCACGAAGACACTTATGGATTCCTCTCTTTCAAAAAAGAAGAGATTCTCATCAAATTCCGTCAAGTCCCTCAATCCATATCTTTAATATGCGCCGACTCTTTGCTTGAGCTTTCCCAAAAAATATCTAAGCTCGTCGGTCTTCAGCCGAAGATCCCTTCTTGGGTCAATGACGGCGTGATCCTTGCCATTCAAGGCGGAAGCGAAGTTCTACTAAAGAAATACGAAGAGGCTAAAAAGAAAGGCCTCAAAATCGCAGGCATCTGGTGCCAGGATTGGTGCGGCAACGTCGTCACAAGTTTCGGTTACCAAGTTTACTGGAATTGGAAGGCCAATGAAACCCTCTATCCAAATCTAAAGGAAATCATCAAGAAACTAAATTCCGAAGGCGTGAGGTTCCTAGGCTATATCAACACCTTCCTCAAAGAAGACGCCCCCATGTATTTGGAGGCAAAACAAAAAGGGTTCCTCATCCGCCACAAAAACGGCTCCGTCTATCATATTAAATCAACCACCTTCAACGCCGGCATCGTCGACTTAACCAACCCCACCGCTAGAGATTGGTATAAGGATATTATTCGCAAGAATATGATCGAGTATGGCCTCTCAGGCTGGATGGCGGACTTCGGCGAATATCTCCCCACCGATTCGGTTTGCTATGGCGGAGAAAGCGAAAAACTCCATAACCGCTGGCCGACGATGTGGGCCAAATGCAACTTCGACGCCATCGCAGAAGAAGGCAAGCAAAACGAATGCTTTTTCTTCTCTCGCGCCGCCTATGGCCACACCTTCCAATTCACCAATTCGATGTGGAACGGCGACCAGCATGTTGATTTCTCCGATGAATATGGCTTAGGAAGCGTCATTCCCGCGACGATATCGCTAGCTTGTTCCGGAGCCGGAGTCATCCATTCCGATATCGGGGGATACACGACCATAACCGCCCTCTACCCCATGAAAAGGAACGCTGAGCTATTCAACCGTTGGGCGGAGATGAACGTCTTCACCCCGGTATATCGAACTCACGAAGGCAATCAGCCGAAAAATAACGTTCAATATGACAACGAGCAAACGTTCGACGAATTCATACGCACCACCAACGCCTTTGTTGCTCTAAAGCCTTACAGAGAGCATCTCTACCAAGAATACTACGAGACCTACACCCCAATGATTCGCCCTCTCTTCTTCCATTTTGATGAAGAAGAGGCCTATACGAACAAAAAAGAATATATGTTCGGAGCGGATGTGCTGGTTTCCCCGGTCCTACGCCCGGGAGAAACCAAGCACCGCTACTACTTGCCGAAAGGAAATTGGGTGCAGTTCTTCACAAATAGGGAAATCCCCTCGGGAGAAGGCGAAACCGATTCGCCCATGGGCTTGCCGATAGCCTTCTACCGAAAGGATTCAAAATTCAAAAGTCTATTCGAAAGCATGCAACAAGAAATAGGAGGAAACAACAAATGAAATACTTTCTTGATTCTGCAAAATTAAACGAGATTGATTACGCCTACAAAGCTTACGGCATCGATGGCGTTACGACCAACCCCAAGCACATCATGGCCTCTGGCAAGCCTTTCTTAACCGCCATCAACGACATCGCCGCTTGGCTAAAAGAGAACAATCTTCAGGGAGTGGATGTTTTCCCGGTGTCCGTTGAAATTAACCCTCACCTCGCAAAAGCCGAAGAAATGATTGAAGAAGCTAAGAAAATCTCCGCAATTTGCGAGAATTTTGTCATCAAGATTCCATGCACGACCGAAGGCGTCAAGGCTGCTTATCAGCTTGAGAAACAAGGGATCCGCACCAACGTGACCTTGGTCTTCTCCCCCTCTCAGGCAATCCAAGCAGGAAGAATCGGAGCCAAATTCGTCTCTCCTTTCGTTGGTTGGAAGGAAAATAGCGGGGAAGACACCTACCCCTATATGTCGCAACTCGTGAACATCTACAAAGAGAAGGGATACGAAACCGAGATTATCGTCGCCGCCGTAAGAAACGGCAAGCAAATCGCGGATGCTGCTGAACTAGGTGCTGACATCGTCACCGCGGGTTTAGCCGTTTATGAAGACAGTTTCAACCACCCCTTCACCACCTATGGGTTAGGCGTATTTCAAGACGCCTGGGATCATACGAAAGGCAATTAAAATGAAAGTAGCTTTCGTCGGATTGGGCATCATGGGGATGCCCATGGCCACCAATGTGGCCAAGAAATACGACTTAATCGGTTATGACGTCGTCAAAAAGGAAACCCCATTCCCCTTTGCTTCCTCGTACAAAGAATGCGCGGAATTCGCGGACGTTATCATTTCTATGGTGCCGAAAAACGAGCACATGCTATCGCTATTTTCGGAATTGAAGCCTCATTTCCGCTCAGGGCAAATCTGGATTGACATGTCCACGATTTCGCCTGCGACAAACCAAAAGGTCGCTAAGGAACTAGAAGGAAGCGGAGTCGAAATTCTTGATTGCCCCGTCGTCAAATCTCAGCCAGCAGCCGTCAAAGGGGAATTAGGAATCTACGTCGGGGGAAGCAAAAAGGCTTACGAAACCATAAAGCCCATCCTTGAATGCATGGGCAAAAACATCATCTACATGGGGTCCCATGGAGCTGGATTGCAAATGAAAATCGTTCATAACGCCCTCGTTGGAGAAATCCAAAACGGCGTGAACGAAATCTTGGGTTTAGCAAAAGAAGTCGGCTTAAGCCAAGAGAAAGTCGTCACCGCCTTAGGCTATGGTGGAGCCCAATGCTTCTACCTCGACACCAAAGCCAAAAACATCATTTCCAATACTTACCCCACCGCTTTTTCTGTTGAAAACATGAATAAAGACGTGCATTTTGCGCAGGAAATGGCCGAATCCGCAGGAAAAGAATGCCCAACGCTTAAGCGGGTCGTCTCCGTTTATGAGCAAGCCATGGAACAAGGCTTAGCCAAAGAAGATTTCTCGGCTTCCTACAAAATCGTCAACGAGGACAAATAAATGAGAAAACCAATTATCGGAATTGTTTGCCTAGTCAGAAAAACGTTTGACTTCGAGGCCGCCTTCAAGCTTTACCAGGAAAGATCTGCCCACGTGATGAAGGACGATTCCATTGAATGGGTCTATTACCCAACCATGGTTATCGAGCACGATGAAGCAAAGAAGGCTGGGGAATATTTCGTTGAAAAGCACGTCAACGCCGTAATCGTCGTTTCCGCTACCTTCCACCTCGGGGGGCTCGCGCTAATCCTCCACAATATCGTCAAGCGCCCCTTCCTCCTACAAGGCTATAACGAGCTTCCTTATGACGGAGGCAAAATCAGGCTCAACGCCGTCTGCGGCGTGAACCTTAACGCGTCTAACCTCTACAAAGGAGGCGTTGATGATTACGTCGTTTACGTTGGCGACGACGTCGATCACGATTGGATTAAGGCTATCAAGATGAAAACGGCTTTGGAAAACTCCAACGTCGGACTCATTGGTTTCCACGCCCAGGGATTCTATAACGTCGGGGTAGATGAGCTGCATCTTTACAAAGAGCTCGGAATTCTAATCAGTCATTACGAATTAAGCGACTTCTTCGGCGGAGAAGCCACCGAAGAAGAAATCGACGTCGAAGAGAAAGGCTTAAGGGAAACCTTCGATTGCAAAAAACTCACGGACAAGCAAGTCAGGCAAGTCGCCCGTCTCATCGTCGTGTGCGAGAAATTCATGAAGGAAAAAGGACTGGACGTCGTTGCAATACGTTGCTGGCCGGAATTCGCCAAAAACTACGGCGTCTCCCCCTGCGCGATGATGTCGGTTCTTCAATCTAGAGGGATTCTTCTTGCCTGCGAAGGCGATATCGAAGCCGCGTTAAGCATGGTAGCCGTCAGGGCAGCCGGAGAAGCCACTCCTTTTATGGCGGATTTGTCTCAAGTCAACTACGCGGAGAACTACGCTCTTCTTTGGCATGATGGGGTCGCTCCTTGCAACCTTTGGGACCACCGTTGCAACCGTTCGTTGGAGACTTACTTCGCAGGAGGCAAAGGCGTCACCGCCGATTTCGTTTTAAAGCCCGGCAAGATGTCGATCCTCCGTATCGATACCGCTAGGGGCAAAACACGGATTTACTATGAAGAAGGGGAAGCTTTCGAAATGACGAAAGACCTCTCCGGTACCTACGCCAAAGTCGTCTTCGACCGTCCAATCAACGAAGTCGTCGACACCGTAACCTATACCGGCGTTGCCCACCACGTCATCATGGGATATATCCAATGCAAGAAGGCCGTGAGGTATTTAGCGCGCCTTATGAACTGGGAGGTCCTCGATGAAACTCACGCCTGTTACTGATCCTTCGTTTTCACCCTATGGGGAGGTGCTAAACCTCAATACAGGGGCCATTGTCTCCTATCTTCAAAGTAAAAGCCAAATGCCCAAAGAAGGAAATCTATACGTCCGCAAAGACGAGGAGATGGCTTCTTTAGAAGGCATCTCCGAAATAAGGGAACGGGTATATGGACTAGGAGACATCGAAGTCGGCTACTGCAATGGCTTCAATTCCTTGCTCAATTGCATGGAATATCACTCCTGCCCAGAAGTCGACGTTGCCGGAGATGATCTCGTTCTTCTTCTAGGCTTGCAAAGTGATATCAAAGAAGGCGTTTTGAATTCCAAAGACCTCAAGGCTTTCATTCTCAGGAAAGGGGAAGCCGCGATTTTAAAGCCATACACGCTTCACTTCTCCCCCTGCAAGCTGAGCGAAAAAGGGTTCCGCTGCGCAATCATCCTTTCCGACAAGACCAACATGGATTTAGAAACGCAACCGGAAGACAAAAAACTATGGAAGGTCAACAAATGGCTGCTTGCCCATAAAGAAAGCAAGCAAGCCGCCATGGGGGCCTATGTTGGCATCGTTGGAGAAAACATCGCTGTAGATTTCTAATGCTAGAAAACATCCTTTTTATCCTCATCATATTCCTGAGTAACATCATCCAAACCATCACAGGATTTGCAGGAACAGTGCTTGCGATGCCCCTATCGATGCGTTTGGTGGGCGAAAGCATGGCGAAGCCCGTGCTTAACCTCGTTGCCCTTTTCGTCAGTCTTTATATCGTTATTCGCCACAGCAAAGACATTGATTGGAAACACTTCCTAATCATTCTGGTTTCCGTTGGGGCGGGGTTTGGAACCGGGTACGCGGTCGAGCTTATCCCCATGGAGCATAAAATCCTCCTTTATGTCTACGCATGCATGGTGATTCTAATCAGCATCGCCTTCTTCTTCATAGACTTTGAAAAGGTGAACCTCCCGAAATGGCTGATGATCATCTTCCTTTTCCTTGGGGGCATCATGCATAAACTTTACGTTTCCGGTGGGCCTTTCGTCGTTGTTTACGGGCTCCACGAGCTCAAAGACAAGAATAAATTCCGCGCGACGTTGTCCTTGCTGTGGATTATTCTGAATTCAATGATGTTCGTCACCGAAGAGGTCCAAGGAATGTTCAACGCGGACGTTTGGATTTTGTTCGGCATAGGCGCAGGAGTGACCGTTGTCTCCATGGTTCTGGGCTCTTTGATAGCCCCAAAGCTGTCCAAAAACGTCTTCATGAAAATAACCTGCGTGCTTCTACTTATTTCCGGGATTACACTTTTGCTATAGATATGAATTTAACGAAAACTCAACAAACAATAATCCGCATTCTCTTCTTTGAGAATGAAAGCTCGAGGTCCTTATTGGCCAAACGCCTTTCCTTGACCAACGCAGCCCTGACTTTGGCGGTAAAGCCCCTTTTGGAAGAAGGCATGATCGAAGAGAGAAGGGAAGAATCGAATCAAAAGGTTGGCAGGAAAGAACTGAGGCTTTTTTTACATCCCTCTTATGGAATGTTCTTAGGAATCGACGTCAGAAGGCATAACGAATATTGCTGCCTGAGCGATTTTTCAGGGAATATTCTTCGCGAAAGCAACAATCTACAAGCTAATTTAGAAGAGTTTTGCGGTCCTTTTAAAGAACACATCATCGCCATCGGTGTGTCCGTAAGGGGTAATCCCTCCTTAGACTTGCTAAAGCAAAATCGGCCGGAATTGTATGATGAAGTCGCAAAATTAAATAAGCCTTTCTACCTATTCAACAACGTTCTTTGCTTAGCGGACATCCACGAAGGCTATCATCCCCAAGACAAAAACTTCCTTTTGGTAAAATACGGCCCGGGGTTAGGGTCTGCGATTTACGTTAATGGCAAACCCTTGGGCTTCAGCTCCGAACTTGGGCACACCTTATATCAAGAAAAAACCGTCGAAGACACGATTTCTTACTCAACTCTGTTAGGCAAAGAAGTTGAAGAAAGCGAAGGGACAAAACTCATCTTAAGTAATGAAGACTTAAGGAAAACCGTTATACGGGTCCTCTCTTTTTCCCTATACAACGCCGACTCGCTTCTGGGGCTTCAAAAGATTGTCCTCTCAGGGGAGCTCCTTACCAAAGAAGAAATAATGTCCGAACTCAAGAAGCAACTAAAGAGTCTTTCCCCTTCTTTCGATGAAGACAAGCTCTGCGCTTATGATGACTACGTAGAACAAAACGCCAAAAAGAGCTGCCTTGGCGCGTTTATAAAAACGTTTGGGACGGATTAAGCTTTTCGAAGGGATCTATTTTTGAAATCGATCAAATGTGCGGTTTCGCTTTCTTTTAAGCCTTTAACGACAACCTCTTTTTCTTCACAAAACACGTTGATTTGGCGATATGGATTATCCAAAGTCGAATCATCTTCGTAATAAAGGTAGGTCCATTCGCCTCTTTCCAAAGGATAAATAGCAAAGATGGTTTTTCCGTTTTCATCTTTTGGCAACACGGTTCCCTCTTTTACAAAATAAACCGGCAAATCTCCAGGGAGGTTTTCGATTGTAGCAGAATCGGAATAACGCTTATCGTCATAATACCAATGCCCCCTAGGCAAATGGCAAACGACTTCATGCGCCCCTTCATCAAATATTGGAGCCACGAGAATGGAGTTTCCACAGAAGAAGAGGTCAGATTCTTCATCAAAGCCCGGATATCTCATGAAAACGGGGAAAATCATCGGGTGATAGTTTTCCGCCGCCCACATGGCTTCGCTATAAAGATAAGGCAAGAGGGATTTCCTTAAACGGAAGAGGGCTTTGATTTGCTCTTTGCACTCCGGATACAGCCACGGCATCGTCGAGGAGCCATCGGGGTTCCAAGAATGCAAGGTAAACCTCGGCGTGAAGATTCCATAGGCGATCCAACGGAGGAAAAGCTCTTTGCTAGGCTTTGGCCCAGCAAATCCTCCGATGTCTTGACCGATGAACGTGAATCCCGTTAAAGCAGAAGTCATCGCCATTTTGTGGTTGCCTCTAAAATCCTCGAATGAGGTATTGTTGTCCCCGGTCCAAGTCTGGCAGATTCTTTGAAAACCCGCGGGGCAAGATCTCGTCACCGCCATATGGCGCTTGGATTTATCCACTGCCTCATTAGAAGCAGTCGCCATCAGCAGGGAGAATAACGGGCGAATGAGCTTTGCTTTAATAGGATGCCCAAAGCCCTCGGCATAAACATCATCGTCATGAATATCATATTCATCGTTGTCGTTCCAAATTGATAGATATCCCAAATCAACCAAATTCTTTTTGACGCAGGAGGTCCAGAAGTCATAAGCTCCTTCGTTTGTAAAATCCAAGTAGCTCCCCATGCCACCCCAAAAAGGGAAAACATACGGTTCGCCAGAAGAATAGGAAAGGAACCACCCTTGTTTCTTTATGAACTCATACAACGGATGCGTCGTTAAGAAAGCGGGCTTGATATTAGGAAGGAAATGGATGCCATTTTTCTCAAATTCCTCCGCAAAAGCCTTTGGATTCGGAAATTTATCCTTGTTCCAATGGAAAACGCAACGTTTGTCTCCGATTTGGGTATATCCACTAGAAAGGTAAAAACCTCCGCAGTCGATTTCATACTCGTCGCAAAGCTTTTTGAAATTGCGCAATTCGTCTACTGGATGATCGGAATCCGTATAAGCCATCGTAGAACCGCAATACTTAAAGCTCCATTTCGGGGGCAAAAAAGACTTGCCCGTGAGATAAGTGAAACGCTGAACTATTTCTTCAACGCTCCCAAAGATGACGTAATAAACAAGGGCATCCTCTTCGCAACGGAAATGTTTGTAAAGCTCATAATAGTTGTTATGTTCCCTGCCGAAATCGATTTCGCCATTGGAATAAGTGTCGTAATAAATGCCATAGTTTCCTACGCTATTCGAGCAAATGAAGAACGGAATCTGCTTATAAAGGGGGTCGCTTTGATTCGCGTTAAACCCAAGCGCGTCAAACGTTTCAAGCTTAAACGATTGGAGGTTCTTATTAACTGGGCCGGTCTTATCGCCAAGCCCATAAATATGCTCATCCTTTTCTCTAGAAAGGTAATGGCAGCTCCCATCCCCCATTTCCCCTTCAAAGTTATAGGCAAGAATTTCCCTGTCGGAGAAGAACTTTCGCCCATCTTTAAAATAATGGATGATGAAATTCTCCAAATCAATTTCAATATCAACACCATCGATTCGAATGCGCTTATCATCGACTTGGTTTAACGGATCGAGACCATCATTTGACAAACGTTCCCTCCCTTTTTTGGGCATGATAGTGGTTCCCGGACAAACAGAAAACGTCGGGAATAAGTTTTGCCCTTCTTCAAAGATTGCTACTCGCATCATGTGCTTGTAGAAATCTAGCCGTACTCTTTTCTTATCCGAGCCATAAGTACGACTGGTTGGAGCTCGATTTAACAAGGAGAAAGTATGCTGATATTTCATTTGGGGTCTCCAAGAAAGGTGTTTTTAAGCAATGACCATCGATTCGGTCGGCCCATTTTAGTCCCATCCGCCCTTATGCAGAGCGCTTGTCCTTTCTTTTTAGTCCACTTTGGCAAACCTTGGCTATTGGGATCGCCGCTGCTAACAAAATTAGCGATGTAATTCATCATCATCTCCGACACCGCTACATCGTTCTCATCATAGGGTCTCCAAGAACTCGAGAATTCCCCGAATACATAACGAAGGTCAGAAGAATGGAACGCTTTGTTGCCATCCCCCTTCGCATCGACATCGAAATAGTAAACATAGGCGCCGTTTCTTTTCGCATAGCTTAAAGCCATGTGGGCCAAAATAGCCGTGTACATATCATTGTTGGTGAATCCGATGATGGTTGGAATGCCAACTTTCTTTTTGAAAAGCTCTTCCTGCTTTTTCTCCAAATAGTAATGATCGACCATAGTCATGGTTGAGATTTGATTATCTTTTCTTCTAGCTTTGACCTTTTCAAGTGCGTCGAAAATCTTTTTGGGTTCAATGCCTTTAAATTCCTCAAACGACGCACAGCCGGTTTCCTTTATGACATCCAGCCAATATTCTCTTCTTTCTTCAACGGGCTTTGGAGTCGCCATAGAAGGGAATTTCCCTGCTCCAGACATCATGACGGCTTTTTCAAACAGCCCAGAGCACTTAGAGGACAAAAGCAAGCATTGGATGGACATCGCACCAGCGCTTTGGCCCATAACAGTAACGTTATTAGGATCGCCGCCAAAATCCTCAATGTGCTTCTTAACCCATTTTAGGGACGTGACTTGGTCATCCAAACCGAAGTTACCTTCATGGCCATAACGCTTGGAAATTTCTTCATGAGTGAAATACCCAAACACGCCGACGCGGTATTGAATGAAAACCGTGACGATGCCGCGCTTGGCGAGCTTGTCGCCGTCAAATGGGTGCTCGGAGTTAGAGCCGCTATCAAAGCCGCCGCCATGGATGAAAACAATAACGGGGTGTTTCTTGCCAAATTTCGGGCAGTAGATATTCAAATTGAGACAATCTTCAGAATAGTTAAAAGAAAGGCCCTCACGGAATTCTTTATGGTAGAACATCCTTTCGGGAATCTCCAAATGGGCGTAGTAGCACCTTTTTTGGATACAAGCCGGCCCGAAATGGGTGGCGTCAAACCGCGTACCGAGATTATCAATCTCCTGACAATACTCAAACCTCTTGGCTTTGGCGTAAGGAATACCCAAAAAGGCGTAGGAGCTCCCCCCCTCTACGCCTTCGATGATTCCTAAAGTTGTACTCTTGGATACCATGTCCGTTCAATTGGCATTTTCGCCAATGGTAATTTCGTTGTTCGCGACTTGTTTTGCAAGCAATTCCTCTTTCTTTCCCTGCAATTCTTCCGTCTTTTTTTTGCTTAGTCCATAAAGAAGAAGCAAAACCAAGCCCATCAAAAGGAAGAGGGCCGCAGGAATGGCGGTCGCCATGTAATATTCGGCGCGAACCGTTTCGGTGGATTGAGTAGCGTTAGATCCGGGGATGTAGCCCATGCCCATCAAAGCGGAGTTGACGCAGATGGCGGCAAGGACCTGACCAAGTTTGCGGAAGAACATGAAGATGGAATAAGCGGAGCCATCATTGCGGATGCCCGTTTTGACTTCCACATCATCAATCGCATCAGTGGCAAGAGCCCAGATTTCAAGGGTGATGATAGAAAGGCCAACGCCCGAGATGAGGCAGAACACCAAGAAAAGGATAGGCTGAGCCACAACGACATTTTCAAGGAATATGAGGGCGAGATTAGGGGCCGCGGCAAGGAAGGCCCCAATGGCGCAGATTTCTTTTTTTCCGAATTTGCGGACAAGCTTCCCGGCGAAAAGCATAAGCACCACCATAGGCCCATAGGTGCAAGCTTGAGAGGCAAGATTCATCCAGTTTTGCTGGAAAAGGTCATTGAAGAGATAGGTATAGAAAGATTGGGTGAACATCTGCCCGGCGAGAAGAAGCAGACCAGTAAGGCAAACGGCGACGAAGCTACGATTCTTAAGAAGGGTTTTGGCAATAGCGACCGTCTCGCCTTTTTTGTGTTCAACGGAGCGGGCAACCACCCTCTCTTTATTATTCTTATAGGCGACGAATAAGAGCACGGCCGCAATCACGGCCATGACGGCCACGCCGATGATGATGGGCAAATATTGAACCTTGGTGGTCGTGGTTCCGTCGGCGTTGGTGACTTTTTTCGAATAGAACATTGTAATGACTAAAACCGGCAAAGAGCCAAGCGCAGCCCCAGCGGAGCGGAAGACGGAAAGCTTGTTTCTTTCTTTAGCATCGGTGGTAACGACAGAGGCCAAGGAGCCATATGGAATCTGATGGACGGTGTAGACCATACCGAAGAGGACGTATGTGAAGGCGGCATAAACGGCAACTCCAACCGGTCCCATAGCCTCAGCCATTCCCGGCCAAGGCAGGAACATTAAGATGGTGGAAAGGGCTAATGGGATGGCGACCCACTTCATCCAAACGCGGTAACGGCCATCTTTGCCCGGCTTTCTGACATCGACGATTCTTCCCATAATCGGGTCATTAATCGCATCCCAGACGCGGGCGACAATAAACATGATCATAATGAATAACGGCGTCAGCCCGAGGATATCCGTATAGTACTTCTGTAGTATCGTCGTCACGGTCGAAAAACAAAGGCAGCCGGCGAAATCGCCTAAGGCGTATCCGATGTAATCGTTTCCTTTCAAGCCCGAGGTTTTGGAAATATAAGACTCCTCGCCTCTCATTTGTCTCGTTTCTTCTTGCTCTTCCATATGTGCATTACGTTCAAAAGAACGTTCCTTCGCGCAACATAATAATCTAATTGGAAGCGCTTTCCTAGTAGTTTTTTAAGTCGGTTAAATATTTATTAAAAATCCTTGCCTTTCGACTAGAGAATTTACTTCCCCTCGTTTTTCCAATGAAGTAAAGGCCCGTCGAGGAAGAGAGAAAGAACAAAGCCGATCAGCAGAATTGTTCCTAACCCAAAGAAGGCCGCATAGTAGCATCTGGAAAGAAAGGGATAAACGAGCTGAAGGATCGAATTGATTAGCTGATAAATGGCAGGCGCCAAAAATACGGCCTTCCTGCGGTATTTAGGACCCAAAATATGGTGAACAAGCGATAAATTGCTTGAGCAATAAAGCCCATTTCCAACGCCTTTGAAAGCATGAAGAGATATAACGGTCAGCGCCAGCCAAAGCCCTTCTTCCGGAGACAAGCGGAAAAAATAGGAAAGAACGCCGAAAGAAATGGCACCGACGGCCAATATGCCCAAGGCAAGGTTCATCGAGAAGACCAGCCTTTTCCCAAACCCAATCTTGGTGTTGAAATAAATCATCAAGAATTCCAGAAGATAAGAAACGGATAAGAAGCATCCGTAAGTCAAGCCATTGAAAGCATTTTGGTTCGACCCCGTGGCTTCTAAGCTCGTCCAATAGGAGGAAACCAAGGAATCCCCCGCCCACATCGACGGAACCCAAATCGCTGCGACCAAAAGATAAAAGCAATATTCCTTATTAGAAAATAGTTGTTTCAGCGGGACGGATTCATCCTCGTCGTCATGAAAACAAGAAGGGTCATAGCTATGGAAAATAAAGGTTAGGCCAAACTCCAATAGGAGCAACGGGGAAGAAAGCAAGAAAAGGAAAAGATACCCTCGGTAAGATTGGAAAACGGAGTTCGATATGTAACCAGCCAAAGGGGAAATGACCATGCTCACCAAGGGGGCGAATACGCAGACGTGCCCAAATCGAGTCTTCTCCATGTAATTGATGTCGGCAATGTTAGAGATTTGAAAAGACAAAAAGGACCTATGGAGGCCCATCAATACCGGAGGGAAAATCACCATTAAGGCGAATAGGCCATAGTATTGCCCATAATTCGCTATATCCCCTTCCGCTCCTAATCCGTTTGGCAAATAAAGGCCAAGGCAAGCGAAAGAAAGAAGGACGGCGAAAGAGATAAGAGTTAAGACCCTCATCGCCTTAAGATTGTTTTTATGATGGGTCACAAAGAAAGAGGAGACGAAGATAGAAACGGCGGAAACGAAAGGCGGAAGGAACAAACTTAAGGAAGACATCCACGACGCCCAGCCAAGGTTCTTTCTCGCTTCATTGAGATACAAAGTCATGAAAGAAAAAACCATGACTTCGTAAAGAGAGGATAAGGCGTAATAAGCCTGGGCCTTCTTGGTTTCCGGGCAAGAATTTCGATCTAAATAACGGCCGCGTTTCATGAACTGAAATATGATATCGTAGGCAGAGAAATCCGCATCAGCGAGATTGCTTATTCTTCAAAAAACCGTAGAAACACAATGAAAATAAAATGGATATTGCGTAGTAAAAAAATGGAATAAATGTGTTTTTGCGGCTTTTAATTTAATGATAGGTTATTAAGTATCGTCTCGCACGTGGTGAGGTATTCATTGGATTTGGCTTCGAACATGTAACACTCCTCCACACCGAAGAGAGGATTCAAATAATTGGGATAAGAAGCGAGGAAATCCGACATGGAAAACCCCTCATAATACTCCTCGCCCCGCTTTGCGCCCGCTTCAAACCTAGAGACCACGCTTTTTAAGCAAGGGCTATAGCCAATGGCACGAGCGTTTTGATAAGAGTTATCGGGATCGAGCATGAAATCGATAAACGCATTGGCCAATTCGTAATTTTGGCATGTCGTCGGGATCACCATTCCGTCAAAGAAGGCGGCGGTCGTCTTAGGGACCGAAAGCCTATATTGGCTTCTATCCCCGTCTGCCTCAAGCAAGAAGTAAAGCCCGTCGAAATAGTCCCCAAGCTGAGTGAAGCAAAGATCGAGGCGCCCGTTAACGACATCCCTTTTCAATGCATCATTGGCGATTTCGCTGAATTTGGCGTTTTTCACCGCGGCGATGATTTCTTTTTGGAGGCCTTGAGAGATATCTCCGTCGTGATGACCCTCTTTATCTACGATGTTTGGGTCTTCGCCTTGGGAAAGCAAATAGCTCGCCACAATCCACCTAGCCGTGTCATACATCCCTTTTTTGGCGTCAGAAGGTAACAGCGAAGGATCGTAAAGCGCGGAGAACCCTTTGTTTAAAACGGCGTCCTCCACCCCTGATTTCCTGGTCGCGTAAATAATGGAGTAAGCTCCCCAAAAATAAGGCATGAAATAAGACTCAATGCTTTCGCCCGTCTTTTCATCCACCATGTACGTATCCATGAGGCTCTTCAAATCGTCGATGAAAATGCTTTGGTAGCTAAAGAGATTGGTCAGCGAGGAATTATTGACATCGAGCTTACGAAGCAAGCCTTCGTTATTCAAGCGCGTGATGGCGTAGTCTCCAGGTATAGCAACATCGTAAGAAGTTGTCCCCCCAGCGATTTTCTGGTACATGGCCTCGCTAGAAGTAACGTCTTCTTCTATGACTTGGCAATTGTATTTGGCTTCGAAAGCGCGAACTAAAGAAGAATCAATGTATTCCCCCCAATTCAAGAAATAGAGAATTCTGTTGGGGGTGTTCAAAACAAGACAAGCGAAAACGGTGAACAGCACAAGAAAAGAAGACGTTCCAATCAAAATCTTCTTCATTTTTTAACTCCTTTCTTGCCTTGCTTAATCGAGGCGAAAAGAACGATGCCCAAAGTGACAAACGTCAGTAGGGAGTCAAAAGCGTAGGCCCCGGCAGAGAAGTTCTTCTTCGTATAGGAGGAATAAACGTAATTGGAGAAATTGGAGAATCCATTCCCTTGGGTATAGAAAGAAATCACGAAGTCATCAATAGACAACGTGAAAGCAATCAACGCCCCCATTAGAAGCGCAGTGGACAAAGAAGGAATCACAACCTTGAACAAGGCCTTCAAAGGCGAGCATCCAAGATCCCTAGCAGCTTCGTACAACGACTCATCGGTTTGCTCCAATTTAGGCAAAACCATCATGATGACGTAGGGAACCGTAAAATAGACGTGTGCCAAAAGCATTGAAGGGAACCCGAAGATGTTTGGGAAGATTGGCTTGGCCAAAGAGAACACGACCATTAAGGAAATACCGGTGACGATTTCTGAAGAAAGCATAGGGATTTCATTCAAAAAATCCATGGTTTTGCGGGCTTTTCTCCCTAAAGCGTTCAATCCCAAAGAAGCGAATAAGCCGAAAATCGTCGCGATGACGGTCGCCCAAAGAGAGACCAACAAGGAATCGAGGATTGAGGTGTAGAGCATCTTGTTGGTGAATAAAGCGGCAAAGTGCTCGAAGGTGAATCCGCCCCACTGCAACGGGATGATCGAATTGGCTCCCTCGTTAAAGGATTGATAAACGATGATGAGCAAAGGGATGTAGGTAAAAGAGAAAACGAGGAAGATGAAAAGAATCTGAAACGCTTGGAACAAACGAGTGGACCAAACCCCTTTTTCAAGCATGGGTTTTCTCCTTTCTGCCTTTGTTTTGGAGCCTATCGAAAATGACCATCAAGGCAATCAGGACAATGGAAACCAAGAGGGAAAGCAAGGATCCGAAGTTGTAGTTGTTTTGTTTGAATACGGATTCTAAGAGGTTTCCAATCAAACGTATTTTGCCTTCGCCTATGGCCTCGGAAATTGCGAATCCCGTCGATGCCGGAAGGAAGACCATGATGATTCCTGAATAGACGCCTTTAATAGATAGAGGCAATGTGACTTTCAAGAACGTCTTCCAAGCCGGAAGGCCCAAGTCCCTGCTGGCTTCTAAATAACCTCTGTCCATTTTTTCTAGAACGGTATAGATGGGGAAAATCATGAAGGGGATATATGTCGCAACGGATACCATAATCACCGCCCAATAACTCCCCAAAGCATGGAGGGGGGCGAGCCACGGCACCGAGAATAAGCGAAGCCATGACACTATCCTGAGCATTGAATTCGACCACATCGGAAGAATAAGAAGAATCAGTAACAGCCTCTTTTTCTTGAAAGGGCCGAAAGACAAGAAATAAGCCGTGGGATAGCCAAACGCAATGCAGAGAATGACGGTCATCAAGGCGACGTAGAGGGAATTCCAAAGGGACTTCAAGATCGCCGGATCGTTAAGTCGCGAAAAAGAAGCGAAAGAAAACGTCGCGGAAGAAAAATCCATGCCGTTGCTGCTTAAAAAGGAAAGGACGATCATCAAAACGGCGGGAACAACCGTAAAGACGACGAGCCAAATCAAATATGGCAGCGCGAAGCCCTTAAAGCGTTTCATCTTCTTCCAAAGCCTTCATCGCAGCGATTTTGGCGGCCTCGTGCTTCTTTCTGATTTCCAAAGGCTGGGCTTCGTCTTCGACCTTCATCAAATGGATTTCGTAGAAGTCAACTTTAAGGCCGACCGTGTCGCCTATCTCGCAATTTTGATAGTCTTGGACCATGAGAACGGTACCATTGACCTTAATCCATAAAGAGAAATGGACGCCAGTGAACACGGATTTAACGACAGTGCCTTGAAGCAAGGCCTTTTCGGGATGGTCGATAACCAAATCGAAGTCTTCGGGGCGAATAACGGCATCAACCACTTCTCCGGGCATAAAGGTTGTTAGATAAGTCTTAAAAGCGGCGCCTAAGAAGGCCACGCGCTGATTTCCAAGGTAAGTCCCTTCAAGGATGTTAGCGCCTTCATAATTTGCAAGAAGCTCGCTCTTATTTGAAGAATGAGGCTCGCAATAGATGTTGCTAGGAGCCACAGTGAGCCCTATTTCGTCCCCCGCGTTGAATTTGTCTTCGCTTTCAACGACGATGGATGTGCCATCAACGGTTACGTTAAGCACATATTTGTTGGAAGAGAATTTAACGGATTCAATTTTTCCAACGAACTTTGCAGCCTCTTTCGAGCAGATGTCGAAACCCTCTTTTTCAACGATGACATAGATCTTCTCTTGGGGCATGAAATCTTGAGAAGAAACCTTAAACGTCTTCCCGAGCATGGTGACCTCTTCCGGGGCGGTATAAACGCCGCGGAGGATATTCGCTTCCCCAATAAATGACGCGACAAAACGATTGGCTGGAGCGTTATAAATATCTTCTGGGCGCCCCATTTGTTGGATTTCACCCCCGTTCATGACAACGATGGTGTCCGACATAACCATGGCTTCTTCTTGATCGTGAGTGACGAAAATAAAGGTAATACCCAATTTTTGTTGAAGCTCTTTAAGCTCTAATCTCATAGATTTGCGGAGTTTTTGATCCAAAGCGGACAAAGGTTCATCAAGCAAAAGAATGCGCGGTTTGTTTACGATGGCGCGCGCGATGGCGATGCGCTGCATCTGGCCACCTGACAAAGAAGAAACGTCCCTGTCCTCGTATCCTTCTAGGTTAACGAGCTTGAGGGATTTTAAAACCTCGCCCTTGATGACGTCTTCCTTAAAGCCGCGACGGTTGAGCTCTCTGCCCATTTTCGCATAGACGTCATTGGCCTCGGCTTGTTTGGCCAAAGCCTTGCAAGCTTTCCTATAAGAAGTGTTTGGAGGAAAAGACAAATCTAAATTCAGCCCAAGCGAGGAAAGAGTGGCTTTCACGGCTTCTTCGGCATCTTCAAAATACCGGTAATGGTTTTGTTTCCCTTTTTCCTTCAACTCAGTTTCCAAGGCGAAGGAAGGGGAATGGGATTCGCAGTATTTAATCAGAAAAGCTTTGACGTCAGAAGGCCTTTCGATCATCGACGTTTTCTTAACCAAGGAATCGATTTCCTCCTCGTCGAAGGCGTTCTCCTCCATCATATTCATCATGCCGATGTCATAGACGGTGGAATAAATGTTGTTCCTTAAGCCAAAGGCGATATTGTCGAAAACATTAAGATGAGGAAAAAGCGCGTACTTCTGAAAGACCGTATTGATCGGTCGTTTATGAGATGGCAGATTTTCAATTTCTTGCCCATCAAGCAGGAGCTTTCCTTCCTGCATGGTTTCAAACCCTCCGATGATGCGAAGCGTGGTGGTTTTGCCGCATCCGCTGGGGCCTAAAAAAGTAACGAATTCGTCTTCGTTAATCGCAAGATTGAAGTGGTCGAGGATAACATTGTCACCATAGGCTTTCGTCACGTTCTTAAGTTCGAGAATTTTACGAGCCACGGCTTGCTCCTTTTCCCTTTTGGGGGTGCCATTTGGCACGGCTAACTATAGGCCATTTTGCACGGGTTTCCACACTTATTTTAAAGATGGATAAAAGATGTTAATAACGCGTCCCCCACAGCGAGATTCTAATTAGCATCTTGCATCCTCCTTTTCCTTTTTAACCCCACGGTAGAGATTTCTTTTTCGGCAAAAAAAGAAAGCGGGCTTGTTGCCTTTAAAAGCTAGCAAATCCGCTTATTGTCAAAGAAAACTTAACTCAAACAGTTTATTTTCCGTTGAGGTGACGGTCACGCTGTCGAACGAAACGGTAGCCTCAACCCCAGCCCTCACGACAACGCAGAACTTCTGCAAAAATCCATTTAAATCAAACCCTTCATAAGCTTTCACTAACGGCAGCAAATCGATATCTAGCCATTCGTTATAAACGACCGATAGCGTGGAGAATTTGTCGTCCGCCCTAATGGCGTTTTCCTTGTCGTCATAGAGGCGGAAATTGCCCTTTGAAAGAGGGGTATCAGATTGCACGCAAAGCCTTAATTTGACGCTGACGAGATCCTCGATTTTGTAATTAGCGTCGAAACCTACGCCGATCGAAACGAGGTAATTGCTCTTTTGCGAATATACCTCATCTTCATATCCCCTCTGGTAACGAAGACTTATCATCCATTTTGCCGCGACGTACCTGTTGTTGCTGATGCCAGGGGCGCTAACGGAAGCGTCCAGTCCACCATTGTCGTCGAAGTCATATTTTGTTTGCACTAACGCAGGAATAACTTTAGACGATGGGATTAAGCTCTCAAAGGCAAGCGCTCGCATTATATAAAGAAAGAAGGAATGCTTTACTTTATGACTAAAAACGCGCCCATCAAATGCTCAAACTATAAACAAAAAAGCCGTCAAGGATCAAATCCTCGGCAGCTTAAGTTTTTTACGATTCAAATCAATAGGATATGCTGGGTTTAGCACATCTCAAATCGTGTCCCCGGTTCCGATGGAATCGAAGAGATTTAAGCCATATCCCTCGGCGAGCGAATGTTCGAAGCTTTTGGTCCAGGAAGCGTTTTTCCTAGAGTCGACACGTCTGCTGTTAGGGAAGGCTTTTTTCAACAATTCTTTCATTGTCAGTCCTCCTTATATCGTATTCCCTCCAGGCAATTCATTGGAGGGACGCGAAGTATAGACCACTTTTGAAGAAAATCAAAAGAGAAAACTTTATGAAAGCGTTTTCATGAAATCCCTTGCGTTTCTTTGAAAATTTTACAGCGCAACGCAAACCGCAGACACTCCTTAGCGTCCGGCAAATATCTTGTTGGCTAAAAGAAAAGCAAGGCCACAGCCTTGCGCGTCGTTCCCCCTGATAAGAAATCAGATGGTGCCGCCTGCCGGGATCGAACCAGCAACCTACTGATTACAAATCAGTTGCTCTACCATTGAGCCAAGGCGGCACGAGAAGATATTACTCCTCCTTTTCCTTTTAGGAAATGGAAGAAAAGAAAACCGGCCCTAAAGCCGGGAAATTTCTGGTGGGTGTTACTGGGATCGAACCAGTGGCCTCTTCCGTGTGAAGGAAGCGCTCTCCCCCTGAGCTAAACACCCATTGCTCGAAAGGCTTTGCTATTATCAACGTTTCAAGCCCTTTATTCAAGGCGTATTAGCGAATAAAAATATGGGGTTTTTGCAAGAATGCATTCAATAAAATAGGAAAAACCCCATAATTGTCGCCTATTTGAATAGAATGTCTCCGCAGGAAACGGAGAAGTCAAGCGAATAGAATTCCTTGACCAAAGCGCCCATGTCTTCGACGTCGAAGGCTCCGATAAGCTCATTGCATGAATGCATGGCGAGCTGGGGCAAACCCATATCGGCGGAGAGGAAGGAAATTTCCCCATTAGAAAGGTTCCCAAGCGTGCTTCCACCGCGCAAATCTGAGCGATTGGTGAATTCCTGTATCTTCAAGCCCGGTCTAGCCGCTAAGCAGCGGATTAAAGAGGAAGAAAGACCATCGGTTGTATAAGATTGATTGGCATTATATTTGATCATAATGCCTTCATTGAGTTTCACCATTTGTCCCGCCGGGGAATAAGAGGGGTAATTCGGGTGGTTGGCGTGCCCGTTATCAATAGACATGAGGAACGAACGGGAAGCCACCTCTTCAACTGACATGCCATAGAATCTGCAGATACGGGTGAAAACGTCTTTTAAGAACGTTGAGCGGGCACCCTGACGCGTTAAAGAGCCAACTTCTTCGTTATCAAAACAGCAGAATAATGGAACCGTGGAGTTGTTTTTGGAATCGATAAACCCGCAGAAGGAAGAGAACGCTGATGAGAGATCGTCTTCGCGTGGGGACAAAAGGAACTCATGCTGGCAACCAACGAAACGGGGCTTCTCGCGAACATAAAGGAACAAATCGTAGGAAAGCAAAGACTCCCCCTCTTGCAAGCCTGCTTTGTCGGAGAGATAAGCTTCGAAATCAAAATCCTCTTTGAATTTGCCCAAGACAGGAATCATGTCCACGGCCGGATTAAAAGGAACACCTTCGTTGACGTTTCTATTGAAATGAATGCAAAGGGAGGGGATATCAAGGAGATCTTCGTCAATATCGACAAGCAAAGAATGAATGCCGGTTTCGTCAGCGTAGATAATCCTTCCGGCCAAGGAAAGAGCCCTATCCATCCAGGTATGATAAATGCCGCCTCCGTAAGGCTCGGTCTGAAGCATCATCAGATTCCCATAATGGGTAATGGGATTTGGCTTAACCTTGAAGGTTGGGGAATCGCTATGGCTGGCCGTAATGTGGAAGCAAAGACGGTCTGTCTTTTCGGGCAGCCGGAAGGCCAAGATGGAGGAATCGTTTCTCTTTACGTAATAGTTTCCACCAACTTCCAGATTCCACGTTTCGGATTCTTTAAGTTGTTGATAACCTTTCTCAGACAGCTCCTTTTCCAAGATGACAACTGTGTGGAATTGAGAATGGGCCTTAGCTAAGGATTCAACAACAAATTTCAAACATTCCATAATATGATTTTCCATCGGCTTGGCCGATGCTCCTTAAATAGCGATTCAATATGACGACGGCGGCAGTCGAATCGATATGTCCCCGCTGCTTTTTGGCTTTTTCCCCATTCGCATGAAGAATAGCCGCAGCTTCTACAGTGGAATTCCTTTCATCGACTTTGTGAACTGGAACCCCAGGGAACAAAGGGGCGATAAGTTGAATAAAGTCTTCGACGATTGGGGTCATTTCGCAAGGATCGCCAGAGGGGAAAGTCGGCCACCCGATAGCGATTGAAGAAACCCTTTCACCTTCGAGCTCCTCTTTCATGAGTTTAATTGCCTCTTGGTAGTCCCCCGCTTTGAAGCGGAGATTCTTAAGGGGGGTGATGAACATGCCGCTATGGGATATGGCCATCCCAAGCGACCCTTTTCCCAAATCCAAAGCCAAGATATCTTTTTCCATCGGTGTAATTATGGCGAGCAAACAAAGAAAAGGAAACCGAAAGCAACAAAAAACCTCCCAAAGGGAGGTAATGTTCTTTTTGGTGGGCCTTAATGGGTTTGAACCATCGACCTTGCGCTTATCAAGCGCACGCTCTAACCAGCTGAGCTAAAGGCCCAATCGCGCTTTCGCGCTTGCATAATATAAACCTCTTGTCGGGGCTAAGCAAGAACAATCTCAAATTTCGTTCACCACTTCTGAAACCCGAATTCACGAATGGCCTAATCTAGGCGTTTTGCAATTGATAGTGGTTTAAATTCAATGGAAATGCCCTAAATTAAAAGTCGAAAATATGTGATTTTTGCGTCTTTTGAACATTTATCTTCGCAAAAAGCACTTATTTTAAAGAGGCGCTGTTTCTTTGTTCCATTTCTAAGAGGAATCTCTTTTTATCTAGCCCCGCCGCATAGCCAACAAGGTTCCATTTTGCCCCAAGGACTCTATGACAGGGAATAATCAGAAGTATTGGGTTTTTATTCAACGCCTGCCCCACCGACCGCGGGGATGACCTCCTACCAGTCGTTTTCCCAATCCCTTTGGCCAAGTTCCCGTAAGTAGCCACAAAGCCATAAGGGATCTCCATCGTTAAAGCATAAACGACTTTCTGAAACGAAGAAGAGCCTTCAAAGGAAATCAGAGGAAGGAGTTTAGGCTGCACGCCGGCGAAATAGTCATCTAGCCACTTACGGGTAGCAGCAAATACAGGTAGGTCGGGATTTTCGCTAAATCCTTCTGACAAAGTGAAATTGCCTTTAAGGTGCAGACCAATCAAAAAGATACCATCGCTAAGAAGGATCGGCTCCCCAATAGGCGATTGATAAAAAGAATAATAAGCCATAGTCAGATAGTACTCTTTAGTCGGATTAGGACAAAGCAGTTCTATTTTGATGCGCGACTTCGATGAGAAAAGTATAAAGAAAACCCCGGAGTGTATCCGAGGTTTGGTTGCTTCTTTCCGAAACTCAGCGTTTGCTGAACTGAGGAGCGCGGCGAGCGGCTTTGAGACCGTATTTCTTACGCTCTTTGCAGCGGGCGTTGCGGGTGAGCATGCCGCCGACTTTGAGAGTCTTGCGTTCTTCGCCGGCTTCGAGGAGGGCGCGGGCAAGACCCAAGCGAATGGCTTCGGCCTGTCCGGTGAATCCGCCACCGGAGACCATGCAGACGATGTCATATTTGTCTTCGACGCCAAGCAAAGCCAAGGGCTGTTTGAGGTCGAGGATCAAGGTCGAGAAGGGGAAGTAGTCCTTGACGTCTTTCCCATTGACGACGATGTTGCCTTTGCCAGCGGAAATATAAACGCGGGCAACGGAGGTTTTACGACGGCCAGTGCCGTAGTATTTGGTTTTTTCAGCCATGTCTATTCTCCTTACTTGCTGAGGTCAAGAACCTTGGGTTGCTGACTCTGCTGTTTGTGCTCGGCGCCTTCATAGACGAAGAGCTTCTTCGCCATTTGACGGCCAAGGCGTCCCTTGGGGAGCATGCCCCAAACGGAGCGTTCGATGAGTTCAACGGGGAACTCACGGAGCATAACGCCGGCGCTACGGGTGCGGAGGCCGCCGTTGTACTCGGAAACGTTGTAGTAGTTCTTCTTGTGCTCGCCGCCGTTTTTGCCGGTGAGTTTGACTTTGGAAGCATTGATGACGATGACGTAATCACCGGTATCGATGTTCGGGGTGTAGGTGGGCTTATTCTTGCCCATCAAGATGACAGCGATCTTGGAAGCCAAACGGCCAAGAGGGATGTCCGTGGCATCGACGACGTACCAATTCTTGTTAGCATTGGCAGAAGCGGTCGTGGCCAACGTGGTTTGACGTTGCATTCTTCTTTTCTCCTAAACTAAGTGTTGCCCTTTTTGGGCCTGGGAAATTATCCTTGGTTTTGTATTAGTTAACAACACGCAATTTCATAAAAAATGTTTTATGCCGATGTCATCTTATCTTTTTGCTTGTTTTAAAAAATATTTACTACGCTTTTTATAATGGTTTAATGCGCTTTTTGATGTATTTTCACTTCTTTTTTGCGTACTATTTGCATATGAATTTAAAACAACTCCGTAAAAGCAAAAAACTAACTCAAGCACAAGCGGCGGATTTATGCGGTCTGTCGCGCAAGGGGTATCAAAACATCGAAGAGGGGAAGATAAAGAAAAAGAATTCTCCTACCCTCCTTTACTGCGTCACCCGGTTAGAAGAATACGGCAAGAACAGAGCGCCAACCCTAAGGGAAATTGAGCGTTATCTCAAACCTATATTACCGGGCCTAAGCATTAATTTCGTCTACCTCATCGGAGGCGTTCAATCCCTTCCAAACGAAGAAGGCCCTATACTGTTTTTGATCGATGGCAAACTTCAAGAAAGCGAAATAGCGCGCCTCGAAGATGACTTGTCCTACTTTTTTTCAAAGGAAAGCGAAATACTCCTTTATTCTTCTTGCACGGAAGAAGACAAAAAAATCGCTTTAGCTTATGGCGTGCGTCTTTTCGTTAGAACGAAACTTTCCTAAAATATCGGCCAGGAGGCCAATTATGTCAGATACCATTCCAGGAAATATCTACGTTCCTTATGAAGAAAGAAAAAGTGGAGAATCCATTGTTTATTTTACACGCGACCTCTCCGCTGAAGGTTTAAAGAAAGCCTATTCGAAAATCCAGCACGTCCTCGAAGGCAAAATCGCCGTCAAACTCCACACCGGCGAGCAACACGGCCCGAACATCATCCCGCGCCCTTGGGTCAAGGAACTCTTCCTTGCGATGGACAACCCCACAATCGTGGAAACGAACACCTATTACGAAGGCGATCGCGACACCACCGAAAAACACAGGAAAACCATCGAGGTCAACGGATGGGATTTCGCTCCAGTCGACATTATGGACGAAGAAGGCACGGTAAACCTTCCCATACCCAATGGCAAATGGTTCTCTTCAATGTCCATGGGGTCTCACATCGAAAATTATGATTCCATGCTCGTCCTCACCCATTTCAAAGGCCACACGATGGGAGGTTTTGGCGGATCGGATAAAAACATTGGGATCGGTTGCGCCGATGGGAAAATTGGCAAAGCCATGATCCATAGCCGCCCCAATAGCGATGACCCTTGGAGCATCGGGCAAGAAGAATTCATGGAGAGGATGACCGAATCCAGCCAAGCGACGGTGTCTCACTTCGGAAGGAAAATTGCCTACATCAATGTCATGCGAAATATGTCCGTCGACTGCGATTGCGCAGGTATCCACGCGGAGAAGGTCGTTACCCCCAACGTTGGCATTCTCGCCTCTTTGGACATTTTGGCAATCGACCAAGCCTGCGTCGACATCGTCTTTGCGATGAAAGAAGAGGAGAACCACGCTTTGGTGGAAAGAATGACTTCTAGGCACGGGCTCCGCCAGCTTACTTATATGAAAGAGCTCGGCATGGGCAATGACCGTTATGTCCTAATCGACTTGGATAATGGCGAAAAACGCATTTATCCGAAAGATTGTGCCGCAAATCTCGCCCCTTTTGAAGAAGACGCCGACTCGATTCACGACAACACGCCAATGGATTTCAAGAAGGGCAACTGAAAATTAAGCCGTTCAAACACGATGGACCCTAAAGCCAAATAGGCTATTAGGGTCGAATCGCAAAGACGGCTTTTTTGTTTGCTCGCTAAAATCTGCGTTTTGTAGACAAGCCTAGGTCTAAACGAAAAGCCCCTCTTTCGAGGGGCGATGATATGATTTGGTATTAGAGGTTCTCAACGTTGGTGTAGACGTTCTGGACGTCTTCAGATTCGTTGAGCTCTTCCATCATGGCCTTCAATTTGGCCAAATCGTCGTTTTCGGCGGTGACCCATTCGTTGGGGTACATGGTAGTTTCGGCGCGGTCGAATTCGGTAACGCCGATTTCCTTGAGCGCGTTCTGGGCCTTTTCCAAATCGCCAGGGGCGACCAAGACTTCGACTTCGCCGTCATCGACGGTGACATTGCGGACGTCGACGTCTCCAAGGATGAGGTTTTCTTCAACTTCCTCTTCGGTCTTGCCTTTGAAATTGAGGATGCCGAGGAGTTCGAAGTTATAAGCGACGGAAGCCATCTTGCCGCCTTTTCTAGTAACGATGGTGCGAACTGTGACTAAGGCGCGGTTGACGTTATCGGTCAGGGTGTCAACGATGATGTTGCTTCCGCCCGGGCCCATGAATTCATAACGGCCTTCGATGTAGGCGGTGGCGTCTCCGCCTTTAGCACGCTCAATGGCGCGTTCAATGACGTCCTTAGGAACGTCGCGGCGATACTTGGCAATGGCGGAACGCAACGCAAGGTTGGATTCCGGATTGGGATCGCCAGATTTGGCGGCAGCATAGATTTCTTTGCTGGCGCGCATGTAGGCAGCGGACTTCGCTTTGGCGGTGGCTGCCATGGCGGCAGCGCGTACTTCAAAATGTCTTCCCATAAATTACTCCTGTTATGAGCGGGTTAAATATACCACTCACCTAAATGAGTAAAAACCCCGAATATTATTTAATCTTCTTAAAATCAACCCTATTTAAGGGTTCAAAGCCTAATTTATGGGCAAAATTTATGGCCCATTTGTAATCGGAGGTCAGATATTCATTCGGAACATGGGCGTCGACCCCAATAACAACGTCGTTCCCTACGATTTTGGCGATTTTGAAGAATTCGGGATAGGGGTAAGCGTAGATGGAAGAATCCTCGGGGTCGGTTTTAATCGCCCAACGAGAAGGCCCCATGTTAATTTCTAGAGGCGTATTCGTCTCTTTGGCCTTCCGGCAAATCCCCCAGGCGGCCTTTTCGGTGACCTCATCCCAATCCTTATACCAAAGCATGAAATGATCAGGGTGAGCCACGTAGCTAAACAAACCGCTTTCGAGGGCATCGATAACATCGTCCGTATACATTTTTACGCCCAAGGAGCGATCTGCAATTTGGCTGTAATACACGAAACGTCCATCGATGCGGCAAAGATGCTGCCCCAAAATAAGGTAGTCAAAGCCCCTCTTCGTTAAGAGCTCTTTGTAATAAGAGGCATATTCCTCCCGGAACCATTCGCACTCAAAACCCAAAAAGACGTCGATTTTAGAAGCGTATTTTTGCTTTAAGTCTTTCACTGAGCGGATATAGCCGTCGAGAAGAATGTAGTCACCCCTCATCCCAGGTTGAGACGCATTGGGGAGAATGACGTGATCGGAGAAGCCAATGACTTTGAAACCGGCTTCAATAGCTTTTTCAACGTACTCCTCGTCGCTTCCATCGGCATGCCCGCACCTGAAGGTGTGGGAATGGTAATTCACGTCGAATTTGAACTCATTTTCCATAACGAACCTCCACCAAATACAACCCGTCTGGAGCCGCTTTATATGATAGTATCTTTCTAGG
The DNA here is from genome assembly GCA_963650805.1 of uncultured Bacteroidales bacterium. Lineage (GTDB taxonomy): Bacteria > Bacillota_I > Bacilli_A > RFN20 > CAG-826 > Alloenteromonas. The sequence goes on from CAVJMG010000002.1 coordinate 101,595, forward strand.
TTTCATAGACATAAGAAAAGGCACATCAACCGCGTTTTTCTGATGATAGGCGCATTGGAATGCCAAGCCCATCATAAGGCGAACTTGATAAGTCATGAAATGCACCCCGACGAACCTCACTCGGCCCGCTTTCTTTTCTTCATCAACGAAAACATCGATTTGCTCAATCGTACGAATGAAACCATCTTTGTCTTCCTTCTTCGTTGTTAGATTTGAGAAATCATGGGTCCCTTGAAAACATGTGAGACACTTTTTGAAGGAAATAACGTCAAACCCGGGCCTCTGCAATTGGGTCAATAAGCCAACTTGAAAAGGGTCTTTGGCCCCATAGGAAAAACGATACTCATAAGTTTTTCCAATCACGGAATGCCTTCCATCAAAATCGTCGGGTTTTTCTTCAAGGGATTTCAGAAAAATGTCTTCAGGCAAAAGGCGATTGGCCGAATAAACAATTTTCTCTTTCGGCAATGAAGAAGAGGTTACGAAACTGAAGCCTTGAGCCAACGCGTGCACCCCGGAGTCTGTTCTTCCCGCTCCATGGATTTTGATATTTTCGCCGCAAACTTGGCTTAAAACCGCTTCCAAAGTCCCTTGAATTGTCCTTTTATCGGTTTGTCTTTCAAAGCCAAAGAAGCCCACCCCTCGATAGGATATAAACCCCAAATAATTCATAATGCCGAAATCCCTAGCAAAGCGAAAAAATCAAGCTTTGCAGCCACCACGTAAATAAAGCCGGCAGCAAAAGCGACGCCGAGAATCAAACAAAGCGTGTCGACCCAACGCCATTTGCTTTTCCTATAACGCGTGCGCTTAGCCCTAGGGTCGTAACCGCGGGCTTCCATGGCGTAGGCGAGTTCCTCGCTGCGCATGAACGAAGAGGCGAACAAAGGAACGATAAGGGAAGTAAGGCCGCGAAGCCTTTTGAACAAACTTCCGTGAGAGAAATCGACTCCCCTACTCTCCTGCGCTTTCATAACGCGCATCGTATCTTCGAGTAAGGTGGGGATGAAACGAAGCGCAATGGAAATGATCATGGCAATCTCAGAAGCGGGGAAATGGATTACCTTTAAGGGAGTCAAATACCATTCCAGGGCAAAGGTGAGATCGAGCGGCTTGGTGGACGCGGTAAGGATCATCGTGAGCTCAAGCATAAGCAATAGCCGCAGCACAATTTTCCCAGCTTGGGCGAAGGAGTCCCAATAAACAGTCCAGCCATTGACGCTCCAAGCAACGCCTAGCGTCGGCGTTGAATTGCTAGGGATCAATACGTAAACCACCAAAAGGAAGAAAACCATGAACCACATGGATTTAAGCGAAGAAAAGAAGGACCCCAGCGTCGTGTGCGTGGCGAAAAGCAGCCCGAGAGAAATGAGCAAAAGCACCCCGCCGCATAAAAACGTCATCGACCAAGTGGGAAGAGGCAAAAAGACCAAAACCATGAAAAGCAAGGTCAAGAAAAGCTTCAGGCGAGGGTCTAAGCGATGAAGCCAGCTGTTATAGCAAACATATTTGCCCAAGGTGATGCTTTTCATAAGCGCTCTCCTTGTCGGACTTTCGCTATGGCTTCGGCCAAATCATCTAAAGAGGAAATGCCTTTTATGTCTAATCCAGCGCCCTTTTTGTTGAGGTCCAAGATAAGACGATACAGCAAAGGTGATTCCAAAGAATATGTTTCCAAATCTTCGCTGAACAGAGAAATGGGGTCCGTGATTTTAACTACGCAGCCAGACTCCATAACAATGACTTTCTCACAATAAGAATAAACAAGGTTCATATCGTGGGTGACTAAAACGATGGTCGCCCCTTTTTCATGAATTTTTTTGAAAAGGTTCATGATTTCTTCAGCACCTTCAGGATCGAGTCCAGCGGTAGGCTCATCAAGAACAATCAAAGAGGGCTCGAACGCTAAAACACCGGCAATGGCGACTCTTCTTTTCTCCCCGCCGGATAATTCAAAAGGGGAACGCTTATAGAATTCTTCGCCCAAGCCGACTTTTTGGAGAGCCTCATGGGCTTTTTGCAGAGCTTCTTCATTGGAGCAGCCGAAATTTTTCGGCGCAAAAGCCACGTCTTTTTCAACCGTCTCCTCAAAAAGCTGATTTTCGGGGAATTGGAAAACAAGGCCAACGTTACGCCGTAAATCGCTTATTTCCTTGCTTTTGTGTTTCTTTTTCGGCTCATTGGCAAATCCATTGACGACGACTTTGCCTTGGCTTGGGGAGAGAAGGCCGTTGATGTGCTGCACCAACGTAGACTTTCCAGATCCCGTGCGCCCGACTAACGCTACGAAATCCCCTTTTTCAATGGAAAGGTTAACGTCATGAAGGGCCTCAAATTCAAGCGGGGTCTTCTGGTTGTACACATAGAAAACATTCTCGAAGGTCACCATAAGGCTTTCTCCAAAGACGTTAAATCGTCAACTTCGCACGGAATCTCGATGCCCTTCTTCGCAAAAGCTTCTTTTGCTTGGGCGATAAACGGAGTCCTCAGTTTAGCTTTCGCCAAAGTTTCCTTATTCGCGAAAACCTTTCTGGGATCTCCATCAGCCAAAATTTTGCCTTCATTTAAAACGATGACGCGGTCGCACCCGTAAGCTTCTTCAACATCGTGGGTAATCGAAAGCAAAGCGATATTGGGCTTCTCTTCTCGAAGTTTAGAAACCACCGCATTCACTTCTTTTTTTCCTTTGGGATCAAGCATTGCCGTTGCTTCATCAAAGATGATGAAATCCGGCTTCATGGCCAAAATTCCGGCTATCGCGACTCTTTGCTTTTGCCCGCCGGAGAGTTTCTCGGGCTCATGCCCCAAGAATTCGCTCATGCCGACGTCTTTTGCGACACGGGCAATCGTTTCCTTCATCTCTTCCGGGCTCGCGGCTCTATTCTCCAAGCCAAAAGCGATGTCGTCTTCAACCGTCGAACCGACGAATTGATTGTCGGGATTTTGGAAGACAATGCCTTCTTTGGCCCGAATCTTCATTAGATTGTCACGATTGAGTTCAAGCGAAAACAATGACACGTCCCCATCAAAACGGGGCAAAAGTCCCATGAGGATTTTCGCTAAAGTCGATTTGCCAGAACCATTATGGCCAAGCAAGCAGACATATTCTCCTTCTTGGATTGAAAAAGAAACCGAATCCAAAACCGGTGTGTCCTTCTCATACGAAAAAGAGAGATTTTTAACTTCAAGAATCGTGTTCATCGTCTTTCTTCTTTTTCCGTTTGGCCATCATTATTTCCGTCACGACTATCGTTGCCACAAGAGCGGCAGAATAGACGCCTAGAGCAATATAAAAGACAAGGTAATCTAAGGGTTTGCTAGAGGCGATTGGAACGAAAATAGCGACACCTAAAAGAGCGAATGCCAGCAAAATGGCCGTAATACGATAAAAAGGGCTGTGCTTATTCAACATCGATGCTGACTTTCCGGCCCTTATAAGGCTCATAAGGAACTTTGGCCATGTCGAGCAATTTCCTAGAAGCGACTTCCTCAAGGTGGTCGTGGTATTTGTCGTCGAGGTAAATGACTTTCTTGATCCCCACTTGAATCAAAGCTTTCGCGCATTCGTTACAAGGGAAAAGAGTCACATAGAGGGTGCAGCCTTTCAAAGCCGCGCCATCGCGCGTGTTCAAAACCGCGTTGAATTCCGCGTGGCAGACATAGAGATATTTGGAATCGAGACCATCGCCATGCCCCCAAGGAATTTGATCATCATCGATGCCACGCGGCATTCCGTTATAGCCAATTGAAACAACCTTGTGATTGTCGTCGACAATGCAGGCGCCAACTTGGGAAGAAGGGTCTTTCGATCTTCTAGCCGCCATCATGGCGATGCCCATGAAGAATTCGTCCCAGTTCAAGTAATCTTCGCGGTGTTTTTCGGTATTCATAAAAGCCTCCTGCAATCGCTAGGATATTCTACACGCGAAGGGGAACTTTTCCCATTAGTCCAATTGAATGATCAAGGATTCGTAGGGACGGAGTTTCCGGTTCGAGGCTTTAGCGTCGATATAATTGCCTAAAAGAACGTGGCCAGAAACCCTAGCAAGGCCCTGAGGGACTTTGACATTTTTCTTCCCGAGATTGATCAAAACCAGAATGCTTTTGCCTTTAAGGGAACGCGAGAAGGCAAACAAATCGCCACTGGTTTTGTAAGGGCGAAAAGTCCCTAGGCAAAGTATGTCGCTTTGATTGTGGATGGCGATGAGCTTTTTGTAGAAACTAAGCAAAGAATGGGGGTCTTTGAACTCAGATTCGACGTTGATCGTTTTGCGGTTCGGATTCACCGGAAGCCATGTCGACGAAGAGGAGGAAAAGCCAGCGTTAGGGCTAGAATCCCATTGCATAGGCGAACGCGCGTTGTCGCGGTTGATGCGGCTTATAAGGCGCGTTCTAAGCCATTTGGGGAAGAGAAATTTCTTCATGATTCCGTTCACGGTGACCGCGGTAACGTCTTTGCTTAAGGCAGGATCGCTCTTTGGCAAATCCGTCATCCCGATTTCTTGCCCTTGATAAACGAAAGGAGTTCCCCTAAGGGAGAAATTAAGAAGCGCCAAAGCAGAAGCTGATTCAAAGGGATGTTTTTTCAAATCGCCAAAGCGAGCAACAGAGCGGATTTGATCATGGTTTTCGAAGTAATTGGCGTTCCATTCCACCGCTTCTTGCCAGGAATAAAGAACTTTGCGGAGGTTCTTGGCTTTGAATTTTTTCTTAAAAACGGGGATTGAGCGTCTATCGACCGCGGTTCGGTCAAATTCGAAGAACATGTCGAGTTCTTTGTCTTTAAGGAAGCGCACGCCATTGACTGTATCCACCTTATAAGTCTCCCCGATGACCACGGTGTCGTAACGGGAGAAGACGTCGTTATAGAGGGCTTTGAGAATTTTGTGGTTCCCATCCTTCATCAAATAGTGTTCCATGCCCCTTCCGTTGAAGGCGTATCCTTTGCCGTCTTTAAGTGATTCTTTCCAGATTTGGTTGATGACGTCGCAACGGAAACCGTAAACGCCTTTGTCCAGCCAGAAGCGAAGAATTTTCTCCACTTCTTCAAGAACTTTGGGGTTGTGCCAATTCAGGTCGGGTTGTTGTTTTGCATAAAGATGCAAATACCACTGCCCAACGTCTTTATCATAAGTCCAAGCCGGGCCGGAAAACTGGCTTGTCCAATTGTTTGGAGGGGTTTTGCAGTCTTTTTTCTTGCCGTCTCTCCAATAATAGAAATCATGATAAGGGGAAGATGGATCTTTGCTTTCGATAAACCATTTATGCTGATCGGAAGTGTGATTGACCACCAAATCCATCACGATGCGGATGCCTCTTTTCTTAGCCTCGGAAAGCAAAAGGTCAAAATCTTCCATCGTCCCGTATTCCGGATTGATCGAATAGTAATCGGATATGTCATACCCCATATCGAATTGGGGGGAAGCGTAAATCGGGTTAAGCCAGAGAATGCCAATTCCTAGAGAAGCTAGATAATCAAGTTTTGAAATGATGCCCTGGATGTCGCCGATGCCATCTCCGTTAGAATCGTAGAAAGAACGGCAGTAGAGCTGATAAACAACGTGATTTCGCCAATACTTGCATTCCATAGTGTGCTTATTTTAACACCAGTCCATGCGTTTAATTCCAAATCTGTTGCAAACGCTTCAGGCTTTCTTTCCGCTAAGCATGGCAAGGGCTTCCTCGTGGACGCTATCTAGCCAATCTGGAGAAGTCGGGGCGTCTAAGAAATCTTTTCTTAGACTTTTTTGCGTTAGCCAAGCGCAAACACGCTCCCTTCCTAATTTCTTTTCAAGGAAGCAGAGCAAGCGATAATCGTTGAAGGCTTGGCACATCGCTTCATGACGCAAAGAGTCATAAACCCCACCCTCTTTTTTTGGGTATACGATAAAGGAATCCCCGCTAGGAAAACTCCCATCGGCGTCATTTATTAAATAAGGATCAATCACCCGTTTGCTAAAGGCCGAATTGTAAAAATTAAAGCCCCAATGAAGAAGGCTTTTTGCCCCGGATAAGTAGAGTTGGCACCCAATGATTCGAGTCCTTTGCAAAGGCATGGACAAAAGCCGGTTGGACATATGGGAAAAAGTCTGGGCGGAGCAATAATAAACCCCATAGTCTTCGATGCCTTGCTGCTGGAAATCTTTGACGTGTTCAAGAGCACAAATTGGGTAGTCCACCGCTCCATTGCTAGCGAACTCCACGTTGCTCAATGCGTCGCAAGTTTTATATCCGTCCAAAGAGGGTTCGATGGCTTTCTTGAGGGCGAGATATCGCTTGAGGTGGTTTTGATTTGGCTCGTCAGAAAGATGGAAGAAAACCATATTTTGGTCATATCCGCGTCTCTGAAGCTCAGAGGTAAAGGCGCTGAGCATCTGTTTAAGGAAGTCTAGATATTCCGAACTCTCCGAATCGGTTTCCCATCCAAAAATACGTCTGCCGTCCTCAGCAACGACCTTTGGAGCGTGTTCGGCGCCCCATTGAGTGAAAAGATGAGATATTTCGAAACGGCGGATGCCATGGCGCTTTGCCTCTTCCATGAATTCGAATACTTTCCGAAAATTAAACGAGAAAACGCCATTGCATTCAGCGACTTCAAGTAACTGCGTCGTCAGCCTCTCCCCGCCGACATTGGTGTCCAAAGCGGGCGTAAAAAGAGGAATCAACAAAGTATCCATTTGATGAGCTACGGCATCGTTGATGAAATCCCACAAAATCTTGTTGTAAGCCTTTGAGAAGGGCTCCAGCCCATAGTAAGAAGCGATTCCATCGTAATGAACCCAATTCGAGTAATGAAGATCGGTAATAGGAAGCTCTGCGTCCAAGACAGTAAGCTCGAGGCAGGCTTCTCCCAAGCATTCGCCCTCTCCTGTCTTTAAAGACGCCTTCACGAGGTAAGTACCAGGAAGGGCTCCTCCTAGATAGGTAAAGCACACACTTTGCCATACCCCAAAGCGAATCGTAAGCGGAGAATCATCTTTTAGGAGGTCCGGAACCAAAGAAGGAGAAAAAGAGTCGTACCAATCGTCTTTCTCTTTTCGAAAAGGCAAAGTACACGGCACTTCCTCAACCGCACGGACAAGCAAAAAGTCCTTAATCGGAGAATCAATTTCTAAAACAGGGAAATGAAGAAACAATTCCTTTTCGTTGTTGCAGTAAGCAAGCTGAAAAGAAAAACGCTCATTTTTGCAGCAATCTACTCGTTTTAACCGCAAAATAGGCTTATTTCCGTTAACAATCTTCTCACTACCTGAGATGAAAAAAGTTTCAAATTCCATGTTAGTTGTAAATGAGGCGGGAGGAATTCCTCCCGCCTTTAATAGTAAGTTATTTCCCTATTAGAACGTAGGGGCCGTTTTCGTATAGTACAGGTTCTTTAAATATCCAACCGATCCGCCAAGGTTCAGCAGATAGTCCGTCCAGCCGCCCGCGGTATGGGGGGTGTGGAAGACAATGGTGTTCCAGCCATCTTGAAGGTAAGTAACTTCTGCCCCGTTTTGGTAGATTTTCGCGACAGAACTATTCGCCGTCTTGCTTAAGAAAGCGTTTCCCGATTGCGCAAACCCATTGCCAGCGAAGCTCAAATTAAGCATTGAATTATCCGAGCTAACATAATAATCCATGACGAAATATTCGTTGGAGTTATCGTCGAAGAACCCTCCGGCATATTCAACGCCGTCCGGAGATTGGGTATGCGTGATTCCGGAGAAGGCCAAAGTGTTGTCTCCACCATTCGTGACAGCTTTGAAGGCGCCTTCTTTGCCTTCGTCAGCAGAAACGGTAACGGAACCAGAGGCGTTGGCCTTAAAATAAGGAGCGACACTCGGATTTATTTCCTTAGCGACCGTGACGTTTTTGACCTTCGTAACGGAAGGGGTCGCCAAGGAGCCGCCATTCGTCCAGAAGGCGTTCATGTTAGTCCCACCGACGAGTTTGATGTAAATGGTGTACCAAGTATCATGGCTGATGGAAATAACTCTTTTGCCATCCATGTCGAACAGGTTGACTTCCCTGCCGTTTGGAAGGGACTGATCAAAGCCAATCTCGGTAACGTAATAATCCTTTATCCCGGACCCATAACGAAGGTTGAAGGAGGAAACGGTTTCCCCGAAATTGACATCGAATTTCAAATATTTGTATCCCGTCGATGTAATGGCATTAAAGGCGGAACCGGTATTTTCCATGAAGAAGAGACCCGATTCTCCCCAGTTAGAGTCATCTCCCGTTACCACTCCGGCGGTACCGTTAGTGTAGGTGAAGACACCGTCATCACTTTTTTCAACGGCGACACCCTTGGCTTTGTAATCATCATGCACATAGGGGGCGAGGGAAGGAAGAACCATATCGCCAACGACTTCATTGATCTGGCCTGAGGTCAGAGTTTTGTCTTCCCACGTTCCGGAAGAAGGCTGGGACAAGAAGACCTCATGGCAGCCGCAGCAAACCCAATATTCCTTCACGCCTTGGGTAAGCCCGGTGGGAGCCACCTCTTTGTAATGGTTCCCACTGTGTTCGATTTCGGCCGCATTGATGGGTGTCCCACCATTTTGGCTCATGACAAGCCAAGTGACTGCCACCGCGCCGGTTCCTAACGCTAGCGCTAATAACGAAAACGTCTTTTTCATTGTTTTCTCCTTTCATGAAACCGGCCAATGAACCGGTGAATTACCTTTATTTGTCGAACGTCTTCAGGAATTCGATATTACGCATCCTGATGAGATTTGGGCTAGTCTGACTGCCACCTGCGGTAAATAGCAAGACATCAGTCCAGCCAACATACCCTTCGTCGTAGATGACAGGGATATAGAGGTCATACCAAACTCCATTTTGAAGGGTTGAGGCCTTAGCGCCGTTTTCCTCATAGAGCAAAATGTCTTCTCCTAAAGTCGAGCCGACCGTGACGGTTTTAATATATTGAGTTAAAAGCTTATCCGCCCCGGCGTTAGGGAAGCCAATTACGCGCATCCTGAAATTGTCGCCTCTTTCGAGTTTGAAGCCCATTTTGATGTAATGGTATCCCTCATCGAAGAAGGAACCCGTGCTCTCATCGATGATCGAGGCTTTAGGATCGGTGACTTTGTTGAAATAGACGCCGCTATTGGAATTCTCCGCAGTAACGCCATTGCTATAGAGGAACGTTCCATCGGATTGTTCAACGCAAGAAACCAAATCCGGGAAATCCGTTCTCGCCATAACCGGGCTAGGAACGACCTCGGGGACATCGGCTTCCTTCAGGTACTCGATATTCCGGAAATACATGACGCTCGGCTTGGCCTTGCTGCCGCCGTTAGAATAAACGGTCACGTAGGTGTTGCCAGTGTCAGCGGAAGCATATTTAACGGGTATCATCAACGTATACCAAGTTTTCGCACTGATGACGGTCGCGCGTTTCCCTTCCATATTAGTGGCGTAGACATCTGCGGGTAGTTTTTTGCCCACCGCGATATCCTGTGGCCAATACCGTTCAAGACTGCGGTCACCGGAAACTCGGATGGAGAAGCTAGGAACTCCATCCTCAATGTAGATGTCCGTTTTTATCCAATGGTAGCCAGCGCGGAAGAATGCACCGGGGGCACTATCGTCGCTTGCGGCAACTCCAGAGAATCTAACGCCGGATTCTCCCCAGTTCTGGGCTTCGCCAGCGACATCGCCTGAAGTCCCATTTGAATAACGGAAAGAACCCGCGAAATCCCCCGACTTAACAAAGGAAAGAGAAACATTGTCGGTATAACCAGGAATGTTGCGAAGATAGAGAGTGTAGAGTTCATAGGCGAAATCGACATAGCGGATATAAACGGAGGAATTCGATTTGCCTTTAGCGGAAAGTGAGACGTCCACCCCAAGCAAATTGGAGTCGTTCTTGGCAACTTTTTGATAAACGATGTACCAAGATTTCGGATTGATGGTGGTCGCCTTGACGCCTTCACTGTCGTAGATGTCGTGCTCGCTCGTGAATTCCTTGCCGACCTCGATTTCGTCTGCGTCGTTATCGACAAGCCCTGAATCCGCATGGCTATTGAGCTTGATTGATGAAACGCCTTCGTCTACATAGAGTTCATATTTGAGATAGCGATAACCTCCGGAGAAGAACTCGCCATCTTCGGAAACCCCGTTGAAGGAAACGGAAGATTCTCCTCTGGTCGACTTAATTTCGTACGAACCACGCAAATCCCCACTATTTTTGCGTTCAACGCTGGTATTTGCATCTTTTGCGACGGGCCTGCGATCTTCAAGGGCGTAATTATTTGGCAGGAAATCGGATTCGTAGTAATAACGGCAATTGTTGATGTAAACAAGGTCGTCTGCGTCGGCGCTAGAGAACGCCATCTGCCCAGAGGGACAATCTTCGAGATAAGCATCGGCAAAGCAATAAACGACGGTCTGCCATTGATTGGCTTTCAAAGTGCTTAGTCTCTCTTCGCCAGAATAAACAACTAGCCAGTCATCGTATTGGCTAAGCGATCCGCTTCCGACCTCTACGCTAGCGAAATATCCGGAATTTCCGCCATTTATTTCGAAAGTAAGTGTCGAATTGTTAGTTGGATAAATGTCAAAGGCGAAATAGGAACCGAGTTTTGACATCCTATAGAGCGAGTCGTCATATGTTTCATTCATCGATGTCGAAACGACGAGGGCGTTTTTAGAGGAAGTGCTAATCTTAGTTTGATAGCTGTAAGGATTGGCCACGCCATCGATTGTCTTGCCGCTTGCCCCGTACTCCGGGACCTCTTCAGGAGACACAATGAGCCCGGGTTCAGAACTGCCCATGGAATAGCTTTTGGAAGTGGGAATTCGAACATCGAATTCGTCGTTGGTGGCTTGGGTATAGCCTTCTTTCTTCTCGTAAGAGCGATTCTCGCTAGGCAAAAAGGTATCGTCCAAATAAAACCTCGCATTGGACAAATATTGAGTGGTGCTGCCGTCATTGACGAAGAAGAAGAAATAAGAGGAAAGGCCAAGGTTTGTGCTCCAGAGGGCTTTAAGGTCATAAACCATCGTGACCCAAGTATTCTTCTCAAGCACATTGCTGACTTTCCCGTCTTTGAGGATGGTCAGGTAATCCTTTCGGAAATAATCGCCAACCGAAATCCATGATGTTTTGGCTGAACAGCCAACCATGAGATTCTGGTTAGATGTGTAATAGAGATCGTAAGCGAAATAGCGTTTCCCCGCTCGATAAAGGTCGACAATTTTCGTGTTGGCGGAGGCTTCGACAATATGGGACTCCCAGCAGTCCGCGGAGGTAACGTTAGGATCGGCTTTATAGGCAAAAACCTCATCCCGACCCGCCGGATGGTCCTCGACTTTGGCGTAATAATTCGGTTTGGTCGATGGGTTAAGGAAACTGGTCTCCTCATAATTGGGACCAACGTGGATGTTTATCAAGACTTCCGATTGATGACCGTCTTTTTGGAAGCTAGCCTTGATGGTAGCGTCGCCTTCAGAAAGCGCATAAACCATATTTCCATCAAGTCGGATGTGCTCTTGCCCACTAACAATAGAGTAGACAACGGCGGCCCCTTCTAAAGCAATGCCTTTTTCGTAAACGATGGCGTCTAAACTGTATCTCCCGAGTTTGGTGGCGACGTTATGGAGATTCACGTCTTCATCCGTCACGGAAATGTACAAAGGTTCTTTGACCTCAAGGTTGATGCCTTTTTTCGACAAAGTAAGCCCCTTCCAGGTCGCGGTAACGTCAACAAGAGTGCTGCCTAATTTCAGTCCGCGGAGCTGGCCGTTTTCAAAGCTTGCCACGCTAGGATCCTTCATCGATATTTGATATTCGATGGTGGTTTGCATGGTTTGGCCGTTATAGCTGACTTCCTGCGGCAAATTGATATCCGTATCTAGATATGCTTCCAAAGATTTGAAAGAAAGGGTCGGTTTGACGCCGGAATCGCGAACTTTCACATTGATTTGAACCTCGCTTTTGCCATCGCTTACCGTGATGATGGCCGTTCCCTTCCCTTGGGCATAGGCTCTTTTTCCTTCGACAGTGACGACGGAAGTGTCGCTAGAAACATAAGTATATTCACCGGTTCCCCCAGTGACGGAAATATCGACTTCCCCATAACGGTCGAGCCAAATGTTGTTTTGCTCTTCGACGAGTGAAATCGGAGAATAGGATTCAGACGAGGTTTGCCCACCGCTATTGCACGAAGCAAGACCTAAGCAAGCGACCAAAGCGGATAAAGCCAAGAAAGAAATCTGCTTTTTCATAAACTCTCCTTTTTCGAGGAGCCAAATGCCCCATAATAGCGAAGCGAAGAAACATCATTCCCGTTAAGGTCGTAACGGAGCATAGTCTTCAACGAACTGCCCCCCTCAAAAAGGGAGGTCTCCGTGGGGATGAAATCATAGACGGTATCAAAACCAAGGTTCGCCACATCGGATTTGAATTTCGGATCGACTTTCCTAAACTGGCCTTCGCCGAGTTCTTTCATCGTTTCTTCAACAGAAGAATCGAAGCCATAATAAATATTGTTTTCGAAATCAAACGTTTTGGAGAAGCTCATTTCAAAGCGTACGGAGTTGGTTTTGCGCATGTAGAAAATGTTGTTCGACATCGTCCAGCGATCGCCGGGAATTCCGGTTTGGAAGTCCTTCGTGTCAATGACTCTTTCATTGGCGATTTCCCCGGACATAACGACGGTGTTATTGCTGAAATCAATGTCGTTTACGGTTCCGCTATAAATGATGTTTCCGTTGCTATTGTCCGCAAAAACGTTGTTTTTCACGGTGATGTCGTGCCACGGAGCCATAGTTTTCTCAATGATGGGAAGCCCATCCTCATCAAGAACCATTTCCCCTTCTTGATCATATTTGACAAGGTTAGTCGTGGTATTGCAGCAAAGAAGGCCCCCGCCATCGTTATGATGGGCGTAGTTATATTGGAAGAGGATATTTGAGTTGCCAATGTCGATGTCAAAACCTTCGCCGTCTCTAGCCGTGTGGGTGTAGGCCGATTCATTGAATTGGAAGACGAAGTTTTGGCAGGAATGAGACCAAATGCCGGCGCATACAAAATTCGGGCGAGGCAATGTTTGGGCGTGCAGGCAACGGTTGTATTCGATGAAACCATCGATCGAAGCCCCGATAATCACACCATCGCCGCCAGAATAAAGGATGTCGTTTCCCCTAACGTTGACGTTATGATGGGGATACCACCCAATTTCATCACTGTAATAAGGATTGCTGCCCCAGTCGATTCCAGGACGTTGGGCCCAGTTGGAGAAGACCCAAATGCCGGTTCTGGCAACCCTTTCAATCACATTATCATCGATCCAGAGATTTTCGTACCAAGAAGGCCCTTTCGCTAGGGGCGTGTCCGCCTCAAAAACGATGCCCCCGCAGTTATAGGAAAATCTTTCATCGGGGCAGATGGAACGAATCGTGCTTAGGTCGAGCTCCGACTGATCGGTTGGCAAAACGACATCACCAAGCAAGAAATTGATGTCATGAATGTAATTATCGTGGATAACGACGTTTTTCATCGCGCCCTTAGACGGGGTGGTGATATGAATTCCACGGAAACCATTAGGAGAGGTCAATTCGAATCCCCCAAGGCGAATGTTGGACGCTTTAACCTCAATGCAGCTATCATTGGTCAATCCCGTGATTTTGCAATATTTGTTCTCTTCGCTTTGATCATAAACATCAACGATAAGAGGTGAGGAGTCTTCGGCTTTGAATTTCTCCAAAGTGAACTTACCAGTATAGCTCGAACCGGCTTTGAAGAGGATCTTAGTCGGGTTGGAAGCAGTCACGGATTTGACAATGCTTGAGGCTGAAGACAAGGACTTTTTAGCCTTATCAGGTGATAGACCGTCGTTTCCATCATTGCCTTCTTCGGAATCGAAATAATAGGTCTTATAGACGATTTCGTTAGAGATCGCAGGGTAATCCGGCGATTTTTTAGCGTCGATGAAAGAGGGGTCGACCACAGGAATTTCAGAAGATTCGCTTGTGGATTGAGATGAGGAAGAATCTGTCGAAGAGGAAACGTTTCCCCCACCGGCTTGGCATGAAGCAAGAACAAGCAAGGGGGCTAGCAAAAGCAGCGGCTTAACTTTCATGTTTTATCTCCTTTGGATTTATGAAAACAATTAGAAATGGAATCGTAACGAGCAAGAGACTGACCAGTAGGTCGCATTTGAAGCTCCGCTTGTAGAGGAACAGAAGATCGGATGTCGTTTTGCCCAAAGCCATCCACATGATCAAAGATGCGAAGCAAATCGGAACAAGCATGAGTTGAAACAGAGGCTCGGAGCTTCTCGCTGGCAAAGTGGCGAATCCCCAACGGGAAATCAAAGCAGCGGCCAAAGCAATGAGATTCATGATCACTGCGGTGACCAAAAGAGACTTAATTTTGATCGTTAACAACGAAAATCCGCGCAATTCCTTATCCAAAAAGTAAAAGGAGAGGAATGGGATTAAGCAAAGCCACCAACTCTTCGTTCCTTTTTTGTATTCAAAGACCGCAAAGGCAATTGAATAAATTTCCAAGCAGCCCAAAGCGATAAGGAAAGCAATAAGCATCGTTATTCCCTCATGGCTTTCATCAAAACGTATTGCTCAGTGAAAGAGCGATCGATTTCAACGACTTTATTTCGATAGGACTTAGCGGCGGCGTCATAAATGGTTGTCACGCCATCCGAACTTAAATCCAAAGGATTCTTTTTGCCCGTCCACGCATCGACGGCCATTTGGTAAAGCTCGTTCGTGGCGGCGTTTTGTTTGATGTTGAACTCATCGGACGAGGTGAAGATGTAATCCATTACGTCGTTTTTGATGTAATTGTCTTCGTTTCCGGCGATGTCGTTGATCCAATGGAGTTCTTCCGCGGTATAGCCGCTATAAACAAGATTGGACATCCTCTGGTTTTCAACCAATGTCAAAATCCCGCTATAAGGTGAATTAGTTGCGTAATCGCTTTTCCCCTCCGGGTAAGAATAGGTGCCATCCCCATTGTCGATCCAATGCGTCCCCTCAATGCCATAACGGCAAAGATTGTAATTATCCTTCGACTCATAAACCCAATTGAGGAAGGACATCACCTGGTTGACCTTCTTGCTCTTTTTGGTGATGGCAGCGCCAAAAGTCGCAGATGGATTCCTCATGAATCCTTTCTTTGTTTCGCCTTTATGGGCGGCCAAAGGACCTAAAACGGTAAATTCGGCGTTCGCATTTTGGTTCTTCGTCATGCGTGCGACTTTGATGAGGTGTTGAATGGTGGGGTCAAGAACGAAGACGCCCGTCTTGCCCGCTATAAAATTGGTTTCGCCGTCGTTGACTAAGATAGAGTTGGCTTCTTTGGAAATGACTCCGTTATTTGCCCACTGATACTCCAAAGCCAAAACGTCTTTATAAGCATCGGTTGACCCGCCTTTGCGGATAAGCTCAACCCCATCATCTTGAGTCAAAGCGTAGGAGAAATATCCCGCATCGGCATAAGCGCCGAGAGTAAGAACCTTCTCTAAATCCCAAGCAGCTCCAGTAACGGCGTAGGAATTGTTCGTGATTTTGTTCATCCCTTGGCACATGGATGCGAAAGAATCGAGATTATCAACAAGTTCCAATCCTTCTTTGCTGGCCTTGTCCGCATCATCGGTGAAACCGGCCTGCTCCATGAGGTCTTTGCGAACGAGGATGCCGAATTTATAAGGGCTGATAACGGAAGGGATGCAAATGGTGTCGTTAGTGGAAGTGGTCATCGAATCAAGAGGGTCTCCTGAGACGGCGTCGTAAAGATTAGGCGCATAATCCCTTATGGCGTCATAGAGGTTGTAATGGTCGGACTCCCCTTTGAGTTTGTCGTCAACGCCATTCCCTCCACGGGTATGGGAGATGACGACGTCAACGGAAGAGGGGTTGCTTGCAAGCTCGCTAGAAAGCTTGGTTTGCATGTCTTCGCCAAGATAGGAGATTTCAAAATCGATTGAGTTCCCAGTATCTTCGTAATACTTATCTTCGACGTAGGAGATGATTTTGTCCTCTTCGCTTCCTTTCACCCAAGCGAATTCGCTAGAACCACCGGCGAAAATTACGATTTTCTCCCCGACAGGGCGAACAGTTGAGCCATCGCTAGAAAGCTTGCTTGTGGAGCTGCTGGTTTGGGCTCCGCCTTGCGAGCAAGACGCTAGGAGCACCGCTGTGCTGAATAAGAGAATGGATGTTTTCTTTGGCATATGTTGTTTGCCTCCTTTTATCCTTTGACAGAGCCTTCCGTAAGGCCCTTGACGTAATACTTATGAAGAAGAGGGGTTAAGACGACTAAGGGGAACACAATGATCAGAATTGCCGCGTTTTTGGCTTGAATAAGCGGCGCATCGACAACAGATCCCGCAGATCCGGAACCATAAATGGCCTGCATGTTCGTGAGGATTTGCCTCAAAACGTATTGGGCGTTCCACAATGACTTGTTCCCAGAAGCCACATAGAGCAAGGAAGGCAGCCATTCGTTCCATTTGCCGACGAACGTCATGATGCCGACGGTTAACATCATCGGCACGGCGAGGGGCATGTAGATTCGCATCATGATTTGGAAGTCATTGGCCCCGTCCACCACCGCCGCTTCCTCCATCTCTTTGGGAATGCCGTAGAAGAAGTTCCGCATGAGCAAGATGCTGTAAGTAGATACCGCGCCAGGGAGCACCAAGGCCCAGATGGTGTCGTAAATCCCGATGCCCCGGATGACGAGATAGGTTGGGATCGTTCCCCCAGAAAAGAACATCGTAATCATGAAGAAGACGTTAAGGATGCCCCTGCCTTTAAGATATTTCTTAGAAAGCACGTAAGCGGCGGTTGCCGAGCAGAACACAGCGATCAAAGAGGCCAAAAGGGCAACGAGGAAGGAAACGCCAAGAGAATGGAGGAAGACGTCGCTCATCGAGAACAAGAACTGGAATCCATCAAAGTTGAATCCTCTAAACCAAAGCGATATGCCTTCTTTTTGGAGAATGCTGTTAGAAGAGAAAGAGGACGTGATGATAATCCAAAAAGGAATCAAACAAGCTAGGCAAACAAGGACCATGATGAGTCCGTTGATAAGGGCAAATGTGGAAAAATGAAACTTTCTTTTCGTGCTTTTCATAAAATCCCCTCATTGTCCGTTTTCTTCGCAAGACGGTTAGCCAAAAGCACAAGAATCATCCCGATAACGCCTCGGAGCAAGCTATAGGCCGTCGCCCGAGAATATTGCGAGCCGTTAACAATCGCTTCGTATTCAAGCGTGCCGACGACGCGAGTGACATCGCTTAGGGACTGAGAACCATTGATCATGGCCAAAATCATGTCGTAGTTGTCGGTCATGATTCCTCCGACATCGAGGATGAGCTGCAGAATAATAACGTTGCTTAGCCCCGGCAGAGTAACGTGGAACATCTTCCTAAACCGGCCCCCGCCATCAACTTCGCAGGCATCATAGAGCTCGCGGTTAATTGACCCAAGCCCAGACATGTAGATAAGAGTGGACCAGCCTAAGCCCTTCCACAAAGAGGAGAAGGAGAGAATCGCCCACCAATACTTTGATTCGTTATAAAAGGCAATGGGCTCGCCACCAAAGAATTTGATGATGGAATTGAAGATTCCGCCATCTAAAGCAAAGAGGTTATAGGCCATGCCGCCAACAGAAATCCAAGAGATGAAGAAAGGAATATAAGAAATTCCTTGAACCATGCTTTTGGCTTTTTTATTGCCGATTTCATGCAACAGCAAAGTGAAAATGAGAATTAAAGGGAAATTCGTCGCGATACGGAGCAAAGAAATGAAAACGGTGTTCCTAAACTCAAGATAAGAAGCACTTTCAGGATCGAACAAAATCTGATGGAATACTTGGAAGCCGACAAACTCGCTCCTAAACACGCCATCGCTTAAGCGGAAGTCCTGGAAAGCAATAATCAAGCCAAACATCGGTCCATAGCTGAAAATGGCGACCATCACGACGGCTGGAATGACCAGCAAATAAAGCATCCAGTGTTTTTTGACGCATCGAACGGTTTCGCTTCTAGAGAAAGCCCGGAAGCCTACGGCAAGAGCGTTATCCCTACTTTTGCGCATATTTTTCCTCCTTCTCTTTCTTAGCGATTTCTTTCTTTCCTAAGATAACCCAGTAAACGGGGAAGGCTGAAAGCAGGCCGACGCCGAGAACGCATCCAATTGAAATCAGGGTGATTTCAAATGGGCTAAGGGATTTTTCGTACACGAAATAGCCAACAAGGGCCTGCGCGTCGTTTTTCTTTTCAACGACGGTCGCATATTTTTCGTTCCCGTTTTCGTCAATTGTGCAAACGGTTTTGGTAATGGTGACAGGAACGGCAACGGGAGTGATTTCCACTTCAGAAGAGCTAGAAGCCTTAATCCCATCGCCGCCAATGTATTTAAGAGTTCCTGGAACAGTGACTTTCACCGATTTCACACCCTCTAAGTCAAAAATCTTGAAGAACAACATCATGGAGCGATCGTTCGAAGAAGCGGCATCGCTAAGGAAAGAAGTAAGTTCCGCGGTTTCTCCGTTAAGTTTTTTCGGAGAAACAACGACGACGTTATTCCTAGACACAACGATGTTCCCTCTAGACCCGTCGTAGTAATTCTCGACGGTTGTAGAGATATTTCCCTTCGCTGCGTTTTCGACGCTTTTTCTCGCTTCGCTTCCCTCGGCGGCAAAGTTCGACCACTCTTCATAGTCAAACGAGCCTTGGATCTTAACCTTGTCCGCCCTTCTAAGGGCGACGTCGACGCGGTACCCGCCTTCAATGACGCTTATTCCTTTCAAAGAAACGGCGTCAGATAAGCCGGATACGGTGTTGTATCCTTGGATTTTAGCTTTGGCTTTAGTTGCAAAATCCTCTTGGCTTAACGTTGAGTCGAAGTTTATTGAAGCCTCGCTCTTGCCATCGTGACTAATGGAGACGTTGCCTTCGATTGAAGAAGATTGGAGCAAAGGAAAGAGAAGACCGATGCCAACAGCAATTTTCTTCAAGCGAGATAGGTAATTCATGTTTTTGAAAGGTCAAATTTTTGTCAATTTGATTTTTCGATAGCAAAATTTTACCATTTGAAAGCCCTTTCCACTATTAAAGTAATGCATAGTATTTACAAATTTTTGATATTAATTTTTTCGGTTTTTCGCGATATTTTGTAATTTTTTCAATTTGTTTTTTTATTTTTCTCTTTTATTGTCGCCAAAAAGAAGCGAATATAGAAAAAATGAACAAAAATGAAAATCTGATTGAAGAATACAGCCAGGAAACGATTCAAAATTCCTTCTACACCGCTTTCTTGTACAACCAAGATATTTGCCGCCATCGGCATTTATTCTTTGAATTCACGTATTGTCTCAGCGGAGAAATAACCAACGTTGTTAACGGCAAAGCCTATCCAACTCATGCCTTACAGGAGCTCATTCTCATGAGACCGGGGGATGTTCACGAGATGGTGAGAGAAACTTCGAACGAGCAAACCCCGGAATTCCACCGCGACATTTATTGCCTAAAAGACAAAATGAAATCCATATGTGATTTTCTTAAGCCTGGCTTATTCGAAGAAATCACATCCGGCAAAGAGCCTATCGTCATCCCTTGCGGAAAAGAAACACTCCTATCGATCGAAAGCTCCTTGGGCTTTTTCAAGGAAGCGGCTTTTTACTCGCAGGATAAGCAGAAGCAGCAAGACGTCCACCACACCGCAATTGTTTGCCGTCTTCTCGACGCCTATATGATGTCTAAAACCGAAACCAAATTGCACTACCCTGCCTGGATTCAAGAGTTTTTGCAGTCCTTAGGCAATGAAGAAGTCCTTAGAAAAAGCGTTAACGACATTATCAAGGGCATGAATTATTCCCGTGGTTACATTTGTCGCGAATTTAAAAAATACGTTGGGAAAACAATGGTCGAGTGCCTTAATGACAGCAGAATTGCCTACAGCACAATTCTTTTGGCTAACTCGAACCTCTCGATTTTGGACGTTGCCATGGCACTCAATTTTTCATCCCAAGGCGCCTTCACGAATTCCTTCAAAAAAATCCACGGCATTTCTCCCTCGCAATGGAGAAAGCAGCAATTTTAAAAGTTCAAAATAAGTTCATCGAAGGCTAAGACTTTTATGTCATTGAGCCCGCAGCAGATCTTGCCGACAAACTCAGGCCATTTTTCCAAATAGATTTTCTCCCCCTTTTTCAGAGGGGATACAGATGCATTACACCTAGAAGGGAATCCATAAGTTCCAAGGCTCACCTCAAAAGGCTTCCCATAATACAGACAATCGTTTTCTTTTTGCCCGTTGATTGATAGGTCCATCGAATCCCCGGAAAAATCAAAGTAAGCAAAAACATCACAATGACGGGATTTATATTCGAAATTCACCGCAAAAACTGCATTTTCCAAGTTATCTGCAAGTTTATTGAAGGAAACGGATACATCTTGAGAAACATTAATATCGCTTTGGTATAGCGTCCAACCGTCCTCCATTTCACTAACATTGAAACCTTTTGGAACAGTGGCCAAGGGGGGATAAGTTTTAAATTGCACGGGACCACTATGAACGATGTGAATATCTCCATCGCACTGAAAAATCTCGTCGTTAGAAATAAAGGCGTATTCTCTATCTTGAATCTTGAACTTATAGCAATTTAAAGCGTCTGCCTTAGAAAGCATCAAAAATTTGGTCGCCCCCCTATCGGCGTCGATGACGGGATTCGGAAAAGGCGAGTAGAAGATAACGTCTATTCCGTTAAGAACCATCAAGGGCATAGCCGATGAAAAGCGAATGAAGGAGTCGCCTGTTTTTACGTTAATCGGAAAAGCCGAATAGATGGATTCGGGTATCGTAATTCCGGCGGCTAGAGGAACATTAAAGCCAAGACCTTCCATAAGCCTGAAGAGGTTTTGAGGCTTTGTTCGATAATGGCGAACGTAATTATTTACGAATACAAAACCCGAGTTTCCCAGTCCTCTAAAACAATATCTAGGTGAGGCCAAATCGCTTGGATCGGTGGCGTTATCCTTGGGGAAGGTAACGTTTCCGTTAAGCAAAACTTCCCTGAATTCAGTGGCAAATGTATTGATAAGTTTGAGCTCTTTCCCCGACTCATGAACTTTGCCATACTGGGAAACCGCGGCTTGGAAGTCATAATTCTTTTCAGGCAAATCACAGGCAAAGCCCGCTTCGATGGGGCCCTCCTTCTTATATTCTTGCATCGAGCTCAGTTTTCCGGTTGGGTGGATTCCGCCGTGGAAAACGTAATAACCAAGGGCATCAACTCCGCTTCCCAACCTACAAAAAGCAATCGCGCCATTGTCTATTCCCTTAACAATAGGCCGTCTTTTATGCGTGATTTGAATGCCAGAACCAAGTTCAACTGTCGCATACGGGAAACGCTTTGTTCCACTAGATAAATCAAAGTCTTTTCTTCCCGTTTCACTGCCAATCAATTTGTCATTCGGATTTGGGGAAAATAAGTAGCCATCCACAGGAGGCAATTCCTCATCAGTATTCTCCCACGGCGCTTCGCAATATGCCCCCCAAACAGGGACCGCATCCCCGATAGCGGCTTTGCCCCAACCCGTTGCAAAATAAACGGGAACATCAAAGCCAATGCGCTTAAGAATGGAAATCAGCTCATTGATGTGTACATCACCATAAGTAGGGCCTTGTTTCCCCCACTGAGAATATTCGTTTTCGACCTGAATCGAGGCAATCGGCCCCCCGTCTTTATCCATAAGCCCTCGGCACTGATCAAAAACGGCCCGAAAATACCGTTCAACATAGAATAAATAAACGGGATCGTTTTCTCTTAGTTTGCATCCTTTGGCGTAAATCCAATCGGGAAAACCGCCGTTGCGGCACTCCGCATGAACCCAAGGTCCGATCCTAAGACAAACATCGAGCCCATTTTCTTTTGCTAAACGCAGAAAACGACGAATATCTTTGTTTCCGGAAAAATCAAATGAACCTTCTATCTCTTCATGATGAATCCAAAAGACATAAGTCGATAAGACATTGATACCTAACGCCTTCATCTTTTTCATGTCTCTATCCCAATATTTTTCGTCGTTCCGGGAATATTGGAATTCGCCCATGATTGGGAGGAAGAGCGTACCGTCTTTTACAAAGGCGTTGTTTTTAATTTGCATCTTTATAGCCTTTAACGGCATAGCCAGAGGGGACTATAAGCTCCGCTTTCCCGTCTTTGCGCCTATACACGAGGACATTGCCATCCAAAGGAATCTCGACATGGCAATCGCAGCAAACGCAAGGCGAAGAGAAATAAAGCGTGCTCCCTTCGCGGCCACTATAGCCCGTCAGATAATCCACTAAAATGTTAGCCACGTAGGAAGCAAAACCGTGGTTCAAAGAGCATCCATATGGCCAATCCATTTCCCATAGAGAGCCTGTGAGTTTGGCCATGTTCAAAAAATAGCCAACACATTCCTCTTCTAACAGTGCTTTTTGCCCATTGTTTTTAAGCATGATAAGTCTTAGGAAATTCCCAATGAACGCATTGGATTTGAACACATTGGGATAAACCTCTTTGTCATTGCGTTTGGCGCCAAAACGATCGACTAAGACCTGAAATAAATCGGGATACCTTTCTTTATCCGCAACCCCGGTGAAGAAAGCATAGTATTGGCAAGATTCCGAAATGTTGTCCGTTGGAACAAGCACACCGCCTTTTCTTAAAGCGTTGTCAGCAAAGAATAAGCCGTTATAAGAGAGACTGCGTATCGCTTCGATGCAGCTTTCGCCCTTTCGTTCCCACTCTTGATTCTCAAAGCATTTCCCCGCTTCAAGAAGTGCGTAGCCATACATCATATTTGAAGGGAAATTGACCCCTTCTAAGAAATGTTCGTCGTTAGCTTTGCTCCACTCGACAAAGACCCAACTTTCAAGATTCTCAAGCAGTCCGATTTCGTTTTCGTATTTTTTGAAATAATCAAAAATCCCCGTAATTAGGCCATAGAATTGATCTGCGTCGACTTTATCCTTGGTTCTTTTGTATCGATCAGCAATTTCAATAACTAGGAACAAAGCCCAATTCGGAATAAATTTAGAATCATAGGCATCAGCGGGATAGCACATCGGGACCATGCCTTCTGGAATGGGGGAGGAAAAGTGCAAATAGTTATCCAAGAAAGCCGTTTCGACGCGTTGATGCCCAGTGAAAAGTTGCTCCGCTTTAGCGGTGAAATAGGAATCGCAAAGCCAACCGGCCCTTTCTCTCGAAGGGCAATCGGTGAACAAATCAACCGAATTAGCGACAAAGTTGTTTTTTGCCGCAGACACAATGAGATTCAAATCGTCTCTATCGCTTTCGAAGACAAAGCGGTCCGCGTCGGGGTTCTCATATCCCCTAACCCAAACTTTGGGGGAGGAAATTCTTCCTTTTTTAACAACCACCCTAAAGTATTTCCCACTATACGGTTCGAAAGACAGATATGAAAATTTGCCTTTGGGGATTTTGTAAACGATTGCGTTGACGCACCCAATGCGGTTAAACGAAACATTGATGGGGGCGGATTTGCCGAAATTCAAATCAATTTCGTCGAAGAAGATATAAACCTCAGCCTCTTCCTCCACTTCGCAGGAAAAGCCAATGAATCCCGTTTTGGAATTTTCCATCGCGAAAGTGCAAAAATCGCCTTCCTTGTAAGTTCCGCCAACCGGGGAAAGGGCAAAATCCAAGTTAAGCCCATAACGGTAAGGATCGACTTCTAATTCATCGTCGGAGAAGCAAGCAAAGTGATCGCTGTGCAGCCAAGGATTCGAAGGGATTTCCTTATCTAAATAAGTAAAAGTTCCTTCTTCAACAAGCGCAGCGGGATACATGTCGTATTTTGGGTAAGACACCAGGCGAGACTGGTAGTTAGAAGGTCCCGGAACAACTTCGGGTTCTTCCCAATTCGTGGATATCCCCTCTGACGAAAACGGACAATTCAAAAAAGAATAGGCCTCGCCGAATCCTCTTTGGTAACTATAACGATTTACTTTGACAATTCTTTGTTCAAACACTGCCGCGGAAAAATCACGACCAGTCCAAGCAATGGGTTCGTTATTTTCAACAACTTCGGCAATCAAAAAACCAGGCTGATTCAAAGTGCAAAACGTTTTTGTGTTATATGCCGAGGCCTCTATTAGAAGGACATTTTCATCTAGCAAGTTTTTAAGTTGGAATTCGTCTACCCTTGCGTAACCATGGCTTGCCCTAGCTGGGCCGAAAGCCAGAAATACGCCGTTGAGATAAATACGATAAGAATTCCATCCCGTGATAAGAAGTTTTTTAGGCTCTTGCCCGGGGAAACAGCATTTAAAAAGGCAAGACGAATTCAGCTTTTTGTTTTCGCCTTTAGCCCAAACCGGACTGGCCTTTTTGAAAAAAGCGTTCCCGTTATTATTGGCTTGATATTCGTGGTTTTCCATAATGATCCGTCTAAAGAATCATAACGATTAAAAAGAACGAATACTCTCTATCTAGAAATGAGAATTTATAGTTTTTTGACTACATTAAATGAAGGCAAGCTCCGTTTTATCGTTTTTAAGGACGCTGAAACGTTTGAATTTACAAATGTTTGCCCCGTTTATAACACGGCGATGACGACGACACAGACAATTATCAAACCGATGGTCACGCCAAAGAAAATAGCCCAAGGCTTCCAATTTGGTTTGCGGAGATATTCTTCCTTTTGCTCTTCGGTCAAAAGGGAAACATCGACTTCAGGTTCCGGTGTTTTATCTTTCTTTTTCATTCGAATCTATCCTTAGCTAGAAGGGCGAAATCAAGATCGCCGATGAAGAGAATCACATCATCTGGACATTGGGCGCGGAGCTCTTCCGCTTTTGCAAACGCATCATCCACGAAAGGGTAATCTTCCTCATAAAGGGCGTAATCGAAATGTTCCCTGACGTTCGGGCCTTGAAAAGACGCGAGATTAATCGAATCAACGACATTTCCAAGCAGAGGAAGCATCAGAGCGATGTTTGAGCCAAGCCTAGAAGCGAAAAGAGCGTGGATTGGACGTACGCCGCTATAGAGGCGAAGGCTAGAAAGAAAATTTTCGAAAGCTTCAGGGTTACTAGCCCCATCAAAGATGAAATTGCCGTATTTTTCCCCGCGACAAGGAAGTTCGAAATCCAAAAGACCTTTTTGTATAGCCTCCT
Source organism: uncultured Bacteroidales bacterium (assembly GCA_963650805.1). Lineage (GTDB taxonomy): Bacteria > Bacillota_I > Bacilli_A > RFN20 > CAG-826 > Alloenteromonas. The sequence goes on from CAVJMG010000002.1 coordinate 126,747, forward strand.
CATTAACGGGAAAAGAGGACGATAGGATTTGAGTCGCTTCAATCGCCAAACAAGCATCTTTGATAAAGGCCATAGATCTGCTTCGAATAGCCAGATTTTCAAATGGCGAGTACACAAACTGATACACATCCCCCTTCAATTGTTCAAAATGGGATGCGTCGACAATATGCATTTTGCCATTCATCGACTTGGCGAAATCTCTCAATGCGCTTTCGGAATTCTCATCAAGTTTTCCAATAAGCAAGGGGCACTCCTCTTTTAGGATGCCCGCATCGGTCAAAGCGATTTCCGAAGTCGTTGTTCCCAACAAATCGGTATGGGTCAATCCACTTGAGGTGATAATGGCCAAAACGGTGTTGAGATCAGGTAAATTCGTTGGGTCGAATTCACCGCCCATCCCCGCTTCCAAAATGACGATATCGGGTTTCTTTTCTTGTAGATAAGCAAAGGCAATTGCGGCCAAAATTTCATTCCAGCCAAGAGAAAACTTCGCAAAAAGCTTCTTTTTCTCCGAATATATCCTCTCAAAATCGTTTTCAGGAATCTCTTGGCCACAATAATGAATTCCCACGCAAGGGGATGAAGGGTGGGCGTCGTAATAGGCACCGACTTTAAATCCAGCTCGAAGATAGATGCTCTCTAAAAAAGCGCACACGGAACTTTTGCCGTTGCTGCCAGAAACGTGAATTACAGGGCTATCTAAGACGACCTTGGCTTTTCTAACGTAGTCGCCCCAGCTTTCTTCACCATAACGGAATGAAGACGGATCCATCACTTTTGCAATCTCTTCGTTCATACTCAATCCCCCTGGGTTTTAGCCCCTTCTCTCATCGCTTTGCCGATAGCGCGTTTGGCGTCTCTTTCTTTGATGGCGTCACGCTTATCGTGCGCTTGTTTACCCACGGCCATGGCAATCTCCATTTTCGCGTACCCATGGGACAAAAACACTTTTGTTGGGACACAGGTAGCAGAGGTTCCTGTCAAATGGCTGGCCAGTTTTTTAATTTCCTGTTTATTTAACAAAAGCTTCCTGTCGCGAAGATGATCAACGTTGTTATAGGTTCCGTCTTTATATGGGGCGATATGCATATTCGCCACGAAAGCTTCGCCGTTTTTGACGTAGACGTAGGTATCGGCCAAAGAGGCATTCCTTGAACGAAGGGATTTGATTTCCGTCCCGGTGAGTACAAGCCCTGCGATCATGAAATTCGACAAAAAATAAAGGAAGTGGGCTTTGCGGTTTTCTAATAAGACGGACGAATCGCTTTTCTTAGACATAAATAGGCCTCTTTAGAGATGCAATTATAAAGGTTTGATAGTTTTAGGAAACAGCTTTAATGTTAAGTTTGGCAGAAGAAGAGCTTAAAGACTCCACTTCAATCGAATAAGGGAAGCTCGCCCCGTTATTGAGCTTGTTCCCATTTACGAAGAAACGGCTGCCGAATTTCCCCATGGAAAAAGTGCTTCCCTCCTTAAATAAGGTCAAGTTCGTTCCCGCTTTTCCGCTAGCGAACGTGTTGACCCCCGAGGCCTCAAGAAGGTGGATCAGCGAATAGTCTTTGGAATAACCGGTGTTCGAAGAGAGGATTTGCTCAGAATTAAACGATTTCGAGCAATTGGTCGCCGCAGGTAGATAATAGGCGTTCCTCGAGCTGAGATTCAAAGAATTCGGATCGCGCACATAAGGAGTGGCGACAACACTTTTAAGATTGTTGCTAAATTTGCATTCAACAAGCCGTGCGTCGATGTGATAAATCTTTAAACCGGGAATTGTGTATGCAAGCGTCCTTCCCGGATAAACGTGCGTCGCATCGTAAGAATTCAGACCATTTGGGGTATAAAATTCGATAAGGATATATTCATCCCAAACGGCCCCATTAAATGTAGAGGGAGCAATGAGAAGGCACTGGCCGTTTTTCGAGGAAGGCTCAAGGGTCCAGGAGACGTTATCCGAAGATATGATTGTCGGAGAAATCCACCCAAGAGCCATCTTGGAGAAAACGTCGTGGTCTGCGATATTGAGATCCATCATATCGATGCCGCCCGCAGGCTGAAAAGTCGTTTCGTTGCTGTAATAATCGTCTAGACCCATCGCGTGACCGTATTCGTGAATCAAAGTGTGGGAATCGGCTTTTCCTCCGGAAGAGAAGAAATCATAGGAGAGCCAAACGTAAGTATTGGCTTTTGGGGAGCTTAGATTGCCATTGTTGGAACACCAATAGGTGTAAGCCCAAAATAAACTGCTGTCGCCTTTACCGTCTTTGTAAGTGCTACCGCCATAGGTAAAGTAATAATCCTTTTCGCTGTAGTCTGGGCAAGAATAAACAGCAATAACGGCGTCGATGATGCCGTTATTATCGGAATCGAAATCCGTTAAAGGAGAAGCGCTGCTGCTATAACTGGCGACAGCATCATTAATCCACTTCTGCCCATTGGCTTTCGTGGTTTCGTCATTAAGCGTATATCCCAAGTTGAGCTTTAGAGCCTCTTTTGCGGTTATTCCTGTATCGTAGACAGGCGCCATTTCAAAGGTCAAATTCAATTTTCCGAAAGATGACTTCTTATAAAAAGAAGATACGGATTCCCAATAGCCCGTTTCCTCAGGGCCATTTCCGTTTAACGCCAAGTTAATATTAGAAAGCGTTTCGTTGGAAAAAGCATAATCCGTAAACTGGATGGGCAAAACAAGAACCTTGATGTCGCCGGTTGATGGAGCTAAATCCATTCCCCGATTAAACCCGATATCGCGATAAGAAACTTTGCTGAAATTGGGGGCGGTATATACGCCAGGCTCAATTTCGTTTTTCTCAAACTCAACTGGCGTATCGTCGACAGAGATATCCGAACGCGACGTCCCGGAGATAGGCCCCACTAAATCAAAAATGGTGCAAGAAGAAAGGGCAAGGGCCACTACAGGCAAGGTGATGAATTTGTAACGAAAGAGTTTTCCCATAGGGAAAGTCTATATCATTTCACCCTCAAAGAACAAAATAGTAGATAGAGAAAAACATTAGAGTCGTCGCGGCCAAGATAAAGAAATGAAACACGGTGTGATACCAATAGTTTTTCTTCCCTCCTAAGCCATAAAGCATAGCGCCGATCCAAAACAAAACGCCGGAGAAAAGCAACGTCAAAATACCGTTTAAGCCGATGGCAAAATAAAGCGGATAAAAGGCCGCGCAGATAAGGGAACCCATCCCGACGTAGATAATCATTGAAAGCTTCGCGTGTTTTTTCAAATCAATTGAATTGAAGACGATTCCCAAGATGCAAAGCGCCCAAACGGAACCAAAAATCACCCATCCCCACGGGAACCCGTCTTGGGGGTTTCTTAAGGCAATCCAAGTGTATGGTGTATAGGAACCCATGATGAGGAAAAAGACGTTATCGTGATCTAAAACCCTGCAAACCTTTTTTGTTTTGCTAGGTTTTAGGCCATGGTACAAAGCACTCCCCATATAAAGGACGAACATAGAAACTAAGTAAATCACCACGGCGACAATAGAAAGAGCATCACCCGTCAAGGAGACTTTATAAATCATGAAAGGGCCTGCAACCAAAGCGAAGATGGCCCCGCAAAGATGGGACAAGGAATTCCAGAGTTCTTGTTTTCTTGTGTATGAGGGAAGAGCGATTTGATCGATAGGCATAAAAGTCTCCTTTCGAGACCTAGTTTATATTACTAGGTGTCCTTGTCAAGACATCTAGTTTAAAAAACGAGATTGTTTTTGTTTTCGTTTCCTAACTCAATTTTGTTTCATTACAATCATGGCCATGGTCACTCTATTACGCCGCTTATTCATTCGCGATTATTCCCACACAGAAAAAGAATCCGTCCGCCTAAATCACGGTCGCGTCGCGGCCGTTTTCGGCATCATCACAAACTGCATTCTCGTCGCCTTGAAGATGACGGCGGCATTGCTATTAGCCTCAAAATCGGGCTGGGTGCTTTCTATGGCGTTAATCGGCGATTCCATCAATAACTTAGGCGACGTCGCAAGCAACGTTGTAACCCTCATCGGTTTCTCTTTGGCCGCCAAACCCGCGGACAAAGAGCACCCCTACGGCCACGAAAGAATCGAATACATCGCCGCCTTAATCGTCTCAATGCTCATTATCGCGGCCGCCATGGAGCTGATGACTTCCTCAATCAAGGGAGCCATCGCAGGCTCAACAACGGATTACGATATGTTCTCGTTGATTGTCTTAGGCGTTTCCGTAGCCTTAAAACTACTTCAGTGGTGGGTGAATCGAGGCTTCAGCAAGGCCATAAATTCCGTGGCCTTGAAAGCGACTTCCCTAGATTCGTTCACCGACGCGATTGCCACTGGAGTCGTCTTAATTTGCGCTTTGTTGACATATTTCTTTGGTTGGGGCTTTCTTGACTCCTATATGGGTATGGCGGTCGCTTTATTCATTCTTTATTCAGGAATATCCGGAATCAAAGAAGCCAGCGATCCCTTAATCGGTCAGCCGGCCAAAAAGGAATTCGAATCTAAAATCGTGAAAGAAGTTAGAAATTATCCGGAAGTTTTAGGAGTCCATGACGTTTTATGCCACGCCTACGGGCCAACGCGGTTCTTCATCTCCCTCCACGCCGAAGTCGACGCCAATGATAATCTCGTTTCCATCCACGATGTCATTGACAATATCGAGGAAGACATCCGGACCAAATACGGCTGCGAAATCACCATTCACATCGACCCAATCCAAGTCGGAAACCCCGAGGTTGATGAACTAAAACATGATGTTGAAGAATCCTTATCCGTATTAAATAAAGGCATCACCATCCACGATTTTAGAGTCGTGAAAGGGGAAACTCACACGAACGTAATCTTCGATTGCGTAATCCCTTATGAGAAAGACGCCCCATCGGAAAAAGACGTCCTCAGCCATGTAATCAGCGATTTTTCAGCGAAAGGAAAATTCTCTTTTATCATTCATTTTGATCGCCCTTACGATGAATGATAAATTGAAAAAAGTTGATTTTTGCATTTAAAAATAGCGTTTTTGCGTACTTTTTTTACTTAATTGATATTTTCAAAGCAAAGAGCCCCGGCTCCATAGATGCCAGCTTCGCTGCCAAGAGAAGCGATGAGAATCTCCGTTTTAGGAGGATTGACCTTCAATAGGCCATAGCCGTTTTTATCAATGTAGCGCTGCAATTTGGCGCGGAGGTATTCGCCTTGTTTGGCCACCCCACCGCCAAGAACGATAGCTTGAGGACGGAAAATGTTGCAAAAGTTCAGACAGCCCTCACCAAGGTAAGAGATGTAATTGTCCACAACATCTTTAGCCACGGGGTCCCCGGCTTTTTCGGCGGCAAAGACAACGGCGCCATTCATTCTGTTAGGATTGTTGCACAACTTCCACATCGCGGATTCTGGGTGATTAGCCATGGCCAATGCAGCGTCTTTAGAAAGAGCGCTTGCAGAGGCGTAGCATTCTAGGCAGCCTCTCCTCCCACATCCGCATAAACGACCGTTATGCTCGATTATTGAATGCCCAAGTTCAGCGCCTTTGCCTTCGTTTCCAGAATAGATTTTTCCATCAAGATATAGCCCAGAGCCAACACCAGTTCCTAACGTCAAGAAAACGAGGTCTTTATAGTTTTTCGCAATGCCGTAATAAGCCTCGCCAAGCAAAGCGACGTTTGCATCGTTTTCAATGAAGCAAGGCAAACCAAACCTTTTTTTCATGGCGTCAACGATATGGAAGTCTTTCCAGTTGAGGTTGGTCGCATAATCGCAAGTCCCCTTTTTGGGATTAATGCCTCCGGGGCAGCCAATTCCAATCCCAACGATATCCAGATCATTCATGTTGATGTGATCTTCAATCGCATCGCAAAGTTCTTGCAGGGTTTCGTTCTGCTTTTTATTGGGATCGACCCCAATGGAATGTTTGGAAACGAGTTTCCCGTCTTCGGTGACCAAAGAAAATTTAATCGCGGTTCCGCCGATATCGATGCCTAATGCGCTTTTCATGCCGATAGATTATATCTAAGGGAATGAACTCGGTTTTCAAAATGGCAAAAAGACGTAAATTTGAGAGATTAGCACGCAAAAAAGCAAAACAATCAACGATGCACGTGGAAGATGAAAGCCATCAAGCCATTGAAGTAATGACCATTAGCCAAGTCGCGAATCAAATAAGCGTAACGTATTCCTAAACCCGACATAACGACGTTGCGCAAAGGGGTTTGTTCAAAGAAAGCCCGATCGCTTTCTTTGCCTGGGTCATAGATATGAGCGTGTTTCCCAGCAAGAGAGCAAATCCTTTTGCCAATCCAAGTTCGAGAAATATCATAGAAAGTCGAATTCAAGTCGTAAGGACGGCTCTTGGGGTCTTTCTCCATGGTCAAATGCTTGCCATAAAGATGCTCAAAGTCGTTGTCGAATTGAAGGAAGCCTTCTTTCGTAGGCGCGTAGTATGTCGGCATTTGGAGCTTGTGGGAAATGAATTTGTTTTCGGAGACGACATTGATTTCTTTTTGGAGAAGGATGTCTTCTGAGGACTCACCAACTTGCAGCAAATAATTACCGCCCTCAACCTTCCACTTTGCTTCGTCAACGTCATAACATCTGAAATCATCGAAATTGACTTCGAATTCAACTTTCGCGCTTCCTTTATTGGGAAGGGCGACTTTCTTGAAGCCAATCAAAACTCTCTTGGGTTTGAAGATATTGCCTTCAAAGCAAGGCTCCGCGTAAAGCTGAACAACCTTTTTTAAAGGCAAAGAGGCGTTGTTAGAGACCGTTAAGGAAAGCTTTACAGTCTCGCCTTTGGAAAGAGATTCTTTGCTTAGAGATAGTGTCTTAAACGTTTGCTTCCCATAGGACAAACCATGGCCGAAGGGATAGCAAACCTCTTTTCCAACGGACAAATAATAACGATAGCCAACATAGATCGATTCTCGATAAAGAGAAGTTCTCTCTTCCCCGGGATAAAAGCCAAAGGAAGGAACGTCTGAAATGTGCTTAGGCCACGTCTCAGGAAGCTTGCCAGAAGGGGAATCTTTCCCAAGAAGCAGACGATTGATGGCCTCCCCTCCCCCTTCTCCGGGCAAATACATCAACAAAATCGCCTTCGCTTTGTCTTTGAAGTTCAATTCAACGGGAGAGCCGCAAGAGAGGACAACTACAACATTCTGATTGACCTCATAGATTTCATCGAATAAACGTATTTGTTCTTCAGGAAGATGGAGGTGATTTCTATCAAGCCCCTCGGTTTCCGCGCTAGAGGGAAGACCTAAAAACAAAACAACGGTTTTGCTTTTTGAAGCAAGATCAACTGCGGCAACGAAATTCTCAACGTCGCCATCATCCCAAACAGAATCAAAATCATACCCCGGCGCAAAAGGAAGGCGCTTTCCCTCGGGATCGTCTTTATCTTTTACGGCGTCTAGGAAGGAAACCAAGCGATGGGGACAAACATGGCTAGACCCAGCCCCTTGGTAGCGGGGAGTCCTAGCAAGCTCGCCGATGAAGCAAACGTCACGATAATTCTTTAGGGGCAGCACGGACTCGTTTTTAAGAAGGACGGCGCTTTCTACGGCCACTTTAACCGCAACGTCATGACCGGCGTCCATGGAATATCCGCTCTCAGCTTCAATTGAGGCGTTAGCCTTCTTTGACAAGGCGATGAGCCTAGAGGAGCAGTCGTCCAAAGCCTCTTGGGCTAAAAGCCCTCTCTTAACAGCCTTATTGAGCATTTTCGCTCTATCCTTAAGCATAGAGGGCATTTCCAAATCTAAGCCGTTATTATGAGATGCGATGGGGTCGTTGACTCCGCCCCAATCGGACATGACTACGCCGGCAAAACCCCACTCATCCTTCAAAATATCCCGCAGAAACCTCTTGTTTTCACAAGCATAAGTCCCGTTTATTTTGTTATAGCTAGCCATTACGGCCCAAGGGGAAGACTCTTTTACGGCAATTTCAAAGGGGCGCAGATAGATTTCTCTCAACGCTCTTTCGTCAACAATCGAGTCATTGACCATACGGAAAAACTCTTGGCTATTGGCAGCGAAATGCTTTAAGCAAGCGCCGACGTTTACGCTTTGGATGCCGGAGATGAATGCGCTGGCCATTTTCCCCGAAACCAAAGGATCCTCTGAAAAGTATTCGAAGTTCCTCCCGCACAAAGGATTTCTCTTGATGTTGGCTCCGGGAGAAAGAAGCAGCTGAGTATTCTTCAAACGAGCCTCCAAGCCCATTGTTCGGCCAAGCTCCTTCTCAAGCTCAACATCAAAGCTGCAAGCGCAAAGGCAAGGGGCAGGGAAACAAACCGCCTCTTCGCTTTCCGTTAGATTGAAGTCTGGGTCATTGCCGACCTTCCTTAAGCCCACGGGGCCGTCGTGCATCTCCACCGGAAGGATGCCAAGCCTATCGATGTCGTAGGTAAACCAAGAGCCGTTCCCCGAAAGCAACGTCGCTTTCTCAAGGTTGGTCATAGGTTGTAATCTCTTATCTTTCTTCGCCATGGTTTTATTATCGCTTTTTTCATCCTAATTTTGTGAAACTTCCTTATTATACCCACATGAGAAAAACGATTTACCTTGCCGGAGGATGCTTCTATGGCGTCCAGGCTTACATCGACCAAGTCCGAGGCGTCATATCGACCGTAGTCGGATATATAAACAGCAGTAAGGCCAATCCCTCTTTAGGAGACGTCCTTTCCGGAAGCACAGGCGCGGCTGAGGCTGTGAAAGTTGACTTTGACGACAGCCTAACCTCCTTTGAAGGAATCATTAAAATCTTCCTCCGCGGAATTAACCCCTACTCCTATCAGCAGCAAGGCGCATACAAAGGGAACCAATACAGGGCTGGAATCTATTACACCGACATTGGGGAAGGCATCACCATCACCCGCATCGTGGACACCACTTTAAATCCAACCCACCACGTCGAAGTCCTGCGCATGGATAATTTCTTCCTCGCGGAAGCCTCTCACCAAAATTACGTTAAAAGACACCCCTATTGGAACAACCCGATAGACATGAAACTCGTTTTGCCAAGCGAAAAGAAAATAGGCCGTTTTTGAAGCTCGCATCTTCATTTGCAACGTAAGAATAAAAGATCGAAAAAAGCCATAAACTTCGACATCGAAAAAAAGCCAACGGACCTTACCAAAGATAAATCCATTGGCCTTTGTTTTTAAACGATATCAGTTAAGAACGATCAGCGCAGCTTCGCCAGCGTCCAAAGTCAAAGGAACGTAGTTTCCGACAACATCGGCGGACACGCCGCGTTGGATGACCTCGTAGCGGTATTTGTCCATGAAAGAGAGCTCGACATTAGCCTTGTCCTTGCGGGAATAGTTAACGCAATAAAGGGCCGTGCCTCCTTTGTAATCGAAGCAACCAACAAAGCAATCATCTCCCGAGATTCCAGAGAGCTGCCTCCAAGATTCTCCTGTGATGAGGGCGTCGCCGAGGTCGGCGTTCTCAATCATGTATTTCTTCGCCGTATCCCCATGAACGAGGATACCTTCGCTAGCGGATTTCATCAAAACGTGGTCGATGGCTTTAATCTGGGTGTTGGCCCTTTTAGCGTAGTAATACCAACGGGTGAGGTTGCCGTCAGCGCCAATGAGTCCGTTCCTGTTGGTGAAGTCGTAGGTGCCGCCTTTTTCGTAAGCGAAATATAACGGCTGAACCAAAGGGAAGTATTGGATGGCTTTGACCCCGAAGGCTAAAGAGGTGTTCACGTCGAAGAGAAGTTCAGCTTCGCTAGGATAAGGGGAAACGGACTCAATCCATTCGGCGTTGTCGTTCCACTGGCCGCCGGCTTGCAGCATTCTCCATGGAGCGGCCCCATATTGCTTAGCGTACTTCCTATAGACGGCGAGTTCGCTGAAAAGCATCGAGCTAAGCTGAGATTCGTCTGTTTTCGAAGAAGTATAGGGATATTGGGTAACGGAAAGCATTTTAACGTGGTTTTGCGCGGAAAAATATGCCTGCATATACTCATCGTATGTCGCCGGGGAATCGATTTGGTTGTTGTAGAAGGCGAATTGCCCATCCCAATAGCCAAGGGCGTTCATGTAAACGTCGTAGTTCCTTTTTTTGACGTTATCAAGGTTATAAAAGGCCTCGACGTACTTATTGATGTTGGCGGCTTCATGAGTGAAGGGCTCGTCGTTAGCGAGCAAGCCAATCACCGCTTTGCGGTTGCCTCCATCGCTGACTTCGTCAACGAGTTTAGAAAGCCCGGAGAGATCCATATCCTCAAGAGGATATTTCTCGGTGTGAGTGCCAAGTTGGGAACGAACGTAATAAGTATCAACGAAATAACCGATGTGATGCTTTTCGCAGAGATCAAGCGCTTTTACGAGGTTGGCGTTTTCCGCCCCCGTTGTCCAACGGTCAACGGAATAGGCGAAGGTATTGATTCCGCAATCCTCCAAAGCTTGGAAAATCTCTTCCGTTAAGAAATTGGGCATCGCGTGGCCATCGACGCTCCCGCCGGAAGCATAAGGAACGTAAAAGCCACCAATAGGCATGACTTCTTCGCCTCCAAGGATGTCGTAGCTCAAAGCGAAATATTCGCTAGGCGTGCCTTTCTCCGTGGTCACATAGCTCATCCCGTCTTCATACAGAGCGCAGGTTTTGCCGTTATTGCCTCCGGAGCATGCGGACAAAGAAAGGAAAAGGGGCAAAAGAGAAAGCAAATATTGTTTTTGGAAGGGTTTCATCGTTTATCTCCTTTTCAAGAACGTGACCAAGATGGTGCCTAAAGCAAGGAATGAGGGAATGGAAAAGGCGGCAATCAATCCTGCGACGTTCCCTTCGCCTTTAGTGTCGCCACTTTTGAGTTTATTTCCGATAAGGTCGGAATCGTCCGTCTTGGTCGTGTAATCAAAATTAGTAGCGCCGGAGATGCCGTTGGAACGGTAATCCACGCTGGTCTCTTGCCTATAGGAAGGCGCGTCGAGGTTTTCGATTTGCAAATCATCGATGCTGAAATTCGATATCGAAGCGTAGCCGATTCCCTTAGAAGGAACGGAAGAATCCCCGAGGGTCAAAATACGTAGATACCCTTCCGCGGTTTCCCCGAGGTCATAATGGAAAATCGGATCTCCATAAGAAGCTTCGCCTTCGTAGCGGACATAGACGTTGAGGTCGCCATTAACAAGGCTCACTTTGATGTAAGGAACGCGTTTTTCCTTTGAGGAAAAGAAGTTCTTCAACAGAGGAATAGAAGAGTAAGCCGTTCTTGCCGAGTAAAGTCTTATCATCGGGGTAGCGTTTTCTACGGTGTGGTCCACGTTTTCGTCGATGCGGATGTTCTCGAAATGCACCCATGTCGAATTTGTCCAAGTTTGCCCGGCCGTGGACATCGGATCCTCAATCCCCCAACCCACGCCAAAGCCGGTGGTGATAGGCGAAACAACGTTTCCATCTTCATCGTAAGTCGCAGTTTTTCTCATTTGGGGAATGTTGAATTCCATCGAGAAATTCGAATACATGTATTTGGTGGAGATATGGGCGTTGGAAACGTTGCTGAAATGAAGCGCGCCCACGTCTTTGTCCACGCTCAAATAGCTCGGCGTGACGGGAGAAGAATCCGCTTCAGTATAGAAATAATTCGCATTGTAGGAGCCAAGCTCTTTGTCGAATGTTTCGGTATAGCTAGGAACGTTTTCAGGCGCATTGTAGGTATACCCATAGACAACCGTGTTAGAAAGCCTGACGTTGTTCTGGCCTTCACTGAAGAACCCGAAATAACCCGTCCCGGATTCTAATAAAGAAGCGTTGTCGAGGACTTTGGTGCCATTGATTGAGACGCTGACTTTTCCAGAAGTAAGCGCGGTGATGGAGAAATCGGTTTTAGCCCCTTCGCTGAGCCCAGAAATTTCAGTCGGAGCGAGAACCTCGGTCTTCATGCCTTCGCCATAGGATTCGTAGACGCTAAAGAAGACAGTGCCGACTTTCTTTTCGATGTTGAACGAAAGCGCGCCTTTATCCGTGCTTATAGAAGAAACGCTAGGAAGCCCAGAGCAAACCCTAAAGGCGCCGCCATCGCTTAAAGAACTTAATCCCACGCGGAAATCAGCTTGATAAAGCTTCTCGATTTCGGCGGCTTTGTAATTGTTGATGCGCATTTTCGCAATGGCTTTCCCCTCTGCGAAAACCAAAGAGGAATCCGCACCGCTCACCGCACCGCTGACGCGCAGGTCGCCGGTATTTATGCGCCCGTCAACGACGGTGCTAGAGTTGAAAGCGTAGCGTTTAGAACTGCCAGCGCTTACAGAAACAGCGGTTTTTTGCAATGAATTCGCAACAATAAGCCCGCAAGACAGGGTTAACGCCAAGCCCCCGCCAAAAGCCAGTATTTTCCTTCTTTTTCCCATTAGCGAGTCCAGCCTTCCCATCCTTCATCGACCGTGGCAAGGAAGATATCCCAAACCTGGTCGGCGTTCTTCCTATCCGCAGGATTGGAGGCTAGGAAGGATTGGGCGGTTTGCACGCCGCAAATCGGGTTGACGCCATAATCGCGAAGCACGGCGCTGCGCGAAGCACGGGTCATGAGGTTTTCGGTCTTAGCGATTTCAAAGCACTTCTTCGCCCAAACGGAATCCGACGTGCCGTCATAGAGGCTTTCGTTATCAAGCATGACGTTTGAGGGCAGATGAAGCGTGTTCATGTAGGTCAAAATGGAGGAATCCTTAAAGAAGTATTTTAAGAACTCTTTAGAACCTTCTAACGCATTCGAATAGGAAGGAGCAAAGATGTATTGCTCAGCGGAGTTGTTGTAAATAAGGTTCCTCGCTTCCTTGATTCTAGCGAAGTCGGAATCGGAGCATTTGCTGCTTGAGGTCGCTCCGGCGTCAATTTCATCGACGATGGCGGCGAGGGTGTCGTCGCTCATCGAGGTGTCTTGAAGTTTATTGACGATGCTTGAAATCACGGGGGTCTTCATCAAGCTCACGTTGGCGGTAGAGCTGTTCTCATTCAAAAGCCAAGAACCGTTGATAGTAAGCGCGACCGAGCCTTGGAGATAAAGGTTCTGAACGGTGGTGAAGACGGTGTTGGTGCATTGGGGATGGGTGGAATCGGGCGTGATGACCTCTTCCATGACTTTAAGGGCCTCATAACGGCCATCCTTCTTTTCGAACACCGCTCGGCTTGGAGTGTTGCCCGAATCGTCTTTGAGGGCCATCAGGTGATTGTAATAGTAATCAAGGCCATCGTATTGAGCGGCCCAAGCGTAGGTCATGTAGTTCCAATAGCCATTGAGTCCGCCCGGCTCATTGTAGAAGAGCCAAGGGTAGATGTTATCGGCTTTGAGCTCAATGACCAAATCGGCAAGCTGGTTGGTGGTTCTTGGGACTTTGTTGTCAGGAACGATGTCGCGGTTATAGACAATGCCTCCGACGGTATTTCCGTAATTCAGCAAGCGATAGCTCCCGCCATTAGGATCCTTCTCCGCTTCGAGGAAGCCCGGATAGAATTTCTCGCGGATGCTCTTGCTTTCCCCGGCGTGTTTGTACTCAAGAACGTCGTCCAAAGAAGCAAAATCATCGTAGTATTGGAAATTGCCAAGGTTCGTGAAATACAAATCGTAGGGATTGTTTTTCCCTAACGCCAGGGACTTAAGAATCGTGGAGGTTGATGTTGAGGTCGTGACCGTGGCTTTGTAGGTGGTCTGAGAGGCATTGAAATCCTCAACGATCTTATCAAGCCATACCCTGCCTAAGCCGGATTCCCAAGCGTAAATCTGGATGGTGTTGGGATCGCCGTCTTTGGAGCTAGAAGAGCAAGAAGACAAAGCGGCGATGGAAGTAAGGGCGATCGAGGCGACGACGAGCAATTGTTTTTTCATGGTGATTCCTCCTAGATATGAATCATTATTCCTTGATTCCGCCGATAGAGACGTTCGACATCAATGTTTTGTTGCAGAAAGCGAATAGCAGCAACGGCGGCAACATCGATATGGCGCAGGCGGCATAGAGGAGGTCCATCCTTCCAGAATACACGGCTAGCGTCCTGAAATTGTAGATCCCAACGGCAAGCGTGGGCAGTTGTGGCAAATAAATTAAGGCGGAGGCGTAGCTGTTCCATTCGGTGATCCAACACATTAGGAACAGCGAGCCAAACATCGGAAGGGCTTGAGGAAGCATCACGCGGAAGAATATCTGCCACGGGTTAGCCCCGTCCACCTGCGCCGCTTCGGCATAGGTCCAAGAGAGGGATTGGAAGAAAGCGTAGAAGAAGAGGAAATAGATGTTGAACCCGCCTAAAGAAGTAAGAATCATCCAATAGGTGTTCATCCATCCGAGATTGTACAAGAGCTTATACATGCCGTTCCCCGTGCCATACAAAGGCAGGATGGTCACGCCAAGGACGAGGATGTAGAGAATCTTGTTCCCGGGGAAGCGGTATTTAGCCGCCGCATAGGCGAATTGGCAGGTCACGAAGATGCAAAGCAAGGGACCGAGGAAGGAGAAGAAGAGGCTGTTGCCGATCATCCCCCAGAAGCTCGTTCCGTTAGATTCGATTTGGGAGAAGACCTCAACGTAATTGCTGATTTGGATCTTGGAGAAACCGAAGGGGTTAAGGGCGAAATCATCCATGTTCCTCATCCCGGAATAGAAGCACCAGAAGATGAGATAGAGGTAGCTGAAGGCCACTCCAACAAAGAGGATGAAGGCGATGATGCGAAGAATGATTTCCGAGACGCTGAGGTGCATTGACCTCCAGTAATGGAGAGGCGAATGGCTAACCTTGCAGGTAGGCGCGCCCCTTTTGGCGATCATGGCCTTTTCTTTCGCGCTTGGGCGATGGAACAGAGGACTCATCAGAATTCAACCTCCTGGACATGGCGGTTAAGGAAATAGCGCGTTGTTAAGGCGACGGCGCAGCTAATGAGCGTGAGCACTAAACCCAACGCGCTAGCGCGGTAAAGCATCGGATCCATGTCTGATGAGGCAAGCTGAACCTTCATGTAGAGCCAGTTGCTCACGGTCTGGGTTCCGTATTTGCCTTCGGTGAGTAGGAATACGGAACCCGTGGCCCCGAATATACCCGCCAAATTCGTCGTAACGAGCATCACGAAGGTCGGCCAAATGATGGGAACGATGATTTGGAAGAGTTCCCTCACCCAGCCGCATCCATCGATTCTAGCCGACTCCAAGACAGACGTCGGGATACGGGAGAAAGCCCCGCCCCAAAGAATGAGGTTGCTAGGAATGCCGAGCCAAAAGAAATTCAGCAAAACCATCATGTTCGCAAAGCTTGAATCGCTTAGAGGGGATTTCAATTCGTAATTCAAATGGAACAAGGTCTCGATGAAATCCGAGAACCCCCCGTAATTCATGAGCTCGATGTAGAAGAATGAAGTGACGACGCTAGAGATGATGGAAGGGAGATAGAACAACACCCGGAAAGCGCGGTAACCCAAGATTTTCTTGTAGATGATGTAGGAAACCAAAAGCCCAACGAAGAAGAGCAATATCTGCACCCCAAAGGTGATGAAGGTGTTGCGGAAGGCGAGTTGGATGTTATCCGCGTCGCTGGTGCTCCCTTTGGTGATTCTTTCCCAAGCCCAAACGAAGTTATCAAAACCCCAAGAAATCGTGTTGTACTTGGAACTCGGGATTTGGAAGGCCATCAAAAAGGAGTCGAAATTGACGTAAACGTAGAAGACAAGGAAGGAAATCAAAGGAATCGTGATGCAGGAGATGATGAAGAGGTTCTCCTGCCAAGTGTTCTTCCTCGCCTTCCTTTGGCTTTGCAGAATCTTGATCATATCTGGCTTTGCCCCCCAAAGGAGATGCTTTGGATGTAGATGTGGCCGACGTAGGTGCTTGGGCTCCCCCACAAAACGATGGAGGCGAAGTTCATTTCGAAGCCCGAAGCCGAAACATCCCAATTCGAGATATCGAAGGTGTGCTCAAAGGAAGCGGACGTAATCGGCGTGCCGCCGGACAAACGCCCAGTGGCCACGCTGGTTCTTTCAGACGAAGCCCCGTCCTTCTTTAAATAGGCATAGAAATCATAGCCGCATTCGCTAGGTCTATTCTTCGGGGTGGTTCCATCAAAGCCATCGCAGAAGACCATGCTCATGGTTGTATAGCCTTCTTGAAGTTTCTTTTGCAAAAGCTCAGGACGGACGTACACTGGGAAGGAATTCTCAACGGCTTGTCCTAAATAATCGAGTCTATAGCCCTTGCCTTCGACATAGGCCACATTGGCTTCGGAAACGCTTCTAGCCATGAGGTAAGAGGAAGGGTCATCGTCGGAATAAGAGGTGACGATGTTGCTGCGGAAGGCAAAGCTAGGGAGTTCCCCGCTGACGTCTTCGCCTTTTTGATGGGTGATGGTGAAACTGAGCTTTCCATCGGTGATGTTCTTGCTTAAAACGCTATCGGTCCCGTAGAAAGGAATTTGCAGGCAAGCAAAGCGAGAGAAATCAAAGTCAGTGGAGCCGGCGGCCTCCCCTTCTTTGCTACCCGTTTTGGCCTGGAATTTGAAATTGCGGTCTTCTTGGTCTTGGCTGCCGGCCTGGACGAAGATGTCGGTGACGTTATGGGCGAGGAGATAAGAAAGGTCGCTTTCGCTGATAGAACAAGTCAGGCTTTCCTCGCTAGATTCGCTATAAACAAGGTGATCGTAGCTAGATGACTCTAAGCAAGGAATGACCGCGCCTTCTTTTTCGAAGGAAAGGAAATTGGCCGAATAAATGGTTTTTCCGCATCCGGAGCAAACCCCATCCTCGCCAAATGAATGGTCCTTTTTCTGCTGCTTGTCGCCTTCGAGGACGCTATGCCCGCAATTTAGGCAGGTCTTTTCGACGTAAGAAGAATGCTCGCAGGTCGCCGCGACTGCGTTAGTGACCAAATAATCGTGGGGAAGTTTCTCGAGGAAGGTGTCCTTGTAGGTTTCCCCGCAAGTTGAGCAAACGTGAGAGGTGTACCCTTCGTCTAAGCAAGTCGGGGCCACCACAACGTCTTTGCCGGAAGCGGCTTTGTGGCCTAATGGGGCACTGTAATCGGTTGTAATGTCTTTGTCGCAAGTTGAGCAATGCTTCACGGTTTTTCCGTAATGGGTGCAAGTAGGCGCAACCACAACGGTCTTGCTTTCATCATAAGTATGCTCCCCTTGAGGCACGTATTCTTTATATTCTTCGGAGCACCTTGAGCAAGAGAAAACGGTGTAACCAACGGATGAGCAAGAGGGTTCAACAGTTATCCCCTTAACGTAATCGTGACCCAAGGCGGCAACGTAATCGGATTTGCTCGTCGTCCCGCATTCGCTGCAGACGTATACGGAATAGCCCCTGTTTTCGCAGGTCGGCTCAACTTTCCTAGAGAGCTTATTACTATGGGGTTGGCTGGCCTCGACTTTGCTACCGCATTCAAGGCAGGTCCTCTCTTGGCAGGCATGGCTGCCTTCTTTGAAAACGTGGACGTGTACGGATTCGCTTGAAAAGTTTTCTTTCGAAGCGTTTCCCTCACAAGAAGATAGCGCGGCTATTCCGCCCAATCCTAAGGCTAGAACCGTCGTGAGAATTTTGATTTTCTTCATGCAATTTCCTCCTTGCTTCCGTTATGGAATTCCCCGTTTTCATATACGGGATGGATTTTGAAGTCGTCGCTTTCAACGAATTCGAGGTATCTCTCAACCGTGAAGGTCTCGCGGGCTTGATCTTCGTTGGAGAGTTTGGCCTTAAGCAGGAACTCTTGCTTAATGGCCTCTTTCTCCTCCTCGCTTCCTTTGGGGTAATAGGCCTTGAAATTCAGATAGAGGGTATTCAATGGAGTGGTCATAACCCCATAGAGTCTTTTTCGCAACAATTCTACTCTCGAAGGGTCTAAACCCGACTGTTCTAGGGCCTTTTCGCCATCTTTTAGGATATCGAAGCCCTTGAGAACAAGTTCCTTGGGGAGAATATTTGGGTAATTTTCGTTGCCCCAAATCTTGAGGCAAAGGTCCTCTCCTTTAGACAGCAGCTCCTCAAATCTAGCGTGGAACAGTTGAATGAAAGAGGAAACGTAACCCCCAGCGGGCCCGTAATAAGCGTTGAGGTATTCTTCCAACAACGCCTTCTGATCCAAAGAAAGATCCCACATCAGCCGGTCATAGACATAGCTTTTCGCATCGCATTGCCAATTCCTTTTCGCGTCATGGGTGCCTTGGATCAAAAGATAATCGATACCATAGTCCAAGAAGCCTTGGATGTTCTCCTTAGCGTGGTGGAAAGTGTCGAAATAGGCGTAGTAATTCGCAAAATCGGTGTCGTAGCCCCAGAACCAGAAGGATTTGGCTATAGCCTTCCACTCCTTCATGGCCTTGGTCACTGCAGCGTCTTGTTTTGGTGAGAAATAGGTATATATCGCATTGGAGAAAAGGGCCATTTGAATGGTGAGGCTATCATCGGCGACCACAGTGGAATCGATGGGGAGGATTTTTCCATTCTCCTCCTTTACGGGGGCGCTAGAAGCGTAATCATAGGCAAACGTGATCAAACGCACATTGCGATGAAGCTCTTTTTCGGCCCAGGAATGGAGCTCTCTAGATACGACGTTGCAGAAGCGAATCAAAATTCCGCTGCGCTTATATTTTTTCTCCAGCTCGCGGTTATGCTCGTCATCGAAATATTCGGTTCCATCTTCCTGTGTCAATGAGAAATAGATGCAATCGGGATGGGAAAGGACGTCTTTTTTCATTTCCTCAATGACGATTTTGGCGACGCTGACGTCCATGGATTCATCCAAGGTTCCGTCTTCGTCTTTGATGCCGTTGGTGATGTCTATGGTGATGTTATCGATGGAACCGGATTTGATTTTGGCGAAGAATTCGGGATGGGATTGGCCATATTTCTCATAAGGGCAATAGAAATGGAAATTGTGGGATACGTTCCGCCCGTACACCGGGGCCACGCCTCCCCTTTCTTTGTCTATGGGAGTGAAAACGTCAAGAACCCTGTTCTTTTCCATATTGGGCAGAACCTTAGGCAAGCGGTCTTCGCCCCAAACGTTGTCATACGTCTTTCCAACGAGGTAATTCCTCATATTGAATAAGGGATTTACCGTTCTGGGAGAAGGGAGAATCAGAACGTCGTGATTAGGGACGTATTCTTCATCTTCGTGATAAAAGCGAACGCCCAAGTCATCTTGGAGATAAGTGATAACGCTATAGAGGACACCACGAGGCGTTTTTGCGAGGAAAACGCTCCTATCGCCCTCTTGGAAATAGGTAAATCCATCGTTTTTGCTGATTCCCTCAGCCCGTTCTTCATAGCAAGGCTTATCGGAAAGTAAAACAAGGGAGAAGGTTTTCCCGCTATTTCCGACGTTAACGAAAATCTTGTCGAGATAGGACTCCAAAAGCTCTTTGCTGTGGAGCAAACAGGGTTCTGAGGAGGATGTTGTTATAGAGACGATGGCCATTGTATTTCCTTGTTTTATTCGGCGAAGGTAATCGCGTGGATGTAAGCCGAAGGATCTTGAAGTTGGTTGGTGTGGGCAAAAGCGAAACCGAACACCACGTATATGTTGCTGCTATCCCAATTCTCACCCAAAGCCGTGGCAAGGTCATAGGTCAAAGAATAGGTGCCGATGGTTTTGCCATCATTGTCGAAAGCGCCGGCTGCTCCGGTTCCAATAAGGACGTTGGTGGCAATATTGGTAGCTTTCCCATTCCAGGTGAAGGAGGAGAAAGCGGTCGTGGTAATGTGACTTGAGCTGCCGTCAAAGGGCTCAGAGAAAACGAAGGTGATTTTGCTCTTATTCCTCTTCTTGTAGAAGGAAAGCGCGGAAGAAGGAATGATGCCGCGGGCCATTGTGTCTTTGTTCGCGCTATCCGAAGCCGGGGTCAATTTATAGCCAAGGCCTTCGGTGTATTCGCATACGGATTTGCCATAAGAATCCGTATCCCCATTAAACAAGGCAAGGCCGCTCGGCGCTTTAGGAGAGGCGATGCCGTATAGGAAAATGGCGGGGCAAACATCAGGAGAGGCATAGGTATAGTTGCCTGCGAAATTGACGTAGATATAGAGATTTCCGTCAATCCCTTCTTCTTCGATTTGGTTGCGGTAAATGGAGAAATACCCTTTTTGGTCCGCGGAGGAATCATCGCCGAATTCGGTTAGACGCTTAACGACGTCCAAACTTCCTTTCTTCCCGGAAGCGTCGCCACTTCTAGTGTAAATATTGACGGGGGTGATCATGGCGTTCCCTTTGGTGTCCTTCTCGCCGAAAGCATCACCGTTTCCGAAGCAAAGCTGCAATTCGTCTCCCTGAGCGTCGCATAGAGAAAGCAAATAATCCTTCCTGATGACGATTTCTGCGGCGCTGAGGCCTTCTGTGTGGGCGATTTTCCAACCTTTTAATGTTGAATTGTACGTAATCTCGGCCGTTTCTTGAGTCTCGTGGATGGCGAGTTCCTCTTTGGTTTTATGGCAATAAGCGCAGGACTCCGCGGAGAAATCGTGCCGGTGGCTCGTTATGGAAATAGCGGCGTCCCCGGAAAGAGAGGGCAATGCATAGACGCCGTTCTCGTCAGGATCTATAGCTTTGCCGTTAAGGCTAAGGGTGTAGCAGGAATCGTAGAAATAGAGAACGTCATCGTGGGTAAGACTTTCGCTAGAAGCCAAGGGAGAGAGCACAAAATAGACGTCATCGCCGGCAAGGTAGGACCCGCTTTGATCATCAAGATCATTGCCATCTTTATCAACGAAGACTTCTTTGATTTTGGTCTCGCCAGAGAAAGTCACATAATAATTCTTCAGCTCGGTCTCAATAGAAAGAACGCTGTTCCTTGCCATAACGAAGGAATACACGCCTTCAACGTTTTTGAGTTGAAACTCATTAAGAATGACGCGAATGCTATAGGACTCAGCGCCCATAATCTTGAAGCTGACTTTAGTGTCTTCTTCATATTCCCTAAGCAAGGCGTTGCCGTCTAAATCGACAACGCTAACACCTTCCCTATCCGTTTCAACGGCCAAGGAATAACGGGATTTCACCGATTCTTGGGAAGAAGAACTTGAGGAGGAAGAGGATGAGCTTGCGGCTTTGCTAGAATCCGCATTGTTGCCTCCCGCGCAGGCGGCGAGCAAAAGCGAGGCCGCGGCTAGGATAAGAAGCGTCGGTTTTCTTTCTTTCATGGGCGTTACTCCTTGAATTTCAAATAGGGAAATCGATAAAAATATGCAATATTCCCACGACAGCTAAATTATTTATTAAAGCGCTTCCAAAACTAAGGGAATAGAGTTTATCAAAAGTGCTCTATTTTCATATTTTCGGGGTTGTGACTTCTTGTTAGTTTGTTTTTGGGCACTATAATGAAATTGGAAATGGAAAAAGAAATCAGGGTCTATCCAAACATCCCAATCCCCTTTCACACCATGATCAACGATGGGTCTTCTGTCTCGCCCCACTGTCATCAATACGTGGAGGTTTTCATGATGACCCAAGGTTCCATAGACCACGTTGTTAACGGAACGAAGGAACACCTGAAAATCGGAGACCTAAGGATCATCTACCCCAACACAGTCCATGAGTTCATTTCGTGTGGGGAAAGCGCGCACCGCGATTACCTCATCCGCCCGGATATCTACGAAGAAGCTAAAGCCGCGGTTAATGCTCCCTTTTTTGAAGAAGCGGAGAAAACCGGTTACGCGAAAGCCCACCTCGACGTCGACGAAATCCTCTTTTTAGAGGGACGCATGTCATTCTTTTTGGCCTTAACCGACGTTGAGAAAAGGAAATCGATGGAAAAAATCATCGTCATGTATCTCCTTTCCTTGATCTTCGCGGACACGCCTTGGAAAGTCAAAGCGAGCCCCTTCGAGCAAGCCACCAACGAGGCCATCGCCGAGAATTTCAACAAGCCCGATGCTTATGAGAGAATCAGGAAAGCAGTTGGCTACAACGAAAAGTACTTCTGTCAGAAATTCAAAGCCTGCTTTGGGATGAATTTGGTGCAATACATTACCAAAAAGAGGATGGATTACGCTAATTACCTTCTCAAATCCACTTCCATGACCATCGAATCGATCGTCAACGAAGTTGGAATCGAGTCCGTCTCGCATTTCCATAAGCTTTACACCAAGCAATTCCACACCACCCCCGGCAGAACCAGGAAAAGCGCGGAAGGCTAGTTTTATTTCCCTTTGCGGTGAATGCCCCGGTCCACGAGTTCGGGGTATTTTTCTTTGTTGACATATTTGTCTAGCAAATAAGATTCATAAAGAAATAGCCCCAATAGATAAAGCGGCGACAGGAAGATAACGAAAGCCAAAATGAGGATGTATTTCAAAATAAGGTCGGGAACGTATTCGAAAAAGAAGGGAAGGCAAAACGCCGCCAAGGGAATAAGACTCGTTAAGAAAGAACGGAAATAAAGCTTAAACGATAAGGAGTAAGTCTCCCCCACTTTCGTCGTGTAAGTGGAAATGACGACAAACGCGAAAAGTAGGCCCGGATAAACCATTAAGGCAAACAAGCCAAAGGGAATATCCCAAAGCAAGGAATCGGGATGCAAAATGTGGAGGACATATGTCGCTGAAAAGAACAAACCGATGAGAAAACACGTTAAGGCGCTTTGCTTTCCGTTTTGTTTCACGCCCAAGCGGAAATCCTCCCACAAAAACACGGGTTGCAAATAGCAAAGACGCTTGATGATTCTCAAGCAGCCCCCTAATCCAATCCCGAAAATCAAACAGCAAAACGGATTGCCCACCAAGAAGATATACCTTGGCCAAGTCGCGTCTTGGCCCTTAGAAAGGAGCGCGTAGGCATAAAAGTCGCAGAAGAAGCGCAAAGCAAGAAAGGGTAAGGCAAACACAAGCAAAGCAAAAGAAGCGAAGAACAGCTTTCTAAATTCGTTTTTGATGACGTCCCAAAACAAAGCCGGTCGGGAAGAAGGCAGCTGTTCTTCGACGAAATCAACATTTTTAGCTCCTTTCTTAAATAAACCCTTTCTCATAAGAAAGCCCTCACGATTTCAATATCTCCGTCTAAAGAAGCGTCGGAGAGCGCCCCCAAATGCAAAGAGGACGAACGGAAGCAAGCGTAGAAATCCCCTTTGCCGGCAAAGCAATCCTTCGTCGAGATCTTCACCCCATATATCGCGTTTTCGTCTTCGTAAAAGGAAACCCCCTCGCCGAAGGCAGATTTCGCTTTATCTTCATCTAGAGCCAGCATCAGCGAGGAGCATTTAACCGTCTTAAGCACGTCTTCTTGAAAGAAGAAGAGATCTGTCTCCACTTCCCCGAAGGTTGAAAGGATGGAAGGGAGCATGGAATCCCCGCTGCTAAGATACCTATAATTTATTTCCTTAAGATAAGTGGGCTTTATCGAAGAAAGGTAAGACCCCCATTTCGAATTGTCATAGCTATCGGCAACTAAAAGAATATCGACTTTCTCCTCTTCTTTCGTTTTTCCTAGATACGTGCCCGCCAAAAGGAAAGACAGGGTAATGACCAAACCGGAGGAAACATAAATGGCCCAATATCTTTTCAAATGGGATAAAACAGGGTTCTTCATATTTTTTCCCATCCTAAAATCCAAGAATTCGAAGCAATAAAATGATACGTATCCCCTTCTTTCAATGGGCATTCCCCAAATGGGGTTGCCCAATAAAGGAACGAACCATCTTTGAGGCTGACCTTGTAAGACTCAAAATGCCTATTCACCGAATAGGGTTTGATAGAGCCTATTTTCCCTGTTTTATCTTCGTGTTTATTTTGCGTTTTGAAGAAAGAAAGCTCGCACGCAGAAGAAATCCCTAAGCTCAGGAAGAACGAACCAAACAAAGTGAAAATAATGGCGATGGTAAGGAACACGCCGTAAAACAAGCTTTTTCCTAAGGATTCGAAATAAAGGCATCCAAACACAAGCAAAAGGATGCTTAAAACGTAAAACGAGATGCCTAATGTGAAACCCAAAACCCTTCTTCTTTTCCTTTCGCTGAGGAACGTAGGTAATAGTTCATTCATAAGGAGGCGCTCCTTATCTCGGAAAGAAGAGGGTTCATGCTGTCTTGAGTTTGTTTTGGAGTGCCTTCGAACACAAACCTTCCCTGATCAAGGACAAATATTCTATCCCCGAGGTTAAGAGCCTCATAATAATTGTGAGTCACGTAGATAACGGTGGGGTGATTGGCTTGAAACCGTTTCTTAAGCAAAACAACAATTTCGCTTCTTTTAGGCGCATCCAAGTTAGATAACGGCTCATCGAAAAGAATAACCTCGGGTTCTTTGACCAAGGCTCTTGCGATGGCGACTCTTTGTTGTTGGCCCCCGGAGAGATAACGGGGCTTCCTTGATAAGCACGGGGTAAGCCCGACTTCTTCGGCAACGAAGTTGACCCTCTCCTCTATCTCCTTTCGTGGAGCGCCGAGGAGCTTCAACGGAAAAGCGATATTCTCAAAAACAGTGAAATGCGGGTATAGCCCATATTCCTGGCTGACATAGGCGATGTTGCGTTTCTCCAAAGGGAGTTTAGAAACATCCATGTCGTCGAAAAGGATTGAGCCCCCATAAGGGATTTTGCCCAATAGGCAACGAAGAAGCGTTGTCTTGCCGCATCCGGATTTCCCTAAAATCACGTTGACCGACCCGTTCTCAAAGGAAACATTCAAAGACGAAAGCACGGGGACATCGGCTCTCTTAACCGGGTATGAGACGCTTAAATTTTGGATGAGGATTCGGCTCATGGGTGAATTTTAATATAGACGTGTATTTCTTTTAATAGAAAAAGCCCCCTATGTGACTAGAGGGCTAGGATTCCTAGAAATCAGTCAACCCAGGAATACTGGAAGGTGATGCTGGCGTTCTCAAGGGGAACCGCAGAGGAGCTGAACCTGACAACGATGGCGCAACCGGGTTTTTCGCTCCCGAAGGTAATCGTTCCGGCATCCATGGTGTAAATTCCATCAACGGGGCCGGTTATGCTCGTACCGGGGGCGGCCAGCTGAGTCTTAAGCGTAAAGTCCATTACGATGAATTTGGAAGAAGGCAAGGCTGTAGAGAACATCTTCAATTTCATTCCGGCGTGTTCTTTTGACTTGGGAAGAGGGACGTTCATTTGGGTTTGAGCACTTCCTGAATAATTAATGTCGGCAAGCGAAAGTCGCATATCCCCATCGGCGGTATTGGCCAGCGGAACAACGTTGTAAGTCATTCCGGATTCAACCCATGCCACAGTGAAATCGTAATTCAAGCGGATGGCAACAGCTCCCGTATAATCAAGGCCAATAGGCAAGGTGCCATCGTGATATGCTCCATAATTGAGACCTACTTTGCTAGCGTAGCCACCATATAGAGGGGAAATGAAGCCCTCGGCGTCGGCGGTCGGTGTATCGCCGGTACCTGAAGATCTGGAGAAATTATACCCAACCGGTGCATTCGCGTCGTTTCCGATTACGACACGAGTGTTGGTGCCAACGCCCTTGCCCTGCGTATAACCTTGGGCGAGGATTTTGACGGAAAACGCGCGATTTTCAGGCTTCACATAATCGCCTTTGCTTCCCATCAACTCCGCCGGGATTTCGATGAGGCCATTATTATTGCTACCGCCTGCATTATCGGCGACAAGCTCTCCGTCTTCGTAAGCAATATACCTATTTGCGGCGGCAGTACCCGCCCAATTAGTCATATCGCCACCACCCCAAGATTCTGTAGCAGACGATTTATATAGGTGGAAATCGGAAAGAGAGAGGGTTGTTGCAACATCCCCGTCGGAAGAATTGTGCGCGGCGACCCTTAAACCGGCGTTATTTTCCTTAAAGGACTTCAGCCAGTAACGGTTGTCGTTGTCATTGGCGTAACGCTTATAGTAATTTTTCCAGTTGTCTTGAGTCCCTAAGACCTGCACAACGTCATCTCCATCTCCTTTGCTGTGGAAACGGAAATGGGTGTAGCCCAGTTCATAGGCTTCAGATAAAACGGAAGCTTTGAATTTAAGGCTTCCGGTTGAGGAAGTCACCTTCCCCCCCTCAATGGTTACAGGCGTGCTATACGCATATTGAGTGCTGAAGACTTCAGGGAACGTATAGGGGGCGATATAACGAATATCGTCGGATGCGATTGAGAAGTCGCTGCCATGGGCAGCATCAGTGATAACGCCGGTAGAAGGAGCGGAGAAAGCAATGGAATGAGCGGGATCATTGCAACAAACCCAGTATTCCTTGACGCCGCTTTTCTTCGAAGTCGGATCAACTTGCGCGTAATGATGGATTGCGCAGCTGTTGTTGTGCACGTGGGCCCCTTCTTCCGCGAAGGCTTTAAGCGAAGATCCTAGCGAAGCGGAAACCCCTGCAAGCGCCAATCCGCTGGCGGAAGCGAAGGCGAGAACAGCTAAAACTTTTTTCTCCATAGAGAATCTCTCCTTATTGTTTATGCCTTTACTATGGCGAATTTAAATTGAATAAAATATGCGTTCTAGTAAGAAAAACATGCTATAAAAATTCTTTCTATTCCATATTTTGGTACAAAACGTTCGATATTGTCGATACTTTATGTAAGCGCTTAACAGGCGCGCAAAAGGAAGACAATTTATGAAGAAAAATGCGCTTTCCCTCATTCCCCTCTTATTGGTGGCTTCGTTATTTTCTTGTAGCCAAGGAAGCGGAGAGGAAACAAAAACGTCATCAAGTTGCTCTCATAGTTTCGTTGCCGTTTCCACCACAGCCGCTACCTGTGAAAGCGAAGGAAAAGAAACGGACCGCTGCTCTTTATGCGGGAAAGAACAGACCAAAACCATCCCCGCTTTAGGCCACTCAATGGGTGAATGGAAACAGCAAAGCGCCGCCACGTGTTTGCTTAGCGAAAAACTCCAAAGAGCCTGCACTAGAAACGGGTGCGATCACACCGAGGAAAAAGAAGGGGAAGGCGCCTTAGGGCATCTCTATGGCGAATGGAAAACCGAAGGAGAGAAAATGATTAGGACATGCCAAAGGGAAGGCTGCGAAGAAAAAGAGGAACGGGATCTGGTTCTGAAAGTCTTCGCGCCCACTACCGAAGTCGCCCCTTATAACGAATCAGTCAGGGAGTATCTCACGAAGAAAGACGTGAACGTCGCCGACTACGTCAGGACTGACGACGGTTTGAAAGGGTTGACGTTAAATTGGTTGAATACCTATCCCGATGTCTCCACCTTCCGTTTGGACTATTCTCTAGATGAGAGCTTCACCACTTACGAAAGCGTCACCGTGGACGGAAGCAAAAAGGAAGCGACACTCTACAACCTCCAGAAAGCATCGAAGTATTACGTCAGAATCAACGCGGAAACTGAAAGCGGTTGGCACACCTCCCCTAACGCTAGTTTCACCACAACCGACGTGGGCCCACGCGTCATGAATATCGATGGCGCCCACAACGTTCGCGATTTAGGCGGATATATGACTCCTGAAGGCCGAACCGTGCAAGGCAGAATATTTAGAGGAGGAGCTCTTTCTCCCGCCAACTGGGCTGCCTGGGCAAATATCAATCTCACCGAAGAGGGCAAAAAATACATGTCGGAAACCCTCAAAATCAAAACGGAAATCGACTTGAGGAGCCAAAGCGAAAACAGAGCGCCAGGAACCCCCGAGGATTCCGGGCTGACCGAAAGCCCCATCCCCGGAGCAACGCTTGAATACCACACCGTCAATGGCTATGGCTATGCCTTCACCGAGAAAGAGGCTTACAGAGACGTGTTTGCTTCTTTATCGAAAGAGGCTAACTACCCCGTTTACATCCACTGCACCGGAGGAGCCGACCGCACGGGCACGGTTTCTTATATCCTCAACGCTTTAGTCGGCGTAAGCGAAGAGGACTTAATCCACGATTACGAATATACCTCCTTCTCCATTTACGGAGAAAGGAATTCGAAGACCACCGATTACGATTTCCAAGGCCTCGTTTCCGGAATCAAAGCTTTTGAGGGTGACACTCTCTCTAAGAAAGTCGAGAATTACCTTCTTTCCATCGGAGTGACCGAAACCCAAATCTACAACCTTAAAGCTATCATGCTAGGCAAGGAAACCAAAGAAGAAGAGCCTGAGCCCGTCATCGAATATAACGACGCCTTCGACTTCTCTTCAGGAAGCATCACCTTAAACACTTCAAACGCAACCGCGACTGGGATCCAATCGGGTTACGATGGCAAAACGTATTCCTTCAAAATACAAGAGACTTTGAAGTCCGGGGGAACTTACGTTTTCATCGGCAGCTATGGTTTCTACCTCCGCGGAGGCGCGGTTAGATACGCCGAATGCGTCGATGGCAAATATAGCGAGAAATATGTCAATGGAGTAAGGGAAACCGGAGGGGCGATCAGCAACGGCTCTATGCAAGCGGGCACCATCCTGGGTCTATCCGTTTCCGTAAAAGATGAAAACACCCGCACGGTGTCCATTTATCAAAACAACAATCTAATTATTAGCTGCGATTATCCCAAGGCAGAGAACGAAATAGACACGGATTCCGCCTCTTTCGTTGTCTCTATCAACACCGCCGACGTCACTTCCGCCACCATATCCTCCGCTTCCTCAAATTAAAAAAGTTATCGGACAGAACTTATTTACTCTCTTCGCAAACGGCCAGGAAATATCCATCAAGGGATTCTTCTTTAATCGTCCAAACTCTAGGATCGATGTTTTGAGAAAGACTAACCTGATCGCCTTTAATAATGACTGAAAAACTATTGAGTTTAACCGAAAGGCCCAAGCCTAGCGCTTTAACAAAGCTTTCTTTCGCCACCCAAATCTTGGTGAAGGCAGCGTCTTTGTCGGTTTGACTAAAAATAAAGTCTTGCTCCTCTTTCGAAAAGCAACGTTCGACGACCTCTTCTTTGTAGCGACCCGTTCTTTCGATGTCGCAGCCAACCTCCACGTCAGAAATCGCAACCACGGCGATTTCTCCAGAATGGGAGATGCTGAATTTAATATTTGGATAATCTTTAAGATAGGGCTTACCAAATCTCTCACAAGACATAACAACATCTTTTTCCCTGAGCCCGTATTCTTGCAGGGCTTTATCAAGCGCTACACCTGCAGCCAAAGAGAGTTTTTTATCATTCTCGCAGCGGTACGACTCAGCTTGGCGGCGGCGGTGCACGGATAAAGAAGCGATATCCTTCGGAGTCAAATCCTTGATGCTGACGTAATGGAGTTTTGCCATATGAGTTTTGAAGGCCTGTTTAAGCACCTAATAATATACCTTATATAAAAGAGCGTTCTTGAATAAATTTTCTTCAGATATCAGGGTTTAAAACAAGGGGCCTCTAAAATTTTGTGAAAATCAAACGTTTTAAATTTCCTTTGGCAAAAAGGAACATATGTAAATTGCTATTGCAAGAAAAGTACCGACAAAATCCCGGTTTTTGATTGTTAACAAGAGAATAGGTGCATCAAGAGAAGCGGCAATTTATCTCGTATTAAAGCGTTTCAAGTTACACTTTTTGACTTTTTATAACTTTTGCCTATTGCTTTGTTTACAGAAGATGGTACTATATGGCCATGAGGTACAAACAAAAGGAATTTGTATCTCGAAAGAAAAGTGAGGTAACACTTATGAAAAAGAACAAACTCCTACTTGCAGCTTTGATTCCCGCCACGGCTCTTGGCGTAGCCTCCTGCTCGAATCAAAGTCCGAGCGACTCTTCAACAACCGAGACCCAGGAAAGTGCGACGTTTGATTCTTCCTTTGCTCTAACCGCGGAAGGCGTCCATCGTTTGGTCTCTGAGCCGATCGACGACATCACGTGCGATATCTTCAACACATTAGTCTCTAAGGGTGGAAGCCTTATCGCAGGAGGGATCACCTCCTACGGGACAAAAGTCGTCCTCAACATCCTCAAGGAATGCGGCTTTGACTTCAGGGATGCCACCACGAAGACCTTGGAAGCCATTCAAGAGCAGCTTGGGCAAATCGAAGCCAAAATCAAGGCTTTGGCCGCTCAGGAATCTCGTTACCACTCCGAGGAAATACTCAACCCGGTGCTCACCACCGCAAGAGAGGCCTCCCACTACAATTCGAGCTTCGTCGTAAACGGTTTGGGGCTACTGGCCACCTTGGAAAACGATCCGTCTAAAACGGAAGCCGAAATTGAGCAAGAGAGAAAGAAATACTATGACGATGCCATTTCTAAGCTCTTCATCAACGGCAAGCCATTTGCTGACTACGTGACCAATTTCGCCGAATCGATCCTTCAGCCAAACCCCGCCGATACTTCCAAAGACATCTTCTATTATTACACCGAAACCCTTGGTGTCTATGATGTTTGGTCCACCTTAAAAATAAGGAACATGACCAACTTCATGGCCTACCTCGACAGCACCCTCGTTGCCTGCGCCGACCTCGCCAAATACCAGATGTACTATTACACCCAGGGCATGGGCTCCGCCGCCATTGCCGCATACGAGAGCATGGTCAACGACATGGCCGATGCGGTGAACAAGGTCAACCTGATGTTCAAAAACGCCTATGAAGCCCTCAAACCGCTTCAAGACAAAAAGGACAAGGGCATCATCACCTACATGTCCAGCGGAAAAGACTACTCCAGCCGCATGGCGACGCTGACCTATAACCTCGATGACAAAGAAGGAGACGATTCCCGCCAGGCGCTCATCAGAGACTTCCACGAATACTCCGATGGATCTCGCGGCAAGTTGCTCAGGTTCGCTCTGCAATACGTCCCCGATCAAACCTTCGTCGCCAAAGTTGCGGAAGACTTCAGAACCTACTCCCAGGCCTTCTACACGCCGGACTACACCCTTCAGGATTACCTGAAATACGTCGGATTCTACGCGGTGAATCAAGACCTCTTCGACAATTCATTGGGTCTATATGACGCTAACATGTACTCCGATGGACACGGCTTCTTGAACGAAGACTACGACTACAGCTCCGCTTACTTCAACAAGAGCGGCGAATACACTCGCAGCACCGTCTACAAAGTCGATTCCTACCACAACTGGAACTGCAACGTCGTCAGAACAACCCTCGACAACTGTGGCAAAGGCTACTACCTCTGCTTCGCAACTCCCGATGGCGACAAGCAGAAACTTGATGGAACATACTCAACCGTCTACATGAAAGACGAGTTCTACACCGTCCAAGAGGCAGCCTTCTACGACGAATACCTCGACGACGCCTATAAGACCAACAAAACCGGCTGGTATCTCCACGATTGCTGGTAATCAGTTACGACAAAAGGGGCTAAGCGATTAGCCCCTCTTTTTAATGTCCAGCATCGGCAAATAAGCATGAAAAAAGGTGAACCCTCGCGAATTCACCGATCTTTAAGTGTTGGTGGACCTTATCGGGATCGAACCGACG
Organism: uncultured Bacteroidales bacterium; assembly: GCA_963650805.1. Classification (GTDB taxonomy): domain Bacteria; phylum Bacillota_I; class Bacilli_A; order RFN20; family CAG-826; genus Alloenteromonas. The sequence goes on from CAVJMG010000002.1 coordinate 158,021, forward strand.
ACCTCCTCCATGCCATGGAGGCGCTCTCCCAGCTGAGCTAAAGGCCCAAATGTCGCGCTTTAACGCGCGAACAATAGATTACGCGCTGCCCAAACCCATGTCAACGGGGAAATTCGATTTGGGCAGCGTTTCGGGACTTACTTTATTTTGTTAACGGGCTTAACCGGTTCGTCGATGGCTTCAATGCTCTCGATCACAACAGGGATAAGAGGCTTATCGGAACGGTCGGTGCGAACCCCGGCAATCTTGTCAAGCACATCGAATCCGGAAGTCAAATGGCCAAAAGCCGCGTATTCTCCATCCAAATGGGGGGCGTCTTTGTGCATGATGAAGAACTGGCTGGAAGCAGAATCGGGATACATCGTCCTCGCCATGGAAAGCACGCCGCGCTTATGGAGCAAAGGGTTATTGACGCCATTGGAGGCGAATTCGCCTTTGATCGCGTAATCTAGATGCTTGCCTTTGAGGTCTCCCCAACCGCCTTGAATCATGAATCCCTTGATGATGCGATGGAAGATAAGCCCGGTGTAAAAGCCGGAATTGACGAGCTCGACGAAATTAGCGCAGGTGTTAGGAGCGGCTTCCCAATCAAGCTCAGCTTCCATCACGCCATAGTCTTTAACGGTGATACGAATCATGTGTGTTCCTCTTTTCGGGGATAATTATGCGCTCAACGCTTCAAACGAACTAGAAATATTGTTAAGCCGTGGTATATTGTCGAACGGCCCAATAGGGGGTAAGTATGAAAGTCTTGTTATTTGCCATTCTCGATCACGTCCCTGCTTCTGAGCAGTTGCTTCGCTCTTTATCCAAAGAGGGTTATAACGGCACGGTGATTCCCACCGAAGGAATGCATCACGTCTTCCCCCAATTCAGCGATTCAAAAACTAAAGCCGTTTCTTTGGCGGCTTTAACCGATGACGTCCCAAGCGGAAACTTCACGCTCTTCATCGTCATCGAGGACAGCCAATTGGAACACCTGCAAGAAGAGATTCGCTCGGCGACGGCGAACTTCCAAAAGATCAAAGGAGGCATGTTCGTCCTTCCGGTATCATCGGTCGAAGGTTTCTTCTGATTCGTTTAACGATTATCGAAAGGGCCAACCGGCCTTTTTTTGCAACAAAAAAAGCCCAAAGGGCTGATGGCGGGCCCGAGGCGATTCGAACGCCTGACCTTCCCCTTAGGAGGGGGACGCTCTATCCAGCTGAGCTACGGGCCCTTAGGCAAGGGCAATTATAAACGGGGCGAAGAGGGAATTAAACCTTTTTTGAAATGACAGGAGCCACTCTTGCGAGCTCAAGCAAAATAAAAGACCTGATAGCAACTATCAGGCCCAATATTTCGATGGTCGGAACGACGGGGTTCGAACCCGTGACCTCCTGGTCCCGAACCAGGCGCACTACCAAGCTGTGCTACGTCCCGAAACTCGCGCAAACCGCGCGAGCGATAGTATAAACCCCGCCTTAGAAGAATTCAAACAAGGACATTTGGTTGGTTTCTCCAAGGTCTTTCAGCACCCCAAGCTCATCAAGGTCTTTGACGTTGGTGCCATTGAGCTTTGTCCTAGAAATCAAGTCTTCCTTAGACAAGAACTTCTTCCCGCTTTTGCGCGATTCAACGACGCTATTGGCGGCGTTTTCGCCAAGCCCATCAACGACCGTGAAGGCGGGAATGAGGGCTTTGTTTTCATGGTCGGCAACCCAAAGCTTGGCCTCGGACCGATAAAGATCAATGTTTTCGACCTTATAGCCGCGCTCATACATCTCCAAAGCAACCAAATCCGTCTTAAGGATGTTCTTCTCTTTTGGGGATAGAGGGTTATTGCGGTCGTTTTGGCGCGCGGATAAGGCTTTGATTTGATCGATGATCGCATCTTCTCCTTTCAGCATCACCTTCAAATCCCAATCGTCGCTGCGGATGGAAAAGAAAACCGCGTAGAACTCAAGGGGATAATAAAGTTTGAAATAAGCGACGCGGACGGCCATCATAACGTAAGCGGTCGCATGGCCCCTGGGGAAGAGATATTTAATCTTTTTGGCGGAATTGATGTAGAACTCCGGGACTTGATGGGCCCTCATGTCGGCCTCAAAATCCGGCGTTAAACCTTTGCCGTGGCGGACATCCTCCATTATTTTGAAGGCTTTCCCCTTTTCGATGCCGCAAGAAATCATGTAGGTCATGATATCGTCGCGGCACCCGATGACCCCTTGAAGGTCGGTGGTTCCGTTAAGAATCAAATCTTCGGCGTTTCCGGCCCAAACGTCGGTGCCGTGAGACAAGCCAGACATAATCAGCAAATCGTTGAAGGTTTTCGGGTTAGCTTCTTCAAGCATTCGCTGGGCAAGCCCCGTACCGAATTCAGGCAAAGCCAAAGCCCCAGTCTTTTGGTTCATGAAGTTGCGATGCAGATGCAATTCAGCCGGAGACGTGAACAACGAAAGGACCTTTTTATCGTTCATCGGGATTTTGCGGATATCGACGCCCGTGAGGTCTCTGTAATAACGCATGGCCATGGGGTCGACGTGACCTAAAATATCGAACTTGAGCAATTCGTCGTGCATGGAATGGTAATCGTAATGGGTTGTGAGCCATTCCGATTTCAAATCATCGGCCGGATGCTGAACCGCAGTGAACTCGAAGAGGTCTCTATCGGTTGGAACGACGACGATGCCTCCAGGGTGTTGGCCCGTCGTGCGTTTAACCCCGGTGCATTTAGCGGCCAAATAAGCGATGTAGGTTCCGTTAATGGTATTGAGGTCTCTTCCGATTTTCTCGAAATAACCCCTAACGAAACCGTAAGCGGTTTTCTCGGCGACGGTTTCGATTGTGCCAGCGCGGTAGACTTGATGTTCACCAAGATGGACCTTAGTCATCTGGTGGGCCAAATGCTGGGCTTCTTCCTCGAAGTTCAAGTCAATGTCAGGAACTTTATCCGCGGAGAAACCAAGGAAGGTTTCAAAAGGAATGTTTTGCCCATCGATCGTGAGCTTATTTCCGCACTTGGGGCAGTTCTTCTCTGGGAGATCGAATCCGGATTTGACCTCAGGATCGTTACTGAATTCAAGATAATGGCAATGTGGGCAATGCCAATGGGGAGGTAGAGGATTAACCTCGGTAATATCGGCCATGGTCGCGGCGAAAGAAGAGCCGACGGAGCCACGGCTGCCGACGATGAAGTGCTTCGGGGCGTTTTCAACGTCTTTAATCAAAAGGTGAGCGATGTAATAAGTCACCGCATATCCGTGGCCAATGATACCCGTGAGCTCCTTTTGCAGGCGTTCCCAAACAAAGGAAGTCGCCTCAAGCACTTTGGGGTCCTTATCTTCGCCGAGATAGTCATAACGGTCATGGAAGTTCTTCTCGCAGAGGTCCCTGAGGATTTTGTCCGAGTGAGGGAGATTGGCGTCTGGAGCGGCGGTTCCTGAAAGCATCGGGACGATGTCATCGCGAATCTGATCGGCGATCAAATTTGAGTTTTTGATAACGTACTCCCTCGCTTCTTCCTCAGGGAGCCAAGCCCTGAAGGAATCAAGCATCTCCCGCGTGGAACGGAAATGCTGATCGGGATTCTCGAAATAAGGGTGTCTTTCACGGGCTGGGGGATTCAAAGGATGGGAGCCGTTGCCGACACCTTTAGCGTAAACGAACACGTCCCTGAGGATTTTGTCTTCGGGATTAACGTAATGGCAGTCCCCCGTGGCCACGACGGGGACGTTGGCGATATGAGCCGCTTCGATGATGTCTTTAAGAACTTGGATCAGCTGATCCTTGGAATGAACTCTCCCCATGTTGACGAGGTAGGAATAATTCTCAAGGGGTTGGATTTCAATGTAGTCATACCATTTGATGGCCTCGACTAAGACATTGCGGTTCCTCGTCATGGCGAGCTCAAATATCTCGCCGTTGAAGCAAGCGCTTCCGACAAGGAAATTCTCGCGGTAGAGATTAATCATTTCCCTTGGGGTTTTGGGAAGAGAGGCTTTTTCAAGATAAGTCGTTTCGCCAGCGGTGATGATGCGATATAAATCCTGCAAACCCTTGGTGTTTTTGACCAAAACGTCGCAATGGTAGTTGCGGATATGTTTGCAGAAAGCATTATAAGCAAAGCGTTGATCTTCGTGTTTTTTCTCCGCTTTCTTTTTGATTTCCTCATCTTTCGAAGCCAATTCAGGGTCTTCTTCTTCGCCCGTGGGAAGAGCTAGCAAAGCAAGGTCTTTGTGGGTAAGTCCAGGATGGTCTTTTTCTAAGCGCAGAATGATCTCCTGCCAGCCGTCATTTAAGCATTCGCAGTCGTAATCCGCGCGGTGGGCTTTCTTCGCGTCATAGACGTTTAGATTCAAATTTTTGAGCATCGCTTCCTCGTTGTGTCTGCCAGCGAAAGGGAAGAGGTAATGGGAAAGAGGAAGGGTATCAACAATGGGATTTTCAATCGAAGAGGGAAGGGTCGAGTTTGGATGAGCGGCGTTATAACGCTCCAAAGCCGCGTTAAGGAAGCCAACGTCGAAGGTCGCGTTATGGGCGACAAGGATATAACCATCAATCATTTCGATGATTTTCGGCAGCATCTCATCCATCGTCGGGGCGGTCCTCAAATCGGCTTCAGTGATATTGTTGATCGCCATAGCCTCTCCGGCGTGTTCTAGGGAGATGTCAGGTTTTATAAACGTGTCGAAACGTTTCAAAACGCGGCCCTTTTCGACGAAAACGGCGCCGAATTCGACGATGCGCTCATATCGAGCGGAAAGACCTGTAGTTTCGGTATCGAATACGCAGTAACGGGCTTCCCTGAGCGGGGTGGAGCAAGGGTTGAAGATATAGTCGGGCTTGGAGTCAAACATATAAAGCTCAGCTCCATAAATAATCTTCAAAGGCTTTTCGTCCTTCCCGGACTTTTTGATTTTCTTAAGGTCAGAATCGTGAGCGGCTTGGGCGGCAGGGAAGCCTTGGACCGAGCCGTGGTCCGTCACAGCGATGGCTTTCATGCCCATGTGCTTTGCTAAGGCGTAATAATCGCCCATCTCCCCCACCGCATCCATGGTCGACATTTTGGTGTGGAGATGAAGCTCAACGCGCTTCTCTTCCTCTGGATCATCACGAAGGGGCCTCGGGGGCAAGGCGTCGATATAATGGACAATGATTTCGTTTTGCCCGCGGAAATCCTTATCAACCGCGCCCCTGATGCGATATAAGGCACCGTTTTTGACACCAGAAAGAGCCTCAATCGATAGACGCTTTCCCTCAAAAGCGCGGCAAGCGATTGCATCGAAGGGATCGCCCATGCTGAACGTCAGCATTTTCTTTCCTTTTTTCGTGGTGCGAATGTCCACTTCGAAAGCCTCGCCGACGAAATCGACATTGACTAAGCCCACGGATTCGACGTCGGAGAGTTTCTCGAGGATCGTGTAATCGCCCGTTTTGAAGACGCGCTGACGGTTTCTTTCTTCTTCCATCGCCTTTTGGTTGGCCAAAAGGCGTTCCATGATTTCTTCTTCGCCTTTTTCTTGGTTTTTGGCGAACTCTTCGGCGATATGGTCCTCCATTTGCTCTTGGCTAAAGGACTCAAGGTTATCGGTTTCTTCGAAAGTCTCCTCAACCGGGGAGACGAGTTCGGAAGGGGACAAGGAATAATCTTCCGCGTCACCCTTTTCAAGCGTCTCATCCACCGCTTCCTCAGGATTTTGTTGGTTTTGAGGCTTCTTAGCTTCTTTGATGACTTCTACAAATTCTACGGGGTAGTTAAGCCATTTTATGAAATCGCGGAAATCGCTCGCCAAAGAAGCGCTTTTCCTATTTGCTTCCTCTGAATCGAAAATAAGCGCAAACGTCCCCTCTTTTTCTGCTTTTGAAAGCGAAAACCCAGGAGTTTGGTGGTAAACATCCAAACTCCAGGAATCGAGCAGATCGATCAGGTCTTCCTCTTCCGGGGCGCTAGAATAGACGAATTGCATCGTGAAGGGGTATTTGATGTTTAAAAGCCCTTCTTTGAAATGGGACAACAAAGAGTAATCCCAAGGGGTCTGCTTGCTGACCACCATGTCGATTTGTTTTTCGTTCGTGGGGTTCTTTTTCAAACCGGCAAAATCAATATCGTAGCGTTCCGCTTCTTTCTTCAAGCCTATGGAAGTTAGGAAGCGTTGCATTAATTCATTCATGTTTTTTAGCCTCAGACAATGAGCTGAACGATGTCTTTGACGGCGATGACGACCATCAAAACAAGCAACAATCCAAGCCCAACATAGGAAACGATGCCTTTGACTTTTTCGGGGACTTTCTTTTTGCTTATGGCTTCAATGATTGTGACCAGTAGCGCCCAACCGTCCAATCCCGGGAAGGGAAGGAGGTTGAAGAAAGCGAGGTTGATGGAGATAAGCCCAGCGTAGAGGAAGACATACCCAACGCCGCCCATGGCTTCCACCGAAGGCAAAGCCGCGGTCATGCCGATGATTCCGGACATATCTTTGATACCGCCGGTGAATAAGGAGCCAATGCCCTTGACGATGGCGCCGCAGGAATAAGGAACCAAACGGCCCCACTCTTTCCAGGTGCCTTTGAAGCTGGGGGTATTCTTAATCGCAGGAAGGTAAACGCCGGTGCTATCGAATTTGCCATCCTTTTTGGTGAGGGTTAAGGGGTAGCTCACTTTGGCCTCATAGGCTTTTTGCCAATCCTTATCGATTTCTTCGTTTAGGATGGGCAAGAAAGTAAGCTGAGGGATGATTATGGTAGCTCCGTCAGAAAGGTTGCTCGTGTTGAACACCCCCGCGCTGAGATCCGCGCCTTTGGTAAGCCCGACGTTAGAATATCCCGCAGGAAGGGTTTCGTTTGTTTCTTGGTAGAAATAAAGCGCGGAATTGAGGTCTTTCCCATTAACGAGGTTTTGCGGGACAAACGTAGCGACATAAGAGGAAGACATGCCGGTGATGGTCACGGAAGAAGAAAGCCCAAAGCCATAAACCGAGCCGTTAGAGGTCTCTTGATGGGGCAAAAGCAAGACATAGTCTTGAGCTTGGTATTTGCCATCATTAGAGGATTCGAGACAGCTTTTGATTTTGCCGGAGAAGGTCGGCGTGAGGTAATAAACGCCGATGGAAGTATCAGCGTCTAAAGAAAGGGAAACGCCGCTAGCCTGATAGCAAGAATAGTAATGCGGGCAGCAAGCGGAGACATAAAGGAGAACAAGGCCGAGGAGGAAGTTCATGCTCACCCCGGCAAGCAGGACGATGGACTTCTTCCATTTGCTGATTCTTTCCAAGGAACGGCTTTCGTCTGGGGCTTCAAAACCATCGGGGACCACCCCTGGCTCGCCATACATCGAAACATAGCCCCCAAGAGGCAAGGCGCGGAGACAGAAATAAGTCTCCGCCTTCTTCGTTTTCTTCTTTAACAAGGCTGGGCCAAAGCCAATGGAGTACTCAAAGCAATAGACTTTGAATATCTTCGCCGCGGCTAAGTGGCCCGCTTCGTGAATGGAAATAAGAATCCCAAGGATGACGAGCATCAAAACGATGTTTCCGATGGTGGTTAGAATCTGAGTCATAGCGATCTCCTTTCGATCTTCTTTTCGACGAACATACGGGCATAAGCGTCAGCGGACAGAATTTGCCGCAACGAGGGGTGTTCTACTAAAGGAATGGCATCTAGCGCGCTTTTCACCATGGTTTCAATGTCCAGGAATGCAATCCTTTTGTCTAGAAAGGCATAAACCGCGGTTTCGTTGGCTGCGTTAAGTACGGCGGTCGCAGTTCCTCCCCTTTTGAATGCATCGATGGCAATCAAGGGGGCGGGATAACGATGCGGATCGAATTTATGGAAATGATACGGGGCTAGTTCCGAGAGTTTATTCACAATCGTCGGTTTGAAGGGAACGCGCCCTTCTTTTAGCGCGTATTCGATGGGCCCTCTCATGTCCGGAGCGGAAACATCAGCGAGATAAGTGCCGTTTTTCAGCAAAATAAGAGAATGGACGTGCGATTCGTCGTGCATGAGGATTTCCGTTCTCTCCAATGGGAAATCAAACAGCCATTTCGCTTCCAGCACTTCGAATCCCTTATTCATCATCGTCGCGGAGTCGATAGTGATTTTCGCGCCCATTTTCCACGTGGGGTGATTCAAAGCCATTTCAGGGGTGACGTCACGAAGTTCCTGGCGCGTTTTGTTTCTGAAGGAGCCTCCGGATGCCGTAATCAAGATTTTGTCGACGCTTTCAGCGGGAACGCAGGAAAGAAGCTTAGCAATCGCAACGTGCTCGGAATCGATAGGATAAAGCTTTCCCTTCCCCTCAGAAAGGCTTTTGTGAATTAATTCTCCACCCACGACGAGGGATTCCTTGTTTGCCAAGGCCAGGATTTTATTTTCGCTTAAGGCGGTTAGGGATGGACGCAAACCCGCGAAGCCGACAAGGGCGTTCTCCACCATATCGCAAGGACATTCCCTAATGATCTGGAGTAAACCCTCATCCCCACTATACCAATGGATGTTGGGGAATTTCTTCGCAAATGCTTCCGCGTCTTCCTTTTCTCTAACGCAAACGAATTCAATCGAAGGGAAGGAGGACAAAATGGGCTCGATTTTATTTGTTTGATGCCCTACCGTGATGCCCTTTAAGCAAAAAAGCCCAGGATTCGAAGAAAGCACATCCAAACTTTGAGTGCCTATAGAGCCCGTAACACCAAGAATCAGTAGATTCTTCATAACAGACCCACCACTCCAATAAGCGAATTTGAACTAGGCAAGGAATAAGACCAATAAAGGCAAATCATGACAACGACGGAAATGCCAAGGACGGAGAAAAGAGAACTGTCGATGCGGTCAAGCATGCCGCCATGGGGGCCAAGGAGGTGGCTGTAATCTTTAAAAACGAAGTGGCGTTTGATTAAGGAGAAGGAGAGATCGCCCAAATCGCCCAACCCCGGAACGATCAAGCTCACAATCACCACCGTATACCAATGCTCCATGTCGAAAACCCCCGGCAGAACGTCGAGGTGGCAGGCGGACAAAATCAAGCAATAGGCAACCAAAACGGCGCTAGTAGCAATCCACCCCACAAAGAAGCCCTCCCACGTTTTCTTAGGGGAAACGCGGGGATTCATGTGATGACGCCCAAAAAGCATGCCTCCGAAATAAGCAAAGGTGTCGTTAAGCAAAGCGCCCAATAACGCCATGACCAGCAGCTCGCTGCTTTGGCCAAAGCGGAATTCGGCAGAATTCAAAGAATAGCTGAGAAGCGCCTCTTTGGAGACGAAAGGCACGTAACGTAAATAAAGAGCCGCTTGCAGACCAAGGCCAACCATTAAAACCATCGTGAAATAGTAGCAAATATCGGTGAAGGAGAAGGTTTCCTGGGCAATGGAAAGCCAAAAGAAAACCAGTAACATAAGGCCTAGGGCGATCGGCGAGACGGAAAGAGAGAAAGCAGAGGCGCCATGGCCACCATTTTCAAACGTCCTCTCAAGCGAAAAGGAGAAATCGTAAATGTACCCGGTTTCTTCTAACTGATTCAAAATAGAATCGGCATACCCTTTGATGAATGTCCAAAATAATGTTGTGAACAAAAACACGTAAACGATGAGGTAAATGTACCAACGCGCGGGCTTTTGAGGCGCCCGCACGATTTCATAACCGGCAAAGACGGATGCCAAAGCGACAAGGCCAAACCAAGCCCAAGAGCCATAGAAAAGGCAAGGAACCGCGATGATAATCAAAATGACGGCGACAAGAATTCGGCTGCGAATCGACTTCTTCCCTTTCTCGGAAATGGCGTTAACCTCAAGGTTCCCGATTTTGCGCCTTTCGGGAAGGGGCTCTTCCGTTGCAGGATTTATTGTCTCTGGATCAAGGGGCTGCTCACTCATTCTTAAGTCCTCCGTATCTGCGGTTTCTGTCTTGGAATTCCTTCAGGCAGTCGATGAGACTCTCTCTCTTGAAGTCCGGCCATTTGACCGGGGTGAAAACGAATTCGGCATAGGCGTTTTGATAAAGTAAGAAATTAGAAAGCCTTTCTTCCCCGGAGGTACGAATCATCAAATCCACATCGGGGATTCCGGCGGTGTAGAGATAGTTAGAGAACGAGGCCTCATCAACGGAGTTGATATCAGCGATTTTGCCTTGCTTATAATCCTCGGCGATTTTCCTAGCGGCTTTGACGATATCGTCTCTTCCGCCGTAATTGAGGCAAACGTTGATGACCCAAGTGGAATTGTTTTTGGTTCTTTCAATCGCGTCGATGCAAACCGCGCGGGTTTGCTCGCGGATTCTAGAAAGGTCACCAGAGACGCGAATCTGGGTCCCGACGGAATCAAGATAATCGATTTCCTTGTGGAAGAATTCTTCGAGGTAGTCCATCAAATGGTCGATTTCATCCTGAGGCCTATTCCAATTTTCGGTGGAAAAGGCGTAGAAAGACATGTATTTGATGTTGAATTCGCGGCACGTTTCGAAGATTTCGATAATGCGCTTGCAGGCTTCGTGATGTCCATAATAGCGGGGAAGGCCCCTTAGCTTGGCCCATCTTCCGTTTCCGTCCATTATGAAAGCGACGTGATCGCACTTCTTCGAAAGGGCAAATGTGTTATCTTTGGTTTTCTTCATCGGGGGGATTATATAGCCCAAAGGGCTATTTAAAAAGAACCGGGGCAACAGGTTTGGGAAATTCCATAAGGGACTCCCTCTCAAGAAAGTCTACAAAATACCTATAAAAAACAGAAAACGACGCAAAAAGCCATTAAAAAAGCGGGTCGCCCCGCTTTCAGTTGGTTTTGATCAGATGGTCATGATTTCCTTCGTCTTCTCGGCGACAATGGAATCAACCTCTTTGTTGGCTTTGTCGATTTCCTTTTGGATGTCCTCTTCGACTCTGTCTTTGAGGTCATCGGAATAGGTATCGTCTTCCTTAAGCAAGGAAAGCGTGTCGCGGCGAACGTTGCGGATGGCGACCTTGGCTTCATCGCCAAGGCCTTTGGCCTTCTTCGCGGTTTCTTTGCGGATGTCTTCGGTCATCGGGGGGACAACAATGCGGATGGCGTCGGCTTCGACCATCGGGGTAACGCCGAGATTGGCAGCGGAAATTCCAGCGGCGATGGCTTTGAGGTCTTCCCTGGAGTAGGGCTTAATCAATAGCTGACGGGGCTCGGGCATGGAAACGGAAGAGAGGGAGGTGATGTCCATCTTTTCCCCATAATAATCGCATTGCACGCCATTGAGCATGGAAGGGTTGGCTCTGCCGGAACGGAGCTTCGTCAAATTGCTGCGGAAGCTCTCAAGGCTCTTAGCCACTTTGTCGGCGACTTCTGAAACGTAGGGATCCATAGTGTTTTATTCTCCTTAAATGAATTCTAAATTATTGGTTGTCCTTATGGATGGTCGTGCCGATGTTTTCTCCGGCAAGCACCTTAAGGAATGAGGAGGGCTCATCCATATTGAAGACCCTGACCACCACATCTTTGCCCTCAAGCATGGCGACGGCGGTCAAATCCATGACGGCGAGTTTCCTTTCAACGACTTCATGATAGCTCAAGTCGGACAAAAGCTTTGCGTCTTTGTTCTTTCTCGGATCGGAATCATAAACGCCATCGACGCCGTTTTTCGCCATCAAAATGGCATCGGCGTTAACTTCAAGCGCACGAAGCGTAGCGCAAGAATCTGTCGTGAAATAGGGGTTTCCAGTTCCGCCCGTGAATATGACGATGCGGCCATTTTCTAGATGAGACATCGCCTTCCTGCGAAGATACGGCTCGCAGCATTGAGGGACGTTGATCGCGGACATCACGCGGGTTTGGAGACCTTTTTGCTCCAAGGCGTTTTGAATGGCCATGCCATTCATGATGGTTCCAAGCATGCCCATGTAATCGGCCTGAGCCTGCTCGATTCCGATTTTGTCGGCCATCCTGCCTCTCCAGATGTTGCCAGCTCCTACGACGATTCCAATTTGGACGCCGGAAGAAGAAATCTCGGAAACGACGTTAGCGATGCTTTCTAGCTTTTTGCGGTCGAAAATCGAACCGTCCGCCGTATCCGCTAGAGCTTCGCCAGACAGTTTGATGATGATTCGTTTGTAAATAGGATTCATAGCGTCGCTATTATAACGGAATAAGCGATGGAAAACAGGATGCAGTCAAAGATTGGAAGTCCTTCATTCGCTTTTCAAAGGCAAAAGGAAAAGCTCCCGCTTTCGCGAGAGCTTTAGAGGCTTTGGAAACTACTTGGAAAGCTGGCCGACTTCGTAACGGACGAAGCAAATGACCTTGAATCCTTTTTCCTTGCAGAGCTGATCGACGCTGAGCTTGCCGCTCATGTCGAGAGCATAGGCCTTGCTGCCAAGGCAAGCGTCGCCCAAGCGGGAATCGACTTTACGCTGAGCAATGGTCGCTTTGACCTGGTCCGGTTTGGAAGCGAGTTTGGGATCCTCAGCCACTTCTTTGGTGGCAATGGCGAGTTCTCTCTCCTTGGCTTCGGCGGGAACATCAGCCAAGCTGAGGTATTCCGGAGCGGAGGAAGCGACGGTCATGGCAAGGCCTTTGCCAATCTCTTCGCCCATGTCTTTGTCGAGTTCAACAAGGCAAGCGATCTTTCCGCCAGCGTGGATGTATTTCCCGAAGGATTCCCCATTCTCGGCGTGGAGGATGAGGTAACGACGGAAGACGAAGTTCTCGCGCATGGCAACGACGGCATCGGTGAAGATGTCTTCGGTGGCTTTGATGGCGCCTTCAAGGTCAGCGGGCTGCTTCTCGAGCAAACGGGCGACGATGGAATCAACGATTTCGTGGAATTTCGGAGAGCCGGAGACGAAGTCGGTTTCGCAGTTGATTTCAACGACGATGGCGGTCTTCTTGTCTTCGCTCAAGCCGATGGAGGCAAGGCCTTCGGCGGCGGTTCTTCCGGCTTTGGCGGCAGCTTTGGCGATGCCCTTCTCGCGAAGGATATCGATGGCTTTTTCCTCATCGCCATTGGCTTCGATCAAGGCCTTTTTGCAGTCCATGATCCCAGCGCCGGTGCGCTCTTGAAGAGCTTTGATGGATTGAATCGTGACGGCCATTACTTCTTCTCCTCGATAGCGGGAGCGGCGGCTTTGGTGGCTTCGGCTTTGCGAGCGGCGAAGCGAGCGGCGCGCTCAGCCTGCATCTTGGCATAGCGCTCTTCGCGGGCTTTCCGGGCGGCGCGGACAGCTTCGCGGTGCTGTTGGGCAGCGATGTCGGCGACCTTGATGGCGTCTTCCATGCTGGCTTCAGCGGCTTCGTCTTTGACGTAGGCGACTTCGGTGAGTCCGCCACGGGCTTCGACGATGGCATCAGCGAGGACGCCGATCAAAAGTTTGATAGCGGAGGTAGCGTCGTTATTGGACGGGATGGGGAAATCCACCACATCGGGGTCGTCGGAAGTGTCGCAGATAGCGAACACGGGGATGTTGAGCTTATGAGCTTCGAGAACGGCATTGTGCTCAACGGTGGGGTCGGCGAGGACGATGGCGTTAGGAACGCGACGCATTTCCTTGATGCCTTCGAGGTTCTTCTGGAGTTTGCCGAGTTCTTTCTTAAGAAGGGCAACTTCCTTCTTGGGGAGTTTGTCCCAAGAGCCGTCTTCGGAAGCGGTCTCCAAATCGCGGAGCCTCTTGATGCGGCCTTGGATGGTGCGGAAGTTGGTGAGGGTTCCGCCGAGCCAGCGATTGGTGATGTAGAAGGAACCAGAGCGGACAGCTTCGTCGATGACGATTTGCTGGGCTTGGGTTTTGGTGCCGACAAAGAGAACTTTTCCGCCAGCTTCGACGATGGCTTTGAGAGCGTTGTAGGCAGCGACGGTCTTAGAGACGGTCTTGGCAAGGTCGATGATGTAGATGCCGTTGCGGGCGCCATAGATGAATTTGTTCATCTTGGGGTTCCAACGACGGGTTTGATGCCCGAAGTGGGCGCCGGCTTCCAAGGCTTTCCTCATCGTGATGATGGGGGCGTTGGGATCGCGGACGATTTCCGCCATGGTCGGCTCGGCTGCTGGGGCTGTTTCGACAGCCTCGACTTTCGTTTCGTCACTCATTTTGGTGACCTCCATTTGTTTTTGCCTCCCTCGTTTCGAACAACTGACCACCTATCCGATTTTTGAGCCTGCTTCGGCCCGGAAGGAACACGGCGTTGAATCCACGGGGTGCGTATTAACCCTTCTCCCTTAAGGGAGCGGGCCGAGGTTGAGTATACTCTTGCTGAAAAGTAAGGGGAAGAACCAATTTAGCCAAGGCGCTTGCCAGGCCGGGCAGGACTTATTTTTTGTTGGGGAGTTTCCCCTCCCTTTGAGGGAAGAAAGAATCGTATTGTTCTTTCATCTTTTCCTTGCTGACGTGGGTGTAAACCTGAGTCGTATCGATAGTTTCGTGGCCGAGCAATTCTTGGATAAGGCGCAAATCCGCGCCGTTTTCGAGCAGATGGGTCGCAAACGTATGACGGAGCTCATGGGGGTGGAGGCCAAGATAGATACCCGTCTTCTCTTCAATGGCCCGGAGGATATACTCCAGACCCCTGACGGTTAGGCCACGCCCGTGGGCGTTCAAAAAATATTTATCGCTTTTGAGGCTGTCCTTGTTTTCGGAGAGAAGTCTGACCCTTAGGCCAGAGTAATAAGACTTCATCGCCATCTCAGCGGTTTTAGAAAACGGCACGATTCGCGTTTTGTTGCCTTTGCCCTTAACCCTGATTGAACGAACTCGGAAATCGATTTGGCGATAGGTCAATCCCACAAGCTCCGAAGCGCGAAGGCCGGAGGAATAAAGAAGTTCTAAAATTGCTTGATCCCGATCTTTCAAGGCGTCGGTTCGTTTCGAATTAGCGTCAAGCAAAGCGGCCACTTGGTCACGATACAAAACGCTTGGATAAGTGATTTCGGCTTTGGGGGAAGAGGCTCCGACAAAAGGGTTTTTATCGACGTATCCGCGCTTTTTCAAAAAAGTGTAATAGCCCCTTAACGCGGACATCCGCCTCTGACAAGAACGATGGCTTATTTGGTTCTGATAGATTTCCTCCGAGAGGAAATTGTCAATGTCTCGAGGCTCCACTTGATCGAAAAGAACAAGCTCCTTGTCAAGGAAAGCCTGAAACTTATCGATGTCCCTTTGGTAATTGTCCAAAGTCTTTGGAGAATAATTCCTTTGGTATTTCAGGTAATCGAGGAATTCTCTTTCGGTTTTATTCATTGGAAGCCTTCCAATACGATTCTATCGCGTTGAGCGCGTTTTGAATCGAAGGTTCCCTGTTATGCTTATCTGAATTTGGCAGAAGAGCCCAATTCGCGTTCATCGGGGCGAAATATTTCCCGCTGGCTTGGCTCAAATAAGAAAGCAAAGCTCCGGTGACGGAATCCGTTGGAACGGAAATGAAAGGCTTCCCTTCTCTTTTCCTAACGAAGTTAATCGCAGCGACAATCCCGGTGACCGCGCTTTCGACGTAGCCTTCAACCCCAGACAATTGCCCGGCAATATAGACATCTTCTCTGCCTTTTAAGCTGAGATCGGGGTTTAAGCACGATGGGGCATTGAGGTAGGAATTCCTATGCATCAAGCCATAACGGATGAATTCGGCTTTTTCAAGCCCGGGAATCAAAGAGAAAACCCTTTTTTGCTCCGGGTAAGTGAGATTGGTCTGGAAACCAACGAGGTTGTAGCAATCGCCCAATTTCGTGTCCTGGCGAAGCTGGCAAACCGCGTAAGGATGGGAATGGTTTTCATCCCAGAGGCCAAAGGGTTTCAAAGGCCCGTGCCGGAGCGTTTCTTCGCCCCTAGAGGCGATGACTTCAATGGGGAGGCAGCCTTCGAAATAATGCGTGTCGAATTCGTGGAGAAGCGCTTTTTGCGCGTGGGTGAGCTCGTAAACGAAGCGTTTGTATTCTTCTTTGGAAAAAGCGCAGTTGATGTAAGAAGAATCGTCTTGCTCATAACGGGATTTGTAGTAAGCCTTTGAAAAATCGATGCTGTCTTTTTTAACGATTGGGGCGCTCGCATCGAAAAAGGAAAGGTTCTTTTCCCCGGCGATGTCGGAGAGCTGCTTTAAAAGAGGCCCTCCGGTCAAAGGCCCCGTCGCCACGATGACGTCGCCTTCAGGAAGAGAGGAAACCTCTTCTTTCTTGACGGTTAGATTGGGGAAAGAAAGAAGCTCTTCAGTGATTTTCTCGGCGAATAGGGCGCGATCAACGCTCAAAGCGTTTCCCGCGGGAACGGAGCACTCGGCGGCTTTTTTCATCAAAAGCGAATCCATGCGCCGCATCTCTTCCTTAAGCAATCCACAGGCGTTGTCTAACCGCACAGACTTTAAGGAATTTGAGCAAACGAGTTCGCCGAAAAGCCCCGTTTCATGGGCTCCATCCGAAACGTCAGGGCGACGCTCAAAAAGAGTTACCTCGTAGCCTTTCTTCAGCAAATAGTAGGCGGCTTCGCTTCCGGCGAGGCCCCCACCGATGATGGTTGCTTTTTTGTTCTGGCTCATTTCTTTTTCTTGTCGTCTAACCATTCATGGTAATGGCATTTCGGGAAATTGGTGCAGGCAAGGAAGCTCTTTTTCTTGCCTTGCTTGATAACGAGGTGGCCCGTTTTGCATTTGGGACAAGGTTTGACGAAATCCGCTTCCGTATAGACTTTCTTAACGGAGACTTTGCCATCGAGAGAACGAGTGAAATGACAGGTGGGGAAACCGGAGCAGCCAACGAATTTCTCCCCTTTCTTATTGGTTTTGTACACCAAAGGCTTGCCGCAATCCGGACAATTTTCGCCCACGAGTTCATCGGGCTGTTTGGGCTCGCGCTTAATGTAACGGCAATGGGGATAATTCGAGCAGCCGATGAAGGCGGTTCCTTTTCTCGAGCGCTTGACGACGAGAGGGTGTCCGCATTCGGGGCAGAGTTCGCCGGTTTCTTCGTCGGGCTCCTTTTGCATCTTGGTTTTAGCCTGAGAGAAATTCTCTTCGAAAGGCCCGTAGAATTCATTCATGGCCTGGAGGAAAGTCTCCTCCCCCGCTTCGACCTTATCGAGTTTCCTCTCCATGTCGGCGGTGTAATCCGGGGAAACGATGTCGGGAAAGTATTGTTGAAGGGTTGCGACGGCCTTTTTCCCTTCTTCCGTCGGCGTCAAAACGCCGCGGGTAGCCGTAACGTATTTGCGCTTGATGAGCGTCTCAATCGTCGTGGCGTAAGTCGATGGACGGCCAATGCCTTTTTCTTCCATGGTTTTGACGATGGATGCTTCGTTATAAGGAGGCTCTGGCTTGGTGAATTTCTGCTGAGGGTTCACATCGGAGGTTTTGAAATTGTCCCCCTCGTTGATTTCAGGGAGCAAGGCGGTGTCGTCTTCATCGAATTCTTTGTAGACGGCTTCAAAACCTTGGAAAAGAGTCCTTACGCCTTTTAAGGAGAACTCTAGACCATTGCCAGTTAAGGCAACACCCGTGCTTTCGATTTGCTTCGGGGCCATCAAAGAGGCCATGGCGCGGCAATAGATGAGCTTGTAAAGCTTGGCTTCGTCGGAAGGGAGGAATTTTGCGACTTCCTCCGGCGTTCTGTGGGTACCCGTGGGACGGATTGCCTCATGGGCGTCTTGGACGTTTTTGCCTGCCTTGGCTTGGCGGAGGGAGCCAACATAGGCATCGCCCCATTTTTCTTTGATGAAGGGAACGGCGTGATGCTTATAAAACTCGGGGGAGATACGGGTGGAATCGGTACGCATGTAGGTGATCAAACCGACATGCTCGCCATTCACTTCTTCGCCTTCATAGAGTTTCTGTGCCACGGATTGCGTTTTAGCGTTGGAGAAGCGGAATTTGGAGAAAGCCTCTTGCTGCATCGAGGAGGTGGTGAAAGCCGGACGGGGGAAGACTTTCTTCTGCTCCTTCTTCACCGAGGCGACGTTCAAGGTTTCCGGAATGCGGGATAAAATGGCGTCGGCTTCTTCCTTTGAGGAGATTTTTGCGGGTTTTCCATCGACTTTGGACAAAGTCGCCTTGTAAAACTTGCCGTTGATTTCGACATTCAAATCGATAATCCAATATTCGGTGGGGATGAAGGCGTCGATTTCGCTTTGGCGATCGACGATCATTCGAAGCGTTGCGCTTTGGACCCTCCCGGCGCTTTGGACGCCGATTTTCCTTTGCAGCAGAGAACTCACTTGGAAGCCGATGATGCGGTCCTCCAAACGACGCGTCTCCTGCGCTTCGACCAAATTCATATCGATGGTTTTCGGGTTTTCCAAAGCCTCAAGGATCGCGGGCTTTGTGATTTCGTGGAATTGAAGTCTCTTAGTCGTTGAAACAGGGAGTTTAAGAACGCTGGCCAAATGCCAGGAAATGGCCTCTCCTTCACGGTCAGGGTCGGTCGCAAGATAAACTTCATCGGCTTTCTTCGCCTCGGAAGCAAGCTTGGCCACGACGCCTTTTTTCTTGGCCGGGATTTCCCAGTCAGGTTGAAAGGAATGCTCGACATCAATGCCGAGACCGCCTTTCCCATGGGTGGACAAATCGCGGATATGGCCTTCACTGGCCATCACTTTGAAATCAGCGCCAAGATAGCGCCCAATCGTTTCGCATTTTTTAGGAGATTCAACAATTACAAGTTTCATGCCGGAGAAGAATATAGGCGGTTTAGGGCGCTTGTCAAAGGTTCGGGAATGCCGTTATTCCTAATATAAATAAAGTAATTATTTATAAAGGCGGGAAATTATTTTTGCGGTTTGGAATCGCAAAGCAAATCGAGAACGTCTTTTGCGTTTTGAACTAAAGCGGCCCCGGTTTGGATAAGGAGGTTATTCGCGCTGCCTTCATCGGCCCTATAAGGAAGGCAAGCGACCTCCCGCCCCGACTCAAGTGCGATCCCAGCGGTTATGAGTGTTCCACTGCGGGGCTTAGACCCACCAAGAATGGTGAGGCAACTCAAACCCGCCAGAATTCGGTTCCTATCTGGAAAATGGCTTTTGGCGGGTTTGACGAAGTCGGGATATTCGCTTAGCAAAAGGCCTTTCTCTCCTACCGACTCCTGAAGGTCGTGGTTTTCGGCGGGGTAATGGTAGCCAAGGCCGTTTCCAAGAACGCCGACAGATTTATTGAAGTCAAGGCCACCCGCCATGGCGGCGGCGTCGATCCCTTTGGCTAAGCCCGAAACGATGGTGTAACCTTCTTTGGCGAGGTCGCTTGCTATTTCGCGCGTCTTGCTAGTTCCATAAGCATTAGCCTCGCGCGAGCCAACGATGGTGACGCAGCGGTTATATTCCTTAATCAAGTCGATATTCCCTTTATAGAAAAGGACGAATGGCGGCTGAGCCAGGTTTTTAAGGCCAAGGGGATAATCAACATCCAGCAACGTCATGTATGGGCGGACGTTTTTTTGGGCGTTTTCCTCAACTTGGGCGGGGGAAACCGGTTCTTTCCTCTTGATGGCCTGCATCATGGCCTCCCAGTTCCCTTCGTATTTGCTCGCTAAATAAAGCAAAAGGTGTCTCGCATTCATGATAAGTGTGTTCCTCCACTTAATGAATAAAAGCGAATTTCCCTTTAGGCTAAAAAATCAGAAAAGTTTGAGTTGGATTTCTTTGTAATGGGCGACGGGAGCAAAGCTCTTCCTATGGACCCCATCGATAGGACCGTTTTCGGAGAGTTCCTTCATATGGGCTTTCGTTCCATAGCCTTTATGTTTAGAAAAAGAAAACATCGGGTAGGTTTGCTCTAGCTCGATCATATAGCGGTCGCGGGTTACCTTCGCCAAAATCGAAGCCCCCGCAATATTGAGGCATTTAGCGTCTCCTTTGATAATCGGAACCACGGGCACGTTAAAGCCTTGCAATGGCATGGCGTCAGTGAGAATGAGCTGATACGGATGCTGTATTTGAGAGATGGCGCGCCCCATGGCGACTTTGGTGGCTTCGTATATATTGAGGGCGTCGATTTCTTCGGCGGTGGCCATGGCTATGCCAAAGCCCAGGGCGTTATCCTTAATCAATTGGAACAGGTTTTCCCTTTTCTTCGCGCTGAGTTGCTTCGAATCGTTGATGTCCTCGCATTCGAAATCCTTAGGGAACAAAACGGCCGCGGCGCATACGGGGCCCGCAAGCGGTCCCCTTCCGGCCTCGTCGACACCGACGATAAAAGAAATCGAATCGGTGTAATATTCTTTTTCTTTGTTTAGCATGCTTCTGGCCTTTCAAGCGAAATCGCCCCGAGCAATCCATCCTTGAATTCTTTGATGAGAAGATAGGATGCCTTTTCCAAAGACGGTTCCCCCTTCTCTAAAAGACCGCGTTTTTGCGCAATATTCAGCAAAATGTCATCGTTTTCCTTCTCGTTAAGAGTTTCAATTGAAAATCTGACAGACAATGAAGAAGGATAATTTTTGCGGAGATAATCAAGCAATTGCTCAGCTAAATCATGGGTAGGAAGGACGTCTTCTCTCATGGATCCCAACAACGCCAATCGAATTGCTTGAGATTTGTCCGGGTAGTTCATGGGGAGAACGCCGGGGGTGTCCAAAAGAATAAAATCCTCCGAGAGCTTAATCCATTGCTCAGAACGCGTCACGCCGGCTTTATTGCCGACCGCGGCGATTTTCTTGCCGCGTAGATTGTTGATTAAAGTGGATTTCCCAACGTTAGGAATCCCAATGACCATTACGCGAATGGGCTGCGGTTTCATCCCTAAGCGCTTTTCTTTTTCGCGTTTCTTCACAAGCAAATCGTTAGAAGCAGAGCGAAGCAAAGAAAGGAAGTTTGCTTTTTTCAGATTTCCGGCAATGGCCATCTCCCCCTTGTTTTTGTAATAAGCAATCCAAGCCTCCGTAACCGCGGGGTCGGAATAGTCTGATTTCGAAAGCAAATGAAGCGTGGCCTTATTCCCCGTTTTGCCACGGAGCAAAGGGTTTTCGCTAGAAACGGGGGCGCGGCTATCCAAAACCTCAACGATTAAATCAATGACCTTGAGATAGCCCTCCATCTCGCGAAGGGCCTTGGCCATATGCCCGGGGAAAAAATGAACTTCTTTTGCTTTAGGCATTGCTGGAAACCTCGCTGTTCAACGTTTTTCTAAAAGGAGCGGAATCAAGATGAATGTAATTCCAAATGGGGCGGAGCTTATCTAGCGCAAAAACGGGTGTAAACGTCCCATCACCGTTTTTGGACAATTTCCTTAAGCAAGTGACCACATAGGCCTTCCCCTGGAGACAATAGCTTGGAATCGCGCCAATGGTCCTAGAATCGCTCGAATAATGGCTTGCCCGGTTATCGCCCAAAACGAAATAGGAATCCTCGCCAAGCTTGACGGGGCCAACAGTCTGATTGGCGAAAGTGACTTTGCTTCGATACGTTTCGCCATCGACGTCTTCGAAATCGTCGAAACTGTAATAAGACGAATACGACTCTACGGTCCCATCCGTTTTGGTGATGGTCATCGTCCCCCAAGGGGTAGATATATTTCCGTTTGTGTCCAAATCAGGACGAATCGTTATGGTTTCTCCAGGGAACGCAACAACCCTTTTTATTTTTAGCGACGCCCCGGACTTGGGTTTATAAGATCCATCGCTTTGGCGGCTCATATCCGAGGGGTAGTAAGTGATGGCAATGTCGAAACGCTGCAAATCGGAAAGCCCGCGCTCGCCCATTCTTGCCCATCCATAATCGACATAATCTCCATCGGATTGCTCAGCGCTTTTCCAAGTGATGGGCCCATAGAACCCATCGGATTTCTTCATTAGGCCATCTTTGTTGAGGGTGGGATACATAGAAGCGCCATCAACGAAGAAAGCATCGCCGTAATTGACGCTTAGATACACCACATTGGCGGATATCCCCGCGACCGCGACAAAAGAGGCGATCAAAAGCACGTCGATAACAATCTGCCACCAGCGGTGCTTCTTTTTCTTTTTCGGAAGCAAGTCCCCGGTGAGTTCCCCTTTTGTTTCTAAGTAATCGTCAGGCATACGGGCAAAATTATAAAGGCCGAGGAGGATTAAAAAAAGGCCTCCATAAGGAGGCCTCGTCACTTTAATGATTGTAAACGAATTACTTGGCTTCTTTGATACGAGCAGCTTTGCCAGAGAGCTTGCGCATATAGGTGATCTTGTTGCGGCGAACCTTGCCCTTACGGACAACCTCGATCTTGGCGATGGAGGGGGCGTTGATGGCCCAGGTGCGTTCCACACCGATACCAGACGAGATCTTGCGAACGGTGAAGGTCTCAGCGATTCCACCACCGCGGCGTTGCATCACAACACCTTCGAAGATCTGAAGACGTTCCTTTTTGCCTTCAACGATACGGACATACACGCGAACGGTGTCGCCGGAGTTGAATTCAGGAATGTCATGGCGCAGCTGACGGGCGGTGATTTCTTTCACGAGTTGATTGTTCATGATTGATTGCCTCCTTTTTTCAGCTTTTCAGGTTTCTCTTCAGGTTCATAATCCGTGACGGGGACAGCGGAGCCTGCGTATCGTCTTTCGACGCAAGGGCAATATACTCTTCGCCACGAAGCCTAGCAAGAAAAAACCAATGAAGTTGCGTGGCCTCTAAGGCCAAACGCTGCCACGCCATCGATGAGCATCATTTCTTGCCCAAAGAACATCATCAGGTAACTTGGGCGCATAAACGTTGATAAAATCAACTCGTATAATAGACGCGAGGTATCAATCATGGATTATTCATACGTAAAAGAATTCCACAAACTCGGTTTTGGAATGTTCGTCCACTTCGGCCTTTATAGCACCATCGGCGCCGGCGAGTGGTATTTCGAATGCGCTTATAACTGCAAAAGGATCAGCAAGCCCATCACGATGGAGGAATACATTGGGAAAACCTTCCCCAAATTCAACCCGAAGAAGAGCTGGGCAAAGGAACTTTGCAAGCTCGCCAAGGACGCGGGATGCCGTTATGTCACTTTGACAACTCGTCACCACGAAGGCTTCTCACTTTATGACACCAAGGGGCTTAACACCTACGACGCGCCACATTCTCCGGCGAATAGGGATTTGGTCAAAGAGTTCGTAGACGCATGCCACGAATTCGGATTGAAGCCCTTCTTCTATCACACCGTTATCGATTGGTGGCAGGAAGATTTTCAAAAAGGCGATTTCGACGCCTATTTTGACTATCTCCGCAAATCAATCGAGATTCTCTGCACCAATTACGGAGAAGTCGGCGGATTCTGGTTCGACGGCACCTGGGGTCTTCCCGAGGGCGTTTCTTTCCCCGAAGATATTTACAAGCTCATCCATCGCCTTCAGCCTAGAGCAATCATCACCAACAACACCGGCCTTGCCTATTGTGGTCAAAAAGGCGGCGAGGAAATCGACTGCGTCACTTTCGAGAAAGGCAAAGCCTTCCCCGTTTCTTGTGATGCTGAAAGACCATTGACTGGAGAAGTCTGCGATACGATTTTCGAACATTGGGGATACGCTAAAGACGACTACAATTTCAAATCCTACTCTTACCTTTTAAACGAGCTTATCGACACACGTGCCTGCGGATGCAATTTGCTTTTAAACGTCGGTCCTAAAGGAGATGGATTAGTCCCCGACATGCAAAAGAAGATAATGAGGATGCTTGGAAGCTGGCTAAAGAAGAACCGTTGCGTGATTCTCGACGGGGAACCCTCTTCCATCCAAGCCGATGGCGCCTCTATTTTTGAGAAAGATGGGAAATACTACGCCGTCGTTAAAGACGTCCCCATGACCGCGGACGTCAACGTCCAACGGATCCTCGGCGATAAAGTCGTCACCCTAAAGACGGATAAGAAAATCGTCCAAGGAAGAATGGTGGATATTCCAAAGGAAAAATTCCTAAAGCAAGGAAACCAAAGGTTCACCGTCTACCCCTTCGGCTATGGCACGAGCATGGGTGCGCGCATCGCCGAATTCAAACTGAAGTGACGTACAAAAGCTGTTAAGCATTTTTACTTGACACCTCACGCAATTGTCTCTAAAGTAACCCCGTAAAGGAGATAAACAACATGTCTGTTAAACTTAGGTTGACCCGTATCGGCCGTCACAAAGACCCCTTCTACCGCATCGTCGCCGCTGATTCTCGCTTCGCCCGCGATGGACGTTACATCGAGCAAATCGGCACCTACGATCCCGCCAACGGAGTCGACTCCGCCGACATCAACGAAGAACTCGCCATGAAATGGCTCAAAAACGGCGCAATTCCCTCGGATTCCGTCCGCGCCATGCTCAGCCGCAAAGGCATCATGACTAAGTTCGCCGAAAGCAAGATCAAGAAAGAAGGCAAGTAATGATGGAAAGGGATTACGCAGCTTTGCTACACCCCATCATCGACCCCCTCATCGAGAAACCCGAATCCGTGATGATTCGCGAACTTCCCGGTGGAAACGAACGCAACGTCACCGTCTTAATCGTTGCTGAAGACGACGATACCGCCCGCCTCATCGGCAAAAAGGGCACCGTCGCAAACGCTCTTCGCGAAGTCATCGGAATCGCCACGAAAGCGGATGATACCGACACTCGGATTCACCTTAAATTCGAAAGCTTCAACGAAGAAAAGAAAGACAATCAAGAGGACGACGGGAAGTAATTCCCGCCGTTTCTTTCTAAAATGGAATACGTAACAATCGCAAAATTATTAGGCACACATGGCCTTAAAGGGCAGTTCCGCTGCTACAGCCTCACTTCCTTTCCCAAGGAGCGTTTCCAACTTAGAAGGAAACTAACTCTGCACAACGAGAAAACGGATGAAAGGGTGGACGTCACATTATCTTACGTCCGCGAGCAATCCGGCTTCTATATCCTCGGCTTTGAGGAAATCACAAGCATTGAAGAAGCCGAGAACTATTTGAAATGGACCCTCGATATCAATAAGGAAGAAGCCCCGGTTCCGGAAGATCACTACCGTTTAGCCGACCTCATCGGTTGCGATGTCTTAGATTTAGAAGGCAAAAAGCTAGGAGAAGTAAAAGACGTCTTCTCCTACTCTCCGACTTGGACATTAAGAGTCAAAAGGGAAAACGACAAAGATTTCTTCGTCCCTTTCGTCGACCAATTCGCCAAAGTCGTCGATACCGAGAACAAAAAGATCACGATCGAGCCGATCGATGGCTTGCTATGAACATTACCATTTTGACCCTATTCCCGGAGATGTTCGAAGGCTTTGCCACGAACTCCATCATGAAGCGAGCCTTGGGGAAAGGCGTCGCTACTTTAAATGTCGTGAATATTCGTGACTACACGAAAGATAAGTACGGCCGAACGGATACCCCTCCTGTTGGCGGAGGCGCTGGACTGATTGAAAAATGCCAGCCCATCGTAGATGCCCTTAAAGCGAACAAAAAAGATAATTCACACGTTATCTTAATGTCGCCACGAGGCCACCGGTACGACCAAAAAACAGCGCAGAAATACGCTAAATTAGAGGACTTAATCATTATTTGCGGCCATTATGAAGGAATTGATGAGCGCGTAAATTCCTATTGTGATGAACTCGTATCAATTGGCGATTACGTGTTGACTGGAGGCGAGATACCCGCGATGGCAATCTCCGACTCCGTGATTCGTCTTTTAGACGGAGCAATCACCAAGGAGTCTTTGGTGGACGAATCCTTCAACAACGACCTCCTTGAATATCCTCAATACACCGAGCCCTATGAGTTCGATGGAATGACGATCCCCGACATTCTCTATTGCGGAAACCACCAAGCAATAGAGAAATGGAGGAGAAAGCAATCCTTGGAACTGACCCGGAAATACCGACCAGACCTCTTTGAGAAAATAGAACTCACAAAGCAAGACAAAAAATTGTTGGCGGAACTAGAATCCGACGAAACTCCAAAGTGGGAAAAAGAAGCCCTGGAAAAAGGCAAAAAATTCATGAAGCATTGACCCTATGGAAACATAGGGTTTTTGTTTGGCGCAAAAAAGCGCGGCCGTTAGACCGCGCCTAGTAAGCGAACGAGATTAGAAGAGGACGGATTCGCTCTTTTCCTTCATCTCTTTGGAAGCGGTGAAGGGGATGCGGGTCGTGTAGCCGGCTTTCGCGGCGACGATCATCTTGGTGGGCCAAGCGAAGATCACGCTGTTCCACTGCATAACGGTGTCGTTGTAGGCTTCCCTAGCAGCGGTGATTTCCTGTTGAAGGTAACGGTTCTGCTGCATGCAATCCGCAATTTCCTGATGGGCCTTCAAATCAGGATAGTTCTCGAAGGCGATGTTGATTTTCCTATCGACATTCTCCAACTTGGACTGAAGGTCATTACGTTCGGTGTCGGAGATGTTGCCAGAGCGATACTTGGCAATCTCGGTGAATGTGGACTTATCCAAATCAACGGCTTTATCAAGAAGCTTGGCGGCGTTTTGAAGGATAACAACCCTCTGAGTCTGGTAATTGTCGATGGTCGAAGCATCGTGCTGAATCTTCTGCTGAAGCTGCTGGAGATAGCTCTTGGCCTTGATTTTCATGACCGCGAAGATAATGCCAGGGATGATGCCGCACACCCAAAGCAGCACCTGGAACACAGTGCTCCTCCAATCCGTTTTGACAGCAACTTGTTTGTCGATGACATGCACGTCGCGACCAGCTTCGTTAACTGGGCCAGTCATTTCGTCTAATTCATTTGCCATAATTATTCCTCCTTGGAATTTGCGGTCTTATTATCGCCCGTTTTTTCGGAAGTGAAAAGGGATGCTAGCGTTTTATCCATGGCTTGGCCGTCCCCGTTCCATATGAAGGAGAACAAACCGCGCTGATAATAAGATCCGGGGGTATTGGTCACCGAACTGGCGTTGGTCTTGCTTTGGCGATATTCTTTGCGGCTTCCGCCAATGTGCCTGACCCCTATCGTGGATTCTTTGGTCACGAGGTCGTATTTGATCCAATGGACGGGAACATCGTGCAAGCGGCCATCTCCGCCCATCTTCGTAATGTGTTCAACCATCGGGGTCTCCATGAAGGAATAGGCGGAGAGAAGGACTTGGTCCGTCGCTCCGACTTTAGAGCTGGATTGCTGTTTGATGATGAGCGGGAGATCGTCAGCGGCTTTGTTCGGCTTAAACAGAGAGGAATCCATGCCGTTAGCCATAACCTCATGCTCATAGCTCGTCAAATTGGAACCGTAGGTGTCTTTGTAGATGTATTCATGCGGTTTGTGCATTTGATATAAAGGAATAGAAAGCAGAGGAGCCAAATCGAAGTAGAGCGATTGGATGTAGGAATCGCAATAGGAAACAAAACGCTTCTTCATTTCTTCCCAATCATAGCCCACGAAGCCCTCGGGGTTTGCCGAGTAATCGAAACCCTGGGAATGTCCGGAAGCAATGGAATTGACCATGCCATCCTTCACCATGACAAAATCGTCGCCATAGGGGTTCGGGTTTTCGATGATGTTGAGCATATTCTTCTGCGCAAGAGGGGTGAAAAGAAGGCGGAATTCGACCTCGTTGTCGCGGTCATCTGCACCAAAGAAGACATCAAAATGGTCATTGCCCATCGGCGTGAGTACGTGGCTGCTTCCGGAACTTAGTTGTTTTTCGGATAATTTGCGGAGTTTTTTCATCCCCGCGGCGGCTTGTTTGTCCCTTTCTCCGTCGGAAAGGTTGGAAACGCCAGAAGGGCTTCTGGAGAAATGGAGATGAGGCGCAGCTTCGTTGCCGTAAATCAAGCGCGTGTCCGTCCTATAGAAAGGAGCGGGACGGGTTATGGTCGCGGTAAGAGTCTGGGTGTGGGTCTGGGTGTGAGTCCCGTTTTTGTCATGGTAAGTGGTCGTCCAATGAATGGTGATAGATCCCGTGTAGGCCTTGTCGCGGGTCTCCTCGGTCAGGATTTTCTCAACGATGAAGGGATTGCCTTGGATTTGGCCAGAAATAACGCCGAGGACGCTTTGGTGGGGATCGGCGATTTCTCCAACCCCGAATTTATCGCGGAGATAGCAGAACCTCTCCGGTGTGAAATAAGGGTCAAGATCGATGATCGGGGTCGCTTTTTCCATAATCACGCAGGGAGCGTTCCAATCAAATGCAACGTTTAACGGAGCCATGTCTTTGTAGCAAACGTCCAAAGATTTTTTGGCCTTTTCTTTGGCCGCGGCGGCTTCGGCCTCTCTTTTGGCGACGAGTTTTTTTACAACCGTGGACGCAACGACAATCAAGGCGATGCCTCCAGCAACGAGGAACCCGCCAATCAAATACCAATACCAGGCGTGGCTCAAGACCCCCACCGCTATCATGATGGCACCCGCAAGAAGGCAAAGAACCATCATTATGATAACAAATATTTTCAGCCCTCTAGCGGAGGAGGCTTGCTTTTCTAAGGCCTCAGCAGCGGCTTTGTCCTTGTTATATTGGGCCACATGCTGAGCGTTGGCGCCCGTGTCAACCTTGCTTTGTTTGGTCAAGGTATCAAAATATTCCTCTGCGGTTTTGTGGTAGTCGTCCTTCAATTGCTTTTGAAACAGCTCGCGGGGTTCAAATAACGTTTGATCTTCCATGTCCAATCCTCCTTAATGATTATAGAAACGATTTGGCTTTTCGACGGAACAAGATTAACGGTCGCAGCTTAACGATACCCGCCAAAGCCCTTAGGCATCTTCCCCGACTTCTGGTATTGTTTCATCTGTTTCATCATCTCCTTCGACTGATCATATTTGCGAAGGACCCTATTGATGTCGGCGTTAGTGAGTCCGCACCCTTTGGCAATTCTATTCTTCTGGGAATAACGAAGAACCTGAGGGTGTTTCCTTTCATACGGGGTCATGGAATTGATGACGGCCTCAAACACCTTCATCTCCCTTTCCGCAGCGTCTTTTTGCTCATCGGTGAGCTTTGGCATTCCCGGAATGAGCTTAGCAATAGCGCCGATGGAACCGATTTTCTGGACTTGCTTCATCTGCTTGAGCATGTCTTCGAGGGTGAAGTCCCCATCCATCATTTTCTTAGCTTGCTTCTCGGCTTCCTTTTCGTCGATGTTCTCCTTGGCTTTTTCCACCAAAGTGACGATATCGCCCATTCCAAGGATTCTATCGGCCATACGGTCGGGATAGAAAGGTTCGAGGTCGCTCATTTTTTCGCCGGTACCGGCAAACTTGATCGGCAAACCCGTCAAATATTTGATGGATAAGGCAGCGCCGCCACGGGCATCGCCATCGAGCTTAGACATGATGACGCCGGTGAGGTGGAGGTCTTTGTTGAAGGAATTCGCAACGTTAACGGAATCTTGTCCGCTAGCGGCGTCGACAAGCAACAGCACTTCGTCAGGGTGGACTTCATGGTTAATCTTTTTGAGTTCATCCATCAAAGCCTCATCGATTTGAAGGCGGCCAGCTGTGTCGAGGATCAAAACGTCGATTCCGCTCTCCCTGGCTTTTTGCTGCGCGGCTTTCGCAATATCCACAGGATTTTCTTGCCCCATGGAAAAGAAATCGACGCCGATTTGTTCAGAAAGCTGCCTCAATTGGTCGATGGCCGCGGGGCGATAAACGTCCAAGGCGCCGAACATCACCTTTTTGTTGAGCTTGTTCTTTAAATAATTGCCGAGTTTTCCGGCGGTCGTTGTCTTACCCGTTCCCTGCAAACCAACGAGCATGATGGTTGTAAGACCGGCGTTATATTTGATTTCGGTTTGGTCGGCGCCTAAAAGCTCTCGAATTTCATCATGGACGATTTTGACGACCATTTGGGAAGGATTGACTTTTTTGAAGACTTCTTCCCCGATTGCCTTCTCTTTGACGTCGGAGACGAAATTTTTAACGACTTTGAAATTGACGTCGGCTTCGAGCAAGGCGACGCGGATTTCTTTGAGCATTTCGTCCATGTTTTTCTCGCTCAAAGTGGCTTGTCCCCTCATTTTTTTGAAAATGGAGGAGAAACGGTCGCTTAATGATTCAAATGCCATGGGTCAATTCCTTTCCTAAAGCTTGGTAACGGCTTAGTTTAACGTCTTCGTCTTTCTCGTTTTCTATTGATTTGATTTCCTCGCAAAGGTCTTCTTTTTTCTTCAATAGAAGCAATTTGGATTCAAATTCTTCAAGTTTTTCGTTGGACTTTTGCAAAGTATCGTAGACACCTGCTCTAGAAATGGAGCGGTTTTCAGCGATTTCGCCCAACGAGAGATCGTATCGATAATAATCGTCCATGACCTCCCTTTGCTTTTCGGTCAGAAGGGATTCATAGCATTCCAAGAGGGAAACCGTTCTTTCTCGGCTGCAAAGAACGTCTTCATTCATCTTCTTTCTCTCCAAGAAGCAACCCATAAAGGTATTTGTCCAAATCGAATTCCTGCAGGTCTTCCATCTTCTCGCCCAAGCCAATGAAGCGTACAGGAAGCCCCAGGGTGTCACGGATAGAGAGGATGATGCCTCCTTTGGAAGTTCCGTCCATCTTAGTGACGACAATTCCCGTCAACGGGCAGGCTTCTTTGAAGGAGGAAGCTTGGAGAACGCCGTTTTGCCCCGTCGTGCCATCGAGAACTAAGAACGACTCGTGCGGAGCCCCGGGGATTTCTTTGGAAAGCACGCGGGATATTTTTGAAAGTTCCATCATGAGGTTGGACTTTGTTTGCTGCCTCCCAGCCGTATCGACGATCATCAAATCAATGCCGTGGGCTTTGGCGTAGCTTGCCCCTTCAAAGGCCACGGAGGCGGGATCGGATTCGCTAGCGCCGGTAACGATGGGGCATTTAAGTCGTTCAGCCCAGACTTTGAGCTGTTCCACTGCTCCAGCCCTAAAGGTGTCTCCAGCGACCAGAAGGACTTTCTTTCCTTGATTGATATAACGATAGGCAAGTTTGGCAATCGTCGTGGTTTTCCCCACGCCGTTGACTCCACACACCAAAAGAACGGTCGGGCCTTCGGAAACGAAATGAAGCTCATTCTGGATGGATTCGCCTTTTGTGGCGTATCCCACGAACATCTTATCGACGAGAAGCTCATTGATGGTCTTCGGGTCGGAAATTTTCTCTTTCCCAGCCTCGTCCAAGGTTTCTTCGATCAAATGGAGAGACAATTCGACTCCAACGTCGGACTCAATGAGGATCTGCTCAAGCTCTTCGAAATATTCCTCGTTAACTTTGGCGTATCTTTTGGAAAGCTCATCAAGCTTGGAAGCGAAGTTCTTGCGGCTTTTTTCCAATCCTTTGGAATAAGTCGAAAGAGACTCTTTCTCCTCGGTGTTCGCGTTTTCCTCTTTCTTCTTGGAGAATTTGTTCTTTAAAAACGAAAATAAACCCATCTTTATTTGCCCTCCGGTAAGGACATCTTAGAAAGCGCATCGGCGGCGGCTTCGGTTTCTGCGGCTTTTTTATTTCTTCCTTCGCCTCGGCCAATCTCATTGCCTTCAAAGTAAACAGCGGCGACGAAATGCTTGTCTTCCCCTGTCCCCCATTCGGAAAGTATGCGGTAGGTAACGCTTTCTTTCTTATCGGCCTGCATCGCTTCTTGAAGCTGGCTCTTGGGGTTAATGTCCATGTTGATGGTCGCGGTGCGGATGTCTTCCTCAAAGATGCTTCTCACCAAGCGATACGCAAAAAGCACCCCTTGGTCAAGATAGACAGCCCCAATGAAAGATTCGAAGACGTCCTCTAGTAAAGAGAGATTGGATTTGGAGGCCTTCTCGAAGCTAGCTCCGACTTTGATGTATTTATCCAAGCCAAGCTTCTTGCAATAAGCAGCCTCAGAGCTCGTGCGAATGAACTGCGCCTTGAGCATCGAAAGTTGCCCTTGCTCCATCTCAGGATGGTAGATATAGCAAAGTTCGCTCGTGACCATGCCCACCACGGAGTCGCCTAAAAATTCCAGGCGTTCATAGTCCTGGTGGCGCGTCCCAGCCATGCCATTGTAAGAAGAATGGGTGAAGGCTAGACGATAGAGCTCCTCGTTGTGGGGAAGGATCTGGAAGGAGCGATAGAGATCCATGTATTCGCTGCTCATAACAACCTTTGTTAGTATAGACTAAAAACGTTATTTTTGTTGTTTTAGGCCAAGGAAATATCCTCAAGGGATTTTTTGGCGAGGGCGAGGAGCTTTTGATATTCTTCTTGCTTATCGTTACGGAGAATTTCCTGGGCATCTTGCCTTGCATAAGCAAGCAAGGTTCCATCCTCAAGAAGATTCAGGTATAGGAAATCCGGCAATCCGCTTTGCTTAACGCCAGCCCAAGTCCCCGGACCCCTCAGGCGGAGGTCTTCTTCGGCGATTTTGAAACCGTCTTGGGTGGAACAAATGACATCAAGCTTTTCTTTGGCTTCTTCTTGCTTGATGTGGTCAAGAAGCAAGCACAGCCCTTCTTCTCCGTCCCTTCCTATTCTGCCCCTTAGCTGATGCAAAGAAGAAAGCGCGAAGTGGGAGGCTTCGTAAATAATCATGAGATTGGCTGTTTTCACGTCGATCCCGACCTCCACGACGGAAGTCGCAACTAGAATCGGGGTGGCAAAGGAAGCGAAATCCGCGATGGCTTTCTCTTTCTTTTCCGCGTCCATGCCGCCATGAAGCAAAGCTACGCGGCCTGGGAATTCTGCTTCGTAAAGACCGTAAATCTTTTCAACCGAAGCATAACCCTCCCCTTCTATTTGAGGCGCAACGACGTAGACTTGGTGGCCGCTAGAAATTGATTTTTTGGCCTGAACGAATGGGGTTCTGGCGTTAAGCTCCATTTCCTTAGTGAGTATTTTCCTTGCCCCGCCAGGGAATTCGGTCAAAGTCGAAACTTCCAAATCTCCGTAAACGCTCAAAGACAAAGTCCTTGGAATTGGAGTCGCAGACATCAAAAGAAGGTCGCAGGAATCCCCTTTTTCCTGTAAAAGGGCCCTTTGGTTAACCCCGAATTTATGTTGCTCGTCAATGACAGCCAGCCCAAGTCGAGCGTAACAAACGGAAGAAGAGAACAACGCGTGCGTCCCAACGATAATAGATGCTTTTCCGCTGGATATTTCTTGCAATGTTTTTCGTCTCTCTTCCCCTTTGCTTTCGCCTAAAAGCAAAACCACCTTAAATGGGGTTGAGGCAAAAAGATTAGAAAGGTATTTGTAATGTTGCTTCGCCAAGGTCTCCGTAGGCGCCATAAGGGCCCCTTGAGATCCTCGGGTCGCGTTGGAGAAAAGAAGCAACGAAGCCACCAAAGTCTTGCCGCTGCCAACGTCCCCTTGTAGCAAACGATACATCAAGGATTTGCCTTCCATATCATTTAGGCACTCCGCGATCGCGTTTTTCTGCGAGGAGGTCAAAGCATAGGGCAATGAATGCACGAATTCCCTCAGTTTGACGCGGTCGACAACCCCTTTGTCCGTCAATGAAGGAATGGAATTTGCTTTTCTAATTAAAGCGTTTTTTAGGCAAAACAAAAGCCCCTCCTCATATTTGAGGGCCCTTCTGCCTTGGCGAATGTCTTCTTCACAGCTGGGGAAATGGCAGCGATACAAAGCGTCCCTCTTCCCTAAAAGGCGATATTTTTGCATTAGCGAAGGCGGAACCACGCCCAAGGAATCCCCATCAAAATTCTCGAAGCATTTGCGGACCAATTCGCGGAACAGGTGCTCTTGAAACCCATCAGGAAGGGAATACACGGGCACGAATGCGTCCTTTTCTTCGACTCTTCCTTTTTTCGCGGACAGGAAATTCAATTCATGCCTTGCCGCATCATAGCTTCCCTTCAAGGTAAACTCCCCATATTCCTGCAAAAGTTTCCCCAAATACGGCCGATTCCAAGCGACCACTTTAAATTCGGGCCCAGAATCGGGACAAAAATAAAACTGGGTGGAAGTTGCCTTGGGAAAGCGAAGAGTCCTGATTTGGCCGACAACCCTCCCGAATAGGACAACTTTCTCTTTGTCTTGGAGACGCAACAGCTTTTTAGGGTCGGTATAAAGAAAAGTCTCATATCGCCTTGGGAGATGGGAGAGGACCTGAGACTGGGTGAAAATACCCATTTGGGCGAGGTAATATTTTGTTTTCGGAGGAATCTTTAAGCCCATGAAGAAATTTTAAGGCAACAAAGGGAAAGAAAAAACCCAGCCGAAGAATCTTCGGTCTGGGATGCTTTTTCTTTATTCGACACCGACGAGGAAGGAATAAACGGGCTGATTTCCGCGATGCACCATCGCTTCAACCTTATCGCTGTATTTCTCTTCCACGAAGGAAGCGACGGCGTTTTCCTCTTCCTCGGTGACATCTGCGCCCAAAAGAATCGTCATGGAGGTAGAGGAACTAGAGACTAGACTCTCCAATAGTTTTTCCAAAGCTTCGATTTTGTCTTTGACGCAGGCGATTATTTTCTTGTCTTCCATCGCCATATAGTAATCTTTGGTAACGTGGACCCCTTCGATATCAGTATCTTTAATCGCGTAAGTCACCGAACCGGACTTCACGTTCTTCAACGCTGATTTCATGTCTTCGAAGATTTCATCCGGGGCGGCGTCAGGATTGATTTGCATCGCCGCGGTCATGCCTTGGGGAATGGTCTTCGAGGGAATGACGCGCGCCTTAACCTCGCTATCTTCGTAAACATCGCAAGCTTGAGTCGCGGCGAGGACGATGTTGGAGTTGTTCGGAAGAATGAAGACGTTCTTCGCATGGGCTTTTTTGATGGCGTTGATGAAATCCTCCGTCGAAGGGTTCATGGTTTGCCCGCCGCTAACGATAACGTTGGCGCCAAGCTCCTTGAAAAGTTCGTCCAAACCGTCGCCAGAGCTAACAGCGATGAGACCAATTTCTTCTAATGGTCCATTATTTTCCTCTTCTTCGACGGGTTTTGCTTCCTCTTTCCCACGGTTCAAGGAATTGTTAGCGTCATAAGCGATCATGCCGTGTTCGATGTTCTTATGCTCTTCGGACATGTTTTCGATGACGATGGTCACGAATTCGCCAAATTGTTGGGCGTAATTAAGCATCGTTCCCGGGAAAAGAGTATGAACATGGACCTTGACGATTTCCTCATCCCTAACCATGACGACGGATTTGCCGTGTTCTTGCAGGTATTTCTTGAATGTCCCCTCACGGAAAACTTTTTTCCCATCTTCTTTGTTGCCAAGCCTGACAATGAATTGGGTGCAATAGCCATAGCCTTCCTCGTCTTCGGAAAGCTTAGCTCCAGCATAAAGGGAAGAGGTGTTGGAAACGGGTTCGGAGAGTTCTTTTCTTTCAATGACTTTGCCGTGGACAGCGAAATCCATCCCCTCAAGCAAATACACCAAGCCCGCGCCACCTGAGTCGACGACGCCGACCTCTTTCAAAACGGGGAGCAACTCAGGCGTGTGCTCAAGCGAAATGCGAGCTTGCTCCAATATCCAATCCATGGCTTCTTCGATGGAGTGGATTTTGGAAATGGATTCGCTCAGGGAGTCGCTGGATTCCCGAATAACGGTGAGGATTGTCCCTTCAACGGGCTTCATGACGGCTTTATAGGCGACTTCTTTGGCTTTGACGAAAGCTTCAGAGAGCTCTTTCACATTGATGGTCTTTTTGTCTTTTAAAGCCTGCGCGAAACCGCGGAAAATTTGGCTGGAAATAACGCCGGAATTGCCGCGGGCGCCCATTAAAAGACCGCGGGAAAATGAAGAGGCAAGCTCTCCGACGGAATCGAATTCCCTGTTTTGAATCTCCTTGGCGCCGCTAGTGGCGGTGAGGTTCATATTCATCCCCGTATCGCCATCGGGGACGGGGAAAACATTTAATTGATCAACTTCGGGGTAATGGTTGAAAAGATTATTCGCGCCCGAAATGTACATTTGTTTTAACGTAGAGGCATTTATGGTTTTCATAGATCAGTCGATTTCCTTAAGATCTTGGACAAAGACGTTGACCGAAAAAACCATGCCAAAAGTCTTATCCAATTCGTAACGGACCCTCTTTTGAACCTCAAGGGCCACTTCTGTTAGCTTAACGCCATAGGCACAGACGATATAAACGGATACCTCGTATCCCTTTTTCGTCTTTCTCGCATAAACGCCTTTGACGAAATCCTCATCCTTTAAAAGGATTTGCACTTTATCAACCCAGGACGATGTCCTTGCGGCAAGTCCCACAACACCATAGCAAGAAGACGCCGCTTTGTGGGCGACGTTAGCAATCGCGCTCATTGAGATATCAATGCCGCCATATGGTGTCTTTTGGTCAATGTTCATATTCAAAACGCATCAATGATGCGGGGTTATTATCCCACGTAATAGGATTTAGGGCAAATGCGCCAAAATGTCGATAAATCCGCAAAAACGCCTCATTTTGATAGGGTTCCAAATCTTTCTAGAAGCAAAAGAATCAATAAACGCGCGGAATTTGAAAACAAGAGATTCCCGTCATTAAGCATTGCCATAACTTGAGCTTCGTCATATAAAGAAGCGGTTATGTCTTCGAATTCCTCTTTTTTGGCATCGCCTTTATCCAAAAGGCGGCAAATCACGACGGAATTGCATTCATCGGAAAGCCCTTCGCTAGTAGGAGAAGGAGGAACGATAACTTCCACATCGGTGATGGAATATCCTGTTTCTTCAAGGCATTCTCTGAATGCCGTATCCGCTTCGTCTATATCCTGAGAATCCATCAGCCCAGCGGGAAAAGAAACGACCTCCCTTCCTAGCGCCGGGCGGAATTGCTTTTCCAAAAGCAAAGACAAATGCCCGGATTCATCCAAACGATAGGCGCCAATCAAAACGGCGTCGGGCCTAGAATATTCTTTTCTCGCGATCCGAAGCGAATCGATGGTTTCGTTCCTGGAGGCAAGAAAATAAGAATAAGGCTTTCTTTCTCCGTTATTCTCAACTTCGTAATGAACCGTGTAAAAGTTAAGGAAACGGTGTTCCGTTTCCTTCTCTGCGTTAATAAAATTCCATTTCATAATCAAAAGATAACCTCAAAGCAAAGCAAATCCAAACGAAAAAAAGCCCCTTTCGGGGCCGGGAAAAGAAAAGAGCTCGGCAGCGCGCTATTTTCAGGGGTTCCCCCCCTATCTTCGCCGCGGCGGAGCTTAACTTCCGGGTTCGGGATGGTGCCGGGTGTTCCCTCCGCGCCATCGCCGCCGAACT
The DNA here is from genome assembly GCA_963650805.1 of uncultured Bacteroidales bacterium. Taxonomy (GTDB): domain Bacteria; phylum Bacillota_I; class Bacilli_A; order RFN20; family CAG-826; genus Alloenteromonas. The sequence goes on from CAVJMG010000002.1 coordinate 194,962, forward strand.
CTCTTCGCGTCATGAGGCCGACGCTCCCTGAAAACCGGATATTCAAACTCGCACGTCCTTTCCGATCGCCGAATCGCCTAGCGCGTCCGACCAACGCATCCGATGAATCTCGAATGAAGATATAAGATAGATTTCAAGGCATTCGGGCTATTAGTACCGGTCAGCTGAGCGCCTCGCGGCGCGTGCACTTCCGGCCTATCGACCCCCTGACTTAGGGGGGCCCTTATTTCTTTCGAAGGGAGGTCTCATCTCGCGGCTGGCTTCACGCTTATATGCTTTCAGCGCTTATCCGCTCCCGGGGCAGCTACCCGGCCGTGCCGCTGGCGCGACAACCGGCGTACCGTTGCCCGGTTAATCCCGGTCCTCTCGTACTAGGGACCAATCCGCTCAAACCTCCTACGCCCACGACAGATAGGGACCAAACTGTCTCACGACGTTTTGAACCCAGC
>CAVJMG010000003.1:0-39164 GCA_963650805.1 uncultured Bacteroidales bacterium
TATCCTCTTTTCTGTGATTTCAAAAATGTAGTGCTAAATTTTCAATTAACTACGGTTTATTCTAACGAAACGCTTGTTTCTGCCGTGGGTTTATCCTTCAATGGGGCATATGGCGAAAAGGATGTCGACGATTATTGCGATATGTTGCTTAGCAACGCCGTTCTTTTAAAGAAGGAGTGACGGGCTCACCCTTAGGCTAGCTATAGCCATTTCTCTTTCGGCAATTTGGGGTTATGCTTGAATTGTCTATATAGATAAAGCGTTGGAGGTCAATACGTTGAACGCCACGACAATTAAAACGGCATTCGCAAACCTAAAATTCTTCAAGCGGTCCTTGTGGGCGTCTTTATGCGCGCTTTCCTTAGCGCCCGCAATCTATCAAACGATCAGAACTTTCTTGGTATCGACAAACGCCTCTTCTGCCGGCATCGACATCATCGGGCAGATGGAGTGGTACGACTTAATCGACGAGACTATCAAGGCCTTCCTCATCATCCCTCTTTATTCGATTCTCAATAAAATTTTCAAAAGCGAAAAGCAGAAGGGTCCTGCATTCGTATTCAAATCCCTCCTCATCGTGTTCATTCTCTATTTCTTCTTCAACGTCGGCATATTCATCTACGGGAATTCCTTGATTTCCTATATGAATCCCCAGGAAAACGACGTATCCGCTATCAGCCTCTATCTCAAGCTTGAAACGGTAGCCTTCATGATTGGAATAATCCCTTCTTTCTTCAACGTCGTCTTCGTCGTAACGGAAAAGCCCAAGAACGTCTGCGTCTTCTTGCTCATCCAAGTCGCCTTGGGGATAATCGCGGATTTCTTGCTCGTTCCATCCATGGGAGTCAACGGCATCGCCGTCAGCAACATGATCACGAATTCCGTTTTAGCCATCGCGGGATTCATCGTTTTATATTGTCAGAAGCTCATAAAGCCTTCTTTATTCAACAAGGGAGACCAATTCGAATGCCTTTCGTGGCTGAAGGTGGGTTTATTCTCCGGCGCTCAGCAATTCATCGACAACATCGTCTACGCTTTGATGATTGGCAAAATGGTCAACATGGTCAGCGAGCAGGGGAACTATTGGGTGGCCAATAATTTCATTTGGGGGTGGCTCCTTATTCCCGTAACCGCACTGGGGGAGGTCATAAAGACAGATTGCAAAGAAGAGAACAAAAGCATCATCCGTTCCAACTATTACCTTTTGTCGATATTCATCTTCGCCTTCTGGGCCATTACCCTTCCTGGCTGGAAGCCATTCCTAACGTATGCGGAAAGATTGGAGAACGCAGACCGCATATTCTCCATTTTGCTCAAGCTTGTCCCTTTCTATGTCGCCTATACCTTATGCATCATTCCCGATTCCATCTTCGTAGGGAAGGGGAAAACGTATCTAAATGCGATTAATAGCGTCTTGGTGAACTTTGTCTACTATGGCGTGTGGTTCATCCTTTATAAGACGAATTCCATCACGTTTACCATCGACCTTATCATCTGCATGTTCGGCTTCGGCATGGTCTTCCATCTGCTCATATCTTGGGTCGAGCAATGGTGGTATGACCGAAATATCCTGAGACTAAATGAAAAGACCGCATCCTGATTTAATGCGGTCAGTCGTCGTTTCGGCTTTACTTTTGCGTGATTTCCTCGTTGTCGATCGCCTCGAATTTGGCCCGAACGGAAGGACTATTCTTCGTAAGCTTTTTGATTGAGAGGTCTTGGGCTTTGCTATTGGCCAAACGGAGATTGTTTTCGCTTGAAAGCAGGCCCTCTTTCACCTTGGTGAGATGAGAAATCGTCTTGTCGATTTCGTCTATTGCGTTGCGGAACTGCTTGGAGGCGAGGGAATAGTTGTAGTCAAACTTATCCTTGAACTCGTTCAAAGAACTTTCGAAGTTCGTCACGTCAATGTTCTGCTCTTTGACGATGGCGAGCTCTTTCTTGTAGCTCAGCGCATTCCTATTGGCTCCTCTTAAAAGGGCGATGATCGCGGTGAAGCACTGGGGGCGGACGACGAACATCTTCGGGTATTTGTAGGAAACGTCGACGATGCCGGCGTTGTAGAATTCATTTTCCGGCTCAAGCATCGAAACCAAAACCGCGTATTCACAGTTCTTTTCGTTTCTGTCCTTGTCCAGCTCCTTTAAGAAGGATTCGTTGGTTTTCTTCGTCGAAGCGCTGTCGGTTTCGTTCTTCATCTCGAACATGATGGAAACGATTTCCGTTTTTTTGGTCTCGTCCTCATAGTCTCTGAAGATGAAATCCCCTTTTGAGCCCGACTGGGAGGACACCTCATTGTCTTTTTCGAATTCGCAGTAGGGGTACCCAGCCATGCGGATGCGGTTGAATTCGTTGTAGCAATGCTGTTCTAGCGTTTCTCCAACGAGTTTGGTCGACATCCTCGTTTTGAGGTCTTTGTAGTAGTCGATTTGCTGCTGCTTTTGATCAAGCAGGATTTTGTAGTTGTCTTCGGCCTGCTGTTTTTCTAGCTTAGAGGTCTCCTTGGCTAAGGCGATCTCTCCTTCTAACTTGTTTATCGTCGCCTCTTTTTCCCCCAAAGCCTGAGAGAGCTTGGCCGGATAAGCGTCGATTTCCCCTTTGAGCTTGGCGATTTCGGTGTCTTTCTCGGCTTTGGCGAGCTTAACGGCCTCTTCCTTCTGGGCTTGGAAGCTTTGCTTCTCTAGCTCAAGTTTTGTTTTCTCTTCCTTAGCTTGGGCAAGCTGCTTCTGCAAATTCTCCCTCTCTTTCTGCAAAGTTTCCTGGGATAAGCGCTTTTCCTGCAGAACGGCTTTCTCGATTTCGTTTTTCCCAGAGGATTTCAAAGACTGGATTTGGGCCTCCAACTCCTCGATTTGCCTCTTGGAGGCGTCTTGATTCTCTTTGAGCTTCAATTCGTTTTCTTTCTTCAAAACGGCCTCTTTCTCAGCGATGCGCTTGGCGATTTCCTCTTCGGAGAGATGGGCTTTGATTTGCTCGACGATGCTGGTGTATTCCTTCTCGTCGATGCTGAATGTTTTTCCGCAGTTGGGGCATTTGATTTCGGGCATGGGTGACTCCTTTTCTTTGGCTTTATTATGAACGATACCTCGTCCTTCCGTGAGAAGGAATGCGAAATGGATTCGTATGAGGACATAAAAAAGGCCCGCAAGCGCGGACCTTCGTTGAGCGGATGGTTATTTGCCGTTTTTGGCAGCGTGGACGATGGCGATGACGCCAGGAACTTCGGCGCCGGTGAGAATGCCGAGAACGCCCAAAGCGATGAGGGAGCCCTTCTTGGGGGTCTCGTCTTTGCCTTTAGCAGCCAAAACGAAGCTGAAGATGGTTCCAAGCAACGTGAAGACGCTGATGACGACATAGACGATACCAACGGCGGAAGCGGCGGCTTTCGCGGTCTCGTAGGTCAGGGTCGTGTCCGTCTTCATCATCTCTCTCGCGACCTGATCAGCGGCCGCAAGAGCGGTGCAACCAACGATGAGCGTGATGAGCGTGCTGATGGCCAAGAGTATCCCGAAGATGATTCCGGTGATCTTAAGAGCTTTTTGCATTTTGGTTTTCCTCCTTTATTCATATCTTGAAAGAACACGGCCAAAAAGCAAGTAAAATCCATTTTCAAGGCCATGGAAGCGGTTTGCAGAGCGGTATTTCGGTCAAAATTGCGCAAATCGGGTTTCTTCCCCCCTCAAATTGAATGAAATTCGCGCCCGAGGTGAAAATAAGCGTTTATAATCAACCCGTCCTTAAAGGAGAATGAAAATGGACAATACCAAAATCGTCAAAGTCTTTGGCCGCCAGATCATCGATTCTCGCGGCAACCCGACCGTTGAGGCCGAGGTTACCCTCGCCGATGGCACCGTCGGCCGTTCGGAGAGCCCTTCCGGCGCTTCCACCGGTACCCGCGAAGCCATTGAGCTCCGCGACGGTGACAAAACCCGCTATGGCGGAAAAGGCGTCACCAAAGCCGTTAACAACATCAACACCGAAATCGCTAGCGCCTTGATCGGCCTCGATGCCAGCGACACCTACCTCGTCGACACCACCATGATCAAACTCGATGGCACCGACAACAAAGGCCGCCTTGGCGCCAACGCCATCCTCGCCGTCTCTCTTGCCGCCGCCCACGCTGCCGCCAAGAGCCTTGGCCTCCCGCTTTACCGCTTCATCGGCGGCGTCGGGGCCAACACCCTCCCCGTTCCTATGATGAACATCATGAATGGCGGCGCCCACGCTGACGACAACATCGATTCCCAGGAATTCCTCATCATGCCGGTCGGCGCTCCCTCTTGGAGCGAAGCTCTCCGCTGGTGCACCGAGGTCTTCCACTCCCTCCAGAAGATTTTGAAGGGCCAAGGCCTCTCCACCGGAGCTGGCGATGAAGGCGGATTCGCCCCCAACACCAAGCACGGCTCCGACGAGGAAGTCCTCACCCTCATCATGGAAGGCATCAAAGCCGCCGGCTACGAGCCGGGCAAAGACTTCATGCTCGCCATGGACGCCGCTGCCTCCGAATGGGCCAAAGGCGAAAAGAGCGAAGACGGACAGGTCATCTACCATCAGCCCAAATCCGGCAAGGTCTACACCTCCGAGCAGCTCATCCGTCACTGGGTGAAGCTCGCCAACGAATTCCCCCTCATCTCTCTTGAAGACGGCATGGCCGAAGGCGACTGGGAAGGCTGGAAGAAGCTCCGCGAGAAACTCGGCGGCAAGATCCAGCTCGTCGGCGACGACCTCTTCGTCACCAACACCAAGATCATCAAGAAGGGCATTGAAGAGCACGCTGCCAACTCCGTTCTCATCAAGCTCAATCAGATCGGCACCCTCACCGAGACCATCGAGGCCATCAAGATGGCCAAGAACGCCGGCTGGACCGCTGTCGTCTCTCACCGCTCCGGCGAGACCGCTGACACCACCATCGCCGACCTCGTTGTCGCTTTGAACGCTGGCCAGATCAAAACCGGCGCCCCCAACCGCACTGAGCGCGTTGCCAAATACAACCAGCTCCTCCGCATCGAGGAAGAGCTCGGCGATCACGCCGTTTATCCCGGCTTGGCCGCTTTCCGCTTCAGCAAGTAATCGCTAAGCTAACCTATGGGCCCTTCGCTTGAAGGGCCTTTTCTTTTGGCATAAAATCCTAGCCATGAACGAAAAACAGAAATGCTTCTCCGGGATGCTTTATGACACCAGCGACCCCGAGCTTTGCGCTTTAAGGGAAAAAGCCCACGCCTTGTCCGCGAAATTCAATTCCCTCCCCGAAGGGTCAAAAGAGCAGAACGAAGTAAGGAAAGAGCTTCTTCCCAACGTAGATCCGACCTCCACGATTTTGGCTCCGGCCTATTTTGACTACGGCATCAATTTCAAAATGGGCGCCCGCGGGTTCGTCAACTTCAACCTTATGGTGCTCGACACTTGCCCCGTCATCCTCGGGGATGATGTGTTCATCGGCCCCAACGTCTCGTTTTATACCCCCATTCACCCCCTTCTTTCTGAGGAAAGGAAATGCAAAACCAAATCTGACGGCACGCTTTATGACAACGAATACGGCGCGCCGATTGAAGTGGGGGATGGAACTTGGATCGCCGGGAGCGTCAGTATCGGTGCGGGCGTAAAAATTGGGAAACGCTGCGTGATCGGAATGGGCTCTGTGGTCACTCGCGATATCCCCGATGACTCTTTGGCCTATGGGGTTCCTTGCAAAGTCGTCCGCAAAATAACCCCGGAGGATTCCGTTTATCTAAAGAAGGAACTATTCCCACATGAATAAAGTTGAGCGCATTGTTGTCTATTCCCTTTTCACCGCCATCCTGATCATTCTCACGTTCTTCGATTTTGCTTTGACCTCTTCCTTGTACAATCCCTCGTCCTTCTTCGGCAGGAGCTTCTTCTTGCTAGGGGAGGCCCCGTTCCAATTGCTTGCCGTATTCGCCTCCTCATTGCTTTTTTTCTTCGCCCCGAAATGGGAGAAGAAAAAAAGGATTGGCTTCAACATTCTCTTTTGGTTCCTCATCATTGGACTATCCATTTATGGGGGAGGCCAGTTCACCCTTTATTGCAACAGGCTTTTGGGAAGCCCCTGGCATGGCCTTGCCAAATATTCCCTCTTCCTGGTTTTCGGCATTCCTTATTTCTTGATTGGATTTTCTTTGGCGTATTTATGCAAGAAGAAATCTAATGGAAGCAATTTCGCTTTCGCCTATGGGGCGAGCATCGTCGTGGCTTACTTTGGAATCCTCGTCCTGATGACAGGCCTAAAAGGAATCGCCTTCCGGCCTCGTTATAGGCTGCTCGTCTCCGTCTACGAAGGGGATGAAATCTTTGCCCATTGGCGGCCTTGGTACGCCTTTCAGACCTATTTTGCGAAAGGGAACTACCTTTCGGATTTATCCGCGAAAGGAGTGGCTTTCAAAATCGACGATTTCGCTTCCTTCCCTAGCGGCCACACGATGAATGCGGTCGGGATATTGGGCCTTGGCTATTTGCCCTATGCATTGGGCAAAAAGGAGAAGTGGGGCCTGCCCATCCGCTTGCTTTGCTATCTTTTCGGCGCCTTGGTTGGCTTTTCTAGGGTATTCCTTGGCGATCATAACCTCACCGACTCCGCGTTTGGCTTCCTTCTTGGAGTGGGGGCCATCGACTGCGCGTTCAGTTTCCTTTACCCCCAGTTCTGCGCCAAATTCAAGGAATAAGAGCCTTATTTGTTTGATGAAGAAAAGCCCACAGGAACGTGGGCTTTCTTTGATTTTGGCCGCAAATCATGGCCTATTTTATTTTTGTGGTAATAAGAAAAGCCGCTTTTTGGGCGGCTTTTGAACTTAGAATTCTTTGACTTCGTTGACTTCGACGATGCGCATGAAGTTGGTTTTGCCAGCTCCGGTGGGGGTTCCGCCGACGAGAATGACGGGGTCGCCTTTTTTAAGCCCGAGGTTGCGGGCGATTTTCAAAGCAAGGACTTCCATCTCCTCAACGAAGTCGGGCATGGAGGTCTTTAGAAGAACGCTGTAGACGCCCCAAAGCCAAGCGGAGCGGAGGGCGGTCTTCCTGCTGTTGGTGATTGAGATGATCGGGCAGCAGGGGCGCGCTTTGGAGATGCGGGCGGAGGAGTTGCCGGTTTCGGTGAAGTTGATGATGAGCTTGGCCCCGACTAGGGAAGCGGTGTTGGCGACGGCGTTGGAGATGGCGTCGTTATTGGAGTGCTCGCTGGTGTCGTAAGCCTCTCTGGCGAGGTTTTCGTAATTGAGGTATTTCTCCATCGTGGCGGAGATCTTCGCTTGCATCTCCACGGCGAGGTCGGGGTATTTCCCGGAGGCGGATTCGCCAGAGAGCATGACGCAGTCGCTGCTTTCTTCGATGGCGGTGGCAACGTCGGAGACTTCGGCCCTGGTGGGGCGGGGGTTCTTCTGCATGGAGTCGAGCATTTGGGTCGCCGTGATGACGGGCTTGCCCTTTTGGCGGCATCTTTCGATCATGTGGCGCTGGATGACGGGGACTTCTTCGGCGGGGACTTCCACCCCCAAGTCGCCCCTAGCCACCATGATGCCATCGCTAGCGTCGATGATTTGGTCGATTTTGCTGACGCCCTCGGGGTTTTCGATTTTGGAAAAAACGGGGATGTCGGGCTTGCCGTATTTAGCAAGGATCCTCTTGATGTCGTAAACGTCCTCGGGCCGGCGGGTGAAGGAAGCGAAGATCGCGTCCACGTCATTTTCCGCGCCGAATTTGAGGTCACGCTCATCTTGCTCTGAGATGAAGGGCATCGACAAACGGGAGAAAGGGCAGTTGACGCCTTTTTGGTCTTTGAGGAGGTGGTCGTTTTTGGCTTGGACGAGTATGGAGCGGTCGTTGCTGTCTTTTCCGATGACCTCGAAGTCGAGCTCGCCGTCATCGATGAGGATGTGGTCGGAGATTTTGACGTCCTCATACAAACCGGCGTAAGTGACGGAGAACTGTTTCTCATCGCCTGTGACGGGCGTCATGAGTATCTTCATTTTCTGCCCGGCTTTGACGCTTACTCCGCCTTCTTGCATGTACCCTGTCCTGATTTCAGGCCCTTTGGTGTCTAAGCAAACCGGAATGTAGATGCCTTCTTTTTCAAGTTCTCTGGCGATCTTGATTTTGCCAAGCTGCTCTTCGTGGGTGCCGTGGGAAAAGTTCACCCTCATCACGTTCATTCCCTTTTCATAGAGTTTGACGATCATCTCCTTGGTTTGGGAGGCAGGACCGATGGTGCAGACGATTTTGGTCTTTTTTGAAATGTTGAGTTTCATGCTTCTCTCCTTAAAAAATAAACAAAGGGGCCTTGTGGCCCCCAATAATGCGAAAAGATCAATTGAGGATATCGACGAGGCGGAGCATCGAAATGTGCTTGTCGCGGGGCAACTTCAAAGCTTCGTAGATGTCGTAGTCCACGATTTTGTTGTTGACCATGCCGATGCAGATGCCACCTTTCCCGGCCAAGAGGCAATCGACGGCGTAAGCGCCCATTCTAGCCGCCAAAACGCGGTCGAAAGCGGAAGGGGCGCCGCCGCGCTGAACGCGGCCAAGCACCTCGGCTTTGGTGTCGAAGCCGGTCTGCTCTCTGATTTTCTGGGCGAAGACGTTGATGTCTGGATAAATCTTTTCGGAGACGATGACGATGGCGCGCTTGCGCTTTTGGTCGTACATCTTCTTCAAGGTGGCCATGATTTCGTCTTCGGGGATGGGGTGATCGGGGGTGATGATCATCTCCGCCCCTTCAGCGATGCCGGAATATAGGGCCAAGTCCCCGCAGTGGTTGCCCATAACCTCGATTACGGCGCAGCGCTGATGGGATTCGGTCGTGTCGCGGATGTGGTCGACGCAATACATGATCGTGTTAAGGCAAGTGTCGAAGCCGATCGTGTAATCAGTGGAAGCGATGTCGTTATCGATGGTGCCGGGGAGGCCGACGCAGTTTATGCCCATTTCGGTGAGCTTCTTCGCGCCCATGTAAGACCCGTCGCCGCCGATGACGACGAGGGCGTCGATGCCGGATTTCTTGAGGTTGTTGACGCCGATTTGGCGAACGGATTCCTCTTTGAATTCGCGGAGCCTCGCAGTTCCTAAAATCGTGCCGCCGCGATTGACGATGTCGGAAACGGAGGAACGATCCATTTTGAAAATGTTGTCTCCTCCTTCTACCAACCCGCGGTAGCCGTCCATGATGCCATAGACCTCGAGCCCATAATGCAAGCCCGCCCTAACGACGGCGCGGATTGCGCAGTTCATGCCCGGCGAATCGCCGCCGGAAGTGAGAATACCAATTTTGTGAATCATATCTTACCTCGCAAAATGCGCGCCCATTATAAAACGAATTCGCTATGTGTGCGCGTGCAAAGCGTGACGATTTTCGATTTTCACGCGAGGTTCTGAATTTCCCTTCCCGGGAAAAGTCCTAAAAACTTTGCAGAAGCAATTTGTTAAGATTGTGGACAAATCCATATTTATGCGAATCCGTCGGGTTTAGGATTGTGGAAAACCATGAAAACACTCGTTGCCGTCGCTTATTTTATTCTTGTATCTAGTTTGAAGAATGATAGAGTAGGCAAGATGAAAAACTGCGGCGCGGATGATTTTTTCGAGGTAAGGAAGGAGTCTCTTCCCTCCTCGCTTGACCTCGATTCGATGACGGATCTCTACTTGCCTTTGATAGGCGCTCACGCTTACGCCGTGTTTTTCGCCCTCCGTAGCGAAGGGAGAACTCCCTCAACCCACAGTCATTTGCTTAAGAAACTCCAATTGAGCCCGGGCCAATTCTACCAAGCGATGCTCCCTTTGGAGGCGATGGGCCTAGTGAAGACCTATTACCAAGAGGATGGCAGGGCCCATTATTTCATTTACTGCGTGCGTTCGCCCCTTGAACCCCGCCGCTTTCTTTCCGACGTCCTTTACCGCGGAATGCTCGAGAAATATTTGGGGAAAGACGCCTTAAAGTCCCTCTTCCAAAAATACAAAGTCGATGAGCCGGTCGGAGGAAGCGGCTTCGAAGACGTCAGCGAATCCTTCAAAGCCTTCTTCTCCCCCAATCTTTCCGACCCCTTGTTCGGAGCGTCTCTACCTGAGGGAAAAACTGAAGATGGAAAAGCCCACGCCAACGTCGAATTCGATTTCCGCGTGTTTGAGAAATCGGTTTCGGAAAAAGGCATCGCCTCCGACTCCCTCTCCCAAAAAGAGATTGAGAAAATCGAAAGACTGTCTTCTCTTTATTGCCTCGCTCCCGCTTCCATGGGGGATTTCGTCTCGGATTGCTACAAAGGCTATGAGTCTTACGGGAATAGGGTGGATTTCACGAGCTTGGAAAAACGCTGCAGAAACTCCCTTTCTTTCCCTTATCTCCACCAAGAAAATAGCGAGGAAAGCCAGATTTCCTCTTCCTCCGTCAACGCCAATCTCATCCGCGTGATGGAGCGCTTGTCCCCAAGCGAATTCCTGAGCTACCTCCAAAAAGGGCACAAACCCTCCGCAAGCGATTTGAAGCTCGTTTCCCATTTGGCCTCCGACATCGGCCTTTCCAATTCGGCCATTAACGCGCTTTTGTTTTTCACCCTGCAGAAAAACGACAACCAACTCCCGTATAATTACGCCGACAAAGTCGGTGCCTCGCTGGTGAGAGAAGGCTGCCAAAGCGCTAGGGACGCTTGGGAATACCTTCGCTCCCCTAAACGCAAGAAAGCGCCCTCGCCTTCCATAAGCAAGAAAGCACCAGCGGAGTCGCCGAAAGAAACGGAAAATCTCAAAGGAGCCAAGACACAGGAAAAGGAAGTCAGCGACGAAGAGGTCGAAGCGGCTTTGTCGAGGCTATTTGGCAAGAAGTAGGAGAGTCCCATGGAAAAGATGAAGATGCCCATATCCCCTTTCGCCAACGGGGAATACGCCCAAGCCGAAGAAGAAGCGGTGGAGTCGCTTAGAAAGAACGAAACCGTTTATGAAACCATCAAGAATCTTGGCCTAACGAAAGGACAGGTCAAGCAATTCTTGGGTCCTTTGCTTGACCTTAAAGACGATAGCTCTTACTGCGCTCATTGCCCGGGGCTAGAAAACTGCGCCAAAGAAAACCCTCAGTTCGTTCTTAAACTGGAGCTTGACGGCGATTTGCTCGAGCGCCATTACGATCGCTGCCCCCGCTATCTGGAAGAAGAATCCTTCAGGAATCGCTACATTCAAAGGGATTTCCCCAAGGAATGGATCCGCTATGACCTCTATAGCATCGATAAATCCAAGAAGCGAAACGCTGCAATCCTGGCCATGATCTCCATTTTGGAAGGGCAAAGCGACCGCTGGCTTTACCTCACCGGGGGCAAGAAAAGCGGAAAGTCGGTGATGCTAGCGTGCTTCGCCAATTCCTTCGCCTTGAAAAGGGAATCCCCTGTGGCTTTCGTTTCCTCGGTTGATTTCTTCGATTCCCTTAAAAACCTAAGCTTCCAAAACAAAGCCGAGTTCGAAAGGAAGTTCAGCCAATTCAAGACTTGCCCACTTTTGGTTTTGGATGGGTTCGGGAACGAATTCGTCAGCGACTATAACTTCTCGACGTTCCTTTTCCCACTTCTATTAGCCCGCAGCAAAGAGAACCTTCTCACTTGCTTCACGTCCACTTTGTCCATAGAGGAAGTCTGCTCCCTTTACGGGGCGAAAATCGGCTCGGTCCGCGGCAAGCAGCTTCTCAGCTTGCTTAAGGATTACTGCGTCTCCGAGTTCGACGTCTCGGGTTCCGACCTTTATTGATCGAACAGGGGGAGCGCGTCTATTTTTGCCTTTAATTCATCCACGCCCCCATTGTTTTCGATGATGAAGGAAGCTTTTTTCTTCGCTTCTTCTAGGGGATAATCCGCGTTGACCTTGAGCAAGGTTTCCGCGTCCCTGCCTTCTTTTTCTAGGCGTTCCGCCCTAGCGCTTTCATCCGCGAGCAAAAGCAAAGTCGCATCGCAAAGAGAATCCATTTTGGCTTTGAAAAGGAGCGGGACATCCAAAACGATCTTGCCCCCCTTCTTTTGCTTGGCGATGAAGGAGGCGGCCCTTTTCTTCACCAAAGGGTAGAGGTAGGCATTTAGTTTTTCCTTCTTGGTTTTGTCTTTTGCTAAGGCTAAGCGAAGATAAGAGAAATCGACGGAATTGTTCTTGATCGCGCCTTCCCCGAAAAGGAGGGTTAGATGAGATTGCACGCTTTTTAATGAATACAGGGACCGCACTTCTTTGTCCGCATCGAAAATAGAGAAACCTTTCGATTTCAAATAGGCGCTTACAGTGGACTTTCCGCTATGGATCGGTCCGCAGATGCCGATGACGAGTTTTGCATCCGCCTTCTTTTGGCAGTGCGGGCAATAAGTCGTACCTCTTCCGCCCAACGTCTCTTTCTTCAAAGGGAAGCCGCAGCAGGGGCAAGGCTGCACCGATTTCCCATAAACCCGCAGCATGTTCTGCATCGAACCGGATACGCCTTCTTTGGGGTGATAGCTGCGAATGGTCGATCCACCTAAACTTATAGCTTGGTTTAGGATTTCCTTAATGTTGCGCAAAAGAGCGGCAGATTGCACCTTATTGAGCTTTGAAGCGCTGCAAAAAGGGCTTATTTTTGAGGCGAAAAGGGATTCGTCCGCGTAGATATTTCCGATTCCCGCAACTAGAGTTTGGTCAAGCAGAACCTCTTTTATGGGCTTATTCTTCCCCTTAAATAAGAAGGCAAACTCATCCTCTTCAATTTCAAAGGGTTCCTTGCCAAGCTTTGATACGGGCGAGTATTTCAGTTGTTCTTCATCGTATAGCCCCATTCTTCCGAAACGCCTTGTGTCGTTATAGACGAGCTTCTTGGACTCGCTTAGATGGAAAACGATGAGGTCGTGCTTTTTAATTTCTTCCGTTTCTTCTTCAAAGAAGAATTTCCCCTCCATGCGAAGATGCGCCAAAAGGGTTCTCCCATCGTCCAAATTGAAAAGGAGGTATTTCCCTCTTCTACCGATTCCGATGAATTTTTTATGGGGGAGGGAGTTCAAGAAATCGGGGAGGGGCGTATCGATATTTTGGCTCCTTAGCACTTCGACGGAGAGAATTTCTTTGCCTAATAGGACGCTAGAAAGAGCCAAGCGGACGTTTTCGACCTCGGGGAGTTCGGGCATAATCAATCCTTGGCCTCGTACCAGGTTTTGCCGATGCTGGTTTCAACGGTGAGCTTCACGGGGAGCTTGATGGCTTCGGTCATCAGCTTGGCGAGCTCTCCTTCAAGGGATTCGAGCTCTTCGCGCGGGCCTGCAAAAAGAAGTTCGTCATGAATCTGAAGGACCATTTTGGTTTGATACATCCCTTTTTGGAGGAAATCCGAAATCAAAATCATGGCCTTTTTGATCAAATCGGCCGCCGAGCCTTGAACCGGGGCGTTTAGGGCCGCTCTTTTCGCCGCTTCTCTTTTCATGTAGCTTGGGTCGGTGATGTCTTTGAGGTAGCGGCGTCTCCCTAGCATCGTCTCGACGTAGCCTTTGCGTTGGGCCTCCGATATGATTTTGTTGAGGTAATCCCTGATTTCAGGATAGGCCTGATAGAAGGATTCGATGACTTCGGAGGCTTGCTTTGGGCTCGTTCCTATTTGCTCGGCCAAACCAAAAGGCGTGGTTCCGTAGATGATCGCGAAATTGATGGCTTTTGCCCTGCGCCTAAGCTCGGAGGGAACTTCTTCGCCCTGGGGGATTTTGAAGATGCGCCTCGCCGTTTCTTCATGCACGTCCCTATCGCTTTGAAAGACCTCTTGGTAGGCTTTGCAGTTAGAAAGCGCGGCGAGAATCCTTAACTCGATTTGGTGATAATCCATCGAAAGGATGAATGTGTTGGGATCGTCGTAATAGAAAGCCTTCCGGATTTGCTTGCCATCGGGGTCTCTTGCGCTGATGTTTTGGAGGTTGGGGTTGCTTGAAGATAGCCGTCCCGTCGCGGTTTGGGCTTGGTTGAAGGAAGTGTGTATTTTCCCGTCTTTCCCGATGTGGGGGAGAAGCCCTTCGACATAAGTCCCTAAAAGCTTGGCGTATTTCCTATATTCGAGGATTTTGGAGCAAATCGGGGCCTGAAGGGCTAATGAAGATAATGTCTCCGCGCTGGTGGATAAGCTTTTGGAATGGGGTAAGCCCATTTCGTTATAAAGGACGTCAGCGACTTGCTTGGGCGAAGCGATGTTGAAGCTGTGCCCGGCTAAGGCATATACCTCCTTTTCGGCTATTTCTTCTTTCTTTTTGAATTCCTGGCCGATTGTTTCTAGGACTTCCCTATGCACGGGGAAGCCCTCGATTTCCATCTCCGAAAGGATTTCGGACAACGGAAATTCGATCTCTTCGTAAAGGGAGTAGGAAGACTGCACCTCAAGACCTTTCCGGCAATCTTTTTCCTTGAGCAAGGCTAGGCTTGATAAAAAGCAGGTGAGCTCGGGATGGGTGGGGTCAAGGAGGCTTAGGCTTTCCTCGGGAATGGACAAGCCAAAATAGGAGGCCACGCCTTCTGCTGAACCCGCGGAGGAATCCAAAGAATAGGCGCCTAAAAGCAAGTCAAAGGAAATCCCCTCAATCTCCAACCCCAAACGCCTCATCCCTACGCGCAAGGACTTGGAATCGTAGGCGTTCTTCTTGATGCTAGGGTCTTTGAGGGCGTTTAATAGCGATTCGTCCTTCAAAGCGTCTTCGATGCGTTCGTAATAGGCGTTATCTTCCGTGGCAATCGCGATTCCTAGGATTTCCGACTCATGGTAATTGCCTTCGTCGACGTCTAAGGCGACGCCGATTTTAGAGGGGAGGTGAATGCCGGAGAAGCTATTGATTTGGCTGCATTTAGGCAAGCGTTTCTCCGCTCCGCCTTTTTTGAATTGGGGCGGGAGCTTGGATGCGAAGGTGCGGAGCTCGTATTTCTTCGCGAAGGATTCCACGGCCGCTTCTTCGTAGCCCTCATAAAGGAGATCGTCCAAAGAGAAGGGCAATGCGCAGTCGGTTTTGATGGTGGCGAGTTCGTAGCACATTCTCCCCATTTCTTCGCCTTCGATGATTTTGTCTTTCATCTTGCCGTGGATTTTGCCTTCCTTTGCCGCGCTGATGATCGCGTCAAAGCTGCCATAGGTTTGGATGAGGGTCGTTGCGCCTTTGTCGCCGATCCCCTTGATCCCGGGGAGGTTGTCGCTAGAATCCCCACGTAGGCCCTTGAAGTCGATTATTTGCTTCGGGGTGAAACCGAATTGGGCGACCATTTCCGAAGGGATGATCGCGTTCATCGAAGATAGGCCGGTTTTCAGCAGGTTCACCGTGATGGAATCGTCCACCAACTGGAGATAGTCCTTGTCGGAAGTGTAAACGTCGACCAAATAGCCTTCGGAGGCGGCTTTTTTGGCGATGGTCCCGCAGAGGTCATCGGCCTCAACCCCATGCTCTTCGTAATGGCAGACCCCTAGGATTTGGAGAAGCTCCCTGGAAATCGGAAACTGGGCGATGAGGTCGGTGGGGGTGGGCTTGCGATTGGCTTTGTAGTCTTGGAACTCCTCTTTGCGGAAGGTCTTCGAATCGCAGTCAAAGCCCACGAAAATGGATTCCCCACCTTTGAAGGAGGAGAGGATTTTGGCGATCATGTTGGAAAAGGCGAAGATCGCGTTGGTGGGGATGCCCCCGCTGGTCCTCATGATGGTCTCGGGACCTCCGTAGCTCGTCGCGAAATAGGCGCGGAAGAGCAACGAATTTCCATCGATGACGTAAAGATGCTTTTTGTTTTCCATTGATTTCTCCTTTAAGGCAGGACTTCGACGCTTGAAGCGATGTATTTCCCTTCGTTTCTGCGGTCTTTTTGGTAGGATACGCTGACGATGTTGCCCTCTTTCAAAGCGGCATAGGAAGAATTGAAGGCTTCGTCAAACAGAATGAATTCAGCTTCGCTGGATTCGTCATATAGTCGCAAGAAGGCCATTCTGGTTCCTTTTTTCGTGAGGATAGTTTTGGCTGAGGCGACGATTCCGACGGCTTTTCCCGAGTTCCCTGAATCCGGCAAAGCGGAGAGGCGGGTCAGCTTAAGGGATTCGATCTCCTCTATTTTGCTTTCTAGCGGCGAGCCCGAAATCATCATCCCAAGCACGTCCCTTTCGCAAAGGAGGTCGTACATCCTGTCTTCTTGGATGGGGGTTAGGGTGGGCTCTTCGAGCTCGAAGGGAAGAAGGCTTGGCTGCGCGTAGAATTCGCTTGCGACCTCGGCGTATTTTAGGGCCGGCTTGCTCGCTAAGCGAAGGCTTGCGCGTTGCGGGCATAAGGAGTCGAAGCACCCGGCGTCGATGAGACGGAGGAGATCGGCCTCTCTTAGCCCCCGAGGATACATTCTGCAAGTGAAGGAGAAGTAATCCTTGAAGGGCCCGTTGACGCTGACTTCGTCGATTATCGATGGAACCAAAGCGGCACTAAGCCCCCGGATAGCCGTGAGGGGAAGGCGTATACCGTCATTCGAGTAAGTGAAGCGAAGCGATGGCTTGTTGATGTCGGGCAAGCAAAGGCGGATGCCGCTGGTGCGGAGCTCGGAAATCAAGCCCGAATCGGTCAGCTTCGACTCATCGAGGATCACGCAATAGAAATCCTCGGGGTAATGGGCTTTGAGATAGGCCATTTGGCAGGCAAGCATCGCGTAGGCGACGGAATGGGATTTGTTGAAGCCGTAATCGGCGAATTTGTAGATGAGGTTGTATGCCTTCTCCGCTATTTGCCTGCTTCTGCCCATTTTGAGGCATCCGTCGATGAAGGAAGACTTCAAAGAGCTTAGCTTGGCCGCGTCTTTTTTAGAAATCGCCCTGCGGAACAAATCGGCTTGCCCATAGCTAAATCCGGCGAGGGCCTGAACCATTTTCATGATTTGCTCCTGGTAGATGATGATGCCGTAAGTCGGGGAAAGGATGTCCTTAAGGCAAGGGTCGAGGTAGGTGATTTCCTCTTTTCCCTCTTTCCTTTTCGCATAGTTCGAAATAAAGGCCATCGGCCCTGGGCGGAAGAGCGCCAAAAGGGCGACGATGTCGTCAAAGGATTCGGGGCGTAGCTCCCTAATCGCCCTATTCATCCCCGGGGATTCGAGTTGAAACAAGCCTTTCGTTTTGGTCAAGGCAATCAAAGAGATGGCTTCTTTGTCTTTATGGGGGATTTCCCTATAGTTCAGGCTTATGCCTTTGGAGGCTTTGATATTTTCGATGCAGCGATCGACGAGGGTCAAATTACGCAGCCCGAGGAGGTCCATCTTCAGGAAGCCCTGCTCTTCAAGGTAGGTCATTTCGTATTGGGAAACGTAACCCGTGTATTCTTGGTCGGTGATGGGTAGGCACTCATCCAAAGGCTTGTCGTTGATGATGACGCCGGCCGCGTGGAGACCGCCTTGTCTGGGCAAGTTCTCGATTTTAGAGGCCAAACCCACGATTTGCAGGTAATAGGAATCCGAATCGACGAGGTTGCGGAAGCGGGGGTTGGTCTTGTAATTGGCCCTTAGATCCATCGAAGAATCCACGGATTGGGCAAGCAAATCGATTTGGGACTGCTCGAAGTTAAAGACCCGTCCCACGTCCCTAATCGCGGCTTTCCCGAGCATGGTTTGCTTTGTCAAAATGTGGGATACGCGGTTTTTGCCGTATTTTTGCTTCAGATATTCGATGACCTCATCGCGCCTAATGTCGGCGAAGTCGACGTCGATATCCGGCATCGACTGCCTTTCCGGGTTTAGGAAGCGCTCAAAAAGCAAATCGTTTTCGATGGGGTCGGGCGAGACGATGTCTAAGGCGTAGGAAACCAAGGAGCCTGCGCCAGAACCACGGCCCGGACCCACGGATATGCCCACGCTTCTAGCGTAATTGACGTAATCCTGCACCAAGAGGAAATAGTCGCAGTACCCCATCTTGGAGATGATCGAAAGCTCATAGTCTAGCCGTGCTTTGTAGGTTTCGTCATAGCCGGGCTTTTTCTTTTCCAACCCCTCATAAGCCAGCTTGGTGAGATATTCCTCGCTGCTTATGCCTAGGGGATTGGGGAAGACCAATAGACCGCCGCGCTTTTGGAGAAAAGTGAAATCGGAACAAGCGGAAGCGAGGCTAAATCCTTCTTCGGTTTCCTCCTTCGAAAAGTAAGCCTCGGCCTCTTCTTGGCTTAGATAGTAGCGGTAGCCCTCGGCTTTTTTGCCTTCTAGAACGGTTTTTGAGGCGATGGCCCTGACGATTTCCAACGCTATCGCGTCTTCTTTTTTCTGATAAAGGATGTGAGGGAAGGCCAAGGATTTATAAGGGTATTCTTTGACGAAATTCCTCAAAAAGGAGACGAAGGCGTTTTCTTCCGGGAGATAGGGAATCCCCAAATAAAAATGCTCTATACCGCGCGCTAAGGTCTGCAGCTTTGAAGGGATTTCTTTTGCTTGCTGGCGGTAATGGGAATGAATGAAGCTATTCTCGGAGCAAAGAACGACGCGCAACCCTGTGCTTAGCTTCTTCAAGGAATCCAAAGTAAGCTCTCCATCAGAGAAGAGCCGGTCGATTTTGAGAAGATTTCGATACCCTTCTTCGCTTTCTACGAATAACGAGAAAAGGTCGTTATCGATTTCGACGTCCATCCCGAAAACGGGTTTGGCGCCGATGAGCTTGGCCATACGATAAATTTCTGGGAAGCCAGAGCAAGTGCCATAGTCGCAGATGGCAAGGTAGGGCAACTTGTATTTTTGGCCCAAGCCGCCGATGCGCTTTAACGTCAAAGCGCTTCTGAGCATGGAGTCCCCGGAATAGATGTGCAAAGGCAAATAAGGCATCGAAGGAATTATAACCCATCAAGGGGGAAGAAGGGGTATAACCCCTTCATAAACGGCAAATTGGATTTCCTGAATTTTAAAAAGGCTAGCAATTAAAGAAGCAAATTACTACAATCCACCTATGGCATACCGAACTAGAATTCTCGAGAAGCACATTGCTTCGAAGCTCAAAGAAGGGGACCGTGTCGTCATTGAAGGCGCCTTGGGCGTTGGGAAAAGCACGCTTCTAAAACGTCTTTGTCCCCGTTGCTTCGATGTTAAAAAGGCAATGTCCGATCCTTCTAGCGCTTTGTCTTTGGACATCAACCCCGGCATTCCTTTCGAAGGAAAAGGCCTCCACGGGGTTGATGGATTGGACCTCGATTACGATTTGCTTCAAGCCCAAAAGGGCAAGGCCGTGTATTCGAGTTCACGCTCAAGCGGACTTGAGCATCTGACCCTATACCCCTTCTCCTTTTACGAAGAAGGCGTCTCCAGCGGAGCCGTTTCTTTGAAGGGCCTTTTCTCCGGCGCCTATGAAGGTGGCTTCGACGCCTCCTGCAGCTCGTCCTTAGATCAGCTTTGCTTTCATTTGGCTAAAGGCGGCTATCCTTCGACCTTAGGCAAAAAGAGCGCCAACTATTCCAAGAAAATCGTTTCCTTGCTTTTAGGCGGAATCATCGCCAAAGAGAGCAAAACGGAGCAAAGCGATAAGCGGATCGCCGCGATTTTGAAACGCTACGCTAGCGCCGTCGGCACCATTGAAAAGAACACCGATATGCTTCGCGACCTCCGCGGGGTTGACCCTTCTTTGGCGGAAAGCACCCTCTATGACGTCATAAACGCGCTGAGGCGTTTGCTGATACTCGATGAAATCGAAGCCTGGTATCCGCCCATTAAGGCCAGCCCGACGATTCGCAGACTTCCCAAAAAGGAGTTCGTGGACCCCTCATTGGCCCTTGCCTTCCAAAGGAAAGGGGAGGCCGATTTAAAGAAAGACCCATTGCTATTGCAACGTCTTTTCGAAGCCGCCTGCGCTAGAGATTTGAAAGTCTATTCCTCCGGGAACCAAGGCAAGGTCAAATACTACGAGGACCGCTTCGGCTTAAGAAGCGACCTCGCTTTGTTCCTCGATAACGGGAAATACGCTTTGATTCAATGCCGCCTCGGCGCTAAAGACGCCCAACTCGGGGAGAAACAGCTGTTTGAGCTCAAAAGAAAAATACTCATCTACGATTCCAGAAACCCCGAGAAGATGATCGGGCTTCCCTGTTTCTTGATGGTGCTCACCAACGAGGAGCGGGCCTATAGGAGCAAGTCGGGCGTCTATTATTGCCCCTTAGCCTGCCTAGGCGAGTAAGATGAAGAAAAAGAAGGTTTTGATAGTTGTCTCTAGCTCCCTCATCGGGTCCTTTTGCCTTTTGTATTTTCTTGGGGGCTATCTTGCTTGCCTCGCCGTCAATAACGCCTTGTTCTCCAAAAGGCTTTCAACGGTCGGAAACCTCTCCGAATTCGATGCGATAACCTGCAAAATCCGCGTTGATTATCCAAGTTTGCAAAAGCGAGAAGAGGTCAGCTTTAAGTCAAACGGCAACCTTTTGCGCGGTTATTTTTATTCCGTAAGCGAAGCTAAGGGAACCTTCCTCGTCGTCCATGGCCTCAATGGCTATAGCGATGGCCCCATCGCCTCTTTGGACGCGTTTCTTTTAAGCCAAAATTACGACGTCTTCGCCATCGACCTCACTTCCTCCGGGCAAAGCGAGGGGAACGGGATCTCCTCTTTGGCCCAAGGGGCCTATGACGTCAAAGCCGCCTTGGAGTTTCTTTTTGAACAGGGGGATTTCTACGCGCCCTTGTCTTCCCTTTATTTGCTTGGCTACTCTTGGGGAGCCTATTCAGTCTGCGCCGGCCTGAATTTCGATTACGCCTCCCCTATATCCGGGGTCATCTCAATCTCTGGTTTCGACACGATGGAAAGGGAGATGCTTTCGATCGCGAGGAACTACGTTGGAGGTTTCGCGGATTTCAACGCGCTGACTTTGGATTGGGGTCTTGCGACAATCGCGGGCGAGGATAGGCATCTTTCAAGCGCTGATGGCATCTCTTCCTTCTCCGGGAAAGCCTATCTTATCCAGGGCGATTCCGACGCCATCGTGTCTAAAGAGGCGTCGACTTATCGGGCCGTTAACGAAGGCCCTCGCGTGAAGAAAAAGCTTAAAGAGGGATTTGCCCATTCCTTGTCTTGGATTAGCCCTGACGCTAAAAAGATGCGCGAGGAGCTTAGAAAAAGATACGACAAACTCGGCAAGGAAGATTACGCCTCTTCTTTGGCCGAAGCGGAGAAAGAGAAAGCAAACGAACTTGATGAAGAAACCTTTTTAGATGCCCTCCGCTTCCTCGAAGGATAAGAAAAAGCCACCCGCTTAAGGTGGCTTGATGAATTAGATGAAGAGGTCGTCGAGGCTTTTGAGGAAGGCGTCGAGCTCGGTGAGGTCTTTGATCTTGGCCCCGCTAGCTTGAGCGTGTCCCCCTCCGCCCCATTGATTGGCAACGCCGGAGATGTCCTTTTTCTTGCTGCGGATGGAAATCCTCCAGCAAGGTTCTTTCTTATCGATGTCTTGGGTGATGGAGCACCAGGCGTTGATGCCTTCGATGTTGGAGAAGAGATTGACGTTTTCCTTTCCTTGCTCGGTGGTGATCTTAAGCTGCTGCTGCACCTCGTAAGGAAGGAGATAATAAGCCACCCCGTGCTCCGTCACATCGAAGTGGGAGAGGACGTAGGCTTGGTTCTTCAAAGACTGAACGGTCTTTTGATACATCGATTGGTAAATCTCGGAGATGGAGATGCCCCTTTTGATGAGTTCCTCGGCCACGGCGAAAGTGTGGGTGGAAGTGCTGGAGAAGAGGAAGCGCCCGGAATCGCCGACGATGCCGATGTAGAAATATTTGGCGGCTTGCTCGCTTACCGCGGTGCCTTTGAAGTTTAAGCAGAAATCGGCGACGAGCTCGGCGGCGGAAGCGGACTCTTTCTCGCAGACGGTGGCCCTTTTGGCGATTTCGACCTTGCAGGGGTGGTGGTCGATCTTCACCTTGTATTTGGCGTGCCTATAGCGGGGATCGGCGATTCGCTCATCGTCGCCGACGTCGACGATGATGGCGAGGAAATCCCCTTTGGCGAACCAATCGTTATTGAGGCTTTCCGTCTCGGGGAACAAACGCGGAGTGAAGCTGACGTGGTTGTCGCCTAAGAAGTGGATTTCCTTCTCGGGGAAATTGTCCTTAAGCCAAGTGACGAGCCCCATTTGCGAGCCCATGGCGTCGAAATCGGGGCGGATGTGGCGGAAAACGGCGATTTTCTGGTAGCGGAGGATGGCCCTTTTAATCGCCGCGTATTCTTTTTTGTGCTCTTTGGCGAAACTAAGAACCTCGGGGTGCAAATTAGAGCTCATTGGCGATCCTCTTCATGCAGTCCCTGGCGATCATGACTTCCTCATCCGTCGGAAGGATGGCGACTTTGATTTTGGAATCGGGCTTGGAGATCAAAGCCTCTTCGCCGCGAATTTGATCGTTCTTCTCGTAGTCGATGGAAAGGCCAAGAGCCTCTTCGACCCTTTGAAGGATCTCTTTGCGGTAAATGGGCGCGTTCTCGCCGACGCCGGCGGAGAAGATGATCAAATCAGCCCCACCAAGGCGGACGTAGTACTGACCGATGTAATCGGCGACCCTCCTAGCATAAAGAGCGATTGCGAGCTTGGAGCGCTCTTCACCCCTTTCGAATGCGGCTTCGACGTCGCGGGTGTCGTTGCTGACGCCGGATACGCCGAGGATGCCCGACTGCTTGTTGAGGATATCGTAAATCTCATCGGATGATTTGCCGGTGCAAGAGCAGAGGTAATAGAAGACGGAAGGATCAAGGTCTCCACAGCGGGTGCCCATCATGACTCCGCCAAGCGGGGTTAAGCCCATGGAAGTGGCGACGCATTTGCCGTCTTTGATGGCGCACAAAGAGGCGCCAGAACCAATATGACAGGAGATGATGCGGGTGTTTCTTTTGCCTTCTAGGAAATCATCGTTCCCTTTGATGGCGAGGTAGTTGTGGGAGGTGCCGTGCGCCCCATATCTGCGGCAATCGAATTTCTCGGTGTATTCATAGGGGATGGGGAAGAGGTAATCCTCGGGTTCCATCGTCTGGTGGAAAGCCGTGTCGAAGACGGCGATTTGATAGGCGTGGGGGAGGGCGTCTTTGAAGGCGTGGTAGCCCACGAGGTGAGCCTTCGCGTGCATGGGGTCAAGGGGAATCAGCTTCGTGATTTTGGCCTCGGCGTCTTCGTTGAAATCCACGGATTTGGAGAAGTATTTGCCACCTTGGACCACGCGGTGCCCGACGCAGACGATTTCCTGGAGGGATTTGACGATGCCTCTTTTGGTCAAAGCCTTCAAAACGAGGTCAACCGCCACGGCGTGGTCTTTGACCGGGAGGATCTCTTTGATCTTCTCTCCGCCGTGCTTCATGCCGAAGATGCCGTCTTCATGGCCGATTCTTTCGACGTTTCCGGAGCAAAGAACCTTCTCCTCCGGCATTTCGTAGAGCTTGTATTTCAAGCTGGAACTTCCGGCGTTTACCGCCATCACTTTATACATTTCTTAATCTCCTTTGCCTTATGGCAATTCCGCTAGGAATAATACCACCCATGGATACCGATTTGGGGCTTTATTTCAGAAAAAGGGCCTATTTCGCTTGATGGTTAGACTTCTAGAGATGGAAATCTCTCCTTTCTCTTTTCTACTTTTTTGAATTTCTCGGAATGAAAAGTTTGAAAGTCTCGGAACGAAAAACCGAAAACATTCGGAATGGAAATGCCGAAACTCTCGGATTGGAATTGCCAAAACACTCGGAACGGGGTATTTTATATGCAAAGGAAATATGAAGATTGAATATTACAAACCCAGGATTATCGACGAAAAGCTAGACCTGTATTTGTCGACTTTCGGCGCCGTGCTCATCGAAGGACCGAAATGGTGCGGCAAAACATGGACGGGTCGGCATAGCGCTAACAGCGAGTTTTTGCTCTCGGATCCCGAAGGAAACTTCAACAATAAACGCTTGGCTCAAATGATGCCCGATTTGGCCCTCGATGGCGCTTGCCCTAGGCTGATTGATGAATGGCAAGAGACGCCTCAAATTTGGGATGCCGTGCGGGGCAGGGTCGATTCTAGCGGCAAAAAGGGAGCCTATATTTTAACGGGTTCCGCGACCGTGGATAAAAACGCCTACATTCATTCTGGAACCGGAAGAATCGCCCATTTAAGAATGAGGCCGATGTCCTCGTTTGAAAGCGGCTTCTCCGACGGGAAGGTTTCGCTTTTGGACATTTGCCACGGCAAGGCACCGAATATTCTTGTCGATGAGGCTCGGCTTGAGTCTTTGATTGAAGCCATTTTGATTGGTGGCTGGCCCTCTTCTTTGGGGTTGGACTTAAAAAGGGGGATGCTGGTGGCGAGAGAGTACGTAAAAAGCGTCCTCTCCGAAGACATTTACAAAATCGATGGTGTTAAAAGGGACGCGCATAAAATTGAGCTGCTTCTTCGCTCTTTGTCTAGGAACGAAGCGACGACATCGACGAATAAGGTTCTTAAAAACGACATCAAAGATATCGATTGTGAGGATGTGAACATCGATTCCGTGACGGAATATCTCAATGTTCTCAATAGGCTTTATCTATTGGAGAACATTCCGCCGTTCTCTAATAAGCTCCGCTCTTCCATGCGCGTCAAGCAAAGCGAGAAAAGGCATTTTGTGGACCCTTCTTTGCCCTGCGCCATCTTGGGTTTAAGCAAAGAAAAGCTCCTTGGCGATGTTGAATTGCTTGGCTTTTTATTCGAGTCGCTTGTTGAAAGGGACCTTTTGACGTATTGCGACTCTTTCAATGGAAAGCTTTATCACTATCAAGATTACGAGAACAACGAAATCGATGCGATAATCGAACTTGAGGACGGTTCTTGGAGCGGCTTCGAAATCAAGCTTGGGGCGAACAAAATAGATGAGGCCGCCTCTAATTTGATTCGCATCAACAATAAAATCATTAAAAAAGGCGGGAAGGGCGCCGCCTCTTTGTGCGTGATTGTCGGCTTGTCCAACGCTTGCTACAAAAGGAAGGACGGCGTTTACGTAGTTTCAATCGCCTCGCTAAAGAACTGAAACCCCATCATTTGATATTCAACTTCTGACGGGCCTCCATTAAATCGGTAAAAAAGTAACCGCTTACTTTAGTCACCCCCATAAAACAGGACTAGACTCGAAGCAGAGGTTATTTTGTTTATGAAATCGAAAGACATGACGGCTGGCAGCCCGTTTAAAATCATCCTTCTATTTTCCATTCCCTTAATCCTATCGGCGACGCTTCAGCAGCTCTACAACCTCGCTGATAACTTCATCGCCGGGCATTTCATCGCCAACCTCGATAGCTTCAACGCGGTGGGCATTGTTTACCCCATCACGGTCGTCTTCTTGGATATCGCCGTCGGCTTTGGGGTCGGATGCGGCGTCGTCGCGGCGAAGTTTTTCGGCGCTAGGGACATGAAGAACCTGAAGAAAACGGCGACCGTCGGTTTGATTTCGACCATTGTCCTGGCGCTTATTGTGACCGCCATCGGATTTGGGGTCATTTACCCTTTGCTTAACGGGATGATTGGCAAGAGCAATAACGAAGGCTGCTTCAATGAAGCGCTCTCCTATATGCTTATCTACATCGCCGGCGTACTTTTCCTTTTCCTCTATAATTATTCGATGTACATGTTCCAGGCTTTCGGGAATTCGAAAACCCCTCTCTACTTTCTGATTTTCTCCACGCTTCTTAATATCGGCCTCGATCTCCTCTTCGTCATGCCAATAAAGATGAATAGCGCGGGCTTGGCCTTGGGCACGATCATCTCCGAAGGCATCGCCGGCGTCCTCTCGGTGGTGGTCTTGTTCAAATCCATCAACAAATTCGACGCCAAACATTACGAAAAATTCGATAAATCCATACTCAAATCCATCACCGGCATCGCCGTTCCTTCGATTTTGCAGGGCTGCTTCATCTCCGTCGGCGGGGTGCTCATCACCGCCATCCTCACCTCCGTCGGTGGCGAAAGCGTCGCCGGAGGCTACAGCGCTTCCTACAAAATCTGCTACCTCGCCATCAACATCTTCACCGTCCTTTGCAACGCCCTCTCCAATTACGTCTCGCAGAACGTCGGCGCGAAGAAATACGACCGCATCATGAAGGGGTATTTCTCCACACTGATCATCTCCGCGGTTTTCTGCGCCATCGCAATCGCCTCCATCCTCCCCTTTGGCGAATTCTGGGTGCGTTTGTTCCTTAGCGAAGATGCCGAAGGCGATGTGCAAATCATCGTCGACGCAGGGAAGCAATTCATCCTCTGCGTCGTTCCCTTCTTCGTCTTCATGGTGGTCAAAATACCTTTGGACGGCATACTCAAAGGCGCGACCGACATGCTTGGCTTCACGCTCGGTACCTCCGTGGATCTAATCTGCAGGGTCGTGGGGGCTTTGGTACTTGGGAAGCTCTTCGGCTACGAGGGCATCTTCTTCGCTTGGCCCGTTGGCTGGGGAGTCGGGATGTGCATTTCCATTGGAGTGTTCTTCAGCGGAAGGTGGAAGAAGAAGTGCGGGTATGCAAAATTAGAGAAGCAAGAAGAAGCCTCGCAAGAAGCCGAAGCCCTCTGATTGCTTAGAAACGCTATCCCTTTTAACGAAAAGAGCCCAGGCGAATCCGCTTAGGCTCTTTTGATTTTATTCGACGACGCCTTTCTTCTTCAGATAGGCGTAAAGCTCTTCGGCAAGGTAGCGGTGGCCCTTTTCGTTAGGGTGGAGGCCATCGACGTAATACTGGCTTGGGCCGGCGATTCCTAAAGGAGGAGCGGGGAGAGAAGGATCGAACATGTCTAGCCCATAACTTGAGACGACTTCGACGATGGCTTTGCGGTATTCCTTCAAAGTCGGCCACTTCCGGAATCCTTTGCTCCCGTCCCCGTTTTGGCTTTCTTGATCCTGACGAGGGGTAGGCAAAATAAAGCAAATCCTGCTCTTTTCGATTTTCTTGGCCTCAAGGAGGTAGTCGCAAAGGCATTTGACCGCCCCGTAGAAAGTCCAAGGGGTGTCGTCTCCGAATTCGCCCAAAGGGGCGTCCCCATGCCCGAAGTCATTGGTTCCCCCGAAGACGAAAAGGAAGTCGCAGGGGTTCATCCAGCGGGCGCGGGCTTGGAAGTTCTCATCCGGGTTCCAAGAGTCGGAGGCGACGCGCTGCCTGGCAATCCTAGACCCTCCGAGTCCGTAGTTGCCCTCATTGGCGTCAATTAAGCGGCAAAGGACGGTGCTGAATTTGGTTTCGGGGGTTGGGGCTCCGCACCCTTCGGTGATGGAATCGCCCAAGAAATTGATCGTGAGTTTGTTCATAAACAAATGATACCTTCTTAATTTCGCCCTGGGGCAAAAGGAACCTTCATTGGTCGGTTTTCGGCAATTAGATGGAAGGGAAAAGCACTCAGCACCAATACTCTTGCTCGCTGATTTCCCCGTCTTTTAAGGTAAAGGACTTGACTTCGTATTTCTTAAATTCGGCCTTTCCTTTCGTTCCTGGGGCCTTGAAGGAGCAGGAGGAGGGGAAGGGGTTATTGTTGAAAAGGCGGAAGACATAATGGTCGCCTTCTTTGTAAAGGGATTCCAAGGCAATCGCGGGGTTATCGATTTCGAACCCTCCTCCGAAGTCTTTTCCTTCCCCGTGCGGGAAGAAATTCAGAGAATGGACCCCTTCATTGAAGCGTAGAGCCTCGTTTTCAAGCTCGGCTTTCGGGAAGAGCCCAAAACGGAAGGAAAAGTCGCGCTCCCCTTGCTCGATATAAGGGGTGTAGCGGTCATGGAAAAGAATCGGGCGCGTCCCGATGGGGTGAGCGCAATAGGCCGCCCCCCTCAATAAAGTGGCAAGCAGGGTCCCCCCTTCGTAAGAAAACGAATACACGCCTTTGTTGATCAACGTCAAAGCCGAGGTTCCCTCATTGACGGCAAGATAACGCTGTCCGACGTATTCTTCCTTAGGGTTCTCTAAGATCTCCTCGCCGAACATGATCTGCATGAAGGGCTTTTGATTAAAGACAGTGGGCACCTTGATTTTAAGAGCCTTTTCCTGCTCGTTCCAAAGCACGTGGTAGGAGACGTCGATATAAGGCAAATCGCGATAGATTTTGTAGGATATCTTGACGTAGCTAGACTCCAGCTCGAACAAAGACTCCACTTCGGTCAGGACATCGCCTTCCTCGACGATGGCGACGCTTGGCCGTCCTTTAAAAGGCCCCTTATCGCCTTTAGCTAAGGCAAAAGGCTTCCCGTTTATGCCGATTTGCACGAGGTCCCAGCCCCACGGGTCGGCGTTATCTTCGTACATCCACGGGGCGAAGGCTCCGCCGGAGAGCATCTCCCTTCCGTTGACTCTATAGCTTTCTAGCAGCCCTGTCTCCTTGCTGATTGTTAGGGATTTGCAGGAATCCTGGTATTCTAATCCTCCCGCTTCCCCCTTTTTGATCGTTTTGGGTTTCACCTCGAACCGCACATCAATCCTTTCGACGGAAAAGGGGCGGGCTTTGATTTTATAAGCCAAGCGTTTGCGCCGGTCCATGTTGATGCTGCCTTCTTCGTCGATGCATTGGCAGGGGATTTCCTTGCCGTTATGGAACGCCGCTGGGAAATAACCATTTTCGTCATCGACGATTGCTTTCGGAATCAATAGCTCCGTCTCTTCGACGAGCTCCCTTTCTTCCGTAGAGCCGTTCCAAAGGAAGATGGGGAAGGTATCTAGCTCCGCCGTCTTCTCCTTCATGATCAAGGCCAAGAAGGCTTTGTCGAATTCCTCTTGGAGCAGATAAAGCGCGTGTTCGCCTTTCCTAAGCGAAGTGATTTCCCCGGATTCGACGATCGTCCCGGAGAGGCAATCGTGGAACTCAATGCAGGCAAGGCATTTCTCCGCCTCCAAAAAAGCGTCCTCGTTTTTGGAATAGACCCCAACGCTTTCGGCGAAGCTGCAGAGCTTCTCCGTGGAGAAAAGCTTGCTTTCGAGGCGGCTATTCATCTGCTTGATGCTGCTCATCGAGGAATAGGCTCCGCGAAGGATCGGCAATGAATGGGAAACCTTCAAAGTGGGGTTTATCTTAGCGATATACCCTTCCGGGGTGGAATGGACGACTTTGCAGTCTTTGCTTTCCTTGATGTAGGAGGTCACGTCGTCGAGGTCTTTTTTGGAATTGACTCCGCCGTGGTTGCCGACCCCCCAAAGCGCGAGCCCGTATTCCTTGCCTTCGTAATGCCCCTTTTTGCGCTTAATCTCCTCCAAAGCCGTGCCGAAGCTGCTCGTGTAGATGGCTTCGTCATTGACCCTTGCCACTTTGATCACGGAGCCATCGGGCCCTTCCCAAAGGAAGTCGTCGTCTTCTAAGGGCATGTATTGCGGCATCGGGCGGCAAATCATGTAGCCGTCATAACCGCATTTTTTGAGGATCTGCACCAAGCCTTTGCTGTGGCCGAAGCTATCGAAGTTGTAGGCGGTGGTGGGACGCTTGGCGAATTCCTTTTGGAAATATTCTCTCCCCAGTTTGATTTGCCTCACCATCGCTTCTCCGCTGGGGAGGTTGGCGTCTGGCTGAAGATACCACCCTCCGGCGATGGCCCAACGCCCTTCTAAGACGAGCTTTTTGATTGTCTTGAAAAGCTCGGGGTCGTTTTCCTGGGCGTATTCGTAGAGGAGGCTTTCGTTGTGGCAGAAAACGTAATCGTAGCTTTCCGCGAACTTCGCGGCTTGCAGAAACGTCGAGATGGTCACGCCCATCCCCTCTTCCCAGTCCCATTGCCAAACCGGGTCGATGTGGCTGTTGCAGATTAAGTGGAGTTCTTTCATGGTTTTCGCCCTCTTATAAGCAATACTCTAGCACAGGGCGATTTCCTTCCTCCCCCATTTGGCGACTTTTGACGTTTTGATGGCCTTCTTTCATCGTCGTTTCAGCCCAACCCGAAGCTTTGGGCTTTTTCCGAATTGCAAAATCCTCGAAAACGCCTTTTCGGAAACCTTCCTTAATAAGGAAGG
Organism: uncultured Bacteroidales bacterium; assembly: GCA_963650805.1. Taxonomy (GTDB): domain Bacteria; phylum Bacillota_I; class Bacilli_A; order RFN20; family CAG-826; genus Alloenteromonas. The sequence goes on from CAVJMG010000003.1 coordinate 29,883, forward strand.
AAGTTCTATAATTCGCACAGGAGTTACAATTTTTCATGGCTTACGGCATTTTATCCGATTATCTGATGGGCCAATCCATCGACGCCTTCCGTTACTTCGGCGCCCACTTTGGGAAAGCCGATCTTCGAAAGAAAGTCCTCATCCCCCCGAAGTTCCCCAATGAGCCGGGGAAAGAGGTTCTGCTAGGAGAAGTCGTCGACGGCGTTTGGTTCCGCCTCTACGCCCCCATGGCCGAGGACGTCTCCCTCATCGGGGACTTCAACAACTGGGACATCCGGGCCAACAAGATGAACAAGGTCGACGACTCCGGCGTGTTCGAGACCTTCGTTCCCGGGCTGCACGACTACCAATGCTACAAATACCATTTCAAAAACGCGAAGGGACAGTACGTCGACAAAGCCGACCCCTTCGCCTTCTATAGCGAATTCCGCCCCGCCACCTGCTCGAAGCTCTACGACATCGAAGACTTCCCTTGGGGCGATGAGGAGTGGATGGAGAAAAGAAACCGCTGCTTCGACCAAGCCCTTTCGATTTACGAAGTCCATCTGGGCTCGTGGAAGGGGAAAATCAATGGGCGCTATCCTTCTTACGAGGAATCCGCCGATTACCTTATTCCTTATTTAAGGGAAAACGGTTTCACCCACGTCGAGATCATGCCCATTTGCCAATACCCCTTCGACGGCTCCTGGGGGTATCAGGCCACGGGCTTCTACTCCGTGGATTCGCGCTACGGCAACCCCAAGCAATTGATGAGCTTCGTCAATCGCCTCCATCAAGCCGGCTTCGGCGTCATTTTGGACTTCGCACCCGTCCATTTCGCCTGCGACTCCTACGCTTTGCGCGAATTCGACGGCACTTGCCTCTATGAATATAGCGACCCCAAACACACCATCTCCCCTTGGGGAAGCGCGCAGTTCGATTTGGGGAAAGACCCCGTGCGCAGCTTCTTGATGTCGGCGATGAATTATTTCTTGGAATACTTCCATTTCGACGGCATCCGCTGCGACGCTGTCTCCAACATCGTCTACTGGGACGGCAACAAAGGGAATGGCGAAAACACAGGCGCCACCGAATTCATCCGCCGCCTCAACGGCAAAATCCATTACCGCCACCCCGGCGTGATGATGATCGCCGAAGACTCCACCGACTTCACCAAAGTCACCCATCCCATCGAATACGGTGGGCTTGGGTTCGACTACAAATGGGACCTCGGCTGGATGAACGACACCCTCAAATACTATTCCAAAGACCCCATCTACAAGAAATACGAGCACAACAAGATAACCTTCTCGATGGCCTATTTCTTCTCGGAGAACTTCCTTTTGCCCCTCTCTCACGACGAAGTCGTCCATGGCAAAGGGACAATCATCAACAAGATGTGGGGCGATTACGACACCAAATTCGCCTTGCTCCGCAACCTCTATGCCTATCTATTCGCCCATCCGGGCAAAAAGCTCAACTTCATGGGCAACGAGCTCGCCTCCTTCGACGAATGGAATGAGCAGCGGAGCCTCCCCTGGGAATTGCTCAGCTACCCCAAGCACGACTCCGTCAGGCGCATGGTCAGGGACCTCAATCTCATTTACCGTGCCCATCCGGCGATGCACTTCGAGGAATACAACCCCGCCCATTACCGCTGGCTGATGGTCGATAACTCCGACCAATCCGTCTTCGCCTTCGAAAGGAGAGCGCGAGGGGAGGAGATGATCTTCGTCTTCAATATGACCCCCAATTGGTACGAATCCTATGACATAGGAACCTACGAAGAAGGGGAGTACGAGGAGATTTTCAATTCGGATAAAGACATCTATGGCGGCAATAACCAGTATAATGGCGCCGCCTGCCATTCCGTTCCCGGGACTGGCCCCGAAGGCAGGCCCTGCCACATGAGCGTCAAGCTCGGAGGCTATTGCGCCTGCATGTTTGTCAAAAAGCAATCCGCTCCAAAGGCCGCCTCGGCCCCGAAGAAAGCGGGCAAAGGCAGGAAGCGCAAATAAACCCAACCACAAGGAGAAAACAAATGTTCGATTCAAAAGAAGATTTCAAAAAGACTTTCGCGCGGCATCTCGAAGAGAAATACGGCCGCTCCGTCGAAGATAGCCACATCACCGAGAGATACGACATCCTCGGCGAGATGGTCCGCGATTACGCCGGCGCCGACTGGCGCAGGTGCCGCGATGACGTTTTGGGGCACAAGCATAAGCAGCTCATCTATTTTTCCATGGAGTTCCTCATGGGCAGGCTCTTGCTCAACAACATGGAGAACCTTGGCATCTATAACGTCGCCAAAGAGGGCCTTGAGGAATTGGGCATCGACATCGGCGAGCTTGAGGACATGGAGGCCGACGCCGGCTTGGGCAATGGCGGTCTTGGCCGTTTGGCCGCTTGCTTCCTCGATTCCATCGCTTCCTTAGGCTATCCGGGACACGGCAACACCATCCGCTACGAATACGGCTTCTTCCGCCAGAAGTTCGTCAATTGCCAGCAAGTCGAGCTCCCCGACCAGTGGCTGTCCAACGGCTTCGTCTTCGAAGTCAGAAAGCCCAAGCACGCCGTCGAAGTCAAGTTCTACGGCAACGCCGAGACCTACATCAAGCCCAATGGCGAATACGCTCTCCGCACCGTCAACGCCACCTGCGTCCGTGCCGTCCCCTATGACGTCTCCGTCCCGGGCTACAATAACGGCGTGGCCAACACCCTCCGCTTGTGGTCGGCCGAGCCTAGCGAATCCAACCTTCCCACCGACCAATCCTTCGAGGATTACCTCAACACCCTCAAAGAGCTTTGCCACGGCCTTTATCCCGACGATTCCACAGAGCACGGAAGGATGCTTAGGCTCCGCCAACAGTATTTCCTCGTCTCCGCCGGCTTGCAGAGCGTCTTCCGCTCCCATTTTAGGCTCCACAAAACCTTGGATAATCTCCCCGATTATTACATCTTCCAGCTTAACGACACCCATCCTATCTTAGCCATCCCCGAAGCCATGCGCCTATTGCTAGACGAATACGGCTATGGCTGGGACGAAGCATGGGGCATCGTCACCAAGATGTTCGCCTACACCAACCACACCGTCATGCCCGAGGCCCTTGAGAAATGGCCTTGCCAATACGTCAGGACCCTCGTCCCGCGCGTTTACATGATCATTGAGGAAATCAACAAGCGCTTCAACCTCTTCCTCAACGCCTCCAACGTTTCCAATAGCGACAAATACGAGATGGCCATCATCAAAGACGGCCAGATCCACATGACCAACATGGCCATTTACGTCTCCACCTCGGTCAACGGCGTCGCCAAAATCCACACGGGGATCCTCGAGGAATACACCTTCGCCGCCTTCTATCGCCTCTTCCCAAGCAAATTCAACAACAAGACCAACGGCGTCACCCCCAGGCGCTGGGTGATGTACGACAACACCCGCCTATCCGCCTTGCTCGACAAGACCATCGGCGAGGAGTGGAGGAGCGATTACGAACATAACATCGGCAAACTCAAAGACCATGTCGACGACGAGAAGTTCCTCGAAGCCCTCATGGAGGTCAAAAAGGAGAACAAGAAGGATTTCGCCGCTTGGCTAAAGAAAACCTATAGCCAAGAAATCGACCCCAATTCGATCATCGACGTCCAAATCAAGAGGCTCCACGCCTACAAGAGGCAGCTGCTCAACGTCTTCCACATCATGCACCTTTACATGGAGTTCAAGAAGAACCCGAGATTCACCATGATCCCCCATACCTATATCTTCGGGGCCAAAGCCGCGCCGAGCTACACCTACGCGAAGAAGATCATCGAGCTGATTCTCTCCGTGGCCAAAGTCATCGACGACGATCCCGTGGTCAGCAAATACATGAAGGTCGTCTTCGTCGAGAACTATGGCGTCACCTTGGCTGAGCACATCATCCCCGCCGCCGACGTCTCCGAGCAGATTTCCACCGCCGGCAAAGAAGCCAGTGGCACCTCCAACATGAAGCTCATGATGAACGGGGCCATCACCTTGGGGACCCTTGACGGGGCCAACATAGAAATCGCCGAGCGCGCCGGCATGGAGAACGAAGTCATCTTCGGGCTTAAGGCCGACGAGGTCGAGAAGATGGTCCAAGAGGGCACCTATTCCCCCTGGGACGTCTACAACGAAAACCCCGAGGTCAAGGAAATCCTCGACTCCCTCTTCTTCGGGCCGTGGTGCCATGGCGACCAGAACCGCTTCCGCATGATCTTCGACGAGATCATGAACCGCAACGACCAGTTCTTCGTCCTCGCCGATTACGCCTCCTATTGCAAAGCCTGCGAGCAGATCGAGGAAATGTATAAGGACAAGAGGAAGTGGGCTAGGGCCGCCGCCTGCAACATCGCCAACTCCGGCTTCTTCTCTAGCGACCGCACCATCGAAGACTACAACCGCGACATCTGGCATTTGCAGAAATACGAGCTCGACTGAGTTCAAACCCAAAAAGCGCAGTCCAATCCGCTGCGCTTTTTTTCTACTCCGCGTCTTGCTTTTTGCTTTGCCTAGGCTATATTTCCCCTAACAAACGCCTATGCCAGAAATCAAAGACGCCAATAAAATCAAACAAAGCGAAGATGAGCGATTCTCTTTGAAAAGAAGACGCTACCTTCTTTTTACTTCGGCCCTCTCTTGCCTCCTCTCCTTTCTTTTCTTCATCCCCGGTTTCCAAACCCCATGCGCCTACAACGAGAAAGGCCAAACCATAAAGGTCAAACTCGCGACCTATTTCGAATTCCTTCCGACCCAAAGCGGCGGAGAGGCCATTTTCCAAGGCGTCATCTTCCCCGTCTTTTCCTTCCTCATCCTCGTTTTCGGGGCGTTCGCCTTGTCTTCGGCTTTCCTCAATCAAGAGGAGAAGGGGGATAAACGTTATTTCCTTTCGATGACCGTCTTTGCTTTCCTCAACGCCTTCGAGGGCATCTTCTACCTTTCTTTCAATCATCTCTTGATGATGGGGGCTTCCTTGGCCTCGTCACTCCTAGGCATTCTTTTCTCCTTCCTTCATTACAAAAAATATGTCTCTTATTGAGGCCTCGTTATTATTGCTTTGTGCACACCGCACAAAATCTTGTATTTTTTCCAGTTGAACTGGAAATTTTACTAAATATAATGTGAATGAAGGAACTTTATGATCAACAGGACCATCAAGAAGCAAATCGAGGACAGTTTGCATAGCAAGCCCATCACCCTCGTAACGGGCGCGCGGCAAGTCGGAAAATCGACTCTTTGCTATGAATTAAAGAAGGAATTCGGCTTCAACTACGTTTCTTTGGACGACCTTCGGGAGCGAAGAGTGGCCATGGAAGACCCCGAGATGTTTTTGCAGGAACACAAATGGCCGCTTATTATCGACGAGATTCAATATGCGCCGAAGCTATTCGATGTCATCGAATCGATCGTGAACAAGCAAAAGCTCGAAAACGGGTCGAATGAGGGGATGTACGTCATCACCGGCTCCCAAGCCTTTGAGCTGATGAAGGGAGTGGCTCAATCCATGGCGGGCCGGGTCGACGTCATCAGGATGTCCCCTTTGAGCGTCAGGGAGATTCTCAATCGCCCAGATGGACTGTTCGACTTCTCTTTGCAGCAATGCATGAACAGGAGCCGCGATTACGCTCTCGACGCGGATGGGCTATATTCCTTTATCGTCAGGGGTATGTATCCTGAGCTGCACGCTAAGCCGTCCATGAGTTCGGAAAAATATTATTCGAATTACGTTACTACCTATTTGGAGAGGGACGTGTATAGCTTGATCAACCTCAAGGACAAGCTTAAATTTCAAAACTTCATGGAAGCCCTCGCCTCGCTTACGGGCCAAGAGTTGGTTTATGACACTTTGGCTAAGGCCGTCGAAGTGAAGGTGGACACAATCAAATCTTGGATCAACGTCCTTTTGACCAGCGACATCATTTACCTCTTGCAACCCTATAACGAGATATCGATCGTCAAGCGGGTCGTGAAACGCCCTAAAATTTATTTTGCCGACACGGGTTTGGCCTGCTATTTGGCGAGGCTCAGCAATCCCGAAGTTTTGAAAAACTCCATTTTCAAGGGGCGGTTTGTCGAAACTTATATCATCAACGAGCTTCGAAAGTCTTTCTTGAACAACGGCCGCGATGCGAATTTCTATTATTATAGGGATACCAATCAAAACGAAATCGATCTCGTCGTGCTTTTAGATGGGAGGATTTACTTCGTGGAGTGCAAATCCGGCGTCGACTTCAGCGAAGAAAGCGTAAAGGGGTTTGAACGTTTGAAGGGAACGCGTTACGAAATCGGAACCTCTTATCTCATCTGCAATTCCCCCAAACCCTATAAAATCAAAGATGGGATTTACGCTTTGCCCATTACGTCTTTATAGGCTGCCTAAGTTGAAAGTTCTCAACGGCTTTTTCTAATTGATGATTTTCCAGTTGAACTGGAAATTTTACTAAATTTGATCAAGACGCTACTTGAGCAATTCGCAAAAGACCTTATCGAGGGTCGACGCGTATTCCTCCTTGGCAAATCGCTTTATTCCGTCTTCGCTTTCGCCTTCTTTTGAAGTTTGATAAACCCTTAGGCCAGGTTGCTTAAGCTTGGATTTGCCAACGATTAAGACCAATTTGTCCTTTGGGCAGTATTTCATAACGCCGCTGAGCAGTTTGCCGTTAAGGGATTGTTCATCGAAGCAGCCCTCTCCCGTGATGACATAATCGGCCTCTTTGGCCCTGGATTTGAAATGGCACCACGAAAGTATCGTCTCGATTCCTGATTCTAACTTTGCGTTGAAGAAGCAAGAAAACGCGCCGCCTAATCCTCCCGCGGCCCCCGAGCCTTGAGAATCGATGAAAGGAGTTCTCGTTTCCTTTTCAAAGAAGCGGCCGAGATAAGCCATCCTTTCCTCGAGAAAACCAAGGTAGGGGCCATAGCCTTTCTGCCTCCCGTAAGCGTAAGTGGCCCCCGTTTTCCCTAGCAAAGGATTCTTCACGTCGGTAAGGCAAATAAATTCAGTTCCTTCGATTCTTTCCTTGAGCTTTGATGCGTCTAGGGAATTGATTTCCAAAGCGTCTTTGATTCCATAGGCCCCTTTTGTTCCAAAGTTCACGCCTAAGTCCTGCAGCATCCCTAGGCCCAAGTCGTTCGTGGAACTTCCGCCTAATCCTACGTAGATGCGCTTAACCCCAAGGCTTAGGGCTTTCTTGATGAGAATGGCTATCCCCTTGGTTGTCCTATCTAAAGGATTGATGTCGTTTTTAAGAAGGGGGAGCCCGACGGCGGAAGCGACCTCGACGAAGGCGGATTTCTCGTTTTCTAGCAGCAATAGGGGAGAGGCTATGGGGTGCCCCTCCGCATCGATGGTGGGCACAGACAGTATCGTCCCGCCTTTGATGGAGTAAAGGCAATTAAGCGTGCCCTCCCCTCCGTCTCCGAGTATCTGACAATCTAGGGCGATATCTTTGCTGTACTTTTCCTTTACGACCTTTGTGGCAACATCGATGATGTCCTGACTAGAAAGGGTCCCTTTGAAAGAATCCGAGGCGATGAGAACTTTCTTCATGATGCTTAGATTTTACATTGAGGGCAGGGGATACGGCTTGAAAGGTTTTACTTAGAAAAGAGTTGTTGAACTTTAAGTGAACTAAAAGTGAACTTTGAAATGAACTTTAAAGTGAACTTTGAAATAAATTCATGTACACTGATGCAAAGAAAAGGGAGGGCTTTTATGACGGATTACGGAAAAGAGAATGAATTTGTCGAATTCAAAGAAAGCACCGGCGAGTTGAAGGAGGGGGTCAAGTCCATTGCCTCCATGCTCAACAAAAACAAGCGCGCCATCCTTTATTTTGGCATCTCAAACAAAGGCAAGCCCGTTGGGATGCAGGTCAGCGACCATACTTTGAGGGAGATATCCCAAGCCATTTCCTTTAATATCGAACCCTCCATAATCCCCACGATTTCGGTGCTCGATGGGCCGACCGACTCTTTGCAAATCGTGAAAGTGGAGGCTTCCGGGAGCGACATTCCTTATTCGGCGTATGGGCAATATTTGATTCGCTCTGCCGACGAAGACAAGAAAATCACCCGCGAAGCTTTGCGCAAGATGTTCACGGGGGCCGGCTTTGACTTCATAAGCGAAATCGAATCCTCGAGACAGGATCTTGCTTTTGAGCAGCTGATCGCCATATTGGTTTCGAAGGGGTACCACATTATGTCCACCTCCGCCTTGGTTAAGAGCAAAGGCTTGAAGAACGCCGACGGCAAATACAACATCATGGCTTTCATCCTTTCCGACCAATCCGATGTCTCCATCAAAGTCGTGCGCTTTTCGGGGAAGGACAAAACTTCGATTTCGCAGCGGACCGAATTTGGGAGCCAATGCCTTTTAATCGCTTTGCAGCAGGTGATGAGCTACGTTGAGTCTTTAAACGAAACAAACGTCGTTTTGGGCGGTAGAGGAAGGAAGGACACAAATCTCTTCGATGCCGAAGCCTTCGAAGAGGCTTGGAAGAATGCCTGCGTCCATAATTCGTGGATGGACATGGTTCCGCCTGCCGTCTACATCTATTCCGATCGCTTGGAAATCGTCTCCTATGGAGGGTTGCCTTATGGGCTGAGCTTAGAGGAGTTCTACGAAGGCACCTCCCATCCCATCAACAAGGCCTTGTGGTCGATTTTCAACTCCGCCGAATACGCCGAGCAAACGGGCCATGGTGTCCCCACGATTCTTCGAAAATACGGCAAAGAGGCCTTTAAAATATCTGAAAATTACCTCACCGTGACCCTGCCCTTCGCCTTCAAGCCGACTTGGGCTTTCGCCGCCAAGAGGCAAAGTGAATCCTCTTCTCTTTCAAATGGACAAAAAACGTTGCTGAAGGCCCTTGAGGAAAATCCTCAATCCACGGGGGAGGAGCTCGCCAAAGCCACGGACCTCAGTCTTTCCGGAGTCAAGAAGACGATGGTCAAGTTGCAGCGAATGGGCCTAATAGAGAGGGTCGGGTCCAAAAGAAACGGCCATTGGGCGCTTAAATAAAGGGGCTGTCGTCACCTTGCGCGCGCCATTTTAGCGGTGCGCCTTTTCCTTGTTCTCAAGCGCAAAATCAAGATTTCTTTTTTAAAGCATGGCGAGGCAAAAAAGCTTAAAAAGACCCTCGATTTCCCACATGCCGATTTATCGATTGGAAAAGTTGCGCAAACTCTTTCAAATTGCATTCATCTTGCGCATTTTCCTAAAGGAAGATGCTACAATAAGAGCGATTTCGGTTCTAAATTACCGAATCCCCTATTGGAGGAAAAAT
>CAVJMG010000003.1:39174-77778 GCA_963650805.1 uncultured Bacteroidales bacterium
AGGAAAAATATGGGAGTAAAAATCGTTGATACGGCCCTTCGGGACGGAAGCCAGTCGCTTCTTGCGACCAGGCTTACGACCGAGGAGATTCTCCAGGTCGCCCCGATTCTGGATAAGGCCGGCTACTACGCCTTGGAGGTGTGGGGAGGGGCCACTTTCGACGCCTGCCTTCGCTTCTTGGACGAAGACCCTTGGGAAAGGCTTCGCGCCATAAGGAAAGCTTGCCCCAACACCAAGCTGCAGATGCTTTTCAGGGGTCAGAACATCCTTGGATACCATCATTATCCCGATGACATCGTCGAGAAGTTCGTTCAAAAATCCTTGGAAAACGGCATCGACATCATCCGCGTCTTCGACGCCCTCAATGACGTGAGGAACCTTAAGTCGGCGGTCGACGCCTGCAAGAAGTACCATGGGCATTGCCAAATCGCCTTAAGCTACACGACTTCGCCGGTCCACACCGTCGAGTATTACGTCAGCTTGGCCAAAGAAGTCGAGAAGATGGGCGCCGATTCCCTTTGCATCAAGGACATGGCCGGAGTGTTGCTCCCCGAGGACGCCTACACTCTCATCAAAGAGCTCAAAGGAAGCACCAAGCTCCCCATCGAGCTCCATAGCCACTGCACGGCCGGGGTTTGCCAATTGACATACCAAAAGGCCATCGAAGCCGGCGTCGACATCATCGACACCGCCCTCTCTCCGCTTTCTGGAGGCACCAGCCAGCCTTGCACCGAAGCCTTCAACTACGCGCTGAAGAGCACTCAATACGATCCTAAGCTCGATCAGGAAAAGCTTGACGAAGCCGCGGCGAAATTGACGCCCATCGTCGAGAAGTACCTCAAAAAAGGCATTCTTAAGCCCAAGGCCCTCATCGTCAACCCGAAGATCCTTAAATACCAGGTTCCCGGCGGCATGCTCTCCAATCTCATGTCCCAGCTTGATAAGCAAGGGGCCATGGACAAATTTGACCTCGTGCTTCAGGAAGTCCCCAACGTGAGGAAAGACATGGGCTATCCGCCCTTGGTCACCCCTTTGTCTCAGATGGTCGGCACCCAGGCGGTCATGAACGTCATCACAGGGGAACGCTACAAAATGGTTCCCAAGGAGATCAAAGACTACCTCCACGGCCTCTATGGAGCCGCCCCGGCCCCGGTCAACGAGGAAATCCGCAAGAAGATCATCGGCGATGACGAGGTCATCACCTATCGCCCCGCGGATAAGCTGCAGCCCGAATTCGAAGCCCTCAAGAAAAAATACAAGAAGATCGCCAAAACCGATGAGGACGTTCTCTCTATCGCCTTATTCGAAGCGGTGGCCATCAGCTTCCTCAAACGCAAATACGGATTGGAGGCGGAGAGTTTCTCCGTTAGCTGCTGATGCTAGCCCTCAATTCGATGTGGGAGATCAACAACTTCGGCGATGCCGTTTGGCTCTCCCTCCTCTGCGTCGCCGTGGTCTTCGCCGTACTGACCGTCATCACCCTAATCATGGCGGGCCTAAACAAAATCAAGGCCCTCGATGTGAAGGAGAAGGTGATTCTAGCTAACGGCCAAGAAGCCGATGACGACATGGTGGCGGCGATGCTCGTCGCTTCCATCGATTACAGGAAAACCTGCAAAGAAGACTTCAAAATCGCATCCGTGAAACTGATCGAACAGGAGAAAAAAAGAAAATGAGAATCTACAAAGTCAAAGTCAACGGGAAGACCTTCGAGGTCAAAATCCTCTCCGTCAGCGAGACCGAGCCCCTTGAGGTGAAAGAGGTCAAAGCCTCCGCCCCGGCCGCTGCTCCGGCCCCCAAAGCCCCAGAAGCCCCCAAAGCCCCCGTTTCCGAAGGCGGAACCAAAATCGTCGCACCGATGCAGGGGACGATCCTCGACGTCAAAGTCAAAGCCGGCGACGAAGTCAAGGAAGGCGACAACCTCCTCATCCTCGAAGCCATGAAGCTCGAGAATGAAATCAAGGCCCCACGCGATGGCAAAGTCGCCTCCGTCTCGGCGTCCAAAGGCCAAACCGTCAACACCAACGACGTCCTCGTCACCTTGGAGTAAGCGCCATGGTCCCTGCACTCAACGATTTAGGGGCATTCTTCTCCGGGTTCTGGAACAGCACCGGCTTCAGCCAGTTCTTCGCCGATGGGGGATGGAAAAACCTCATCATGATCGGCGTGGCTTGCTTGCTGCTATATCTCGCCATTTGGCGCGATGCCGAGCCTTACTTGCTCATCCCCATGGGCATAGGAATGCTGCTTGTGAATTTGCCCTTATCCGGCATCTTCGAAACGAATTACGTCGACTTGAATGGCCAAGCCCTCTCGGGGCCGGTCATGAAGACGGTGACCTACAACGGGTTATTGGGGCTATTCTACCCCAATGGCGAGCAAGTGGTGGACACCGCCCAATGCACCGCCACTTATTCGGGCCTCCTCGGCACGCTCTATTACGGGATTAAATATGAGATTTATCCCTGCCTCATCTTCATGGGCATCGGGGCGACAACCGACTTTGGCCCCCTCATCTCCAATCCTAAGACCATGCTTCTGGGGGCGGCCGCCCAAATCGGCATCTTCCTCACCTTCATGTTGGCCATTCCCTGCGGCTTCACGCCCGCCCAAGCCGGATCCATCGGCATCATCGGCGGCGCCGACGGCCCAACCGCGATTCTGACGACCACCAAGCTTTCGCCGGAATTGCTCTCTTCCATCGCTATCGCCGCCTATTCCTACATGGCTCTAGTGCCCTTCATCCAGCCTCCGGTCATCCGGCTGCTCACGACGAAGAAGGAAAGGCGCATCCACATGGAGATGCTCAAACCCGTCTCCAAGACCAAGAAAATCCTCTTCCCCATCATCACGACGATCCTCGTCACCCTGCTCGTTCCTAGCTGTGCCCCGCTTATCGGGTGCTTGATGTTCGGCAACCTCATCAAGGAAACCGGCGTCGTTCCAAAGCTCGTGGAGAACGCTTCGAATTCGCTCCTATACATCGTCACAATCCTGCTTGGCCTCACCGTTGGGGCCACGGCCACGGCGAGCAACTTCCTCAACGCCAAAACCCTTCTCATCTTCGCCCTCGGCATCATCGCCTTCATCTTGGCGACGGCCGGTGGCGTCCTCATCGGGAAGCTCATGTGCTGGCTCACCAAAGGCAAGGTCAACCCCATGATCGGCGCCGCGGGCGTCTCCGCCGTCCCTATGGCGGCTAGGGTCGTCCAAAAAGAAGGCGTCAGGGAAGATCCAAGCAACTTCCTCCTGATGCACGCCATGGGGCCTAATGTGGCCGGCGTCATCGGAAGCGCCGTCGCCGCGGGCTTGCTCATCATGCTCCTTGGCTGATGAAACACGAAATCCGCTATTTCCAAATCCTCCCCTCGACCAACCTCTACATCGAAGAAAACCTCCGCTCCCTCAATCACGGGGACGTGGTGGTGGCCTCTAAGCAGACTAACGGTCGGGGGAGACTAGGAAGAGAGTGGGAGTCCTCTTCCGGGGCATTGACCTTCTCAATGCTTTATAAGGATGGAGAAATCGATCCCTGCTTGCTCCCTCTGCTCTCTAGCGTGGCCGTCGCCAAAACCATGGAAAGCCTGGGACTATCCCCTCTGCTAAAATGGCCAAACGACGTCATGCTTCTAGACAAGAAATGCTGTGGCATCCTCGTTCAAGGGGTCAGCCAAGGCGAAAAGAATTCCTACATCATCGGCATCGGGGTCAACCTCAACCAAAAGAGTTTCCCCGATTCCCTCCCTAACGCCACCTCCTTGTTCATGACGTTGGGGAAAAGCGTCGACAAGCAGAGCTTCCTCAACGCCTTTTTGGAAAACTTCGACTCGTTAAGCACCGAGGAAGCCTTGGGTTTCCTAAAGGACCACGATTACCTCTTAGGCAAGAAGATAGACCTCTCCTATTACGGTGAGGGACTGTCTGGCCTCGCTAAGGGGATCGATAGCAAAGGCAATCTGCTGCTAGATAACGAACAAGGGCAAATTCTTACGATTTCTTCCGGGGAGGCGACTCTCCACCGGGAAAAATAAAAACAAAGCAAATCAAAAGGAGAAAGGAAGAAAATGAATCCAGTTGATTTAGAAAAGTACGGGATAAAATCCGCCAAAGAGGTCATCTACAACCCCTCTTACGAATTCCTCTTTGAGGAAGAGAGCAAAGCCGATTTGGAAGGCTATGAAAAAGGCCAGCTCACCGAGCTAGGCGCCGTCAACGTCATGACCGGCGTCTACACCGGGCGCTCCCCCAAGGACAAATACCTCGTCGTCGACGACAACTCCAAAGACACCGTTTGGTGGACGAGCAAAAATTACCCCAACGACAACCACCCCATGAGCAAAGAGGTTTGGGATGAGGTCAAGAGGCTCGCCGTCAATGAGCTCTCCTCCAAGAGGCTCTTCGTCGTCGACGCCTATTGCGGCGCCAACAAAGACACCCGCATGGCCGTCCGCTTCATCGTCGAAGTCGCTTGGCAGGCCCATTTCATCAAGAACATGTTCATCCGTCCTTCCGAGGAGGAGCTCGCCACCTTCGAGCCGGATTTCATCGTCTACAACGCCTCCAAGGCCAAAGTCGCCAACTATAAGGAACTAGGCCTCAACTCCGAGACCTGCGTCGCCTTCAACATCACCTCCAAAGAGCAGGTCATCCTCAACACCTGGTATGGTGGGGAGATGAAGAAGGGCATGTTCTCCATGATGAACTACTTCCTCCCCCTCAAGGGAATGGCTTCGATGCATTGCTCCGCCAACACCGACAAAAACGGCGAGAACACCGCCATCTTCTTCGGGCTTTCCGGAACCGGCAAAACCACCCTCTCCACCGACCCCAAGCGCCTCCTCATCGGCGACGATGAGCACGGCTGGGACGATAACGGCGTGTTCAACTTCGAAGGCGGATGCTACGCCAAAGTCATCAACCTCGACAAGGATTCCGAGCCCGACATCTATAACGCCATCAAGCGCGACGCTTTGCTTGAGAACGTCACCGTCTCCCCCGAGGGCAAAATCGACTTCGCCGACAAATCGGTCACCGAGAACACCCGCGTCTCCTATCCGATCTATCACATCAACAACATTGTCAAGCCCATCTCCCACGGACCTGCGGCCAAAAACGTCATCTTCCTTTCCGCCGATGCCTTCGGCGTCCTCCCTCCTGTCTCCATCTTGACCCGCGAGCAAACCCAGTATTACTTCCTCTCCGGCTTCACCGCCAAGCTCGCCGGCACCGAAAGGGGCATCACCGAGCCCACCCCGACCTTCTCCGCTTGCTTCGGGCAAGCCTTCCTTGAGCTCCACCCGACCAAATACGCCGAAGAGCTTGTCAAGAAGATGGCGAAGTCCGGCGCGAAAGCCTATCTCGTCAACACGGGCTGGAACGGCACGGGCAAGCGCATCTCCATCAAGGACACCCGCGGCATCATCGACGCGATCCTCGACGGCTCCATCCTCAAATCGGAAACCAAGAAGATCCCTTATTTCGACTTCGAGGTCCCGACTTCCCTCCCTGGCGTCGATCCGAAGATCCTCGATCCGCGCGATACTTACGCCGACCCTTCCAAGTGGGACGAGAAAGCCAAAGACCTCGCTTCGCGCTTCCGGAAGAACTTCGTCAAATACGAAGACAACGAAAAAGGCAAAGCCCTCGTCAAGGCCGGACCTCACCTCGACTGAATTTCGCCTAACTAGGCCCCTTCGGGGGCCTTTTTTGATGGCTAAATATAAGAAAAGCCGCCTAGGCGAGCTAGGCGGCAAGAAGATGAAGCGGTGAGATTACTCGGTGACGGCGACGATGGTGCCATTGCTCCCGGCGCTGGTCAACTTGTAAGTCCCGAGGACGGTTTCTCCGTCTTTGACGGTGAACTGCGAATCGCTGGTGGCGATGTCGCCGCTAGCGAATTCGACGGTGGCGTTCAAATAAACTTTTCCGCCGAGGATGAAGCAGTAGATGCGGGTGTTGTTTTCGACGATCGAGAGGATTTCAGCTCCGGTTTCGGGGTTGGTGTCTCCCGCGGCATAGTCGGATGTTTTGGCGGCTTTGAAGCTTATGGAGCTACTGTATCCGATTGCGTTGGAAGCGAGCCATTCTTGGCCGTTGCAGTTAGCATAAATCCTGGTGCCGTCAGTGTATCCCTTGGTCACGGTGCCTTTGTAGTTGAGAGCAAGCTCATAAATGCCGTTTTCAAGGGAGGTTTCGCTTACTGTAACGCCGTTTGAAACGTTGAATGCTCCTTCTCCGGAGGTAGTCCCGTATTCGTCGATGGTTACTTTCCAATAAGACGTGCTTCCCGTGTAGCCACCATTGAATTGTTTGTTGACGTAGGGTTTTCCTTCCAGGGCTTTCGGAGCCAAAGAGGCGGTAATTTTAGCGTCTGCACCGTTGCTGGTTGAGATTTGGTAGAAATTTGCATAGCTGTTTCCAGCATAGGTGATCGTTGCGTCCCCGCTATAGATGGCTGAGGCGTCGGTTGGGAAGCTCATGTTGGAGGTTAGAACTCCCAATTTAGCGGTTTCACCTTCAGCTTCTTGAGCCAAGCTTACGTTAATGTTCCAAATGGCCTTTGAAGTGGAGGTGATGATGAGGTAGTCGCCGTCGCTGTAGGTGGCTTCGGAATCGAAACCGGATTTTTCCTCAACTATGGCGAACTCCGTCATGTGATAGCTCGAGTTCCAAGTGGAGGATTTGGCGACATCGACAGTGAAGATGTATTTGCCGGTGGTCGTCGGCTTCACGGTAGTAGTCTTAGAGTACTCGTAATAAGTGGATGTCCAAATTTTGCCTGATGCCAAAGCGGTTGTTTCCCCGACTGGGGTAAGAGTGTAGGCGCCATCGGCGGCTGAACTTCCGGTTCCATAGCGCTTTCCAAGGATGTAGTAGGTTTTGCCGGCTTCCAAATCGTAAGAGTAGTAACGCTTTTGGGCGCTCATATCGACGATTTCTTGCTTCTTTCCCAAGCTGGCTTGAATTGGATTATCCTCGGCAAGGCCGGCAGGCAAATCGCCAAGAGATAGTGAGATCCCATCCCCTTCTTCAAAGGTCGAGAGGTAGTTGGATTCAACTTCGACGTAATAGGTCGAACCAATGGTTAGGCCCGTCAGCAGGCAATAAGTTTCTTTGGCGGAACTGATTGAGATACTTCCTTTGGAAGTCTTCAAGGTTTCGTCAGCGTAGACTTTTACTCTTGCGTTGACATTATGGGTTCCAAGCTGAGCGGCCGTTAACTTGTAAGAAGCCTGCGTGGCTGTGAATTTGTAGATGGTAGAGACGTAATCCTGATGAGCCTTGTTACTGGTAAAGCTGGCAGAAGTCTCTTTGGAGAATTCCGTGGCCTCTGAAACTGTGTCGCCATCATAATCCCAAACTTTCAAGGTCAAATCGCCATAAACGGGTTTTGGAGACGATTCAGTTGTGTCAAATGCCGCGGCTTTGATGTAGATAGTTTCGCCTTGCGCTAAGCGGACACTGATTTGGTAGTGGGAGTAACCATTGACTTCGCTGGTGAATGGCCCGCTGAGATTGACACTCAAAGGCGAAGCGAAATCGGAAGTTTTATAGGCCCAAAGATTTGTACTATAGAGGAGTCTGTTGTTGGGGGAATCTTCGGCTTGGGTGAAGTCGGAGATCTCGAAGTAGTAGTAATCGCTTCCCTCTTTGGTGGCGGTGAAGCTGAAGTAGTTGGCGGGGATATTTTCACTTGTGGTGAAGCTGAAGGCATCGCCTAAAGAGAGGGCCTTGGGTGCGGATGCGACTTCGCCAGGGGCTGCGACTTCGTATTTGGCGTATAGAGAGACATCTTCTTCGCCAAGCGTGAGCGGGAAGGTCGCTTCGTTGGCGTAATCTTCATCGAGGAACCAACCGGTGAATTTGTATCCAGAAGCCGGTGCCGGGGATTCGGGTTCGGCCAAGGTCCTGCCTCCGCCGGTGTAAACCTCATTCGTGTAGGTTCCGGTCCGCGAAGCCCCATCGAGTTCAAGGGTACCCTCACCAAGGTGATAGTTGACTTTGACTTTGGCTGTGTCGGAGCAAACGTAGTTGGAAACGGAGAACAAATCAGCTTTCGGGCTGACCGCGGCCATCGCCGTGCGGGCGGCTTCGGTGATGCCCCAGCTGACGAAGGAAGGCAGATAGGCAGTTCCTCTGCCTCCGAAGAGTGGGTAGTTGGGGAGGGATTCAACGCTTGCGCCAATGATTACTTTGTCCAACGTCCAGCTGATCATCCCGTAGGACCAAGATGAAGAGGGTGAGTATTCAGGGGCGGTCGAGAGGTTCTTGGCGTTCCAAATCAGGGTTTTGATGCCGCAAGAGTAATCCATTTCGCCGCTGTAAGAGGAACGATAAACATAGCCGAGGGCTTGATCTTGAATCGTGGTAAGGCCCTCAGGCAATTCAAGCTCTTCAAGGGAAGTGGAGTTGAAAATGTGTTTTGCAAAAATCCTGATTGTTTTTGGCAGTGTAATCTTTTTCAAATTCGTGCATTGAGAGAAGCCTTGCCCCGCAGTGCTGGCGTAACCGGTGTAACTCGGGTTGCCAATGCACACAACCGTAGCTTCCTTGATGACGTGCTTTTGGCTGCTGCTAGGCGCCACGTAAACCTTCTCGGGAATTTCGACTTCCGTCAAAGTCGACGCGGTGGAAGCGGTCGCGTTGACGTAAACTTCGTTGGCTTTGACGTATTCATTGGAAGAAGACCCTGCGACGAAGGTCAAGCCCGTGATTTCGGTGGCGGCGTGCAAGAAGGAGGTTCCGTTGGCCTTGGTGGAGGCATTCACGGTGCCGCCGCTCCATTTCTCAATGCTGAATTCGACGCTGACGACGTCATCGAGGTGGGATTCGGGGATGTTCTTCAGCGTGTAGACCGCGTAATAGGTGTCATCCGCATCCAAGCTGCCATTCTCGCCATCCCAAGTGATGGAGGAGGCGTTCTTCAAAGAGGAGTAGACCTTATCGACGCTGAGGGTTTTCTCCGCCATGACGGAGTTGTCTTCGCTATCGACGACGGAGCGTTTGATGCTTAGAGAATAGACGTCGTTGATGCCGCTTAAGGCAACGACGAAGCGAATGGAGATTTTTCCGCCCTCTTCATCGATTTTCTGGAAGCCGAAATAATAGCCCAGTTTAGCGTTTGAAGTAGAAGTGGAGGAAGCCTCTTTCATTAGAGGAACGGCGACTCCGATGTCATCTTCGGCGACTTGGCCTTGATCGACAAGAATACTTTCTCCGACTTTCTCGCTTTCTTCGTTTTGATTAATGGGCGAGCAGGCCACGCCTAGCAACGCGGCTAGGGAGAGGACCAAAAGTTTGCTTGATTTGTTTTTCATGTTCTTTTGCCTTCCTTTCATTAAGCGCCGAATTCCTCTTCGACGCCGCCTTCGCCCTCTTCTCCGGTCGGGAAGCTGGAAACGAGTTCCGCGTCAACGCCGAGGTCAGTGATTTCCTCGAACGTATAGACGCCGCATTCGGTGTAGCTGTAAGTGGAAGAGCTGCCGTACTTGCCGAAGATCGTCACGGATTTGATCTGCAAGGTGGTGGGGTCGATGACGACTTTGGTCTGGACGTAGGTCCAAGAGGTGTCGGTGACGTTGGAGGTCTTCGCTAGGGTCCTGGTGAAGCCGTTGTCGGTGTTGGTGAGGTTCCCGGTCGCGGAGAAGGTTAAGCCGCTTTCGGCGACTTCTTCGCAAGCCCAAGCATCGAGCAAGAGCATCGTTTTGAGATCGTAGATGGAGAAATCGTAGCTATCCACGACGTCAGTGGAACGATACTTCCATCCGCTGTCCATGTGATGGAGGGAATAGATGGCTTCGTCTTTAACGACATAGGCATAGCATTTGCTGTTATTTTTCCCCTGCAAAGCAACGATGCCTTGGCCGGGGACGTAGCTTAATTCATAAGCGTTATCGCTCTCCGTGGCGGCGAACTTATAGGATTTGGCGGTGATCTTGTAAGCGTCTAAGGTGCGCTCGCAGCTCCTGCCGGTGTCAGGCATGGCGACTCCTGCGACGGTGCCGCTGACGCTAAGGAATTTGGTATTGCTTTGAGTGGTTGGGACGGTGAAGGCGATGGAGCCATCCGCATTGGAGTAGGAGAAGCAATCCTCACCTTTCTTCATGTAGAGGGTTCCAGCTTCTTCTCCGGCGACGTAGACGTCGGCGGTTTTGGCCCCGTTGATCCTGAAGCGGAATTGCTTGCCGCCATAGACGGTTTTGTAGAATCCGGTGGCGCCGATGATGCCCGCGTAATCCTCTGAGGAATCAACGCTGGTGCTAGTGCAGGCAAAGCGCATCGAAATCGAAGAGACCCCGGCCCCTTCGCTTAAGGAAGAAACGGCGATGTAATCGGGCAAATCGCCGTCGAAGGTGAAGGCGACTCCCGAAGAGAGCTCGCCGGCCCTGACGAGATTGTCCTCGCTCCATCCCCATTCAACGCATAGGGAAGCGCCCTCGTCGAAGGCGACGGTGAGCGACTTGATCTGATGCATGATGGTGGAGTTGGCGAGTTTGCCGCCTTTGGCGAAGGTCGCGTATTTACCTTCGGATGACGTAAGCCCCTCGCTAGTGAATTCGAACGAATTTCCCAGCTTGGATTTGGCGACTTGCTTGCTTCCGGCGACTAAGGCGTTCTCCTCACTGGAGAAGTCGACGCCCCATTCGACCTCCTGCCCCTTGGTGACAAGGCCATTGCCTTTCCCCGAGGCGAAGAAGGTCACGGCTCCCAAAGAAAGCGCCAACGCGCTTAGACTCAGGAGCATGACTTTTGAGTTTTTGTTCATTTGTACCTCCGTTTTCTTGGTCTAGAAAACAACGGAATAAACATAATAGCCATTTAAAAGTTCGCAAGGGGAAATATCGATATTTTTGAAAAAAAGTTTTTGCAAACTGTTTGACGTCACTTGAATGTAAGGGCTTTCACGGCATTTCTTGACGATTACAACACCTTTGTGGCTGTTTTTCATTTTCGTTGACTATTGATTGTTTTATTCCGAGTCTTAAGATAGTTGCTCGTGTAATAGAGGTAAAATCATGAAAGCATCCAAATTTGTCCTCGCCGTCTCTTCTTTGTTCCTGCTTGCTTCTTGCAGCCAAGGCGGGAACGAGAACTCTAGCGTCAATAGTTCCGCTTCAAGCGAAAGCCAAACTTCCAGCCAGGCCGGTTCTTCTTCCCAAAGCGAGTCTTCCGTCACCGTTTTGTCGGCGAAGAAATCCAGCGTCACCGGAAACGCCGGCGAGCGTTTCAATTTCTCTGATCTCTTCAATTATGAAGGTGAGATTGAAGTGACCGAGGAAGACCCCGACGACATCCTTTTGGTCAATCCTACGACGAAGAGGGTCATCCTCAACAAAGCCGGCAAAGCCGCCGTCATCGCCACCCAAGGCAACGCCACGGCCAGGGTCGACATCACCGTCAACGAATCCGAAGACAGCGCCGAAGCCCTCAAAGAACTCTATAAAGAGGTAAAGAACGGCTACTATGCCGAAGGCGTGGACATGAGCTCTGGCTCCACGGTTACCACCCATTTGGTCAGGAAAGAGGCTTATGACTTCGATACCTCCAAAGGCACCGGCATCGGCATCTTCCCCAGCGGCAAAGTCTATCGTTTCAGGCAGAATTCCGATGGATTCTATGGCTATGGAACCGCCAAAGACAAAACCGAATGGCAGAAGGACCGCTTCCTTGATTTCGACGTTACCGATGGGGATTTCGCCGTGTCCTCAAACCCTCTCACCGGAGACCTTTATCTTTTAAGCGCGAAGAATTCTTCTACTGGAAAAACCAACGAGCTCTTCGTCAACACGATCAACCAATTCCTCCCCGACACCGCCGGCAACTACGCCGACATCGCCATTACGCTCACCCATACGGCGGGGCTTCTTAGCGGCGCCTCCATTGGCTTCTACGCCGAGGGGAATCTTGAAAAAGACGTCTATACCGCTCGCATCGATCTTACCTTCGCCCCGACTAGCGAAGACATCGTGGCCTTGGAGTCGTTCTTGAAGACGGCCTCCGACCCCGAGCAAGAAGAAGCGGATAAAGACGCTTTGACTAATCTCATCACCCAATATCATAACGGGACGGGCTACCGCATCTATGGCGCCGACTATCTCGACGCCGACGGAGATATCTTCGAAATGGATTTCTCCAAAACGATGTACTACACCAAAGATTGGTTCGACGACGACCAGCTCGGCAGCGGCTACATCAACGAAGACGGCAAAGTCTATAACTATAAGGAATATAAGAAGGAAGAAGAACTCGAATCCACTTCCAAAGGCAGCGCCATCAAGGGCTCGGAAGTCGCCGGATGGACTGATTACCTCGATCATATGGAGACCCTCTTCTCCGTCGACCCCAGCCTCTTCAGCGCGGCTAAGCCCGACGCCGATGATCCCACTTTGTTTGTTTACGGCGCGGAAAGCGACAACCACGCCTTGGCCGAGGAAATCATGAGGGAAATCGGTTACGATCCTGAGCCCACCAAAGAAGGCCAGGAGCGTTCCACCAACTTCGGCGATTCCGTCAGCACCATCTACTTTGAGATTTCCGACACCACGATTTACGTTTCCGCCTATCTCGATGGCAAAGAATCCGGCCAGCCCTCGGGCAAGGTCTTGTTCCAATATGACTCCTTGAACGCCCCATCGCTTCCACTTTACGTCCCCGCTAGCGAACACAGCGCCGATAAGTTCGCCGGGACTTATAAAGCGACTAATAACGATGAAACCTACACTCTCACCCTTGATGGTGAAGGCGCTGGGACCTTGGATGCAGAAGCCGACGGCAAAACGAGTCTCCACATCGCTTTGACCTATACGACCACCGGTGACATCGAAGCCGCGGCGAAGACTAACTTCAGCTTCACTTTCGGCGAAGGGAAGACCGAAACAACGTCTGTTGGAGATGTTTACGCCTATTCATGGCAGTGGAAAGAAAACAAGAAGTTTATTAACGCGGTCAATTTGAATGTGGGCGGCGAATTCAGCAAGTGCTGGGCCCAATTCAAAATGGTTGAGTGAACTCTCTATATTCAACTAACGCCAACGCCCCTTAAGCGGGGGCGTTTTTTGTAGCCTTCAAAAGTCGGTTGTATAAATTCTTTGGTTTTTGCTTTTCGGTTTATCCGGGATGGTGTAGGAGAGAACGCCTTTTTCGATGAGGGGTACGATGTAGGTGTTCACACAATAGGAAGGGTGCTTTTCGTCAAAGCCTAAGAATTTGGCGATAGATTCCTTGCTTCGAGGCGTTTTGCAATAAGCGCTAATCTTATCGATGAACTCGTTGTCGATGACCTGGGCTTTTTTCTTGTTGTAGAGAATGACTTTGAAGGTTCCTCGATCCTGTTGAAATTTCGGTTCCATCAAGCCGGCTTTTTTCATCTCAGCGTATATGGTCGGTATTCCAGAGTAGCGGTTCTCAGTGACTTCGAGGGTTTCTAGGATAGACGCAATGAAAGGGTTTCTGATATCCGACCTGACTTTGCCAAGCTCATCTAAAGTAAGCCCCCCATAGAGGCCACCGGGATTTGATAATTCGATCCTGTCGTCGAAAATGATTAATCGGATCGGATCGTTTTCGGTGTGAATGCTGTAATCTCGGTGAATTAGAGCGTTCAAAATTATTTCCCTAAGTGCCTTAATGGGATATTCGGAGATGTCTGACCTTTGGCCGATCTCATCAATCCTTGTTGTTTTCTTGGTGTTGTTCAAAACAAAGGCAAGGGCCTGCTTCAACATTTCTTGAATCGTTCCGTCCAACCTTTTGTTGTCGATAAACCTATTCCCGTCGTTATCTTCTTGGGCATATTCGCTTCCAACGCATCTAACGGCGACGATGTCCAAATTAGGGGAGAAATATTGTGGGAATTTGCCAAAATTGAGCATCCCACAAAGAGTTGGAACCCCGTCCTTGCTCTTGATACCGTTCATTTTGAGAATCGTATCTGAGTCAACGTTTATCAAATTGGGCTTTGCCGATGTGATTTTATCGATGTACGAATTTAAGGAAACGGTGTTGAGACAATCGGAATCGACACGTTCCTTGGTTCTGAGTTCGTCTTCTGTTTTGTATTTAAAAGAGTCGAAGCTAAAAATTTCGTATTCGGTCATTGGAAGATCGGCGTCGCCGACACGTATATAAGAACCTTTGGCCTTTCCTTTGCCAACGTAATAACAGGGCTTATGGAATACATCGAGCTCCGGTATTTCGACAGAAGCGACAATAACCCCTTTGAATTTAGCGAAAGTGATGACGGGCCTTATCCGCGGTTCCATCATCATTGCCTGCTCTGTTATTTTCTTTTGAAAATTATCAGGATTGCTTATTCCGCAGACCTCATAATCGTGTTTTTCGTCAATTCCAAATAAAATGATGCCGCCTGAGGTGTTAGAAAAACTCGAAAACGAGTCATA
This sequence comes from uncultured Bacteroidales bacterium, assembly GCA_963650805.1. Taxonomy (GTDB): domain Bacteria; phylum Bacillota_I; class Bacilli_A; order RFN20; family CAG-826; genus Alloenteromonas. Next base: position 53,574 of record CAVJMG010000003.1, read on the forward strand.
AAGATTTTCGGGAACGCCATTTTTCGCTTTCTTTACTTCGATGTTGGCGGTCTCTGATTTTAAAGAAATGACCTTTTCTACCAGTTTAATCAATTCCGATTCCGTCATTTTCCATTTGCCTCCGTAAATCAAATAATACGTTTAATTAAGCCAAATTCAACATTTTACGAAAATAAAATTGAAAATTAGGAAAATAACTGTGCATTTTACAAAAATAAAATAATTTACGTAAATTTATGCTTTTTCCTACATTCTAGGAAAAGCTTTTCGTCAGGCATTTTACAAACTAAGGAATTGGCCCAATTTTTGTAAATCCCCTGGGGACAAGAAGTTTGCATAAGCATAAAAAGACAAGCAAATAAAACTTAATAAAATGTAAAGAAATCCAAATTCGCTTGGTCAACGTCCAGCCTGTGTCCCTTGAATATTCAATTTTAAAATGCTACTTTCATGCCACTTGTTTATGACTCGAAGAAAAAAGATTTTCGTTATTACATCCGCTTCTTTAGGCGGCGCGCTTCTGCTGTGCCTTGGATTTGTCGGTGTGGTGGCTACGTTATCGCATAATCGAGCCCTCCGAATTGATGCTTCTTCTAAAATCAGCAATTCTACGGGTTTGATTCAGCAAAGCGGCAAAGCCCTTTACGATAAGGATGGAAACTACATCCTTCTTGGAGGGGTTAACGCCGGGAACCTCTTGGTTTCTGAAGGCTGGATGTCTCCGTATAGCATCGGCGAGGCCCTCGATGACGAAGGGCAAATTATCTATGACCACGATAGCCTTCCCACTTATCCTAGCCTTCCCATGGAAGAGACTTTGAAAGGCTTTGTTTCCAATCCGAATTTAAGGGATTCCGAGCGCGACGAGCTTTGGTCCATCTATCGCGATAACTGGTTTGGCAAAAGCGATTTTTCCTTCGTTAAAGACATGGGCATGAACGTCATTCGCCTTCCTTTCTATTGGAGGGACATCCTCAATGAGGAGGGTGGCGTCTACTCTAGGAAAGAAGAAACGCTCGCTTTTGGATACATCGATTCCTTCTTGGAGAACTGCAAAGAGGCGGGGCTTTATTGCATCCTCGACCTCCATGGCGCCCCAGGCGGGCAAAACGGATATGAGCATTCCGGGGACATGACTAAGGCCGATCTTTGGAAAGAAGGTAAATATCAGGACGCGACCTGTGACCTTTGGTCTTACGTAGCATCACATTATTTGGAGACTCGCCCGGACTTAGCCCCCGTCATAGCTTCTTACGACATCCTCAATGAGCCCTGCTCGGACTATTCAAACCCCGGGGAAGGCACTGATCCCTCAATCTGTTATCCCGTTTTCGACAAAATCTACAAAGCCATTCGAAAAACCGGGGATAAGCACGTCATAACCATCGAAGCCGTTTGGAGCTACGACTGCTTCATGGACCCTAAGCAGTGGGGCTGGGAGAACATCATGCACGAGACCCACATGTACAACTGGGATCACGACAAAGTCCCTTATTGGATCTTCAATGGCTACCACGAGATTCGGAACTGGGGGCACGACTACGACGTCCCCTTCTTCATGGGCGAATTCACCTTCTTCGAAAACGGGGACGCTTGGAAGGAGCAGCTCGCGATGTATGAGAAAAGGGGCTATTCCTGGACGATGTGGAGCTATAAAGGGGCGACCACAGGCTGGTGGACCTCCTCTTGGACCATATTCACGCAGCCGCTATCGCTTTGGGAAGGCAAAAAGAAGATAAACCTCGCGAGTGACAGCTACGAAGACATCAAAGCCGCCTTCGAGGCGACGAATTCCTCCAATTGCCAACTTTCCAACACTTACACCTACATCAACGAGTTCATCCAAAGCCAAAAGGCTTGAAAAACTCATTCAAAGCGCGTTTGGCGTTGAGGCTAGGCGCGCTTTTTGCTAGACTTGCCACGCATATAGGGGAGCTTTATCCATGAAAAACAAAACCGTCGCCTTAAGCTTGTCCGTCCTAGCTTTGCTTTGCGGATGCGTACAAGGGGGAAATTCCACTTCCTCTGGCGGCGGGGGAGAAGATTCTTCCGACGTCTCTACTAGTCAATCCGACTCGGAAACCTCGTCTAGCCAGACGTCTTCCTCGTCCTCCTCTACGCAATCCTCTTCGGATTCTGGCGACCACGCCCCTAACGCCTACACCTTGATTAACACGCTTGAGCAGCTGAAGAACCATAAAACCGTCGTCATGCTGGCTAAAAACGGCTCGACTTTCGTGGGCTACACCGGAAAAGCCAAGGAAAACTATTCTTGGTACCACATCGGCGTCGACATGACCGCGGTTTCCTCGACTTCCTTCGCCCTCAATTCCTCCGTCGCCCTTTTGACGCTGGACTTCACTTCCGATACCTCTTGCTCCATTGCCTTGCCCGATAACGGAGGATATCTCTGGTCTGGCAAATCCGGGACGCACACTAACGTTGGAATCAAGGATACCGCGACTTCCTTCAACGTCTCTTCCGATGCCGAAACTGAATTCCACATCGAGGGCGAAGACGGCGTTTACGTTGAATATTACAAAGATTCTTTCTGCGGATATACCGATAAATCCAAAGCCGTCGTTTATTTCGCCGCGCCGACTTACATCGAAAACATCGACGATATTCCTTCCTCTAGCTCGACAAGCGCCCCCGACATTACACCCAGCGAAGCTTGGGCTAGCATCGACTTAACCAAAGTTGGGAATTCTTTGCGCGGCGATTTGCAAAGCGCCATCAAGAAATACAAAACCAAAACCTGTTCCTACAACGCTTGCCTAGAAATAGGCGCCTCGGCGGCGAGCTATCCTGAGGGCTCTTCCACCTTCGTCCCTTTCTACCATTGCTCTCCTGAAGTCGGGGGAGAAGGGGCCCTTACCACGACGAAAGGCTCCTGCAACAGGGAGCACACCTGGCCCAATTCCAGGGGCTCTGGCAAAAGCGGACCGGGCGCTGATCCCTTCATCATTCGCCCGACCATCAGCTCGGAGAATTCTAGCCGCGGCAATGATTTTTACGGCGATGGCTCTTCGGGCACTTGGGATCCGGCATCCTGCGGATTCGAAGGTGCTAGGGGAGAGGCCGCTAGGGTCATCCTCTACGCCGCCACGGCCTATTACGGCGGTTCCGACAACTTCGAGCTCGTCGACAAGAATACCGACAGCGCCTCCAATAAAACCATGGGCAGGCTATCCACCCTTCTTAAATGGAATAGGGATTACGCCCCCAACGCCATCGAGAAGCAGATAAACAATTACCTTTGCAAGAACGGCTATGGCCGCAACCCCTTCGTCGATAGCCCCTCCTTCGCCGACGCCATCTGGAGCGACACCGGCGTCCGCCAGTAACCTCAACTAGCGTCTTCGATTGACGAAAATAATGAAACCGCTTTCTAGAATCGGCCCAAAATACCGATATGGAGGGCGTTTTTATTTTCAAGGTCCTTCAAACGGTAAAGTTAGGGTGGATAATTATTTATCGATTTGCTATAAAACCCTCGTGATTTTGGCGTTTCTTAGGAAAAGGCTAGACATAAGCACAAGGGGATAATTTCCCCTTTTCAGCCACCCTAAGGATCCAAAGAATTTAAGGAGATAAAAAGAATGAAGAAGAATTCAATCCTCGCCCTCGGGCTATTGACCTTAGCCCTCTCCGTCCCTTCCTTCGCCTTAGGCGGAGGCGCTTTGTCCTTCAACGGACAAGAAGCGGTGGCGGTGAAGGCGGAAGACGTCGCCAACGACATCGTCTTGACGTTCCCAGATGACAATCAGGCGAACAACAAAACTCAAGGATATACTGCCACGTGGACGGCGAAGACGGGTGATCAAGAGTTTGAAATTGAAAATTTTAACAATAACAATTGGGATAGCGAATGGACTTACATTAAGTGCGGAAGCAAGAAAGCCGCTTCGGCAGGCACCATCGCAACGGCAAGCGCTGTTCAAACGGTTATCGAATCAGTTGAAGTCGAAATCGGTTCCATCACCGCCTCTAGTGTAAATGATATTTATCTTCAAACTTCAAGTGATGGAACGACCTGGAGCAACAAGGTCTCTTTAGACGAAAGCGATTTAACGAAGGGCACTAAAACTTTCACAATTGCCGCTCCTGCTGCGAATTTGTTCTATAAATTGAGCTTTGACTGTAAAAAAAGTAGTAATGGCGTGGTTCAAGTTAATAAATTGACCCTCAAAGCCGCCACGACCGCGCCCTCCGTGTCCGTCGATGGTGGGTCTTCCATTGAATTGAAGCCCGCTGAGACCTCCTCTTATGATTTGAAGACCGCTAACTTGTCTGAAGGCTCCACTTTGGAAGTTTCGGTTGATGACACCTCTATTGCCGAAGCTGCTATTAGTGAAGACAAGACTAAACTTAATGTCTCTGCTAAGACTGTTGGCAATACGGCTTACACGGTAACTGCTAAGGATTCTTCTGGTGCGGCCCTTGCTTCCTTCACGGGAAACATCATTGTCGCGAATGAGCCCGTGAAAATCACTTTCGGAAGTGCCGCCGGTTCCTGGAATTTAAAAGCCGCTTCTTCGACATTCACGGATTCGGATGAGGCTGCTTGGACCGCTATCGTGGTTGGAACGACGTCTTTTACTCCCAACACAGGCTACTCTCAAATAGGGTCTAGCAGCAATCCGGCTTCTTCGATTTCCCTTACAGGAACGCTTGAAAAATATTATTCAATTGATTCAGTTACAGGAATATTCGGCGGCTTCAATTCGACCGAAGGCGACATTTCGTTTAAGGCCGGTTCCATTGAGATTGGGACGGGCGCCTTGAATGCCACGTCAAATGTTACCGTTTCTTCCACCTCTTCCGCGATTGCTAATTCCATCTCTGTTGAGATCGGCAACATCGCCAGAGGCGTTAAGCTCATCTCTTTGGAATATTCGGTCTCCGCGATCCCACAATCTCTCTTCACCGAGGTCAATACCTTCGTCGCCACTTACATCACTCCTTACTCCGGGGAAGCGAAAGAAGGGGAAACCTGCAAAGCCAAATACGAGGCCGCTTCAGCCGCTTACAACGCCATGACCGAAAAGGCTCGTCAGCTCTTCGACGTCCATACCGACTATGCGGGCGCTAAAGCCATCTTCGATTATTGGTATTCTTCAACCTCAACCGATTCCAAAGGCGCTCCTCTTGCCGCCGCTAAAACCGGCGAAATCGCTTCTGTCTCCTCAATCGGCTTATTCGCCGTTGCTGGAGTGGTTGTCCTCGGTTTGTTCTTCGTTAACAAGAAGAAAGCTGAGTAATCGGTAACGCACAACCTCAAGCAGCCCTCGGGCTGCTTTTTGTTTGCCAAAAGCAGCCAGAAAAATATCGTTAAATCGGTGAAAATGAAAGAAAACAAGATTTGATAAATGCGCAAAGAAAACGTCAATGAAAAATAGATAAAGGTAGAAATTCGTCTGAAAAACTTGCTAGTAAGCGCTTCCATTTTCATTGAAACCCCTTACAAAAAGTATCGATGAAGAGGGTGAAATTCACGCATAACGTTATACCGATTGAAAATTACTGATTTGGAGAATGAGTATAACGGTAAAAAAATACTTTTTCATTGCTTTTATCTACTCATGCGCATAGTATTCTTTTCGGTAAAGGATTAGCGAAAGGAGAGAAAATGCTTAATAAATTCTCAAACAACCAACTCGGCCGTTACCCCATATACCTTAAGTATTTCAAGGAATTGCTGAGCGAAGGAGTGGAATACGTTTCCTCTCCGCGCATCGCCGCCAAGCTAGGCTATAGCGAAGAGCAGGTCCGCAAAGACCTCCAAGCCGTATCCCTAGAAGCCGGCAGGCCCAAGAAGGGCAGAAGCGTCAAGCAGCTGGTGGAGGACCTCGAATCCTTCCTCGGCTACCACGAAGCCGCCAGCGCCGTCTTGATCGGCTGCGGCCATCTTGGAGGAGCTCTGCTCAATTTCCCCGCCTTCGAGGAAATGGGCTTGCAGATCCTCGCGGGATTCGACTCCAACCCCGAGCTCGTCAACAAGACCCTCGGCGGGAAGATGGTCTTCCCCGTGGATAGGCTTCCCGAGCTTATGGGGCAATTGAACGCGAACATCGCCATCCTCACCGTCCCCGCTAGCTACGCCCAAAGCGTCTGCGATCTCGCCATCGCTTCCGGGGCCAAGGCCATCTGGAACTTTGCCCCCGTGCAACTCGAGGTCAAAGAAGGAGTGGTCGTCGAAAACGTCAATCTCGCATCATCCCTAGCGGTGCTTAGCCACCGCCTGAACGTCGAACTTGCCAAGGAGGAAAAATAACAATGGCAGAAACGAAAAAGCTTCCGACCCCGGAAGAGCTCGCCGCTAGAAAAGAAGCGGCCCAGAAAGAAGTCGATGAGCTCGTCAAGAAAGGCTTGAAGGCCCTCGACGAATTCGCTTCCTTCGATCAGGAGAAAATCGATTACATCGTCGCCAAAATGTCCGTCGCCGGCCTCGATCATCACGGCTCCTTAGCCAGGATGGCCATCGAAGAGACCAAGCGTGGCGTCTTCGAAGACAAAGCCACCAAGAACCTCTTCGCCTGCGAATACGTCGTCAACAACATGCGCCACACCAAGACCGTCGGCATCATCTCCGACGATCCCGTTACCGGCATCACCGAAATCGCCGAGCCCGTTGGCGTCGTCGCCGGCATCACCCCGGTCACCAATCCGACCTCGACTGTCATCTTCAAATCCCTCATCGCCATCAAAACGCGCAACCCGATCATCTTCTCTTTCCACCCCTCTTCCTTCCGCTGCTCCAAAGAAGCGGCCACCGTCATGCTCAATGCCGCCGTTTCCGCCGGCGCGCCCAAAAACTGCATTCAGTGGATTGAGCATGGCTCTATGGACGCCACCAGCGCGCTTATGAATCACCCCGGCGTCGCCACGATCCTCGCCACCGGAGGCAACGCCATGGTCAAAGCCGCCTATAGCTGCGGCAAACCCGCCCTCGGCGTCGGGGCCGGCAACGTTCCCTGCTACATCGACCGCTCCGCCGACATCCCCCAGACCGTCAACGACGTCGTCTTGTCCAAATCCTTCGACAACGGCATGATCTGCGCCTCCGAATCCGCCATCTTCATCGATGAGCCGATTTACGCCGAAACCAAGGCCATGCTTGAGAAATACCGCGTCTATTTCGCTTCCGAGAAAGAAGCCCGCGCCCTTGAGAAATTCATGTTCGGCGTCAGCAAAGGCGACAAGGACGTCGAAATGGCCAAGCTCAATCCTGCCGTCGCTGGAATGAGTGCCAAAAACATCGCCAAAAACGCGGGGTTCGAAATCCCTGAGGGATGCCAAATCATCGCTGTCGAATGCAGCAAAGTCGGGCCCGAGGAGCCCCTTTCCAGGGAAAAGCTCTCGCCCGTCCTCGCCGTCTACAAAGTCAAAGGCGCCGAAGAGGGCTTCGACAAATGCGAGCAGATGCTCGAATTCGGCGGGCTTGGCCACACCGCGGCCATCCACTGCAAGGAGCAGTCGATGTCCGACGCCTTCGGAGACAAAGTCAAAGCCATCCGCATCGTCTGGAATTCGCCTTCTACCTTCGGGGGCATCGGCAACGTTTACAATTCCTTCCTCCCTTCATTGACGCTAGGCTGCGGCTCCTATGGCCACAACTCGGTCGCAGGCAACATCTCGGCCATCAATTTGCTCAACATCAAGAAAGTAGGCAAGAGGAGAAATACCATGCAGTGGTTCAAAGTTCCGCAGAAGATCTATTTCGAACGCAATTCCATCCAATACCTGAAATCCGCCAAAGACGTCGATAAGGTCTTCATCGTCACCGACCATTCGATGGTTCAGCTCGGCTTCTTGAAGAAAGTCACCGACCAATTGGCCCTCCGCCGCAACCCCGTCACCTATCAGCTCTTCGACGAGGTCGAACCCGATCCCGATTTGTCCACGGTCAACCGCGGCGTCGCCCTCATGAAGGAATTCCAGCCCGACACCATCATCGCTCTAGGCGGAGGCTCCGCCATGGACGCGGCCAAAGGCATGTGGATCTTCTACGAGCACCCGGAAGTCGACTTCAACGACCTCAAGCAGAAGTTCATGGACATCCGCAAGAGGGCGTTCAAATATCCAGAGCTCGGCAGGAAGAGCAAGCTCATCTGCATCCCGACCACCTCGGGCACCGGGAGCGAAGTCTCCCCCTTCGCCGTCATCTCCGACAAGGCCAACCTCAAGAAATATCCTCTCACCGACTATTCTTTGACCCCCTCGGTCGCGATCGTCGATCCGGAGTTCACCACGAATATCCCGCCTCGCTCTACCGCCTATACCGGCATGGACGTCCTCACGCACGCCATCGAAGCCTATACCTCCGTCATGGCCAGCGACTTCACCGACGGGCTCTGCCTCGAGGCCATCAAATTGGTCTTCGAGTACTTGCCCCGCGCCGTCAAGGACGGGAAAAACGACCTCAAAGCCAGGGAGAAAATGCATAACGCCGCCACCATCGCCGGCATGGCCTTCGCTAATTCCTTCCTTGGCTTGGTCCACTCTTTGGCCCACAAGATGGGCGGTGAATTCCACACCATCCACGGCCAGACCTGCGGCATCTTGTTGCCCCACGTCATCAAATACAACGGCACCCAGCCCACCAAGCTCGCCCTTTGGCCGAAGTATGAGGAATATCAGGCCGATAAGAAGTACCAGAACATCTGCCGCGTCCTCGGCATAAAAGCGGACACCCCCGAAGAAGGAACCGCCAACCTCGCCAAGGCCGTCATGGACTTGGGCAAGGAAATCGGCATCGATATGAACTTCCAGTCCATCATTCCCGACGAAAAGAACTATAATGAGCATCTAGAGGAGTTGGCGTATTTGGCTTACGAAGACCAATGCACCCCGTGCAATCCTCGCGAGCCCATGGTCGAGGACATGATCCAGATCATGAAAGACGCCTATAAAGGGAATTAATGGAAAAAATCGAACTTGCCGTCTGCGTCGGGAGCTCTTGCCACCTCAAGGGCTCCCGGCAGCTCATCGACGCCCTGCGCCAGGAGATATCCTCCCGCCACCTTGAAAGCCAGGTCGAGCTGAAAGCCGCTTTCTGCCTCGGCCCCTGCGCCAAAGAGGGGGTTTCGGTCAAAGTGGGGGAGAAAATCGTTTCCGGTCTCACCCCGGGAAAGGCCAAGAGCTTCATGGAAGAGGAAGTCCTTCCGCTTTTAGGCTAGTCCGAACGGGCCTGTATTCAGGCCCTTTTTGACACCTTGGAGGTTCACCCCTATGAACGATGCCCTGCTTAGCAAAACAACCGACTGCCGCAGCTGCTACAAATGCATCCGCGTCTGCCCCAACAAGGCCATTTCCTTTCAGAACGGAAGGGCCAGCATCGTCAGCGAAGACTGCATCTACTGCGGACGCTGCTTTTTGTCTTGCCCCCAAGGGTGCAAAAAGATAAGGGACGACAAGGCTTTGGCCCTTTCTCTCCTTAAGGAGGGGAATTGCTGCGCTTCCCTCGCCCCCAGCTTCATCGCCTCTTTCCCCGGCGTGGGGATGGAGGGGATGAAAGAAGGACTTGCTAAGCTCGGCTTTATCGCGGTGGAAGAGACCGCGATCGGGGCGACGCTCGTCAAAGGCGAATACGAAAGCCTCCTAGTCCTAAAGCAAACCGACGTCCTCATCTCCAGCTGCTGCTCCAGTCTCAATTTGCTGATCCAAAAACGCTACCCGGAATTGCTCCCTTTTTTAGCTGGCGTCCCTTCCCCGATGGAAGCTCACGCTAGAGCGCTTAAGAAAGAGCACCCCGGATGCAAAGCCATTTTCATCGGCCCCTGCATCGCCAAAAAAGAGGAGGCGGACGTCTCTTCGCTAGGCCCCGACTGCGTTTTGACCTTCCTTGAGCTTGATGCCCTCCTTAAAGAAAATGGAATCGAATTGCCTAAGCTAGGCCAAAAGAAGCAGGAGAATTCCTTAACGCGCCTTTTCCCTAGCGAAGGGGGTGTCGTCAAATCCATGGGGAAGAAGGAGGAGGGGTATGCCTACCTTTCTTTGTCCGGGGCTTCGAATTGCCTGAAGGCTCTAGACGAAGTCGCTTCCGGGAAGGTCCATCGCGCTTTCCTCGAACTAAGCATCTGCCCCAATTCCTGCTTAGGCGGCCCAGCCCATTGCCTACCCTCCCAAGGCCCTTTAGAAGGCCTCATCGCCTTAAGCGAATTCGCCGGGGAGAAGGACTTCGACGCCCCGAATTTGGCTCCAAGCGAGCTCAAAAAAGAGTTCCCCGATCTCCACAAAGAGCCTAAATCCATCTCCGAAGAAGAAATCGAAGAAGTGCTTAGGAAAATAGGCAAGGCAAGCAAAAAAGACGAGCTGAACTGCTCTTCCTGCGGATATCCGACTTGCCGGGAGAAAGCTAGAGCCGTCATCTTGGGCAAAGCCAACCTTGAAATGTGCCTGCCTTACCTCATGGAAAAAGCCGTCAGCTTAGGCAGCGACATCGTCGAATATTCCCCCAATGGCATCCTCGTATTGAACGAAGACTGCGTCATCCAGCTGTCCAATCCCGCGATGGCCGCTTTGCTTCAGACGGGCTCCCCAAGCGCCTTGTTAGGGCGTAAAGTCGATGAATTCATCGATCCCGAGCTCTTCTGCCTCGCTTTGTCGGGAGAAGGCACGAGATTAAAGAAAATCGAGCTCTCCAACGGGAAAATCGCCGAAGCCACCATCCATTACGACCCCAAATACCACATCATCATCGCCTCTTTGCGTGACGTCACCGATCATGAACTCCGCAAAAAAAGGCATCTCGAAGACGCGGAAAGGACGGCGAAAGTCACTTCGGAAGTCATCGAAAAGAACATGGAGACCGTCCAGCAAATCGCCCAATTGCTCGGGGAATCCGCAGCCTCCACCAAAATCGCCTTAAGCGCTCTCTCTAAAACGCTTCAGGAGAAGAAAGGGGGCGGAGATGACGATAAGAGATGAAGAAAGCTTCCTCGAACTCGGGCATCTTAGCATAAACCACAAAGGCGAGGAGCTCTGCGGGGACCACGTCAAAATCGTCTCTGGGGAAGACGGCTCCCTCACCGCCGTGCTTGCCGATGGCCTTGGGTCCGGGGTTGAGGCCAGCATCCTTTCCACCCTCACCTCCACGATGCTTTGCCAGATGATCGAAGGAGGGGTGGGGATTGAAGAAGGCGTGCTTAGCCTAGCCAAAACCCTGCCCGCGTCAAAAGATAGAGGGAACGTCGCCTATAGCACCTTCACCCTCATCAAAGTGCAGCCGGATTATTCCGGGGTCATCTATAACTTCGATAACCCCGAGCCCCTCTTTCTAAAAAAAGGCAAGGCCTCGCCGCTAAATTTCGAGACCTTATTCATAGGCGGGAAGAAAATATACCGGGCGAACTTCTATTTGGATAACGGCGACGCGCTTATCCTCTATAGCGATGGGGTGATGCACGCCGGAATTGGGGAAACCCTCAACTTCGGATGGGAGCAGAGGGAAATCGCCGCCTTCTTGGAAAGCAACGATTCGCCATTGCTCTCTAGCAAAAGCCTCGCGACCTTGCTACTTGATAAAACCAGCTCCCTTTATAACGGAAGGCCAGGCGACGATTGCACCGCCCTCGTCTTCAAGAGGAGGAATAAAATGGTCAGCAACCTCCTCGTGGGCCCGCCATCGAAGAAAGAAGAAGACGAAGAGGTCCTCTCTTCCTTCCTCGCCTCAAGCGGGAAGCACATCGTCTGCGGAGGAACGACTTGCCGCCTCGTCGCCGAGCATCTCGGGGCCAAGGTGCAGGGGAGGCTTGATTCGGAAGACCCCGAGGTCCCTCCATTTTCTTGCATCGAGGGGATTGACCTTGCCACCGAAGGCGTCATCACCCTCAACAAAGTCCTCCAATACGTCGGGGATTATGCGAAAAGCAACCAATCCTATTTCACTTGGAGCTATCAAGAAGACGGAGCGAGCCTGCTTGCGAAGGCCCTTCTAGAGGAATCTAGCGACATCTATTTCTATTCCGGCTGCGCGGTCAACCCCGCCCATCAAGACGATGGCAGCCCCATCACCTTCAAAATGAAGATGCAGATCATCGACCATCTCGCCCAAAGCCTAAGGGATTTGGGCAAAAACGTCGAAGTGCGTTATTACTAAGGAGAACAATATCATGGCAACACCCCTCAAATTCGACACCCTCGTCCAGCAGCTCAAATACCGCGTCTTGAAAGAAGTCGCGAGAGCCTATTGGGATGGGGAACTGGAGCAAAAGAAAGACCAGATTCCCTACATCATCTCCCCCGGCCCGAAGGCCACGATGCGCTGCTGCGTCTATAAGGAGAGGGCCATCGCCCAAGAAAGGGTGAAAATGGCCATGGGCGGGGACAAAAGCAACCCCAATATCCTCGAGGTTATCGATTCGGCATGCGACCAATGCCCCTTCGGAGGCATGGAAGTCACCGACCTTTGCAGAGGCTGCTTGGCCCATCGTTGCGCCCAGGCTTGCCGATTGAACGCGATTAGTTTCCTTCCCGATCACCGCGCCGTCATCGACAAAAGCAAATGCGTCAACTGCGGCATGTGCGCCAAAGCCTGCTCCTTCGGGGCGATCATCAATAGGAAAAGGCCCTGCGAATCCTCCTGCAAAGTCGGCGCCATCAAAAGCAGGGAAGACGGCATCACGAGCATCATCGAGGAAAAATGCACCCGGTGCGGGCAATGCTCCTACGCCTGCCCTTTCGGGGCGATCGTCGACAAAGGCGCGATCCTTCCCTTAATCGACATCATCAAGGGCTCTGAAGGCGGGAAGAAATACAAAACCTACATGGTCGTCGCCCCTTCGATTTCGAGCCAATTCCATTACGCGACCCTCCCCCAGGTGGTCTCCGGGATTAAAGAGCTTGGCTTCACCGACGTCATCGAAGCCGCCCTCGGGGCCGACATCGTCGCTCTCAACGAAGCCAAGGAGCTCGCCGAGAAAGGAGATTGCACTTCCTCTTGCTGCCCGGCCTTCGTCCGCTACATCGAAACCGCCTTCCCCGATATCAAAAGCAAAATCTCCAACAACCTTTCCCCGATGGGCGCCATCTGCAAATACCTAAAATCCATCGACCCCACCTGCAAAACCGTCTTCGTCGGCCCTTGCATCGCCAAAAAGATGGAAGCCAAAAGGGAGGAGGTCTCGCCTTTCGTCGACTGCGTCATCACCTTCGAAGAGCTTCAGGCCCTCATCGATTCCAGGGGTATTGACCTCAGCAAGCTCGAAGGCATGCCTTTGGACAACGCCTCCTATTTCGGCAGGATCTTCGCTAGAAGCGGTGGGCTTTCCGACGCGGTGAACGAATCTTTGAAGGAGCAGGGCATATCTTTCGAGGCCAAGCCGGTCAAATGCTCCGGGCTCGACCAATGCAAGATGGCCCTCACCAAATACAAAGCCGGTCGCCTTGAGGGCAACTTCATCGAAGGCATGGCTTGCCCCGGGGGCTGCATCGGCGGCCCTAGCTGCCTGACCCACGAAATCAGGGACGCCGCCGACGTCGACAAATACGGTCGCGAATCCAAGGAAACCACCATCAAGGAAGCCGTCGCTTCCGTCATGGCGGATCCTTCCATCGCCTCAAAAGGAGAATAAAGCGCCTTCTTGGGCTATAATGGACTCGTATGGAAGAACAGACACTCCTCACCCAAGGCCCCTTATTGAACCAAAAAGGCGATTTGCAGGAAGCCGGTTACGCCTATTCCTTAGTCAAGGACTATTCCAAAAAAAGCGTCAAAGGCGGATTGCTTCGCCTCAAGGAATGGGACTATTACTATGTCGGCAACGCCGAATATGGCATCGCCTTGACCATCGCCAACAGCTCCTATATGGGGAGGCTTTCGGTGTCTGTGCTGGACTTCAAAGGGAAATTCGACGTCACCAAATCGATCATGCTCCCTTTCCCCGGGGACAAAATAAAGCTTCCCGAGACTTCGAAAGTCGGCGACGTCTTCGTCGAGGATGAGAAGAAGGGCTATTCCTTCCGCTTTTACAATGAAGGCAAAGGAAGAAGGCGCCTCGTCGTTTTCCTCAAAGCCATCGACAAGCTTCAAACTCCATTCCATTGCGACGTGACCTTAGATGAGACCTCCCCCTCTTCCTTAGTCATCGCCACCCCGTTTAAAAAGAAGGGGCATTTCTATTACAATCAGAAAATCAATTGCCTCCTCGCGCACGGCTACGCAAAAATCGGCGATAGGCTGCTTGATTTCAACAAAGGCTCCTATGGCGTCTTAGACTGGGGAAGGGGCGTTTGGACTTATAAAAACACCTGGTATTGGAGCTCGGTTTCCAGCGAAACCGACGGCCACAAAATCGGGTGGAACCTCGGGTATGGCTTCGGGGACACCTCAAAAGCCAGCGAGAACGTCCTCTACCTCGACGGGGTTCCGCATAAGCTTGGGAGAGTCAAATTCGATATCCCCCTTTCCAGACAAGGCACCGACGAATTCATGAAGGATTGGCTCTTCCGCTTCCCCGACGACTCCTTTGAGCTGCGCTTCCACCCCGTTTATGACCGCCACAGCGACACCAATGCCTTATTGCTCCGTTCCAACCAGCATCAGGTCTTCGGGTTTTTCTCCGGCTCCTTTTTGACCGAGGAGGGTTCCTTTCCCTTCGCCGAGATTCCGGGGTTTGCCGAAAAAGTCTTCAACAAGTGGTGATTTCTCCTCCTAACGCCTTGAATGTAAGCGCTTTAAAACTATAATTTAAGCAACTTAATCAAGGAGTTCCTATGAAACAAAAGAAAAGCGGGGGCCTTCTCAAAGAGCAGACCTTCCAAGGGGACAACGTCCCCAAGCTCACCCGGATCATCTATCCGTGGTCAGGCATTTTCCGTGACGCCTGCTACACGATGATCGGGACTTTTTTGATGCAGTACGCGATTACTGCAGGTGTCCTCTCTAGCGACCCAGCCACCTTCAAGGCCCAATACGGCGTCATCACGGTGGCGATGATGATCGCCCTAATTTGGGATGGCCTCAACGACCCCATCATGGGTTTCATCATCGAGAAGGTTCGCCTCAAAAGCGGCAAATACCGCCCCTGGATAGCTATCGGCGCCATCGGGAACGCCTTGACCGTTGCCATGATGTTCCTCGTCCCTCTATTCATGGTCGGCGGAAGCGGTTGGGGATACGTGGCCTTCATGATCGTCTGCTACGTCTTGTGGGACGCTTGCTTCACCATGAACGACATCGGCTATTGGTCGATGCTTCCCTCTCTCACCAACGACCCCAAGCAAAGGGCTAGGATCACCACCGACGTCACCGTCGCCGCCTCCATCGGCACTGCGGTCATGACCTTATGCATGTTTCTCCTCCCCGGGCTCATTCCCTTGTCTACTGCCGCCATTTACGCCATGATCGGCAGCATCATCGCAGTGGTGTTCCTCGCCTCTCAACTTTTGGTCTATTTCCTCTGCAAGGAGAAGCAGCGTGACAGCGTGCAGGAAGAGATTTCGGAATCCTCCTCCATCCTCGACTTGTTCAGAGTCGTCGGCAAAAACCATCAGCTCCTCTTCGTCGTCATCGCCTTGCTTTTGTTCCAATTCGGGGAGTTCATCCTCACCGGCATCGGGCAGAACTATTTCTACATGGTCTTCGGCTATGGCGGGAACAAAGGCGGCCTCGTCGCCACTGCGGTGCTCGCCATTTACATCCTTTCAACCGTCCTCTCCCAACTTTTCTACCCCATTCTTTCCAAAAAGATGAAGCAGAAAACCCTGCTCACCACGATGGCCATCATCATTACGGTCGGCTATCTGGTCTTCTTTTTCATAGCCTTCCCCCTGTTTGGAGACACCCCCTTGGCCTACAACACTCCGGATGATGGCAATATGTTCTGGATCCTCGGCGGCAGCATGTGGATGTATTACGTCTCTTGCTTCTTCTTCTTCGGAGCCTCGGGAATTTTCTATCTCGCCTTGCTGGTGATGATGCAAAACGCGATTGACTACAACGAATACAAATTCGGCGAAAGGAAGGAATCTATTTGCTTTGCTTGGCGCCCTCTAGACGTCAAACTCGGCTCCGGGCTTAACCGCGGGCTGCAGTGGATCGTCTACGCTTCGACCGGGACGGCGGTCTTCATCAACGCCATCTCCAACTCCGAAGGCGACTACAACTCCGGGAACATCACCGAAGCCGAAAGGAACGCCCAAATCGCCTTAGAAGGCGCAAAAATCTCGCCCAATCAGCTGACTCTATTCGGGATCATCATCATTTCAACCATTCTCGTGACGATGATCGCCGCCTATTGCCTGCTGCGGTTCGGCTTCAAAATCGACGAGGAAACGGAAGAGAAAATGGTCAAAGAGCTTGAGGTGCGGCATAAAGAAGACGAAGCGAAAAAGCAAACCCAAGCCTAAAGAAAAGCCCCCTCGAGGGGCTTTTTCAGTCGACGTCGATTTCGAACGCCAGGCACTTTCCTTCAACGTAAACGTTGACCTTCGCTTTTTGCTTTGAGGTGACTTTCTTCGACGCGACGTATATCGAGATGCCTCCTCCGACTAGGCAGACCTGCTTCGGGCCCATGATGGAAATCGGGCCTTCGGTTTCGATGAGCATGCAGTCGTTAGCGTAGCTTAATAACGTCCCGTTTTGGTCGAGCTTCCGGATGGAGAGGCGCAAAGCGTCGTAACTTTCGCCATTATGAAGGGATGTCTTCGAAGAAGAGACTTCGTAACGGAAAGAAGTGGAGGGGCTGACGGTTTTGCTTGCGAAGCATTCCTTTCCCTTGTAGGCCTTGAAGACGAACGGCCGCATTTTCTCCCCTCTCCCTAGAAGAAGGTCTTGGATGGCCTCCGCCCCTTCGTCGAAGCTTTTGTAATGCTTTTTGATCAAACGATATAGGGTCAAGGACTCCTTCAAAGACAAAGAAGCGGCGCCTTTGCTCGCGTATTTCATTACCGGCCCCCTTAAGGAAGAAGCCTCTTTCTCAGTGAAGCCAAGGCTTAAGATCGAAGCGCCCAAAAGGTCATCGACTTCGATGGGCGGATGGGGCATGTGGGGGTATGTTTCCCGGTCGGGGAAATACCTTCCGACGAAGTTGTCCCCGTGGTAGACCTCGACGTAATCGGCGTCCGTGAAAATGACGGGGGGCACTAAAAACATCGCGTCTTCGTCCCCGATATCGAGGTTGCTGGCGACGAAGAAGGTGTTGGTCAGATTCTGCGAGGCGTAGAGATAGGCCGCGTATTTAGGCAAACGGAAGATGTCGGAGACGCCATGATAGCAAACTCTGTCGCCTGAGCCGAAATCTTTATGTGTGTTGTAGTCGAATGCGCACCACGCCACGGTCCCGGATAGTTTGGAATAATTGAATGAATCGTCGATGACCCGCGCGTGGCGGAGGGCGTGCTCGAGGCGCTTGGCCTGCGTGTCGGTCGATTTGGTGGGGAACATGTGGCCGTTATTCTCGCTGACGAGGAGGGGGTGCTTCCCTTTGACGTAGGTTTTGGGGTCATCAAGGCCCTTGGTCAAATCATGGCAAACGAAATCGTTATAGGCGTAGATGTCTTCGAGCAATTCCGAGCCTTTGAAGCAGCGCACGCCCAAAGATTGCCTTGAGGGGTCTAAACTCCGCTTGATTTGCTCTAAAGAAGCGTAAAGCTCATGGTCATCTTTGCTTTCGTCCACCCTTAGCCCATAGGCAATTAAGCAAGGATGGTTCCTTTCCTTGAGAATCATGCGCGTTGTGAAATCGCGTAGCTGAGCCCTCCATTTCTTTTCCTTTGAGATGTGCTGCCAGCCGGGGATTTCATCCACGAGCAATAACCCTATCCTATCGCATTCGTCCAGGAAGGATTCGTCATCGGAATAATGGGACGTCCTCACCAAATTCGCACCGAGGCCGTATTTGAGGATGCGGGCGTCGTCTTTTTGCAGCGAATCCGGGGCGGCGGCTCCGAAATAGGGATAAGTTTGATGGCGGTTGAGGCCGATGATCTTCGTTTTCTTCCTATTGAGGTAAAACCCCTCGGGAGTGAACAAAGCGCTCCTGAAACCCACTTTATCTTCCCTTTCGTCTTCCCCGTATATCGTCTTCAACGTATAGAGGTAGGGATCGTCCAAGCTCCATAGATGGGGCGAAGACAGATCGAGGACCTCGCCGAGGAATTCGGCGGCGACTTTGCCCTCACGATAGAGGATGTGAGATACCTTAAGCTCAGGGTTAGGGTTGACCAAGTCGGTTTTGACTTCTAAATGGCCATCCATGTCCGCTTTGATGGAGAGCCCGGAAATATAAGAAGAAGGATGGGCGACGATGGAGACTTTCCTGTAAATCCCGCCGAAAGTCAGATAGTCGACGATGTTGCCAAAAGGCGGAATGCTTTTGTCTTCGCGCGTATCAACGACAACGACGAGACGATTGTCTTTTTCCTTCATCAGTTTCCCAACTTCGATGTCAACGGGGAGGTACCCGGAAACGAAATGCCCCAAATTCATGCCATTAAGGTAGACCTGCATCTGAAGCATGACCCCATCGAAATGGAGGAACTTTACGGGCAATGAGGGATTCTCGTCGTCGAATATCTTCTCATAGGTGAAAAGCCCCTGGTATTCGGACTCGTCGAAATAATGGTAGGGGAGCATCTTGACGTTGTGGGGAATATCGATGGAGGAAGAGGATTCGGGCATCTTGTCCAAGTAGCTTTCCTCGAACCCTTCAGCGAAAGACCAACCGTAATTTATGAATTGTTTTTTTGCCATGAGCCTATTCTAGGAGTTTTTCCTTTTCTTTCCTAGAAAGAAAGAGGCTCCATAACGCGTGGTGCCCGTTTTCTTTCGCTTGGATTTTCGGCAAAAGGAGTTTGATTCATAAACGCCTTCTTTTTTGTGATCGTTTCCTTCGACGGGGGATAAAGATGTTACACTAAAGCCATGATCAGCAAGCAAAATGATTCCTTCCTTTTAGAAACGGAGAAAACCTCCTATTGCCTTTCGATTAACGAGCTCGGGAAGCCCGTCCTTGACTTTTATGGCAAAAAAATCGCCGTTGGGGACGTCTCTTCGGTGCATAGGAGTCCTTCGCTAGTTCCTGGGAGAAGCATCGTTTACGACCAAAAGCACCCCAATTTGTCTTTGTCTTGCTTGTCGTTAGAGTGCTCAAGCAGCGGGAAGGGCTATTTCCAAACCCCCTCGATCGTCGTCGAAGGCGATGGGCTGAAACCTTTGGATTTCGTTTTCAAAGAGGAGAAGCTTGGGGAGCCCGCCCCCATGGAAGGTTACCCCATGCCTGACCTTGCCGAGCAAGAATTGACCCTTGTTCTCCTAGATGAGCAAAACGGACTCGAATTAGAGCTGCATTACCTCACTTTCGCTAAGCAAAACGTCATTGGAAGATACTCTAAGCTCATCAACCGAAGCGGAAAAAGAGTTAAGGTGAGGCGCCTTTCCTCGCTTTGCCTCGATTTGGAGAAAACGGGGTTTTCCTGCGTTAGCTATCGCGGTGGCTGGATAGACGAATTCCACGAAGAGAAAATCCCCCTATCCTCCTCACGTCTCGAACGCCATTCGACGACCGGCTCCTCGAGTGATCTGCACAACCCTTTCTTTTATATCACGTCTGAAGAAGGCGAATGCTATGGCTTCAACCTCATCTATTCCGGAAATCACGAGGGAATTTTGGAGCAAACTTCGATGGGCTTAACGCATATCTTAATGGGCATTGACTCCTCCTCTTTCCTTTGGGAAGTGGAAGACGGAAAATCTTTCCTTACCCCAATGGCCATTTTGGCCTATGGAGAAAGCGAAACGGAGATGACTTCCTCTTTCCATCGCTTCGTCAATGAATGCGTGCTCCCGAAAGGGAATCGACTTAAGCCTAGGCCGATTCTATTGAACAATTGGGAGGCCACTTATTTCGCCTTCAACGAATCCAAACTCCATTCCCTCGCCAAAAAAGCCAAAGCCCTAGGCATCGAAGCTTTTGTTTTGGATGACGGCTGGTTCGGCCACCGCGACGATGACCATTCTTCTTTGGGGGATTACGAGGTCAATTCCAAGAAATTGCCCCATGGAATCGAAGGCTTATCTTCCTACGTTCATAAACTCGGCATGCTTTTCGGCCTTTGGCTCGAGCCTGAAAGCGTATCCGTTGACAGCGAGCTTTATTCCGCCCATCCGGATTGGGCTATCGCCATTGATGGCATAGAGCCCTCTCAAGGAAGGAACCAGCTGCTTTTGGATTTGACGAAAAAAGAAGTGGTGGATTACCTCTACGAGAATATCTCCAAGACTATCGAAGAAGGCCATGTCGACTTCATCAAATGGGATTATAACCGCGTCTTTTCCGATACTCTCCCTCCCGAAGGCAATTTCGCTCACGCTTATATCCTTTCCCTTTACTCGCTTCTAGGCAAACTTCGGCAACGCTTCCCTTCTCTTTGGATGGAAAACTGCGCCTCCGGAGGCTCAAGGAACGACCTTGGCATGTTTTGCTTCTTCGACACGGGCTGGGTGTCCGACAACACCGACTCCTTCTCTAGGTGCCTTATTCAAAAAGGGATGATCAAAGGGTATCCGCAAAGCCTCATGTCTAACCACGTTTCGGCAAAAACCTCCCATCAGACGTTGCGGAAAACGAGTTTGGGAACGAAGTTTGACGTCGCTTGCTTCGGGGTTCTTGGCTATGAGCTAAACGTACTTGACTTGTCCCCACTAGAGGAAAAGGAAATCGAAAGCCAAATCCAATATTACAAAGAAATCCGCCGGACCTGCCAATTCGGCGAGTATGCTTTGCTTGAGGACTTCTCCTTTGGGAAAGGTCTTTTCCAAGAACTCAAAGACGGCGGTAGAATCCTCGTCAACTACGTTAGGAGCCTGCAAACCCCCAATCCCGGTTATCGCCGCCTCCCAAAGCTGCGGGCAGACCCGTCTCTTTCCTATACTTACTCCGCGCGTGAAGAAGACATCGATATTCGCAGAATGGGCGGCTTGATCAACATGGCCTCCCCGGTGCACCTAAAAGAAGAAGGCGCGATCGTCAATTTCATCGCCAATAGGAAGGGGCTTGACTCTGAAAAGTGGGCCGGCGAAGTCTCTGGAGAGGCCCTATGCGCGGGATGCCTACCTTTGCCCCAAGAATGGAACGGCACCGGAATCGGAGAAAGCGTGGCCCTCATCCTTGATTTCGGGGCTAGGCTCTACCGTTTCGAAGCGAAAAAAGAATAAGCAGCCGTCATTGCCCCCTGAATTTTCGAAAGTCTTTGACAAAATAACGGAGGAAGGATATATTTCTTTTCGCCGCTAAACGGCACGTATATCGCGGGGTAGAGCAGCCCGGTAGCTCGCCAGGCCCATAACCTGGAGGTCGATGGATCGAAGCCATCCCCCGCAACCAAGGAACTTAAGGCAGGGCGACCTGCCTTTTCTTGTGCTGTTGTCCTTCCCACATATGGATTAAAAACTTAAAATAAAGCAGCATTGTTATGAAACGCCAACCAAAAATCGTCTATTATGAAGACGCCCTAAACGACGACTTCGCCGGCACTTCGATTAAGAAAAAAAGCTTCCCAAAGAGATTCCGCTACGTGCATAGGCACAACTTCCTGTGGTCGATCCTTTCTTTCGTTCTCTATTATTTCCTAGCTTTTCCCGTTTTGTGGCTCGTCGGCAAGATCGGGTATGGCGTGAAAGTGAAGGGGAAGAAAAACATTCGCTCGCTCTTCAGAAGGGGCGTTTTCTTCTACGGCAACCACACGCAAATTTGCGACGGATGGCTTGTGCAATGCTTTTTGGCCAACCCCAAAAGAAGCTACGTCATCGCCGACAGCGACGCCATTTCCATTCCTTTTTTAAAGCAAATCGTCATGATGCTCGGGTGTCTCCCGATTCCCGATTTGGAGCACAAAGAGGCCTTTGAAGAGGCAGTGCGGTATCGCTACAAGCAAAAACGCGCGATCGCCATTTACCCCGAAAGGCACATTTGGCCCTATTCCACCCACATTCGCCCCTATCCCGACGATTCCTTCGTCTATCCGGCGACCCTTGGCGCCCCGGTCATCGCTTTTTGTACCACGTATCGGAACGCCTTCATCCTCGGCAAATACCGCAAACCCAAGATGACGATACATATCTCCAGGCCCTTTTACCCCGACATGACAAAATCCATCCCCGAGAGAAAAAAGCTTCTCCGCGATGCCGTCTACGAATTCATGCTCGATTACTCTGCCGAAGAGGAGAATGAGGAATACATCGCTTACCTCCCGAAAGAAAAGCAAGCATCTAACAACAAAGAAGAATGAGCCTTTGATATAATGGCGTTGCTTGAAAAGGAGATTCAAAGCAATGGAACTAAAAGGATCAAAAACCGAAAAATGCCTCCAAGAGGCCTTCGCGGGTGAATCACAGGCCCGCAACAAGTACACCTACTTCGCCTCCAAGGCTAAGAAAGAGGGGTATGAGCAAATCGCCGCTTTGTTCTTAGAGACCGCCGACAACGAAAAAGAACACGCCAAGATGTGGTTTAAATACCTCGAAGGCGGCGAAATCAAATCGACCGTCGACAACCTTGAAGAAGCCGCCGGAGGCGAGAGCTATGAATGGAACACCATGTATCCTAGCTTCGCCAAAATCGCCGACGAAGAGGGCTTCCACGAAATCGCCGCTAAATTCCGCATGGTCGCCGAAATCGAAAAGCACCACGAAGAACGCTACAAAAAGCTCCTTAAGAACGTCAAAGAAGGAGTGGTCTTCGTCTCCAAAGACGTCGCCGTTTGGAAATGCCGCAACTGCGGGCACATTGTCGTCGGCAAGTTCGCCCCGAAGGTTTGCCCCGTCTGCAACCATCCCCAATCTTATTTCGAACTTTCCGTCGCCAACTATTGATTCGGTATTCGCCATCCCGCCCAAGGCAAACAGCCTTGGGCTTTTATAATCCCTGTTGCCTTTTTAGATGAGGAAGACGGGCTTTAAACCCTTTTATTTTTCGCTCGCTGGAAAGAATTTCTACTGCTAATCAACGCGGTTTGAATGGCGTTTCCAGAATTCGATGAAATTCTCAAATACTGCTTGAAATCCTCTCAAGAAGCCTAGATAATATGACTCGCGCGAAAGCGCAGGACGGACCATTGGTGTAGCGGCCTAACATGTCTCCCTGTCACGGAGAAGATCACGAGTTCGAATCTCGTATGGTCCGCCATTATTCGAGAACATAGAAACGATTCAGTGCCGTGCTCTTGCTGAGTTCGGCCCATCGCTTCGCTTGGCCCGATAGCTCAGCTGGTAGAGCACGGCACTGAAAATGCCGGTGTCGGCGGTTCGACCCCGCCTTGGGCCACCAACTCGAAAAAGAAGCGCTTCGGCGCTTTTTTTTCGCGGCCCAAGCCTCCGCAAGCAAGCTTGCTGGTCAAATCGCCTCCACCGTCATCTCCCTGCCAATCCCAAAATTTGCCGGCTAAGTTACTTTTTTAAGGCGAATCCAAGCTTTCAACTTTATTCATAAGTGGAGGTATATTATGGACTATTATTACCGAAAGCCTAAAGGGCAAGCCGGCCTTGATTTCGAAACCGATTTCGTTTCAGCAATCAACGGGAAACCGAAAAAGGACCTCAATCCAAATTTGGCGTCCCTTCTAACCGACATCTTTCCCCAATTGCCTGACTCTAGCCTTATTTTGGCCCAAAAGGCCGATCCCCGCGGGAAAAGCGACGTTTCGATTTTCACCGAAGTCGGAAGAGCGGAAATATCTTTGAAAAGTTTAAATGGGGACGTTGTGCATTCTTCTCCAAACGACAAATTCATCGATTACCTTGAATCTTGGGGCGTCAGCAGAGCTTCCATCGACACCCTTTTGCTTTATTTATATAGGGATGGGACAACCGATGGAAGTGGGGCGCATAAATGGGGATACGAAGAAACAATCTTCCGCCTTGCTCCGCGAATCAAGGATTTCAACAGGGAGTTGAACGCGAATCGGGCACTAATCCAAGATTGCGTAGATTTGTGCTTATTTAGAGGCAATTGCCAGTCCGTTCCTCCTGCGGGCTATCTTTACCATGGAAACCTCAATTCGGGCCTGTGGATTTCTAGGCACCAAGCAACCATTTGGGCTTTGCGAATTGTTGAGATGGACTTTATCCGGAACCCCCATATAGGTCCTCTTCATATTCGCCCTTTTCAGCAAACATCAAAGAAGTGGGGCGCAAACGATCAAAAGTTGCATTGGCTGCGGCTTAAATGGGTTGGAATGGATGCGAATTTAGCCTTCATTTCAA
>CAVJMG010000003.1:77788-165977 GCA_963650805.1 uncultured Bacteroidales bacterium
CTTTAAGAAAAAATTTACTTTCAAAAACAAGCAAAAAAGCCAATAAAACACAAGTCAAAAATACAATAAAATTGTTTATTTTGGGCAAGCGAGTATAATTGCGAAGCAAATTATGAAAATCGTCTTTGTACTCGAATGCGCAAATCAGCTAAACAATGGAACGACTGCGACCTGCAACCGTTTTGCCGAGGAACTGCGCAAAAAAGGCCATAAAGTCACGATTTTGGGGTGCGAGTTCCTAGACGGCGAAACTCACCCGGACTACGTTGGGACCCCCCATTATAAATTCCCAATTTTTGAGCCCTTGATTCGCAAAGAAGGTTTCACTTTCGCTAAATGCGATATTTCAACCATCTATTCTTGCGTTAAAGACGCGGATCTAGTACACGTTTTTCTTCCGATGAAATTTGGAAAAACCGCCGAAGCCATCGCCGATGCACTCGACATTCCCGTGACTACTGCCTATCACTTGCAGCCTCAGAACATCTCTTCCGCCATTCATCTTGGCCATTCAAAGATTCTTAACGACGCTATTTACGCGGGCTTCAAAACCTATATTTACCGTTCTATAAGAAGGATTCACTGCCCTTCGCCGATGATTGCCAACGAATTGAAGAAGCATCACTACAAAGACAATGTCATTCATACGATTTCCAACGGCGTCATCCCTTTTTTCCATCCCGTAGAACCCAACAAACCCGAGTCTTTTAAAGGCAAGATCATCGTTACGATGTCCGGCCGCCTTGCCTCTGAAAAAAGGCAGGACCTCATCATAAAAGCCATTTCGACGAGCAAATACAACGACCGCATCCAGCTCATCCTCTGCGGCAAAGGCCCCAATCAGGCCCATTACGAGAAACTGTCGAGGAAGTGGGGTCTTGCTAACCCTTTGTCCATCCAATTCTGCAGCCCCGAAGAGCTACGGAATATTCTTTGCTATACGGATATCTACGTTCACGCCTCCGATTTCGAAACCGAAGGCATCTCCGCGATTGAAGCCATCACTTGCGGCGCGTTACCTTTGATTTCGGATTCTCGCTTGTCTGCCACAAACGCCTTCTCTTTGAACGCTGGACATTGCCTTTTCAAGCATGGCTCTTATAAAGACCTGAGAAAGAAAATAGAGTGGCTCATCGAGCATCCTTCTGAAGTTTCGGAGCTAAAGGAAGCCTATGCTCTTTACGCCCCAAAATTCGCTTTGTCGTTGCAAGTAGACGCCATGGAAAACATGTTCAAAGAAGCCGTTGAGGATAAACGGAACGGCCTTGATTTCCCCACTTCGAACCCTTTGAGAAAAGACCTAAAACGCCAAAGGAAAATATTCAAAAAGCTCAAGAAGAGCGGCATTATTGAAGACATCCCTTCCAAATTAAAATAAGGAAACAAACGCGCTATTTTTCGCTCAGCTGCTTTTTCTTTTCTTTACCGATTGCATCGAATATCTTTTTATACCCAAGGCGAATCAAAACATATCCCGGGACCGATAAAAATGCATCTCCGATGAAAAGCCAGCAAACCCACGATTGCTTTTCGATGTTCACGAACACGGGGCTGTTCCACGGCTGGAAGAATTCGCGCCAGAATTCGTGGTCTTCCCCGAAAATCATGCTGATCGTCGTCGGGGCTCCCCCTAGATAAGAAGTGGGGGCGGCCAGGGCGAGAAGAATCGAAGAGGCAAGCGAAATGAAGAAGACGACGACGCGATACTTCGTGAACGGGAAAGACAAAACGGCCATTACGGATAGACTGGTGATAAGCGTGAGGACGGAAATGGCGGTAGTGGTGTTTTCCGCACTAAGGGCACTGAGCTGATTTAGCGTAAGCGGCAACATGGCGGTTATTAATAACATCGTGCCGCCCGCTAAAGCGGAAGGGAAGACCTTCTCTTTGAACGTCCCTTCAATCCTTTTCTTCGAATTCTCCAAAGACAAGAAGAATCCGCCGATTCCTATAATGGCCTGCTCGAATAAGTAGACGTTTTCGATTGTGAAAAGCATTTGGCCCGCTTTGAAAGGGATGGTGAAGAGAGCTAAGCTCATGATAAATACGGTTTTCGTCAGGAACAGCACCGCGGAACGTTGGATGTTGTTCACGACCCTTCTCCCTTGGCTAACAACATCGACCAAGTGGGAGAAATCGTTGTCCATCAGCACGACGTCGCTGCAGGCTTTTGCAGCATCGGTGGCCCTAGCGAAAGTGATGGAAGCGTTCGCTTTTCGCAAAGCCAGGGCATCGTTGACGCCGTCACCGGTCATGGCGACTTTGTGGCCCTTTTTCTGCAAAGCGGAAACCAAAACCTCTTTTTGCTCAGGGCTGACTCTAGCGAAAATGACGTAGCTATCGGCTAGCGCCTCGGTTTCCTCTAAGGTCTTTCCCTCAAGCGAAATGGCTTTGTCCGTGTTCTTAACCCCACATAAAGACGCGATTTTAGATACGGTCAAAGGCGAATCCCCGGAAATGATTTTCACGTCCACGCCGTTTTCATAGAAATAGGAAATGGTGGCCTTAGCGGAGGGGCGGACTTTATCCGAAAGGAAATACAAAGCCTGCGGGACTCCATCGAAAACCAGCGCCAAAGCGCGCAAGCCTTCCTTTTGCCTTTCCTCGGCTTCCTTTTGGATGGAGGGGAACGCTTTGCAAAGATACTCAGGCGCGCCCAACAGAATCTCTTTACCGGACTTCAAAACAACGCCGGAGAACTTCCGCGCGCTCGAAAAAGGTATTTCTTCCCGAATGGAGGTCGGAATCGGCTTTATCGCGGCTTTTAGGGCGTTTGATGTCGCGTTGCTGGATTTGCTGCTGCCCAAAAGTATCCCCAAATAGGAGTCCGCATCATCTTTCGGGGCGTAATAGGAAGAAGAAACGAGCTCCATCGTCCCATCTGTCAAAGTCCCCGTCTTATCTAAGCAAATGACGTCCACCCGGGCCAAGTTCTCCAAAGAGAAAAGGTCCTGAACCAGGGTTTTCTGCTTCGAAAGCTCGACGATCGAAACCGCCAAAGACATGGAGGTCACCAAAACTAGCCCCGTCGGGATCACCCCGATTGCAAAAGCGGAAGCGGTGGAGACGATTTGGGCCCACGCCAGGGGGTCATTAAAAGACATAGTCGTTGGGAATACCGTCGCATCCTGCCCGTGAATGGATATTTTGACGCACATCGTTATGACGACCAAAGCGACGACGCCCATCAAAACGAAAGAGAGGATGTTGAGCAGGCCGTATATGTTCCTCATCAATTCCGATTTCTCGGTTTGGATTTTCTTTACCTTGTTGGAAAGCTGGCTGGCATAAGTGTCGTCGCCCACCTTGGTCAAAAGCATTTTCGCCGAACCCGACACCACAAAAGAACCCGAGAATAGCTCTTCTCCGCTTTTGTGTTTCCTAACGGGAGCCGATTCGCCGCTAAGCAAAGACTCATCAACCTCCACATCGCCTTCTAGCAAAATCCCATCGGCGAGAATCTGAGCTCCGCTGGTGATGATGACGACGTCCCCGAGAACGAGTTCTTCGCCTTTGACTTTGGCGCTTTGCCCATCTCTAATCGCGCTGATCGTCGCGGCGTTTACGAGCTTCATCTTGTCCAAAGCCCGTTTGGAGCGGATTTCGGTTATGGACCCAATCACGATGTTTGCCGTCAAAGGGATAAGATACCCGAATTTGGAGAAGCCAAAATACTTGTCCGCGACATCGGAGTAGCCGAATCTTTTCAACAGGCCGCCGAAAATCAAAAACACCAAGGCCAGTAAATAAAGGAAGATGGTGAAAAAATTGCAGACATTGTTCTTGATGATGTCCCCATACCCTTTTCCGGATTTCTCAACGCGCACATTCCCAAGCCCCTCATTTCTTCTTGCAAGGACCTCTTCTTGGGACAAACCCGCGATGGGGGAAGTGGAAAGATAGTCTTTATTCGGCTCTGCCGGCTTGCTCTTCTTCCTCATGGTTTACCCCATTTTCGTTTTGGCTGTTGCGGTTTATTTTTTGCCATCCGGGATTGGTCAAAACGCCGATTGTGATGGCAATGTCGTAAAGGATCATGTAAGGGGCGGAAAGGAAAATGCCGGCCCCCCAGCCTTTTTCGCTTTCCTCGCGGAGCTCTTTCCTTGAAAGGCGGATCGAAAGATAGGATTGGAAGGAATAGATAGCGTACATCGACCCCAAAACATAGCCGATCATCGGAAGCAAATCCGAAAGGATGGCGCTTCTTGAGGCTTCGGGCGTGAACAGCGTGCCCTCGAGGTTGTGCATCCCCTGCAGAATCGGCGCGGAGAAGCCGTTGACGAGGTGAAGCAAGGTGTAAACGATGTAGTAGGCGGGGAACCAAAGGCACGCCAGCACCCCGATGGGGATGAAGAACAGTTGATAGAACATATCAAGCTCAGAAAGGCTGAAGTGGCTTAAGCCGTGGAACAACAATTTCCAGCCCTTCTTCCAAAACAGGGCGTGCAAAGAATGGCCCATTCGGGTGATGCGGTGGTAATTGTCCTTCCACGTCGAGGGCTGGTCTTCATAGACCACGGCCTCGGGGACGTAATGGACGCCCGTTCCGTCCAAAATTCGGTTGATGGTGAATTCGGCGTCTTCGCTTCCGCCCATGGCGTCCCATCCTCCGATTCTTTCAACGCAAGCGACGGAGACCATCATCCCCGCCCCGGTGAGCATCGAATTTCCGCCCACCCTTTCTCTGAAATTGCATGCAAGGCGCGAATCGCGGATGTAATAGGCGCTTGAAACCTGGGCCCAGCGATTCTGCTTGGGGTTGATGGCGGCCTCATAGCCCCTAGCGACCTCAACGCCTTCTTCCGCGGCGTCGTTCATCTTTCTGAGATACTCCCTATCGGGACGGTTGTCCGCGTCGAAGCGGATGAAAAGCTCATATTCGCCGGGGTGCTCCTTGATGACAGTATCCATCAAAAGCTTCGTTGGATAGGAGGCCATTTTCTTCTTCGGGTCATCGGTGGAACGGGAAATTACGTGAGCTCCGGCTTGCTCAGCCCTCTCGAAGGTGGAATCGGTGCAATTGTCCGCGCAAACGAAAACATCGAATTTGTCTTTGGGGTAATCCTGGTTCTCCAAAATGTCTTTAACGGTTCCGCCGATGACGTCTTCTTCGTTATGGGCCGGGATGATGACGACGATCTTGCGATAGCGCTTCGCATTGCCGAAAACGCGGGGCTTTATCGACCCGAATAAAACGAAAATCAACTGAGGAAGAAGGCCTAACGAGGCAATGATGATGGCGACGTAATTCAGCCCTTCAAAGAACTGGTAGAGGATTTCCATGATACGGGGTTTATTCTACCCTAGGCGCCGCTATTTTCCCAATAAAACATATATGGACTCATTAGCAAAAAGCGCGGAGTTTGACCCGCGCTTCTAGATAGGGCTGTTATTTGAGCTTAAGGCCAGCCGAGAAGGCTTTAGCTACGCTAGGGCCGATTTTCCGATACAGATGGGCCTCCTCATCAAGACAGATCAAACCCGCTTTTTCGATATCCAGTTTCCCTTCCTCGTCTAAAGCGGACTCGCTCACGAAACTATGGAGGATTTTCGCTATGAGAATTCCTCCGCCTTCTTCGTCGGGAATCCATTGTTCCAAGGCGCATTCAAGGTTGATTGGCAAATCGGCGAAGATAGGCGCATCGATATGAGGGGCCTTCTCGGTTTTGAGGAGTGATTTCTCCATCTTCCTTGGCTCTTTGTCCATCGAGACAATTCCCACGTAGTCGCAGCTGTTCACATGCTTTTCGTCGGCGAAAGCGATGGTCAAAACCTTTTTGGAAAGGAAATTCCTCGTGGATTTGTGGTCGGCTAACGATATTGCAATCAGCTCATAATCCGCTCGGCCTCCCCAGGCGGCGTTCATCGCATCGGGGTTTCCGTTCTCGTCGTAACTCCCAAGAATCAACACAGGCTCCGGGAAGAAGAGGTTTTTCTTTGAATATTCTTTCATTATGTAGCTCCTTTGGCTCAATTATAGGGAGTTTGGTTTAAAATAAGCCCATGATTACACAAATTTATTCTATTCACGACGTTAACGAAGCGAAGATGTGCCTGCAAGCCGGTGCCGACCACATCGGCGTGGCGATCGCTAACGGTTACGCTTGCCCGCGGGAAGCCCCCGTCGAAGAAATCGAATCCATCTTCAACGCCATAGGTGACAAAGCCAAAAAAGTCCTTATCGTTGTTTCCCAAGGCGAAGAAGAAGTTCTCTCTTACGTCAAACGCCTCCGTCCCGACATCGTTCATATCTGCGGCAACTACTACGAAGCCACCCCCGATTTGGCCAAGCATTTGAAAGAAATTGATCCCAAGATCGAGCTTATGCAAGCCATCGGCCTTCCTTCTTCCGATTATATGGAGAAAGCCTCCTATTTCGCCTCTTTCTGCGATTATCTCATTTTGGATTCCATAAACCCCGCTCTCACCTCCATCGGCGTCGCCGGGACGACGCATGATTGGAATGACGATAAGAGAATCGTCGAAGCCTTCCCCAAAACCAAAGTCATCATCGCCGGCGGGCTTGGCCCCGACAACGTCTATGAGGCGATTAAAAGGATTCGCCCCTATGGCGTTGATTCCTTCAGCAAAACCTCAGACAAAGAAAATGGCGTCCTCCTTGGCAAGAACAAAGAGAAGACGTTCGCCTTCGTGAAAGAAGCCCAAAGAGCCTTCTCGGAAATTCGTTTGGAGAAGTGAGGCGACAACAAAAAAAGCGGCGCTGGCCGCTTTTTTAGATATCCAAGTCCAATTCGATGGGGCAGTGGTCCGACCCCAATATTTCTTTGTGGATCGAACTTGAAATGACTTTATCGAAGAAAGGCTCGCTGGCGAGGAAGTAGTCGATTCTCCAACCC
This sequence comes from uncultured Bacteroidales bacterium, assembly GCA_963650805.1. GTDB lineage: Bacteria > Bacillota_I > Bacilli_A > RFN20 > CAG-826 > Alloenteromonas. Next base: position 84,646 of record CAVJMG010000003.1, read on the forward strand.
GCGTCCCTCTCCCTTGCCTTGAAGCGATAGCTCCACCAAGAATAGGTCCTATCCTCGGGGTGCAAACGCCTGAAGGTATCGACGTACCCTCTGCTTAGCAAAGCGGAGAAAGCCTGCCTCTCCTCATCGGTGAAGCCGGCGTTATGATGATTTGAAGAAGGGTTCTTTAGGTCGATTTCCTCGTGGGCGACGTTGAGGTCCCCGGTGTAAACCACGGGTTTGTTTTGCTTTAAGGAATCGAGGTAATCGGCAAGCTTCTTTTCGTATTCCATGCGGAATGGGAGCCTTTTGAGGTCCTCGCCCGAATTGGGCACGTAAGCCCCGACAAGATAAAAGGAGGGGAATTCCAAAGTTATGGTCCTTCCTTCTTCGTCATAAGCCCCGTCGCTTAGCCCATAATGGACCGAAAGAGGTTCTATTTTCGTTAAGAAAGCCACGCCGGAATAGCCCTTTTTGATCTTCGAATTCGTGGAATAAACCTTCATTCCCTCGATTTCCAGGGGAAGGGGCGCATCGTCGCTGAGCTTTGTTTCCTGAAGGAAGATGACGTCGGGATTTAAGGAAAGCAGACTCTCTTTGAGCCCTTTGCCAAGGCAGGCGCGGATTCCGTTGACGTTCCAAGAGACGATTTTCATGTTGATACCTCATTCGAAGGCGAACTGCGAATTGTACAAAGACGCATAGAACCCATTTTGCTTCATGAGTTCCTCGTGGTTGCCCTGTTCAATGATATTCCCATCCTTCATGACGAGTATCAAGTTTGCGTTCTTGATGGTGGAAAGGCGGTGGGCGATAACGAAGCTCGTTCTCCCTTTGGTCAAGGCGTCCATGGCCTTTTGGATTCTCTCCTCGGTGCGCGTATCGACGTTGGAGGTCGCCTCGTCGAGGATGAGAAGGGGGCTATTGCGGATCATGGCCCTAGCGATAGTCAATAATTGTTTCTCCCCGGAAGATAAAGAGGCCCCGTCTTTGATTTGATAATCTAGGCCCCCGGGAAGAGTTTTGACGTAGTGGGCAAGGTGGGTGGCTTTCAAAACCTTTTGGATGTCCTCGTCGGTGACGTTTGGAGTGTTGTATACCAGATTCTCCCTAAGCGTTCCTTGGAAGACCCAAGTGTCCTGAAGGACCATCCCGAAGGTATTGTGCACTTCCTCGCGGCTCATTTCCGTAATGGGCACTCCGTCGATCAATATTCTGCCGGAATTGGCCTCATAGAAGCGCATCAAGAGGTTGACCATCGTCGTCTTCCCTGCTCCAGTGGGCCCGACGATCGCCACTTTGCTCCCTGAGGAGACGCTAGCGGAGAAATCGTGGATGATCTCCCTGGTTTCGTCATAAGAGAAGCAGACGTGCTCGAATTCGACCTGCCCTTTGATGACGCTAGGCAACAGGGGCTTCTTCCCCGATTCGTCTGAGATTTCCTTTTCTTCTAAGAATTCGTAGACCCTCGAAGAAGCCGCGGAAGCGCTTGAAAGGGAGTTCATCGATTGAGAAATTGAAGAAAGCGGGCTTTGGAAGAGGTTGACGTAGACCAAAAACTCCGTCAAACGCCCATAATCCACGCCGGAATTCCCTTGGCAAAGCAAGATGCCTCCAACCAGCAAGACACCGGCGTAAGCCAAATAAGAAACGAAGTTCATCGCCGGCTGAAGCATGCCCATGTAAACCTCGCTCTTGAACATGGTTTTGCCCAGGGAGTAGTTGATTCCATTGAACTGGTCTTTTTCCATTTTTTGGTTCCCGAAGGCTTTGATGACGGATTGGCCGGAGTAATTTTCCTCGATTACGCCGTTAAGGTCGCCTAAAACCCTTTGACGGGCCTGGAATTGTGGGAAAGCCAATTTGGCCATTAAAAGAACGACGATTAGCAAAATCGGAAGGGAAGCGACGCAGGTTAAGGCCAATTGCCAACTCTTGACGAACATCATGATCAAAACGCCGACGAGCATCACCGAGCTCTGTAATAAAGTGGCGATGGAAGTGGTGAAGTTTTGGGCGATGTTGTCAACGTCGTTGGTGATGCGGGAGAGAATGTCGCCATAGGCGTGCCCGTCAAAATAAGAAAGGGGCAGGACATTGATTTTCTTTCCAATGGCCTGGCGTAGGTCTTTGGCGTAAAGGTTGGAAATCGTGTTGAGGATAAAGCCCGAAGCGAAAGAGCAAAATCCTCCGACTATGTAGAACGCAAGCAGCACAAAGGCGAGGGAAGTCACCTCATCCAAGGGGATGGAAACGGGATTTCCCGTAACGTAAGATTTCGTCACCGCGTTAGCGATGACGTTAGTCAAATCGGAGAGTTTCCCCGGAGCAAAAATCGATAGCAAAACGGATCCGAGCAAAAACACAAGTGACACAACAAACCAAATCAAATAAGAAACGTGGTCTTTCAAAAGGCTCCTGAAAGCCTTTTTGACGCTTTTGGGAGAAAACTTTCTCCTTTGGCTATCCATCGGACGTCCTCTCATAAACCGAGTTCCTCCTTGCTAAGCTGCGACAAGGCGATTTCTTGATATTCGGGGCAGCTGCGCAGCAAATCTTCGTGCTTCCCTCTTCCAACGACCTTGCCTTCATTAAGGACGAGTATTTCGTCGGCGTCCATAATGGTGCCGATTCGCTGAGCGACGATGATTTTCGTCGTATCGGCGAGGCTAGCCTTCAGGTTCTTTCGAACTTGGAGGTCCGTTTTGAAATCCAAAGCTGAGAAAGAATCATCGAAGACGCATATCTCCGGGGACGAAGCGATCGCCCTAGCGATGCAAAGCCTTTGCTTTTGTCCACCCGAGACATTGGATCCGCCCCTAGCGATATGGGATTGATACCCATCCTCCATATTGAGGATGAATTCCTCCGCCATCGCTATTTGGGCGGCCTTGACCATGTCTTCATCGCTTAAAGAAGGCGAGGAGAACTTTATGTTGCTTTCCACTGTCCCGGAGAACAGAACTCCTTTTTGAGGCACGAGGGACAATTTTTTGCGCAGGGTCGCTTCTTTCGTTTCCTTCAGATCCACCCCGTCGATCTTGACCTGTCCGGAAGTGGGGTCGTAAAAGCGGGCGAGAAGGGAAACGATGGTCGACTTGCCGCTGCCGGTGGGCCCGATGATCGCAAGCGTTTGCCCCTTTTCTATGCGGAAGCTGATGTCTGAGAGAACCTCGCCGCCTTTTTCGTCATAAGCAAAGCTCACGTGAGAGAATTCCACGCTCCCAATTTCGGTGGCTTCCGTCTCCTTATCGGGATCAACGATCGAAGGGACGCTTTCTAAAACCTCATGGACCCTGTTGGCGGAAATCTGCGCCCGGGGAATCATGATGAACATGAACATCAGCATCATGAAAGACATCACGATTATCGAAGAAAGGGTAGAAAAGGAAACCAAGGTCGGATAATCCGTCGTCCCCTTATTAATTAAGTGAGCTCCCAGCCAATAAACGCCGAGCGAGATGCCGCTCATGATGAGCTGCAAGAAGGGGTTCATCAACGCGGTTAGACGGCTTGTGAAAATCTGGATTTTGGTCAAATCCTTGTTGACCCCGTCGAATTTTCCCTCTTGGTAATCTTCCGCGTTGAAAGCGTGTATCACGCGGATGCCGGAGAGGTTTTCCTGTGCCACCAAATTCATTTTATCGATGAGCTTCTGTGTCTTTTTGAAACGTGGCATTAAGAAAACGAACATCAACAAGAGGAAAAGAATGAGCAAGAAGATGCCGCCGGCGGTAACGAAAGTCAATTCGCCGGAGACGGCTTGGATTTTGCAAATCGCCCAAATCGTGGTCGCCGGCGCCGAAAAAAGCATCCTCGCCCCCAAAACGAATGTGAACCCAATCGTCTGGATGTCGTTGGTGGCCCTAGTGATTAAAGAAGCGGTGGAGAGTTGCTCGATTTGCCCAATGGATAGGACGCTGATTTTGTCGTTGAGCTTTTCCCTAAGCCTCGTGGAAAGGGAGGCCGAGACTATGGAGGCACACAAAGCGATGACCATCTGGCAAGCCATGCTGCCAACGGCGTAGGCGACCATCATCCCAGCGCCCCACCAAATGTCGATTTCCGCGGCTTGATGAGCTTGGGCTTTCATAATGATTGAAGTGAGCTCCCCGATGGCGTCGGTTAGGCTCATCGTGCAATAGACTTGGCCTACGGTCAAGCCCATGATGATCGCAATCAAAATCCAGTCGATTTTACGCAGGTATTTGACAATCTTAATCATAGATTACCTCCTCGTGTAAACGGGGCAATTTTAAAGGACAAATTGGAAAATAGAAATACACTTTTTGAGCCGAATTTCCAAACTCAAAAACGCGTAAAAATCAGAAGCGTAAAAAACGAGATTTCGGAAACTCAAACGCTAGAATTAAAATTGCTTTTTCTTGTCGTAAGAGCGCTTCTTAATTTTATATGAAAGCGGCTCTTTCTCGACTTCCGCAGATTGAAAAGAAAGGATGCGGTAGCCAGAGCCGTCTAGGGCGGACCTTACCTGTTCCTCATTGATTTGAATGGGGGAGAGAATGGTAGCGTTGTTTTTGAAATGCGAGGCCTTAACCACCAAAGCCCCATCGATTTTGCCTAGCATCTCTGCTACATGGCTTTCGCATTGGCCGCATCTCATTCCGTCGATTCCGATGATTGTTTGATACATGGGTCGCCTCTTTTCGACTTTATATTAAGAAAGATTAACTTATGAATCAACTCATTTTGCTTATTTCCCGGTTTCCTTTTCTCCCCATAGGTGCTTAAATTGTGAAAACCATCGAGGAAAAACAATGGAAAATCAGCCTATTTCGACGCCGACGAATGCCCCTTTTAAGCTTAATTACAAAAGGACGATGCTCATCGGTTTCGCCTTCTTCGGCATCTTGTTGCTTTGGCAGGTCTACGACTCTTGGTGCCCGACCTTTTTGACTGAGCTCTTCACCGAAGCTCTGGGCGCCAAAAACCAAACCGAGGTTCAATATCTCGTAGGCATCATGATGGCCCTGGACAATCTCGCGGCCCTCATCCTTTTGCCGATATTCGGCCACCTCTCCGACAAAACCCATACGAAAATCGGCAAGCGTATGCCTTATATTCTCGTGGGCACGTTCGTTTGCGCGGTCGCTTTCCCCTTTATTCCCGTCCTCTTCCATTACCACAATCTCGCCGGCGTCATTGCCTTAATGGCCATCGTCGTCGTGTTTTCGATGATGTACCGCAACCCCGCCGTTTCCTTGATGCCAGATATGACTCCAAAGCCTCTTCGCTCAAAAGCCAACGGCATCATCAACATCATGGGATACGTCGGGGGCGCCTGTGGCACGCTCGTGGGCGTGGCCTTCGTTTTGTCCGACTACCTCGGCACCTCCACCGATCCGCATTGGTCGCTTGGCCCAACTCACAGCAACGTTTGGATCATTGAAGTTCCCTTCCTCATCGCCTCAATTTTGATGGTTATCAGCGCCGTCGTGCTTTTCTTCACCGTCAAAGAGAACAAAATCGAGAAAGAGATGGAGCCCGAGATGAAACGTGGCGAATTGCTTTCCGAAACCGCTGACAAAGTCACCGACGAAGCCCCTTTAAGCAAAGCCAATAAGACGATGCTCTTCCTCATCCTCGCCGCCGAATTCTTCTGGTTCATGGCCGACAACGGAATCGGCACGTTCATGGGCAACTACACCCTCTATTATCTGCATTGCAAAACAAGTTCAAACCTCATTAACACCATCGTTGGCGGCGTTGGCTCCGTCGTTGGCTTTGCCATCGGGGGTCTCATCGCTTCTAAAATTGGCCGCAAATGGACGATATTCTCCGGGCTTTCCCTTACCGGGGCCTGCCTCGCCCTTTGGGCCGTCCTCACCTTCGCTCTCCCCGTGCAAGCTCCCGCGGCGGGAACTTACAACGCTTTCCCTTGGTACCTCTTCATCATTTGGGGGTTCAAGGGCTTTGGGATGTCTTTGGTCCACGTCAATTCCTATCCGATGGTCGTCGAGCTGTGCACCGGAAAGAAAATCGGGGCCTACACCGGTTATTATTACGCTTCCTCCATGGCGGCCCAAACAATCACCCCGGTGGCTTTGGGAAGCTTGCTTTTCGTTCTTAAGACCAACGACTCGTGGAAATACCTCCCCGTCTACGCCGTTTCTTGCCTCGCCGTCAGCATTATAATTTTCGCCTTCGTCAAAAACGTCACGAACAAGAAGACTTCCTTCAAGGTCGGCTTGGAGGGGATAGGGGAAGGGGACGACTGATCCATGCCCGCCGCCTTGACCCATTACTGCTTTGCCTTAGAGATCGAGCCTGACCTCCCGGACGCTTTCCGCCTCGGGAACCAGGGACCCGATCCCTTCTTTTTCTTCGGCATGATCCCTTGGAAGAAAAGAGCGCGAACTAAGGAAATCCAAAACTTGGCGGAGACGCTTCACAAAACCGATTTCAGCGTTTGCTACGCCAAGATGTGGATCGAGGCAAGTCGCCAAGAAGACCCCGGCAAAAGAAAGCTTTTGCAAGATTACGTCCGCGGCCTTTTGGCCCATTATTGCCTAGATAGAACTTGCCACCCCTATGTCTTCTATCGCTCAGGCTTTGATGGGAACGGGAAACTGACTGGACATTATTCCTTCGCCCACAAGGTTTTTGAGGCCGTACTTGATTTGTCCGTTTCCGGTGAGTTTGGCGCGGGGCGCAACCCCGCGAAAGCCATGAAAATCAAAGAGGAAGACGCTAAATCCATCTCTTCGCTTTGGGCCCATGGGGTCGAAAGCCTACAGGATGACACTTTTTATCTCGCGTATAAAGATTACCTCACCATCGAATCGTTCCTTCAAAGCCGCACGGGGTGGAAGAGGCCTTTATGGAAGCTCTTTGGAAAAGAGAGCGCCATGTATGGCTTCACCTATCCCTCTTCAATTAAAAAATACGTGGGACGTGATATCGAAAACAAAAATCACGGCCTTTGGAAAGACCCGGTGACCGGCGTTCAGTCTACCCAAAGCATAAAAGATCTTTTCGAAGTTTCCGCAAACCTTTTCAAAACCGGGGAGGAACTCCTTTTGAAAGCAGACGGTGCAGAGTCCCTTGCTTCATCTCTTTCACGATGGGAAGGGGGCATTGACCATGATGGTTCCCCTTTTTCTAGCAAGAAGATCCACCATGACGAAAGCTCCCCCTTCTAAGAAGGGGGCATTTTCTTTTATGTCGTCTTCGCTTATAATAGCCTAGTTTCAGCTGGGGGTACTTATGGCGAAGAACAACGTTGAACATTATGCTTGCGCCGTCATTGTCGAAGGGAAGCACATGCTTTTGCTCCGCGAGCTCGGCAAAGACGATTTCCCATTGACGGGATACCATTTCCCGGGAGGAAGGTGCCGCAGCGAAGACACCGTCAAAGACGATTTGGGAAAAGCTTTGGCTAGAAAATACGGGGCCAGAGTCAAAATCGTCGCCTCAATTACCCCAATCGCCCGTGTGCGGGAAGGAAAGAAAGAGGTGCTGCACGGATTCTTCTGCGAAGCTTTGACCCCTTTGCATTATCCTAGCGCCCATTTCCAATACGTTTACAGCGATTTTTCTGGGCTTTCCTCGCTTTATTTGGACCCCTTGGACAAAGTCCTCGCTGAGAAAGTCGCCCTTTATTACCCGATCTACGCCTATAAAAAACGCCTCGCCGCGCTTACCCCGAAGGAAAAAGACGAAGCCAAATTCTACTTGGATTCTTTGTTTTATTTCCGCGCTTCAATCCCGGCTAAGGAAATCAGCGATTTCTCGATGCTCATCCGCTGCGATTCGACCATCGGCGACATTCGCAAAGCCTATTTTTGGCTCTTGAAATTATACGGTTTGGACCTCAACGAATACCTTGATTTGCTTTCCTACCGTCGCAGCCATCCCGGCAAATAAGATGAAGAAGCTCTTCGCTCCCGCCTTTTTGCCCAAGCTCCTTTGCGGCTTGCTGATTCTCGCCCAGACGATTCTCGTCGGTTTTGGGGTGCTCTATTTGCTTGGCGTCGTCACCGATTCCGCCAAAGGCGCGACTTTCATTCTTTATTTCATTACCCTTATTTTCGCCGCCGACGTCATTTTGAGCGTCTATATCATCAATAGCAGCTCCGCGGCCTCGTACAAAATCGCGTGGATGTTCTTCGTTTTCGCCTTTCCTATCGGGGGGATTTTGCTCTACGTCTTCTTCGCTAACAAAGCCGATTCCCGTTATAACCGAAGAAAGCTTGCCAAAGAATGTTATCCCATTTTGGCTCACCCAACGGAGCAAAGCACCCATTCGCAAATGAGGAAGGAGTTGCCTTCCGCCGTCTCCGTCTCGGATTTTCTCGCCAACATCGGCAAGATGGGCGCCCACGGCAGAACCGAGGTCGAATATTTCGCCCTTGTGGATTTCGCCTTCGAGCCCATTTTGCGCGAGCTCAAAAAAGCCAAGCATTACATTTTCCTCGAATTCTTCATCATTGCTCCAGGCCAGTTCTGGGATTCGATACTCGAGATATTGCAAGAAAAAGTGAAGGAAGGGGTGGACGTCAGGGTCATCTACGATAGTGTTGGCTCCTTATCAACCCTCCCTTCCGGCTATGACCTCAAACTCAGGAAAATGGGCATCAAGGCCATTTCTTACAACCCCTTCCGCCCGATCCTCGACGTTAGGCAAAATAACCGCGACCACCGCAAAATCCTCGTCATCGATGGCCACACCGCATTTACAGGAGGCTTCAATCTCGCCGACGAATACATCAACCGCCTCGACCGCTTCGGCCATTGGAAAGACAACGCCATCATGCTGAAGGGCGAAGGCGTGTATTCCTTAACGCTTCTTTTCCTCTCCACGTGGGCTTCCGTTCATAAGGAAGAGGTCGACAAATCCAAATATTTGCCCGAAGTCCACATCGATGAAATCGGCGGCTTCCCCGAAGCCACAGGGTTTGTCCAACCCTATGGGGACCTTCCGTTTAGCCACGAGGAAGTAGGGGAGTCCGTTTACATCTCCCTTCTCCAAAAAGCCGAGAAATATTGCTACATCACCACGCCCTACCTGATTTTGGACAATGAGATGGAAAACGCCCTTTGCCGCGCCGCTAAAAGTGGCATCGACGTTCGCCTGGTCACTCCCCACATCCCTGATAAGAAAGCCGTTTTCAACCTTACCCGCTCTTATTACGGGAGGCTTTTGAAATCCGGCGTCCGCGTTTACGAATACACGCCCGGCTTCGTCCACGAGAAGACCTTCCTCGTTGATGGAAAAATGGCGACGGTTGGAACCATCAACCTCGACTACCGCTCTCTTTATCTCCACCTTGAATGTGGAACCTTCCTTCTGAACGTCCCCGCCATCAGCAACATGAAAAGGGATTTCGACGACACTTTCGCCCTTTGCCACGAAGTCACTCTCCCCGAATGGGAAAGGTGGAGGAAGAGAAACCAAGGCTATTGGTCCATGCTTAGGGTCATCGACCCGCTGTTGTGAGGAAACTGATTATGAATGCCTTCCGCGTTTTTTGCTGCAGAACATATCAAAAATGCCTCTTTATGGCCCAAAAGGCAATTCGCTTCCCAATCCCGGAAGTTCTTTCTGGGGGCGATGCTTTAAAGGGCATTCCCGCGTTCTTAGAAAGAAAAAAGGTTAAAAAGCCCTTGATTTTGGCGACCCCGTCTTCCATTCGGCATGGTTCCATCAAATTGCTCACTGGGCCGCTTGAGGAAAAAGGCTTTTCCTATGGCGTCTTCACGGGCATCGTCCCCAATCCTCCCTTCAAAGTCATCGACGAAGCCTATAGGGCTTACCTTGAAAACGGCTGTGATTGCCTCATTGCCCTTGGGGGAGGCTCTTGCATCGACGCGGCGAAGGCCCTTGGCGTCAAAATCGCCTATCCAAAGTCTTCCCTTTCTCGCTTCAAAGGCGTTTTGAAAGTCCATAGGAAGATCCCTTTGCTGATTGCTATTCCCACGACGGCCGGGTCAGGCTCAGAAGCCACGATTGCTTCGGTTGTCGTCGACGAGGCGAACAAGGATAAATTCGCGATTAATGACCCCCATCTCGTCCCCTCTTTGGCGGTGCTCGACCCGGAACTTCTCACCTCATTGCCCCCGGATTTGATAGCCGCGACCGGGATGGACGCCCTCACTCACGCCATCGAAAGCTTCATCGGTGGGGCAAGGACTTCCTTAACGAAAGATATGTCGCTTAAGGCCATGGCCCTCATTCGCGACAACCTCGTTTCGTTTTTCAATAACCCCAAGGACAAAGCATGCGCCGAAGCCATGCAAAAGGCCGCTTTCTTCGCCGGAATAAGCTTTACGCGGGGATACGTCGGATACGTTCACGCCTTAGCTCACGCTTTAGGCGGCTATTACGGGGTGGCCCATGGCTACGCTAACGCCGTTTTGCTACCCATCGTGCTTGAAGGATATGGGGAAAAGGCGGAGAAGAAACTCGCCGAGGCCGCCGAATTCTTAGAGCTTTCTTCTTCAAGAAATCGCCATGAAGCCGCTGCTTCCTTCATCTCCTGGGTGAAGTCGCTTAACCTTCAGCTTGGAATCCCAAGCGGATTCAAAGACCTTATCAAAGAGGAGGACGTCTCTTCCTTGGCCAAGCACGCCTATAAAGAAGCCAATCCTCTTTACCCCGTCCCCAAAGAAATGGATGAAGGTGAACTCGCCGCCTTGCTTAAGGAGGCCGAATTATGAGCGTTTCAATTCAAAGACAAAGCGATGGCTTCGACCTCATTACTTTGACTTCGTCGAAGGGGAGCTCGCTTACCCTCAGCCAATTTGGCGCGGGCATGTATTCGTTTTTAATTGGCGGCGTTCAAATGCTTTCTTCTCCCGCAACTTATGGCGACTGCGCCAATTCGAAAAGCTATTATGGCAAATTCATCGGCCCCATCGCGGGAAGAATAAGGGAGGGGAAACTGAATGTCGGCGGAAAGGAGTGGGCCTTGCCCATCAATGAGTCGCCGAATTCCCTTCATAGCGCCTCCCTCTGCTATGCCTTCCGCCCTTTTGAATACGAGACCAAAGAAGACGAGAAGTCTCTTTCGGTGACGTTCAAAGCGCACTTCCCCGCTTCAAAAGGTCAATATAATGCAAGCGTAGATGCCTGCATCGCCTATACCCTCAGCCAAGATGAGGATAAGATTTCCATCGTAATGTCTTGCACCCCCGACGAGGACGCTCCCATAAATCTCACCAATCACGCCTATTTCTGCCTTGGGCAAGATAGCGTTTACTCTTGCCTATTGAGGATCAGACAAAAAGCGGTGGCCCGTTATTCGGGTGGCATGCTCCTAAAAGAATTCGCCGTCCCTCCAAAAGCCCTTGATTTCTCAAAAGGCAAGGCGGTTGGAGAAGACATCGATTCCCCAGAACTCCGTGACGTCGGGGGGTTAGATCACGCCTTTCTTCTTGAAGAAGGCGCCTCCCCGCAGGCGGAGCTCATCGGAAAAGATTTCGTCCTTGAAGTCAGCGCGGACGCCCCCGCGCTTCAAGTCTATGCCACCAATTACCCCATTCTTGGCCAAAAGATGATTCAAGGATGCCTCGACGAAAAAGGCTCCGGAATCACCTTCGAAGCCGTTTCTAGAATGGATCGAAGCCTTGTTTGCCCAAAAGGCATCGGGCAAAGGAGGAACGTCGTATATTCCTTCAAAAAGAGAGGAGAAGAATCATGAATATCCAGAAAACACTGAAAGAGGCGCTTTGCTACGCTAGAAAACACCTTGAGCTGAACGAAGAAGACGAGGTTTATTTCGAGAACCTGCTCTTGGCCAAATTCGATTGCTTCCCGCCTTATGATGGGCCAATCGACGAAAAAGCCATTGAAGCGATGAATCTCCCCGATTCCATCGTCTCCTCTTTGGAAAGCTGCTTCTTAGAAAAGGGAATGAGCCAAGAAGAGGCCGCAGACGCCTCCTCTTACGTTTTGGGCTTGCTCTCGCCGACACCAAGCCAAGTCAATGAGCGGTTCCTCGACCTCTATTCTCGCTCCCCCGAGCTTGCGACCTCTTATTTATATAGGCTTGGAATCGCCAATAACTACATCGCCAAATCCAAAGTCGACAAAAATATTTGCTTCCCGGCCGATTTCCCCTCTTCTCCATCCTTGGAAATCACCATCAACCTCTCTAAACCGGAGAAGAACAACAAGGACATCGCTAAACTCGTTGCCAATCCAAACGAAGGCAAAGGGAAATATCCCCTCTGCGCCCTTTGCAAGGAAAACCTTGGATATCCCGGATTGCACGGGCATGCCGCAAGAGAGAACATCCGCTTCATTCCGCTTCACCTCGATGGGGAGAAATGGTATTTGCAGTTCTCACCTTACGTTTATTATCCCGAGCACTGCATCGTCTTCGACGAAAAGCACGAGAGGATGGAAATCTCCCGCCGCATTTTCTCCAAGCTCTTCGCCTTCAATGAGCTCTTCCCCCATTATTTCATCGGCAGCAACAGCGATTTGCCTATTGTTGGGGGCTCCATTCTCAATCACGAGCATTTCCAGGGCGGGCTCCACAAATTGCCTTTGCTCAATTGCAAAGCCAAGAAGGAAATCCCTTGCCCGAATTTCCCCGGATGCACCCTTGAAATCGTGGATTTCTACGACACTTGCCTAAGGATAAGAGGCACCGACAAAAAGGCTATCCTCGATTTGGCTGAGACGCTAACCATGTCCTGGCGAAGTTACGACGATCCCTATAATGACATCATTTGCCGCGACGACGAAGGGCTCCACAGTACCGTGACGCCTATTCTAGACAGGCAAAACGGAGAATTCCGCTTCTACCTCATTTTGCGGAACAACCGCTGCGACGAAAATTACCCCGACGGCATCTTCCACGCCCATCCAGAATACTTCCACGTCAAGAAGGAAGGCATCGGCCTCATCGAGGCCGCTGGACGCTTTATCCTCCCCGCGCGCCTGCTTCGTCAAGGCAAAGCCATCGAGGATGGGGTAAAAGAAGGCAAAACAAACGAAGAAATCATCTCCGCAAACCCGGATTTGGCGGATTTCCCCCCGATGATGGAAGCTCTTCGCCACGGAGAATCGATGCAAGAGTATTATGGTGAAGTCTGCAGGAGCATCCTCTGCAACGTCGCCGTTTACAAGCCCACCCCCGAAGGGGAGAAAGGATTGGAGAAGTTCCTCCAAAGCGTGAACCTATGAAGAAAATCGAAGAAACCGACGCCATTTTCTACAAAGAATTCGGCGACATTAAGCGAAAGCACTATTTCGCCCACGGCCGGATTGAAATCCTCGGCAACCACACCGATCACAATAACGGTTTAGCTCTTGTTGCGGGAAGCTCTCTTGGCATCACTTGCGCCTGCAGCCCCAATTCCTTGGAGCTCGTCCGCCTTTCTTCCTATGGGTATAGGCCCTTCGAAGTCCACCTCAATGACCTTTCCCCCAAAGAAGGGGAGAAAGGGACTTCGTTGTCTTTGGTCAAGGGGGTGCTATTTGCCTTAAAGAAACTTGGCTATAAAATCGGCGGCTTCTTCGCCTCCTGCTATAGCGACATCCCTTCCGGCAGCGGGGTTTCCTCCTCGGCTTGCTTCGAATCCCTCATCGCCGAAATCGTCAACGATCTCTATAATGAAGGCAAAATCCCCCAAAAAGACCTCGCCTTCGCTTGCCAATACGCCGAGGTCGTTTTCTTCGGGAAGCCTTGCGGCATCCTCGACCAAATAGGCTGTTGCTATGGCGGGATAAGCTACGTCGATTTCAAAAATCCCGAAGACCCGATCGTCGAGCCGCTGGAATTCCCCTTCCCGCTGACTCCGGTTTTGGTGATTACGCCATCTAGCCATGAAGGATTGACTTCGCTTTACGCCTCCATCGGCAAAGACATGAAAGAAGTTGCCTTGAACGTCTTCGGGAAGCAGTGCCTCCGCGAAGTTTCCCCAGAAGATTTCTATCAGCGCATCGCCACTCCGACGGTGGGGGTCAGCGAACTCGCCAAACTGCGCGCCACCCATTTCTTCGATGAGAACCGCCGCGTATTGGAAGCTCGCCGCGCCATTTTGGAAAAAGACGAGGACACCTTCCTCCGCTGCGTGGAGCTTTCTGGGGAAAGCAGCCGCTGCTTATTGCAAAACACGATGGTTCCCGGACGCTACAAAGACTCCCCTCAAGAAGCCATCGACGTCTCAAGGCGCTTCCTTAGCCAAGGCAAATGCCGCATCATGGGCGGCGGATTTGCCGGAAGCATCCTTTGCTTCCCGCTTCCTAGCAAGAAACAGGAATTCATCGACGCCCTTTCTAGCGTTTATGGGAAAGAGAATGTCATCGACGATTGCTTCTATCAGGGCGGACCCGCTTTGATCGAAGAGGAGTGAAGTATTCAAGAAAAGGATTAAGCATATGGAAAATAAACGCAAGGCCGGTGTTCTCATCGGCGTAAATTCTTTGCCTAGCCGCTTTGGCATCGGCGATTTCGGGCAAAAAGCCTACCATTTCGTGGATTTGCTTTCTGAGGCGGGATTCTCCCTTTGGCAGATTCTCCCCTTGGCGCCTTTGGGCTATGGCCACTCCCCGTATCAACCCTATAGCAGCTTCGCCATGGATGAGCTCTACATCGATTTGGACGCGCTTCATAAAGAAGGGCTCATTAAGGAAGCCCCCGATTTCAACCCAGCCGGGGAGAAAATCGCCTACGAAGACGTCCGCGCTTTCAAAGAACCATTTTTGCGCGAAGCCTTCGCTGCCGAGCTTAAGAAATCCCCCTCTATCCTGAAGAAGTTCTGCTTAACCCATCCTTGGGCTAAGGACTATTCGGTTTTCAGCGCCTTCCACGAGGAAGAAAAGCAAAGCTGGGACCGATGGGACCCCAAAAGGAGAGATTGGGTGGTTAAGCGCACTCCTTTGCGCGGCAAGATGAAGCAAGAGGCCGACTACAGGCTTTATCTCCAATATAAGCTTTACCAGCAATGGGACGCCCTGCACGAATACGCCAATTCGAAGGGCATCCAAATCATCGGCGACCTCCCTTTCTACGTCGGCTTTGATTCCTGCGACGTTTGGACCAGCCAAGACACCTTCTTGCTTGATCCCGCGACGAAGCAACCGAGCTTCATCGCCGGCGTTCCGCCCGATTATTTCTCCGCGACCGGCCAGCGCTGGGGCAACCCGATTTATGATTGGGACAAGCTCCAAAAGGAAGATTTCTCCTTCATCATCAACCGCATCGCCCTCAACGCGAAGATTTACGACATCCTCCGCCTTGACCATTTCCGCGCCTTCGACACCTATTGGAAGATTCCCTCCTCTTGCCCAACCGCAGTGGAAGGGGCTTGGATAGAGGCCCCCGGCTACGCCTTGTTCGACACCCTTTTCCAAAAATACCCCGATCTCAAAATCATTGCCGAAGACCTCGGCGACCTGCGCCCGGAGGTGTTGACTCTCCGCGACCATTACGCCTTCCCCGGCATGAACGTCATTCAATTCACCTTCCACGATTACGAAATCGAGCATAAGGGGAAGTGGGACGAGGAGAACTCCGTCGTCTACCTCGGCACCCACGATAACGACACCACCCTCTCTTTCTTCTACTCCCAAAGCGAGGAAGAGCAGGCCAAATGGGTGCTCGCCCTTTCTAATTACGGGATCAACGAAGGAACCATCTGCCAAAGGCTCATCCATTATTCGCTGAAGAAAAAAGCCGACTACGTCTTGCTTTCCATGCAAGACATCCTTGGATTAGACGCTTATTCCCGCACCAACGTCCCGGGAACCGTCGACGATAGGAATTGGACCTGGAAGATGTCTTCTTTCGACGAATTCGAAAAGGCCCTTCCCGAGCTTTCCTCTTTCCTTAAGCAAGAGGGGAGGAGCGCCTCGTGAAGAAGCGCGTTTGCCTTGTTAGCCTAGGGTGCGCCAAAAACCTCGTCGATTCGGAAGAGATGCTCGCCATGTTCCCGCCCGATCACTTCGAGCTTTCCGGCGACCCCAAAGGGGCCGATCTCATCATCGTCAACACTTGTGGCTTCATCTCCTCCGCCAA
Source organism: uncultured Bacteroidales bacterium (assembly GCA_963650805.1). GTDB lineage: Bacteria > Bacillota_I > Bacilli_A > RFN20 > CAG-826 > Alloenteromonas. The sequence goes on from CAVJMG010000003.1 coordinate 100,617, forward strand.
AAAGGAATCCATCCAAACCATCCTCGACCTCGCTTCCTATAAACCCAAAGCCAAGCTCGTGGTCACGGGCTGCCTTGCCACGCGCTACGCCGAAGAGCTGCGCGAGCAGATCCCGGAAGCCGACCTCATCGTCCCCTTGGAGGATTACCCCAAGCTGCAGACGCTTTTGATGGATCTTTTAGATGAGGAGGGCATCGCCCCAATGAACCCCCTAAACCGCTTATTGGCGACTTCTTCCTACTCGGCTTATCTTCGCATATCGGATGGATGCAACAATTTCTGCTCCTTCTGCGCGATCCCCAACATCCGCGGTCGCTTCCGTTCCAGGCCTTATGAGGAAATCCTCGAGGAAGCGAAGAAACTCAAAGAAAGCGGCGTTAAGGAAATCTCCCTCATCTCCCAAGACACGACCGTCTACGGGATGGACCTCCATAACGGGAAAGACATCGTCTCCTTGCTAAGCGATCTAGAGGCAATCGGCTTTTATTCCATTCGCCTTCTTTATCTTTATCCTAGCGAAATCAGCGACGCTCTCATCGAGAAAATCGCTTCGAGCAAAATCATCGCCCATTATTTCGACATCCCCGTCCAATGCGCTTCCGATCACCTTTTGAAATTGATGAGACGCCACGCGTTGCAGCAAGCCACCGTCGACCTTTTCAAAAAAATCCGCAGAATGTGCCCCGACGCGATTCTCCGCACGACCCTCATCGCCGGCTTCCCCGGGGAAAACGAAGAAGACCAAAAGGAAACGCTCGCCTTCCTTGAAGACATCGAATTCGACAAAATGGGCTGCTTCACCTATTCTAGAGAAGAAGGCACGGCGTCCTATTCTTTCCCCGACCAAGTCAACGAAAAAACAAAGAAGAAACGCCGCGACGAGCTGATGAAGCTGCAGGCTAAAATCAGCTACAAGAAAAACAAAACCCATATCGGCGAAGTCATGGAAGGGCTCGTCATCGGGAAGCAGGGGGGCAAATATTTGCTCCGCAGCTATTGGAACGCCCCCGACGACATCGATGGATCGATAATGTTTACCAGTCCTAAGCCCCTTAAGGAAGGCGACATCGTGAAAGTCGAGATAACCGAGGCGCTTGTTTACGATCTTATCGGGGAACTCGTTTCTTAAAAATTAACCGAAAACCGTTTTTTTGACTTGTTGCTCCAAGAATTCCACGGCCAGGGTCTTGGAGCTTTTCCTTTTTTTACGCAATATAACGTCGATTAAAAAGTTTATTTAGATTAATTTTTATTGAAATTCGGAATTCGTACCTATACAATAAAGCCATAAGCCAAAATATGGCTAAAAGGAGAAACGATGTTTTCGGAGCTATTTTTGATTGTGGGGACTGCTCTTAGTTGCGCTTATGGCATTCGAGAAAAACCTATTCAGGAAGGCTTCCCTTCGCCTTCTTTCGAAAAAACGACTGAACTAAGCGATATGGAAGGGGGCTCAGAGAAATTTTCCTTCTGCGGTTCTTGTGAGACTTCTCTTCTAGACAAAGATTTTTGCGATATTCAAGAGATAGATTCGAAGCAAGAGGGTGCCACTGGAACACTGCGGAGAAATTCTTCGTCGGACAAATTGATTCCTTTGCAAACTTCCGCCAAAGAAGATTATTACAAATTTTCCACTAGAGAAAAGCTCCGATATGATTTCTCACTGACCAACCCTTCAGATTATAAGTTTGAGATTCTCCGCTACCAAGGAAACAAGACAAAATTCTTGTGTGAAGCTCGGGAAAACTTTTCGGTCGAGCTGGCGCCCGCCACGTATTATCTCCGCATAACCGCTGATAATTCATCCGATTTCGTTTCTGGAGCGTATACTGTTGACTACAAGACTGTTCGTGCTTCAAATCACGTTCCTTTTTTGGGTGCAAAATCTTACCCCTTCAAGATGATACTTTGGGAAAATGAAATATGGCCATTCAACGCACCAAGAAGAGGGAAGGAAGACCAAATTATCAAAAAATATCTCAAGACAAGGCGGGGAGAACTGCAACATGGCCGCTATTACGGTTACGTGGATCCGATTTTGACCGTCAATGGAAATTCGGACCCCGAAACAAGCGAAGAATACCTTGAGTCCGTCCTCTATATCATTGACCACGATTTGCAAAAACAAGCGAGCGAATATTTTGATTCTCTCTTTGATAAGCTTCAAGCGAAAATCAAAGCAGAAAAAATCGCCAAGCTTAAAATGGAAGCCGTTAAAAACGGCGCCGAGGTGGTTTTCAAAATTTTGGGTTATACCCCGGCCGGTGATTTTCTTGAAGTTTTTGTCGATACAATCAAGTTTGCTAGCGGCACATCTGAGCTTGCTAATTTGCTTAATTATCTCACTCTTTCCGAAGCGGAAGCCGACGTGAGCCAAAGCGCTGACGGAACCTACAATTGTCAATTTCTCGCTTACTTCGCGTTTTTGGCCACGGCGCTCGATTGGGCTTGGGAGAGTGAGAAATCATGCGTAGAAATTCCTCGCTACTACAAAATTGAAGAAGAGAAGGTACAAGATAGCCGTTACGCAAAGACTTATTACTGGCACTTGAGAACAACACCCCTTGTCAATGGGCTCGCTAACATCAAAGGACATTTTAAACACCAAGGATTCGATTTTTCCCCGGTGGTTGCATCTAAAAGCAACGGCGTGAAATACACGGGGCGCTTGAATCTCCTATATGGCGAAAACGCTTTGCAAAAACTGTTCGAAAAAGAAGCGGTGGCTCTCGATGAGGAATGACTTATGAGCAACAATAAAGGAAAACAAACTAACACCTTTTGGCTTAGGAAAAAAGAGAATTGGATTCCCTTGACCATCCTGGCCTCAATACCGGTTGTGGTGACGGCTTCGTGGATATCCATTTTTTTCGCCGAATATGGCGCGTATTTCGAACGCTCTTACCAAGAAAACCTCTTCGATCTCATCGATTGGAAATCCAGCGTTTATAGGGACGACATTATAAGTGTGAATGTTGAAGGGGAAGGAGCCTACCGAAGCGTCTCGTGGCTCGATTTTAGCCCGGGTTCGAGCCACGAAAGCAGAGCTATTGTCAAAGACAAAAACGGTAACGGATTCGCCTGCGCCATCGAAGAAGGCGACTCCGAAGCCACTTATTACGATATCGTCAATTCGGAAAAGGTGAATAAGCGCGTCGAGAAAAGGCCGGACATCATGACTTTCGCCTCGAAGGTCGCTCAATTTGACTTTCCCGTTCGGGACATGTCGTTCAGGCCCACGATGGCTAATATCTCCATTTTCAAAAAGGATAATTATTTGAAGAGTTATGCCGAGCTTCGGGGGGATAAAACCTATCCTTTCGTTCTTCCTGGCGTCGGCGCCAATATGGAACTCTCCAACGTGAAAATCTTCTTTTCGAGCTCTCCTTGGAAGGTCGAGGAAAATAAGTCCTATTTTATTTCGGCGAATTGGGGCGATAAATCCATCGGCATTTCTTGGACCATTCATCTCATTCAAGAATGAATTTCGTTGAAGCGCTTTTGCCTGAGCAAAAGGCCATCCAAAGTATTGGCCTTAGTTTTTTGACGATTTGCTAAAAGCAATTTCCTGGTTTGTGGATTTCAAAGGGGATTTCCTCTAACAAAATCCCTTAGATAGGTTGGAGGGAGCTCAACGGCCCTGCGTAGAAGGCGCAATTCAAAATGAGGCTCAGGAGCAAACGGACCTTGTTCTAGAACGGAGGGGAAGCCTTTTCTTAAAGGAGCCAAAGAAGGCCGGAATCGCTTGTGTTTCGATTTGATTATAGGGGCTTTTTGGTCACTGATGCACGAATTTGCCATCATGCTCAAAAACTTCTTGCCCTGCCTATGGCCACTCGTTATAATCTTCCTCGCCGGTAGGGTTTGTAGCGAGCTCGAATCGGCTTACCGCCCTCATAGTTCAGCGGTAGAACGGATCCATGGTAAGGATCAGACCTCTTTTCGACTAAGGGTGAGGGCACCAATCGAAACTAGCCTCGGGTAACCGGGGTTTTCTTTATATCGGCTTGCCTTTTTGCTATACTTCATCCATGGAAAACAAAGATATCATCGGCATCCGAATGCTCTCCTCGGCCACCTCCGTGCCCGGGCAAGGCGTCGGCAGCGCCTATATGGAGCAAGTCTCCCTGATCAGGGAGCAAACCGACCTTTTCAAAGTTTACGAGAACAAAGAGAAGGGGAACGCTCAAATCAATCACGTCCATACGGTCAATCCCTCCTATAGGATGAAAATGGATTCCCATCACGTCAACGTGATCTACGTCCATTTCTTGCCAACGACCCTCAACGGCTCCATCAAGTTGCCGCCTCTTTCTTTCAAAATATTCAAATCCTACGTCAAGGGAACCTACAAAAAGGCCGACGAAATCGTCGTGGTCAACCCCATATTCATCAAGCCTTTAGTGGAGATGGGGATTAAAGAAGAGAATATCACCTTCATTCCCAATTACGTCTCTTCCGATGAGTTCCATCCCCTAAGCCACGAAGAAATCCTCAAAGGCAAGGAAAAATACGGGATCGACCCTGCTAAATTCTCCGTTTTGGGGTGTGGCCAAGTGCAGACGCGGAAAGGTGTGCTGGATTTCCTGCAAACCGCCAAATCCCTGCCCGAGGTCGAATTCTTGTGGGCCGGGGGCTTTAGCTTCGGCAAGATGACCGATGGCTACAAAGAGCTCAAGAAAGCCATGGACGGAGCCCCGAAGAACGTCCATTTCCTCGGCTTATTGCCAAGAGAAGAGATGAACCTCGTCTTCAATATGGCCTCCATCTTCTTCATGCCGAGCTTCGACGAGCTGATGCCGATGTCCATTTTGGAGGCATGCGACTGCAAAAAGCCGCTGCTTCTCCGCGGCCTTGATTTATACCCTGGCATCTTCTTCGATCATTACGCCTCCGCCCATGACGTTTCGGGGTTCGTTGAGCAAATCAAGAAGTTCGCCTCCGATTCGGATTACTATTCCCATTATGTCGATGAAAGCGAAAAAGTCGCTGAATTCTACTCCAAGGAGCACGTCGCCTCGCTTTGGAGAGAGTATTACCCTCGCATCCTTAAGAAGTGGGAGGGGAAAAAGAAAATCCGCCGCTAGAAGAAAGGAAACATACATCGCTATGAAAATCTCCGTCACCGCCGAAAGCACCATCGATTTGCCAAAGTCGATTCTGGAGGAATTCTCCATCCGCACCGTCCCCTTCATGGTCTCCATGGGGGAGAAGACGGGCTTAGATGGGGAAATCACACCCGAGGAAGAATTCGCCTACACCGAGAAAACTGGCCTTCTTCCCCATACCTCCGCCGTAAATCCCTTCCAATATGAGGAATTCTTCCGCGAGGTGTTGAAAACTTGCGACCACATCATCCATTTCTCGCTGTCCTCAGGCATATCAAAAGCCTATGAGAACGCCTTTTTGGTCGCTAACGAAGACGAATTCAAAGGCAAAGTGGACGTCATCGACACCCTTTCTCTTTCTACCGGCATCGCCCTTCAAGCCATTTCCTGCAAGAAAAGCCTAGACGAAGGGAAGAGCCTTGAAGAGGCCCTTGCCCTTGCTAAATCTCGCATCCCCAGCTGCCAAGCCTCCTTCTCCTTGGAGTCCGTGGACAACCTCTACAAAGGGGGGAGATGCTCCAAGCTCGCCATGCTCGGGGCGAATCTACTCAAAATCAAGCCCTCCATCTACGTCGAAAACGGAAAGATGTTCCCCGGGAAGAAATACCGCGGACCGATGGACAAAGTCGTCTCCGCCTACATCGACGAGACCCTTGAAAAATTTCCGACCCCGGACAAGTCTCTTGTTTTCATCACCTATTCAAGCGCGACCCCCGAGGCCCTGCAAACGGCCATCGCCAAACTGAAGGAAGCGGGCTTCCAGCGCATTGAGCCCACGACCGCCGGGGCGACCATCTCCTGCTATTGCGGCCCGCATTGCCTAGGCATCCTTTATTTCAACGACGGGGTTAAGCAATGAAGAGAAAAACGCTGATCCCGTTGGCTTTATTGCCGCTGCTTCTTTCTTGCTCCGGGAGCAAAAGCTCGCCGAAGCTCGAAGATTACATCTCCTCGCTTCCCTTATTCGATTCCTCTTCCTCCGTCCGCGTCCTCCAATTGACCGACATCCATTGGAATTTCACCACGGACATGGAGAAGGAGAAGAAGTATCTTTCCGCCTTGGTCAAGAATTCTAATCCCGACGTCATCATGACAACCGGGGACAACATCCTTACCGCCAGCAAGGAGAATTTCACTTCTTTATTCGACCTCTTCGAATCCTTCACCGAGCTTCTCGGCCACGACGTTTATTATGGGGTGACTTGGGGCAACCACGACCAGCAGGGCCTCTTCGATCCCTATTATCCGGGAAGATTAGCCTCTAGCAAAAAACATTCCCTTTACAAGGAAATCGACGACGATCTCCGCGGGGAATCCAATTACGTCGTTTCCTTGACAAAGGGCGGCAAGCCGATTTGGCAGCTTTACGCCATCGACACCAATTCCCTCCATTACTCTTTCCCTTCCTTCTCTTACTCCTACGACGTCGTCTCCGATGAGCAAATCGCCTGGTATGAGCAACAGACCAAACTCGCCCAAAGCCAAAACCCCGAAGTGAAGAGCTTGATGTATTTCCACATCCCCCTTTGGGAGACCGCTTATGCCTATAAGCAGTTCATGGGCGAGATTACCCCTGGCTTTATAAGCAGCTCTTCCGGCGTTTGCTATGAGAAAACCTGGAACCTCGACGGACTCGGGGAAACCCCCGTTTACGCCGGGTATAAGCAAAGCGCCCTTTTTTCCACCGCGCAGAAGCTCGGCAATTGCGAAGCCATGTTCTACGGCCACGACCACAAAAACGACTTTGCCGCGAAATTCACCCTTTCCTTGGACGATAAGCCCATCGCCCTTTGCTATGGGCTTAAGTCCGGATCCGGGCTTACCTACAACCCCGAAAGAATCGGAGGCAATCTCTCCGTTATTTCCTCCGAAGGGGAAGTGGAGCTTCTCCGCTGCTTCCAGCTTTATGAGGACGATTATTCCTCTGGGAACGGATATCAAGAGGAGGCGATGTTTCAATGAAGCCCATTACGCGAAAAATACTGTTGCTGGTCGCCGAAGCTTTGCTCTTCTGTCTCTCTGGCGTCACCTTGTTCCAAGTCCTTTGGCTTTTCATCCAAGACGTCAATTCCACGGATAGCTCCATCATGGCTTTGCTGCCTTATTACCTTTCTTGCTTCTTGCCTTTCTACCTCACCGTCATCATCCATCACCTCCGCCACGCGCATAATGAGGTATTCAAGAAGAGGTGGATGAAGTGGAATTCCATCGTCCTGCTCGTCTTTTCAATTTTCGTCCTCGTCCTTGTCGTGCTTTACATCGGCAAGAAATTCTATCCCGGGCTCAACGCCCATAGGGGTGGGCCGCTGTTCCCGCTTCTATCGATTCTTTTCTGCTTGCTTTGCTGCCTTATCGCCGTTGCCTTATTTGCCTTCCAAACCAAGAAACTCTTCCACTGCGACGAAACCGACGCCCTTCCGAAAAGAAGGCTTGGGGCGCTATGCTATTTGGGAATGGCCTTCCTTTCCCCCTTCGCCTGCGGCTTCTTGGGGGACTTCCTTCTCTTCCCGGTGATGATGGATTACACCCTTGCCAATTTTTGGCTCACCCTCCCGGTGTACCTATTGATGCTTTTCCCATCCCTTTGCATGCTCGCTAGGGATATTGCCTATACCTTTATCGATTCCTCCAAACGGGAGGCCCTCGCCCTCAAAGGCTATATCATTGAGGCCGGCATTGGGGTCGCCCTCGTCATTTGGATGTGCATTGGCTTGGCGGCTAACCCCAATTTCATCATCGATTCGATGACGGCTCATTTCCCCATCGACTTCATGGCCAGCAAGCTCATCGGCCCCTATGCTCTGTTCTTCCTCGGCCTTCTTACTCCGTTAGCGCCTTTCATGTGCTACCTTTTCCTCGGCAAGAAACAATGACCTTCCTTTGGAGGGGGGTTGCTTTGCCTTTCCAGTGGCGGTAATATTTCTCACGTGGAAACCCAAATATTGGTTCCGCCGATCGTCAACATATTTGGAGTGGCCTTCGGACCGCTCCTTTTTATTCAAGGAGGGCAAAATGGAAGAAGAAAACAAAATCGCGAGTTTGCTGCAGCAACCCCTTAAGGAGAAGGGCTTTGACCTTTACTCCGTCGTTTACCACAATTCAAGCGAAGGAATGAAGCTGGAAGTCGTGGTGGACCGTGTCGAGCCCATTGGGTTAGAGGACATCGTAAGCCTCTCGGGCTTCATTTCCGATCTCCTCGACGAGTCTGACCCCATTCAAGGGGCCTATACCTTGGACGTCAGCTCCCTTGGCGCGGAAAAGCCCATTGCCTTGGATAAGCTCCCGCTGTACATCGGCAAATACGTCAACCTCCATCTCAGCCATCCCTATAAGGGCGAGAACATCCTCGAAGGGACGCTTGAAAAAATAGAGGAGGGGAACTTAACCCTCTTTTACCGCGCTAAAGGAAAGCTCGTCCAAGCGACTTTCCCCGAGAAAGACGTCGACAAAGCGCGTCTAGCCATAAAATTCTGATTTCAATTAAAAAAGGAATACACCAATGAAAATCGACATCAAAGCATTCTTAGAGGCCCAGGAGGAAGTCTCCAAAGCCAAAGGCATCAGCGACGAAGAAGTCCTCACCGCCTTCACCGAGGCCGTCAAATCCGCCTACATCCGCTACCTCGGCGGCGGAGTCAAGGACATGCCCGACCCCATCGTCAACTGCCAGATCGACGTGGAGGACAAAAAAGAGCCCATCAAGCTCAGCCAAGTCAAAACCGTCCGCGACGAAGTCGAAGACGACATGCTCGAAATCGAAACCGAAGAGGCCAACGAGGGCCTTGACGAGCCCAAATACAAAGACGGGGACGAATACGTCATCCCCGCCGACCCCGACGAATTGACCAAAGTCTTCACCATCGCGGTGAAAAGCTCCTTCCGCCAAAAGCTCGCCGAAGCCGAAAGAAGCGCGCTTTATGAAATCTACAAAGACCACATCGGCGAGATGATGACCGGCACCGTCGAAAGGGCCGACGATCGCTCCGTCTCCGTCAACATCGGCAGAACCACCGTCGAGCTCTCCAGGCACGAGCTCATCGGCGACGAATTCTTCCGCGTCGGCGACCCCATCAAAGTCTACATTCAGAAAGTCGAATCCGCCGCGGCCCCCGAGCCCGGCAAAAAGCCCCGTGGCCCCCAAATCGAGGCCACCCGTTCCTCCGAAGGCTTCCTCAAGAGGCTCTTCGAGGAGGAAATCCACGAAATCTACGACGGCACCGTCGTCATCAAAGCCGTCGCCAGGAAAGCCGGCGTGAGAAGCAAAGTCGCCGTCTCCTCGAATAACGACGACGTCGATCCGACCGGCGCTTGCATCGGGCAGGGCGGCAGCCGCATCCAGAAGATCGTCTCGCAGTTAGGAAACGGCAAAGCGAAAGAAAAGATCGACGTCATCGCCTATTGCAACGACCTCGCCCTGTTCGTCGCCGAAGCCTCTCGCCCCGCCCAAGTCCTCGGCGTCAAGCTCGAGGAGGAGGACGAATACGGGAAACGCCACGCCTACGCCATCATCCATGACGGCGATTTCCCGCTCGCCATGGGCAAATATCGCTCCAACGCCGACTTGGCCCGCAAGCTCACCGGCGTCAACATCGAATACCTCGAGCAGTCCGCCGCCCTTGAAAAAGGCATCGAATACACGCCCATCGAAGAGCTCCGCCAGAAAGAAGAGGAATTCAAGAAGGAGAAGTCCCGCCTGGAGTATCTGAAGAAGACCCAGGAAGAGGCCGCCAAGAAAGCCGCCGAGGAAGAAGCCTTCCGCCGCCGCATGGAGGAAGAGGCCCTTGCCCGCGCCAAGGAAGAGGAGGAGAGAAAGCTCCAAGAAGAAGCCGCGCTCCAAGAATCCAAGAAACCCTCGGTCGCTCCCATCACTCCGGCCGAAGCTCCGAAGACCGGCGCCAAGCCCGAGGAATTCCCCGCGGAAGCCGTCAATCCGGCCCTCGCCGCCCTCGCGGCCATGAAGGCCGCCGAGGAAGCGAAAGCTGCCGCTCCATCTGAAGAAACCGCCGAAGTCAAGGAAGAGCCCAAAGAGGAAGTCCGCAAGGAAGTCCAGACCACGACGACCCTTTCTGACCTCGAAGCCCAGCTTGAGGCCTCCAAAGAGAAGAAGACCCGCCCGGCGAAGAAAGGCCGCCCCCGCAAAATCACCGAAGAGGAAGTCAAGCGCGAGGTCGTCAAGCCCGTCGCCAATGAGAACGCGATGCCCGTCTACACCGAGGAAGAGCTCGCGAAGATCGAAGAGGAAGAGGCCGCCAACGGATACGATGGCGACATCGAATCCGACGAGGACATCGATCAGGACTACGCCGATTACGACCAATACTACGACGACGAGAAATAAGGGGAGATTATGAAGAAGGAGAATTCGAGAATGGACGCTTGCTCAAGGGAACGCTTCCCGCGAAACGAGCTTTTCCGTTTGGTCGGTTCTCCTTCTCCCTCCCTTGAGATGGATCGCCCGCTCTTAGGCAGGGGCCTCTATCTCCATAAGGACAAGGCGACGATAGAGAAGGCGAGGCAAAGGAAAATCCTCGAACGCGCCTTCAAATCCCCGGATTTGTCCTATTTATACGAAAAGATGGAGGAACTATTATGAAAGAGAGAGCCCTTTCTTTCCTTGGCATCCTCAACCGCGGCAAAGCCACGCTTATCGGCGGGGCTTTGCTGAACGCAAAAAAACTGAGCGTTCTGCTTCTAGCGAGCGATTGTTCCAAAAACACCGAGAAGCAGCTCCGCTCCCTGGCCGCCTCCTTCTCTTGCCCCGTCCTAGAGGGGGCAAGCCAGGAGGAACTTGGGAAAGCGCTTGGCTACGATTGCCTATCCGGAGTCGGAGTCAACAACGTCAAGGCCGGCAAAGCCTTGATCGAAAAATGGAACAGCAAGGAGTGAGCATATGAAGAAAAAGACATACTATTCGAAGAAAGACAGCGGTGGGAACTCCTCCCACGCAACCCATAGGGTCAGCAACTTCCAAGAGAGGAACCCCAATAGGAAAGAGGATTACGCCAAAGTAAACGGCGGCGTTTTCGTCTATTCCAAGCCCCTCACCGTCGCTGAGCTATCCAAAGCGATCAACGTGCCCGCCCCGGCGATCATCAAATTCCTTTTCCTGCAGGGAAGGGCCGTCACCATCAACCAATTGCTCGACGACGAGGCCATCGGCACCGTCTGCCTGCAATTTAACTACGACTTCAAGAAGGAGCAGGTCGTCGACGCCACCCATTTCGAGGACATCCAATTGAACGACGCTCCCGAAGATCTTGAGCCCCGTCCGGCCGTCGTGACCATCATGGGCCACGTCGACCACGGCAAGACCACCCTCATCGACGCCATCCGCTCCTCCCACATCGTCGACACCGAAGCCGGGGGCATCTCCCAGGAAATCGGCGCCTACCAGAAAGAGGTCCATGGCTCGAAAATCACCTTCATCGACACGCCGGGGCACGCCGCCTTCACGGCGATGAGGGCCCGCGGCGCCTCCGTCACCGACATCGTCGTTTTGGTCGTTGCCGCCGATGACGGCGTCATGCCCCAGACCATCGAAGCCATCAACCACGCCAAAGCCGCCGGGAGCCCGATCATCGTGGCCATCAATAAGATGGACATGCCCGGAGCCAACCCCATGAGGGTCAAGGAGCAGCTTATGGCCCACGACGTCATCTCCGAGGATTACGGGGGAGACGTCATGATGTGCGAAATCTCCGCCAAAACGGGGAAGGGCATCGACGATCTCCTCGACGCCATCATCCTCAAAGCCGAGATGATGGAGCTTAAAGCCAACCCCAAGCGCTACGCTTCAGGGACCGTGCTTGAGGCCAGCCTAGACAAAGGCGAGGGCCCCAAAGCCACCCTTTTGGTCCAAAACGGCACCCTCTCTAGCAGCGATTACGTCGTCGTCGGCGAGATTTATGGCAAAGTCCGCCGCATGACCAACGAATACAAGAAAGTCCTTAAAACGGCGGGCCCGAGCACGCCGGTTTCCGTCATCGGGCTATCCGGCGTTCCTAGCGCCGGCGACCGCTTCATGGCTTTCCCCACGGAGAAAGAAGCCAAGGACATCGCCTTCAAGCGCGCTTTGGAGAAGCAGCAATCCTCCCGCGCAGGAAGCGCGGCCATGTCTTTGGAAGACCTCAACAACCTCATCAACGCCGGCAAGGTCAAAGACCTCAACGTCATTGTCAAAGCCGACACCGACGGCACCGCCGAAGCTCTCAAAGTCAACCTCGAGAAGCTCTCTAACGACGCCATCAAAGTCCATTGTCTCGCCGCCGCTAGCGGCGCCATCTCCGACTCCGACGTCCTTTTGGCCCAGGCTAGCCGAGCCATCATCTTCGGCTTCAACGTCCGCCCGGACGCTAGAGTCAAGGCCAAAGCCGAGGAGGCCCACGTCGAAATCCGCCTGCACAAAATCATCTACGAGCTCCTCGATGAGATGGAAGACGCGATGAAGGGCATGGTTTCGGTGGAGAAAATCGAGCAAGTCACCGGGCAAGCCGAAGTCAGGCACATCTTCAAAATCACCCATGTCGGGACCGTGGCTGGGAGCTATGTGACTTCCGGCCTCATCAAAGCCAAATGCAAAGCCAGGCTCATCCGCGATGGCGTCGTCGTTTACGATGGCGAAATCGGCTCGCTCCAGCACGGCAAAGACGCCGTCAAGGAAATGAAGCAGGGCTATGAATGCGGCATCACGATCTCCGGCTACAACGACATGAAGATCGGCGACATCATCGAAGGCTACGAAATGGTGGAGAAGAACTGATGGCCAACCGTCCTGGACGCATCAAAGCCCTCATTGAGAGGAACCTCATGGACATCGTCCGCGGGGAGATTAAAGACCCAAAGATCGGGATGGTTTCGGTCAATGAGGTCGAAGTCAATTCCGATTCCACTTTGGCGAAGGTTTACGTCACCTTCTTCGGGGCCAAATACCCCCATCAGGCCTTTGAGCAACTGAAGAAGAAGGAAGGCTACGTTAGGACTTCTTTGGCGAAGAAGATGGACCTCTACAAAGTCCCCAAAGTCGTTTTCGTCTACGACGAGTCCTTCGACCGCGCGGATAGGATCGAGAAGGCTTTGAAGAAAGAGGAAGAGGATCTCGCTTCCTTGGCAAAAGATAATAAATAGCCTGCTAAAACGACAAAAGCCACGCTTTCTAAGGCGTGGCTTTTCTTACTTAGTTCCGAGGATATCCTCCTTCCTCCATATTTTCTTATATCCTTTATCTCCTTGATTTCCATACCCTTCCAAATTGGAGGGAAATGGCTTTTCTAAGAGGATATGAAGAGGCGGCTTTTTCTTTTCTAGTAGGAGCAAATAATAGGAATTCAGGATATTCGCGGCCTGGCTTTCTTTTAAGAAAACGAGATGGCTTATCTCCAGACGATGGGCATCCAAACTTTTGACTTCGAAGGAAGCGATTTCTCTTCCCTCTTCGTAGACGCAGACTTTCTCTTTCTCGAATCTAAAGCAAGCGGAGGGGAGCAGCTCTAGCGTTGGGGTTAAAGACAAAGAGGGCAAAGCCACCTTGCCGTTATAAAAGAGGGCTTTTTTGATCGCCTCTTTTTCTTTTTGGGAGTAGGGGAGGTTCTCGAATAGAATCTTCCCTTCGCCAAGCGTTTCCTCTTCCCCTTTTTTGATGCTTTCTTCTTCAAGCGACAAGAACGGGCGGATGAATTTCGCTTTGCTAGAGGGGGCGGCGGAAACGAAGGCGTAGGTTTTGATTTGGCCTTCTTCTAGCAGGCTCTTCCTGAATAAGGCAAAAGCCTCTTCAAAGCAAGTTGGAAGAAGAATCAAGTTGCACCCATTGCCTTCCGCCTCCTTCCCCATCGCGACCCTTTTGAGCTTATTGCAGTAGGAGGAGTATTTCTTTTTCGCGCGTATCCTTGCTTCCTCTTCTTGCTCAACTTCCAAATGGGGGAAGGAGGGACACTCACCCAAGGGGGTATCTTTAGACGAAAAAAGGAAGGCGCAGGGGAATATCTCAAAGTCCTTTTTCGCGTAGAGGCGATAACGCTTCAACGCTTCCAAAAGGCAAAGCGAATGGTCATCCTCGCGGAGGGGGACCATGATCTTCGATCCCGGGGGGATCAAAAAGAAGAGATCGTCGTTTTTCTTCAAATTCGCCAAGGCTTTTCTAATCTCAGACATAGCAAAGCAAGTATAATCCCTAAGTATGAAGCAAGGAATCCTTTTGCTAGACAAAGAAGAGGGGATGACATCGAGGAAAATCGATAACATCCTCCAAAAAAGATTCTCTACGAGCAAAGTGGGGCATCTTGGCACCCTGGACCCTTTCGCGACGGGATTGCTTTTGATCGCCATAGGCAAAGGGACGAAGTGCCTGCCTTATTTGGATTCCTCAAGGAAAACCTACGTCGCTTCTTTGTCCCTGGGGGAAAAGACCTCCACCGGAGATAAAGATGGAGAGGTCGTTTGCTCCAAAGAGCCCTCTCTTCACGAAGAAGATGAAATCCGACGCGTCCTTGATTCCTTCCTTGGGAAATCGCTTCAATTGCCCCCGATGTCCAGCGCGATAAAAGTCGATGGGGTCCCGCTTTACAAGTATTCCCATAAAGGCATCGAAAAAGAAAGGAAGCCCCGTCCCATTGAGGTATTCTCAATTCGTCTTCTTTCTTATTCTTCTGCCACGATCGTTTTTGAAGTCGAAGTGTCCTCGGGAACCTATATCCGCACCTTGGGCGAAGACATCGCCTCTAGGCTTGGCGAGCTTGGGCATTTAGTCGCCTTGAGGCGGACGAAAGTCGGGGAAGTCAAAGTGGAAGGCGCTAAGAAACTAGGCGAAATCGGCGAAGGCGACATCGTTGAGCCCACCCCTTTCCTCAACCTTGGCAAAATCGAGATTCCTCAAGAGAATGTCCAAGACGTCTATAACGGGAAGAAGATGCTTCTAGAGGGCGTTTCCGAGCCGGAAGTCGCCTTGCTTTATAACGGGATCGCCCTAGCCGTTTACCAAAAGGAAGAAGACGGGCTATACGCGTCTAAGCGGGGGCTATTTTGAACATGGAACGAATTGATTTCTCTTTGGGGGAGCTCCCCGCTCCTAAGCTTGGCTTAACCTTGGCTTTGGGCAATTTCGATGGTTTTCACTTGGGCCACCGCGATTTGGCTTTAGCAGCCTCTAGCGAGGGCTCTCCCTCCGGGATTCTCTTCTTCGACCATCCCTTCAAATCCTCTTCCTTCTATCTAACCGATGTCGAGGATAAAATCCGCTTCAGCTACGTCACCGGGCTTGAATTTGCCTACGTCCTTCATTGCGGGGATAGCTTCTACGCCCTTCCAAAAGAAGGGTTTATGGAGCTATTGAAGAAACTTGGGGCGAAAACCCTCGTCGTGGGCGAGGATTTCCGCTTCGGCAAATCGGCTTTGGGAACACCTTCTGACCTTAAAAAGGAGTTCCACGTTATCGCTGTGCCGACCCACATGGATTCCAAAGGGAATAAAATTTCTTCTTCTAACATCAAGCTGGCCTTATTAAGAGGGGAAATCGAGGGGGCCAACGCGCTGCTTGGCCATCCTTACGAGATCAAAGGAACGGTGGTGCATGGATTAGAAAACGGAAGGAAAATCGGCTTCCCCACGTGCAATCTTGAACCTAGTTTCCCTTACGTTTTGCCTCAAGATGGCGTTTATTGCGGCCTTGTTTATCTTTCGGGCGTCCCTCATAGAGCCATGATAAACGTCGGACTCAATCCGACAATCGGCGAGCTTTCCTCCCCTATAGCGGAAGCGCATATCCTCGGCGAAGAAGTCGACGCCTATGGGAAAAGAGCCTATTTCGCCTTCTACAAGAAGATCCGCGATGAGAAAAGCTTCTCCTCTTTGACTGAGCTTCAACGCCAACTGTCTTTGGACAAAGAAGCAGTGGAGGATTACTTCGACTTCGAATTCAAATAACGCGGAAGAAAGCTTGCTTTGTCGAAGCAATCCTCCTCAAAACCTTCTAAAGCGAGTCGTCACTGGAGATTTTTGGGCTCCCCGCGCTCGGGGTCTTTGCTTATTTTCATCTCTTTTCGGTATTGGGCCGGGGATAAGCCGTACGCCTCTTTGAAAACGGCCGAGAAATTCGTCGATGATTTATAGCCCAAAACGGTTGATATTTCATATATGGTCATGTCGGAATAAAGGAGGAAGTTCTGCGCGTTTTGCATCTTCACTTCGGAAATGTAATCGATGATCGAGCAGCCCATGTATTTCTGGAAGGAGCGGGAGACGTGGGAATGGGAATAATTGGCGTTGTTCATGACGTCGGAGACGTGCCAGCCCCTGTTTTCGGGCGATTGGATTTTCTTTATCAAATCCAAAAGCCATTCCGGCTTATTCTCATCGAAAACGTAGTTGTTGCTTATGGCGGCGTTGATGATGTCGACGATCAGCAAAGACGTCGGCAATTCGATTTTCTCGGGGTCACCATTGAGGCCCTGCTGGATATAGAAGCACAAATCCACGATTTTCCTGATTTGGTAATCGGCTAAATGGCAGGTGAGGGACGGCTTCTTCATGAAATCGTCATAGAGGCTTTTGGACAGATAAGCGCAGGCTTCTTTCATGTGCTCGATGGTAATGCTCACGAACAGGCAAACCGAGTTGGGCTCGTTTTGGATAATCGCGTGATGGTCTATGGGGCGAATAAGATATGCGTCGCCTTTGCGCATGATTTCCTTATGACCTTGGAAATCGTGCTGATAAGAGCCTTTGGTAACCACGAAAAACTCCCAAATCGTGTGCCCGTGGTACCCAAGGAAATTGCGATAGCTTTGGTGGAACGTGGCTTTTAAATCCGGATGCGATTCCGAGTTGAGCGTGACGCTTGTGATAGAAGGGTTGACGTCGTCCATGTCGATGGCCTCCCTGCGGTGGTCTTATCTAAATAGTTATTAAAATTGAACCACTAGATTAATTGTAAGCCCTTTTTTGTGGTCGAACGCTATTGAAATTAATCATTTTATACTCGCGTCATCTCTTGTTCTAAGAAATCTCGCCGGTTGGAAACAAAATTCTTTTTGGAAAAGCCCACCGATTGGCCCGATAGCGATTTTTGGTAGATTCGATTTCGAAGCAAAGAACTTTTTCCTTTAGGAAACTGGAAACCTGCCTAGCCCCGTTTGATTAAAAGCAATAGATATATGGGCGAAAAGAAAGTTTTTATGTAAGCGCTTTTTGATTATGCTATTTTCAAGAAGTGGGTTTGGTCGATGAAGACCGCCTAAACCAAAACGAGGAGTTTTTATGAAGAAACACGTAATGCCTATCGCCCTATTGGGTTTCGTCTTAGCCTCTTGTGGTGGAGGCTCCGGAGAGAACTCCGGCGGATCAGGCCAAAAGGGCGATGAGGCTGTCGACTCCGAAAAAACGCAGCTTTACGTCAAAACCTACCAAGGGGGCTTCGGGAACAAATGGCTTTACGACGCCAAGGCAAAATACGAAGCCTTGCACGCTAACGACAGCTACGAAGAAGGGAAAAAAGGCGTTCAGGTCGTCATCACCGAGCAAAAGCAATCGCCTACATCCGCGGACATCATCAACAGCTATCATCAGGTATATTTTTTCGAAAGCCTCAATTATGCGAATATGGTGAAGGATGGCGCTTTTGCCGATATCACCAAATACGTAACCGGCAAGAACCCCTACGAAACGAGCAAAACCATCGAAAGCAAGATGTTCGCCCAAGATAAGGGGTATTACGGAATCGCCGAGGATGATGGAACCACGCATTACTACGCCCTTCCTCATTATGTGGCTTCCATGGGCGTCGTCTACAACAAAAAAGTCTTCGATGAAAAAGGGTATTATTTTGTTGATGGCTATGAAAGCAAGACGGGCGAAGCCAAATTCATCATCGATGACAGCGACACCAAAAGCGCTGGCCCAGACGGAGTGAAGGGGACTAGCGATGACGGCCTTCCCGTGACCTATGATGATTACTATGAGCTTTGCAAATACATCCGCGCCAACGGCAACGTTCCGTTCACCCATTTAGGCAAGAATTCTTTCAATTATCTGACTGAGCTCGCCGCTGTCACGGGTTCCCAGGCTGAAGGCGCGACGATGGACCGCGTTTCCTATACGATGGACGGCGAAATCGAAGCCGTCAAATTCAATGATGACCTGACCGACGTTCTTTATGACGCCAACGGTCTTCCCCAAACCGAGAAAGTGATCGTTCACCCCGATAAAGTCAACGACAAATACGACGGCTACGAAGTCCAAAGAAGCGTTGGCAAATACTATGGCATGGACTTCCTTCATAGCCTCATTTCCCATAGCGACGTCAGCAAAAACGACGCTTGGTTGTACGTCGTCGCTTCCAATGAGTCGTATTCCCACACCGATGCGCAGAAAAACTTTATCAATTCGACGTTCAATCGTTTGCCAGGGAAGGCCGGGCGCGACAGAAACGTCAACATCGCGATGCTGATCGATGGCAACTGGTGGGAGAACGAAGCCGCCGACGCCGTGAATAATCTGGCCGAGAACGAACGGACCCAACTTGATTTTGGATGGATGCCGCTTCCTCGCCCGAGCTATTCAACCCCGTATAACCCCGTCACCGTGGCTAGCATCCAATCCTCTTGCTTCATGAGGAGTGGACTTAGCGAGAACATCGCCGCGCTTGCTGGCGATTTCATCCAATACATGACGACCGACGAGTCTCTCGTCAACTTCACGAAGACGACGAATTCCATGAAGTCCTTCAATTACGAATTGGATTCCGATTCTTACAATTCGCTGTCCAAATTCGGCCAGAGCTTCTGGGATTACGCCCACAATTCCACCGTCAATCTCTCAACTTCCCGCAACGAGCAATTCCGCAAGGCCTTAGGCAGCTACATCCTTTCTCGACGCTTCTTCACCACGAATCAGATGAGCTGGCCCTCGACTGAATTCAAAGCCAAAGCCAGCGAAACGGCGGGGACTTATCTCGCCAAGATGTACAAGTATTATCGCGACACCGTTTGGACCACTCTATGAGTCACCGCGCCACTGCCGTAAATAGAGGCAAAAAGAAAAGGAGAAGCGCCACCGAAAGGCAAGATCTCATTTTCCAACTGATCCTGCTTGCTTGGCCCGTGCTCCAATTCTCCGTCTTTTATATTTACGTGAATATCAATTCCGTTAGGCTCGCCTTCAATTTCGGCGAGAATCCCAATGGCGGTTTCTTCTATTATTTCCAGAGTTTGTTCGCCAATGGCGGCTTTAGCGAATTGCTGAAGTCCGCTTTGATTTCTATCGGGCTTTACTTGTCGACCGCGTTGATTTCCGTTCCCTTGGCCTTAATTTTCGCCTATTACATCTCAAGGAAGTATTTCGGCTCCAAATTCTTCAAATTCTTCTTGTTTCTTCCTTCCATCATCTCGGCGATGGTCATGTCGATCATCTTCTTGAATTTCTGCAACTGGGCCATCCCCGAAATGGCCGCGCAAATCGGCGTTTTGATGGTTGAGTCGATCACGAGCAAATACAGCCCCTCTTCTTACGTTACCCTCGCCGCCTTCTACATCTTCATCAACTTGGGAACGACGACGATGATTTATTCTAATAGGATGAGCGAATTGCCCAATGAGCTTTATGAGGCGGCCACCTTGGAAGGGGCGAAGCCTTTCCAGGAGTTCCTTTACATCGTTTTGCCATTCGCCTATCCGACTTTGACCACCTTTATCGTCACCGGCGTGGCGACGATCTTCACCAATCAATACAATTTGTTCACCTTCTACAGTTCCGACCTTGCGAACATGGGCCCCGGCACGATCGGGTACATCATTTACAACAACGTCCAGTCCAGCGCGGCCAATGGGGATTATTCATCCATCAGTTTCCACCAGATGGCGGCGCTTGGCATTTTGTGCACGATCATCATCATTCCCGTCGTGTTCGGGGTCAAATATCTGCTCGAGCACAAAGGGCCAAGCGAGGATTGAAGATATGAAAAAAGTGCAGTTACTTAAAAGGAAAGGGCCGCTTGAGAGAAAAAAGTGGAGCCCATTCGCCGTCATTATTCTGATTGTCCTCCTCGTTTATTCTTTGCTTTTAGCCGGGCTCCTTTTCTGGGCGATCATGACCTCTTTCAAATCGGACAACGAGCTTATAAATGAGGGCAATTACTACAAATGGCCGACTGAATTTACGTTCCATTACGCTTCGGTTCTGAAAAACTTCACCATGAACGGCAGCAGGGGAAGCCGGCTTGGTTTCTGGCAAATCGTCGGCAACACCCTCGTGTACGCTTTAGGGAGCGCCTTCTTTAAAACTCTCGTTCCTTGCCTCACGGCTTACGCCTGCGCCCGTTTTGATTTCAAGCCGGGAAAAGTCGTGTATACCGCCGTTTTGGTCGCGATGGTGATCCCTATCGTCGGCAGCCTGCCTAGCGAATTGTCGGTAGCCTATTCCTTCCGCATCGGCGAATACTCCCTCATCGTCAATAACCTCGTTGGTGTCTGGATTCTCAAAGCGAATATGCTTGGCCTCTATTTCTTCGTGATGTACGCCTCCTTCAAAGCCATGCCGTCGACTTTCTTTGAAGCCGCCCGCATCGACGGGGCGAACAACTGGCAGATTCTCTTCCGCATCGCCTTCCCTTTGATTCGAAACGTCTTCTTCACCGTCCTCCTCATCAATTTCGTTGAATTCTGGAACGACTATCAGACGCCGATGATCTACCTCTCGGAGAAAGCGACCCTCGGCTACTCCCTTTGGTATAAGTTCTTCAACGATTCGACTTACTCCACCTTGCCGATCATCATGACCACGACGATTCTGGTTTCTTCGCCCGTGGTCCTCCTCTTCATCGTTTTCAAAGACCGCTTCATGGGATCGCTCACCGTGGGCGGCATCAAAGGCTAAAAAGGAGAAAACCATGAAATTTAAGCCCATCTTGTTCGGCCTAACTGCTGCGTTTATGTCTCTATGCGCCGTGCGTCGCCCGATTCCCGTCAAGGCTGGCTGGAACGAATTCGACGATAGTGGCGTGTCTTATGGCGCCTCCACCTCGGCGCCAGACCTTAGCTACAGCCAAGACGGCGTTGATTATCCCGCTTCCTGTCTTGTGACGATGCCGAATGGGGAGGTGGTGGACGGCGACAATCTCGTTTATTCGATGTATGGTCGCTACACCTTTACCTACACCGTGAGCGTCAACGGGGAGATTCATTCGTTTACGAAAACGGTCGATTTGCCTTACCCCGCCTTTTCCGTCACAAGCGGGGGCAAAAGCAGCGTTTCCTATTTCTCCGTGGAGGACGCTAGTAAATATAAAGCCCACACGCCCGGCGCTTTGGTGAAGCTCGCTTATGGGGAAACCCTCTCTTTCACCGAGCCCATCGCTTTGAGCGAGCTGACATCCACGAATGTGCTGCTTAAAGGCTACATCGTTCCGACCACCGAAGGCACGGCGGACGTCAATCAGCTCATCATCACCCTTTCGGACATGAACGATCCTTCCATTTTCGTGAAGGAACGCTATTACTCGCATTCGCAAACCTCAAGCATAACGGCCAGAAGCAGCGCTCAGGCGACTTACGCCGGCTACCACGATACCCAAGGCCTAAAAATCAACGATTCGAATGGGTATGGCACATGGAGCTGCGTCTCCTTCATCGGAGCCAACTCGGCTGACGGCTACACGAATATGGAACCCGACAAAAGCTTCTTCACGGTCGGGTACGACAACGCCACGAAAACCGTCTACGGCTCAAAATACAAATACGGGACGGAGATGGACGGGCAGGTTTTGACCCTTGATTCTCCCGCTTTGTCTTCGGCGTTTGAGGGATTCAAAAGCGATAAGGTGAAAATGAGCGTGACCTGCGATGGCTATTCGTCGAATTTCGCCAATATCATCATCACGGATTACCTCGGAAAAGGCGCGGAGGCTGTGAAAAACAACGTTTATGAAGACGAAGAAGGCCCCGTCGTCACGTTAAGCGAAGACGCCTCTTTCCCTGCCGGGATGGTTGGGTATAGCTATCCCGTTCCCGAGGCAACTGCCTTCGATGAGATTTCCGGGGCGTGCAAAGTCGAAACGCGCGTCGTTTACAATTACGCAAACCACGATTCCTCAATTGACGTAGCCGTGGTGGATGGGCGATTCAAAATGGATAGGCCTGGTGTCTATAGCATCGTCTATTCCGCTAGGGATTACGCCGGGAACGTTGGAAAGCTCGTGAAGTCAATCTCCGCAATGGAGCAAATCGAAGCCCCTGATTTCAATTTGCCAGAACACCTAGATGAGGTGGCGATCGGCTCTTATCTCAAGCTAGACAACGCCACCAATTTACATAATGGATGCGGGAAATTAACGCAGCGCATCTATGTCAAGCACGGAGAAGCGGAAGAAGAGGCCGTCAAAGGGGTAAGGATAACCGAAATGGTTCCTTACACCATCACCTACGAAGTTAGCGACTCCATCGGAATGGTCAGCAAGAAGAGCTACACCGTGAACGTCGTCGATGGCGGAAAGCCCATTTTGGAAGATGAAGTGACTTATCCCCGTTATCTCATCTCCAACGGTGGATATTACATCCCCGATTCTTACGCCTATTATTACGATACCGGCATTTTGAAGCGCGAGAACCCCGTTGTCACGATTACCGATGCCTCTGGAAGCAAGGTCTACAAACCCGGAGACTTGTATCGGCCCGCCGTTTCGAAAAACGGCGAACAAATCAAAATCAAAACAAGCTATAACGGCGTTACTTTGCAAGAAGACTCCGTTGCCGGAGTTACCCCTTTCGGAAAAGAGGGACAGGCAAACGCTTTGAATTTGGACAATTACTTTGTTGAGGAGAATTGCGTTAAGGTCCTTGAGGAAGGCGGCATGCGAATCGCCTCGAAGGGAGAAGCGGCAAAAGTCGATTTCGCTAACGCCGTGTCTTCCCTCTCCTCAAGTTTGACCCTCTCGCAAGCCCAATCGATGCCTAGCGGTGGAGCTTTGAGGATTAGCCTCACCGATTCGCTTGAGAAAAACAAAACAATCTCCGCGACCATTTCCTATATTGATTCGTCTACGTTCCTAGAGGTTAATGGCGTTAAGAAGCAGCTGTTCAACAACAATTTCAACACCACGGCATCCTCTTATCCCGTTGTCTACGAAAACGGGGCCTTCTCCATCAACGACGTTTCCTTGCCCGTAACTTCTTATGATGGTGGCGAGGCGTTTGCCGGCTTCGATTCCGAGCGCGCTTATCTATCGGTGGAAATGCTTGGCCAAAGTGGATCCTCTGTCCTTTTCGAAAGCATTTCGCAGTACGCTTTTTCAAGCAGCACCATCCGCGATCGCGTCGCGCCCGTTATCTACTCAAGCAACGATCTCGGCGGTTCGCTGGATTTCGGGTCGGTCTACGTCATTGAGCCCGCGTTCTCGTTTGACGTCATCTCGCCTCTAGTCGAATTCTCTATGAGCGTCACCGCGCCAAATGGCGACCCCGCCGTCGACACCAACGGGGTTGAACTGACCGATATCGATCCGCGTCAATCCCACTCGTTGTTGCTTGATCAATATGGGGAATACTACTTCAGCATCGTCTCAACCGAAGATGACTCTTTCCTTTCCAAAACAAATAGGGGAGGGCTTACTTACATCATCCGCGTTTACGATGACTCTTGCCCTTCTGTCTCTTGGACCTCGACCTTGCCTAGCGTTGCTAAGGTCGGCCAAAGCGTCCTCTTCCCAACGTTTGAGATGTCTGATGACGTGACGCCCGTTGAAGATTTGCTTGTGGTGCGTTCCATCAGCAACCCCATGGGGAGAACGACCTATTGGTACGACGATAGCTATGACGGCATTACCTTTAAATACGCTGGCACCTACGTTTTCACCGTAACCGTTTTCGACGGCGCGAACAATTGCGTGAGCATTTCGCAGTCAATAGTCGTGGAGGAATAAACATGAAATTGAACAAAAAATGTTTGCTGTTTGCTTTCTCTTCCCTCTTTATCGCCACGTCGCTATCTTCTTGCCAAAGCGGCAAAGGCGGCGGAGATTCTTCAAGCAGCGTTGCTTCTAGTTCATCGGAGGGCCAGGATTCTATAAAAAACGGGGCAATCGATGACGGCGCGCCTCTACTTAGCGAAGGAACGCTTCATAAAATCTCGGTTACCGAGAACCTCCTTCGCCCGTTCATCAAAAATAATGATGGCGTCCGTTCCAGCGACTACAAAATCATCTACGATGACTCCTCAAGCTACGTCACCAAAGCCGCGAGTTATTTCTCTTCGCAAATCAACAACGCTTCCGGCTTCTCCTTGCCGCTAGTTAAGGCAAGCGAATTCGCGGAAATCCTTACGAAGAAAAGCAAATACATCGTCATCGGCTGCCGGGAGCTCTTCGATGAAACGGGCAAAACGATGCCTGAAGAAGACCTCGGCATTTCCGGCTATTACATTTCAAGCTACGGGAATTCATTGTTCTTCGTGGCGCCTCACGACGAAGGCTACAACATGGGCGTTTTGCGCTTGCTAAACTCCATCTGCGGCTTCGATATGATAAGCGAGGACACCGTCGTTTTCTCCGGGGAGGCGGAGACGCTTCCGGACATCGAAATCGTCGAAGCCCCGGATTCGCAGTGGCGGAATTACACCAATTACATGACCGACACCACAAAGTATGGCCTCGGGTTCAGCCAAAACTTCGAAATGATGCGCGTGAAGCGAAAAGACGGGAAAACCGGATCAACCGTCCACAACATCTTCGATTATCTGCCGAAGGAAACCTACGTAAACAAGAAAAGCTATCCCGATTCCTATCATCCTGAGTGGTACAGCGATGATTTGTCTCAGCTTTGCTACACGGCCCATGGCGATTCTTCTTCGCTGAACGAAATGGTGGATGCGGTGTACGAGGTCTTGGAAAGCACGGTGGACGCGAATCCGAATGCCTCGATTTGCTCTTTCACCCAAGCCGATATCGCCACCTCCTGCACCTGCGCTAGCTGCTTAGAGCAAAAGAAAAAAGACGGAGCCGTTTCCGGAGCGCTCATCCGCTTCGTGAATAAACTCGACGACAAGCTCCAAAAGCATTTGAAAGAAGTGGCGGAGAAAGACGGCACCGAAAAACGCACAGTCTACGTCTGCATTTTCTCCTATCACGCCTCTTTCGAACCGCCGACCACCTCCCCGGAAATCGATCCGACCTTAAAGTGCAACGACGACGTGATGGTTTTCACCGCACCGATTTACGCCAACTTCACCAAATCGTTCTATGAAAAGGAGAATGAGCGCTACGCCACGAACATCATCGATTGGAACAAATACACGAAGCACATCATGTCTTGGGTCTATGAGACCGACTATCACCATTACATGTATCCGTACAATACGTATTCCTCGATGATGGAAACCTACCGTTTCTTGAAGCAGCACGGGACCTACGCCATTTATAACGAGGGGCAACGCAACTCCAACAACGTCACTTGCTTTGGCAAGCTCAAGGAATACCTCGACTCCAAGGCCCAGATCGACGTCAACGCCTCCTATGAAGAATACACGGACAAATTCTTCAAATACTATTTCGATGACGCCGCAGGGATAATGCGCAAATACTACGAAGAGATGAGGGCCTGGGAAACCTATCTTGAAGACCATACCGAAAAATACGGATTGAATGGAGGCGTGTACCAGGAAATAGGCTCTGACCCCGCTTATTGGCCGAAGAGGCTTCTCCTCACTTGGCTTGAAGAGATGAATGAGGCCGAAAAGGCAATCGCCCATTACAAAACCGGCGATCCGGAAAAATACGCCCGCCTCCACAAGCACATCCTCGTGGAGACCCTCTTCCCCCGTTACGCCTTATGCGATTTGCACGCCGACACCTATTCCAGCAGCGAGCTTCTCTCCCTCCGCAAAGCCTTCAAAAAAGACGGCGACAATCTCGGCTTAATCGAGCATATGGAACACCATTACATTACCGAAAAATACGAGGAATGGGGCATTAATTAAGGGGGAACGAAAATGAAACGCAAATCCATATTCTTCTTGAGCGCCTTAGGAATCGCGCTATTGGCCTCTTGCTCGCCTGGAGGCGAGCCTTCCTCCTCGTCGGTTCCGGATTCCTCCGCTTATTCTTCCTCGCAAGGCGTAGTGACCGTTGAAGATAACCTTTATTTGGGGCTATTCGCGTCAAGCGAATACGTTCCTAATATCAAGGGCAGCTACGAAGTCTCTTATAGCGACCCCTCCATGGCAAAATACGAAAACGGATGCGTCTTGACTTACGACAAAACGGGTGCTGCCACGATCAGGTTCAGTTCTTCTTCTAAGGAAGTTGTTTTGACCGTCCACGTCGATAAAGACGCCACGATACCGGTTTTTGAGATTGAACACAGCGATTTATCCATGTTCGCGGGCTCGACCTACGAGCTTCCTTATTCGCTTCGCTACGGGGGCAGGGACGTCACCGCCTACCTATCCTCCGTTTCCATCGTCAAAGAAATTGGGGATGAAGTGGCCGATTTGGAGCAAAAAGATTCCAAAATCATTATTCACAGCAAACAAATCGGGGTGGCAACCTTCACAATCGGGGCTGAATTTCTCGGAAATCTAGTGTCTCAGCAACTTACGCTAACCGTTAAAGAAGACAAATCCTTCTTCATTTACGGGGAAAAGATGCGTTATGACGACGAAGGGCCGAAATACGAGGTGAAACTCCTCGGCGGGTCTTCTTCCATCGACTTGAAAAACGATCTGAAGGCAAAAAACAATGGGCGGGATGTTCCTTACTCTTCTTTGGAGATCGAGCTTGCTGAGAATG
Source organism: uncultured Bacteroidales bacterium (assembly GCA_963650805.1). Lineage (GTDB taxonomy): Bacteria > Bacillota_I > Bacilli_A > RFN20 > CAG-826 > Alloenteromonas. Next base: position 127,485 of record CAVJMG010000003.1, read on the forward strand.
ATTTTGCTACGCTGGATACAAACGGCACACTGACGTTTAGCAAAGTAGGCACGACGAACCTGACCGTCACCTACGCGGGTAACGCGATTGCAATTCGCCTAATAGCCTATAAGGAAATCGATAGCACCTACGACATCAAGCTTGCCGATCGCGATTTCTCTTTGGAAAAAGGCGTTAGCGTAACTAGCGCGGGGAGAAGCTATGGCGATCCTTCCTCTGAAGCCATCAAATCAATCGTTATTCCATCGGATTATGGCCAATTTTCTCGCGCGGAATCTCTATTCGTCGACGGCCAAGAAATCCATGCCGAAGAGGCGTCTTATTTAAGCTTTGATGCTTCTAGCGGCAGTTTGAAATTGGATTCAAGGCTGTTTGACGCTTCTATCTACGGGGTTAAATCCGTAAGCGTCGTCCTTGAAGGCGAATTTAGCCTCGTCAAATTCAATTTCGATATTCTGTTCATAACGAAGACGATCGCGACCTACGAAGAGTTCTCAAAATATATTTCGCAGAAAAACGCCTCCGACACGATCCTTGGGTATTTCACATTGGCCAATGACATCGACGCCAAAGGCGTTTCCTCCCCGGGCAGTTGGACGACTAGTGGCTGGAATTTCTCGGCTGGTTTCCGCGGGACTTTGGATGGCAGGGGGCATGCGATAAAGAACATGACCGCTGGGGAATACGGCTTAAGCGGCATCATCGGGAGCGGGGCCATTTTGCAAAACCTCGATTTTGATAACCTGACGTATGTTTCCTCTTCTAGCGACGGCAAAAAGCTTTGCACGTTATTCGCTAGGGGGATGAAGGAAGTCACCCTGCGCAACATCAACATAAGCTTGAGCTCTTCCTCCGTCACTGACGTCGGCGATGCCGGCTTAGGGAAATCCATGGGCCTATTCACCATCGAAAAGGCGGAAAAATGCCAGTTTGAATATGTTAAAGTTGATGCCTCGGGGTTCGATTTGCTGACGCTGGTCGGGAAGCAAGCGAGCAACACCGTCTATAGCGATTGTGAGGTCATCTGCCGAAGCCTAAAATACGTTTATGGCGACTCCGACGTTTCCAAAGTCACCGGCATCAAAGTCACAAACGCCTGATATTTATGCAAATAGAGGCCTCGGATCTAACAATCAAATACAAAGCGAAGAAAGGAGGGGAGACGAAAATCATCGACAAGATGAATGTCGTCTTCCCCTCTTCGTCGTTTTCCGTAATCCTTGGTCCTTCAGGCTGCGGCAAAACCACTTTGCTTAGGGCCCTGACGGGTTCCATCGATTATGAGGGCGACATCCTTTTCGATGGCGTCTCTTCCAAAGACATATCCCAGGACAAAATGGGGATTTCCTACGTTCCACAAGAGATTCACCTATATCCTTTTTGCACTTTGTTCGACAGCATCGCCTTCCCTCTTAAGATACGGAAAACGCCTAGAGGAGAATTGCTGGAACGCGTTAGGGAAATCTCGGATGAACTCGGCATTTCGCTTTGCCTGAATGTGCGGCCCAAATACTGTTCGGAGGGCCAAAGGCAAAGGGCGATGCTAGCGAGGGAACTTGTTTCTGATCCAAAAGCCGTCTTCTTCGATGAGCCTCTTTCTAGCCTCGACGCCTCCAATAGAAATGAGATATGCCACTTGCTCAAAAAATATCAAAAGGAGCACGGCACGACCATCGTTTACGTCACCCATTCTTTTTCGGAAGCCACCTTTTTGGCGGATAAGCTTTATCTTATGGAGCACGGCGAATTCGTTGCCGTTGACACCCCGATTCATTTAATCAACGCCGGCAATCCCTATCTCAGTTCCATGGAAAGAAGCGAGAAGGCGGAGGAAGGGCTATGAAGAAGCGTAAGACGGCGGATTTCAATGCGCTTCAATTGCCCCAGACGAGGAAGGATCAATACTTTTTCTTGCTCAAAAATCAATATTGGAACTTATTGAAAATCGGTTTCTTGTCTTTGGCTTTCTTTCTTCCGTTCCTATTGCTTGCCATAGCTAGGGACATTCTAAACTCTGAATTTTTGAAATTATGCAATGACGGAACCATCGAGCTTGCCGAGTATCATACATACTTTCTTCTAAACACCGTTGGCTCATCTCTAATCGCTTATTTCTTCTTGCCTTTTTTGGCGGTGGGGCTCGCGGGCTTCAATCGTCTTTTCCGTTTTTTGGTGGAAGGGGAGCCCCTTTTGATGAAGGGCGATTTTTTCGCCGGCGTTAGAATGAACTACAAACGGACTTTGCAAGGCCTGCTGTTCTTCGGGGCGTTCTTTTTCCTTCACACGTTTGCGATAACCTACTTCCAATCCCCAATCATCATCGTTCCTTCTTTTATCTTCATCTTGCTATTGATTGTGCCCATTTTCTTCGTGTATTCGGCTTATTCATCGTATTATGAGGATAAGTTCATCATGAACTTAGTCAATTCGATTCGGCTATACGGATACTCATGGTGGCAATTCTTGCTTTTGGCCTCTTTTGCCATCGCGGCGTATTATGGGGTTGATTCGATTCCTGATTATTATTTGAAATCAGCGATTTCCTCCATTGCTGTCGCGCTTGTCTTTCCTCTATTCTCGTTGCTCGTCCACGAAATCGCCATTTGCGCTTTTGACAAAGCCATTAATGCGCATCAATTCCCAGAACGCGCCTATCTTGGCCTATATAACCCCCAAAAGAAACCTAAGGAGAAGAATCTATGAAACTCAATAGGAAAGAATATCTCGACAAAGTTCGCGCTTGCTTCATCGGCAAAAACATCGGCGGGACAATCGGCGGACCGACGGAGGGACAAAGGGATATTTTGGATATCAAAGGCTTTCTTACCCCGGAAGGCGAGTCTTTGCCAAACGACGATTTGGACCTTCAGCTCATTTGGCTGCGCGCCCTCGAGATGCAGGGGCCCGCTCACATCAACAGCGAGGTTCTTGGGGAATATTGGCTTAATTTCATTCCGCCTTCTTGGGGGGAATACGGAATTGCGAAAACGAACATGAAGCAGGGGATTCCTCCTGAAATCGCCGGCAGCAACGAGTTGAATATCTGGAGCCATTCCAATGGGGCTTGGATCAGAAGCGAAATATGGGCCTGCACGAATCCTTTGATGGTCGATGAGGCCGTAAGATACAGCTATCACGACGCGTTGGTGGACCATGGATTAGGGGAAGGCACGACTGCCGCTGCCTTTATAACGGCGATGGAAAGTGCCGCCTTTGGCATCAAAGACATTCGCAAACTCATTGAGATAGCTCTTTCTAAAATCGATTGTGAATCTCGCTTAGCAAAAAGCGTGAAAGAGGTCATTCGCCTCCACGATGAAGGCTTTTCCTGGAGTGAGGCCCGCAACGCTATCGTGAAAATGAACGAGGACATCGCGGATGGCTGGTTTCAAGCCCCGAGCAACGTCGCCTTCGTCATCATCGGCCTTCTTTATGGGGAAGGGGATTACAAAAAATCGCTGCTGACCGCCGTCAACTGCGGGGACGATACCGATTGCACCGGCGCGACCGTCGGCGCGCTTTTGGGCATCATCAATGGGTGCGATGGCCTGCCAAACGATTGGGTAAAGCACATAGGCACGCGCATTGCCACATGCTCAATCAACATGGGCACCTCTTCTAGGGTTCCGGCCACGATCGACGAACTCGTCCGCCGAGTCGGAAGAATGGGGGAAATCTGCGCTTACTATAATGGGAACGGAATATATTCCTCTTCCTTGAAAGGCGTTGACGTTGAGTTCACAGACGGTGAAAGCGAATTGCCCCCTGATTTGTTTTCTTTGCTCAATAAACCTTGGGCGGAGGGGTGTGAGCAAGATGATATCCGCGCTCTTCGCTTGACTTTGCGGGAAGGAGCCTTCGCCGCCCATTTAGGCGCCATAACGGCGATCGTCCGCTACGAAAACGGGATAAAGCTTAAGGCCGGCGAAAGCAAAGACCTCGGCGTCATTCTCGTGAATAACGTCAAAGCCTATGGCAATGAGCCGCTGACGGCGAAGATTCGAATGCATTTGCCGGCGCATTTTTCCGCGGACGAAAACGCGGCCGACATCGCAATTCCCTGCTGGACGGCCTTAACCAAAATGGCCTACAGCGAGGAAGTGTCTTTCTCGTTTACGGCGAACAAAATCGATAACGCCAAAGAAGTGGTTGTCCTTGAAATAGAAGTGCCGGAACACGGCAAAACGCATTACGTGAACGTGCCTTTCATGAATCGCTGAGGAAATGGATATGAAGAAGAATATTTTGAGAATGGCCGTGGTCGGCTTTGGTCATCGCGGGTATGATTTGACGACTTGCATCCTAATGAAGCAAAGCGACGTTGAAATCGTTTCTTTGAGCGACGTTTACGTCGATAGGGCTGAAAAAGTCGCCGATTTAATCGAGAAAGAAGGCAAGCAACGCCCCTTTGTGAGCAACGATTACAAAGAAGCGCTGAATCAGGCCCAAATCGATGCCGTGCTGGTTTCCTCTTCTTGGGAAAGCCATTTGGAAATTGCCATTTATGCCTTGCACAAGCACATCGCCGTCGCCATGGAGGTGGGTCGCGCCTATTCCCTTGAGCAGCTTTGGGAGCTCGTGAAGGCCGAAGAGGAAACGGGAACGCCATTCATGCTCATGGAAAACTGCTGCTTTGACAAAGAGGAACTTTTGGCGACCCACCTGACGAGACTCGGCTATTTTGGGGAAATCGTTCACTGCGAGGGAGCCTACGCCCACGATTTGCGGAAAGAAATCTCCGATGGCCACATCACCAAGCATTATAGGCTGCGGAATTACCAATTCGGAAATTGCGACAATTACCCAACTCATGAAATAGGCCCGATCGCGAAGCTTTTGGACATCAACCGCGGAAATCGCTTCGTAAGCCTCGTTGCCGTTGCTTCTAAATCGTCTGGGCTCCATGAATACGTCAAACAGCATTCGGACGTCTATCCTGAACTCCAAGATGTGAATTGGAACCAAGGCGATGTCGTTTCCACGATTATAAAATGCGCCAACGGAGAGACCGTGAGCATCAAACTCGAAACGACTTTGCCGCGCTTTTACAACCGCGCCTTTGCATTAAGGGGCACGAAGGGCTTTTACGAGGCGGCCACGAATTTGGTGTATTTGGATTGCAACGAAAAGGATCCTCCCCGCACCTTCCAAAGCTACGCCAAAATGATAAATAACGGCGAGAAATATAAAGAATTTTTGCCGAAGATGTGGCGCAACATCACCGAAGAACAGCTCAAAGCGGGCCATGGCGGAATGGATTACATGGAATTCCGCTCCTTCATCGACCACGTCAAAAACGAGGAGGAACCCGTCATCGACGTTTACGATACGGCTAGCTGGATGGCCATCGCCGTTTTGACTGAGGAATCGATTCAAAAAGGCGGGGCCCCCGTGTCCTTCCCCGATTTCACCAACGGCAAATGGATGAGCAGACCCCGCTTGGACGTGATTGATTTCGATAAGGATTGAAGATGGACAATATCTATTTCAAACTTCTGAAGAAGTGGTGCGACGGCTTGATTTCGCATCAGCTGCTCGTCGGGGATCCGGCCTTCGAAGGCGGGTTTTTGTGCCCATCATGCAAAATGATCCACGGGAGGAGCCCCGATGCGATTTATCCTCTCGGCGTGCTTTACAAGATAACCAAAGAGGAAAAATACCTGAAGGCCCTCAAATCCGTCTTCGAATACGGGAAGCAACTAGAATGCGAGGACGGATCCTTCTATAACGACGCCCAAGCCGCTTGGCCCTTCACCACCGTGTTTCAAGAAATCGCCACGATGGAAAGCTTGGCCTCGTTTGGCGATTTGCTGGATGCGCCCTTTAAAAAAGAAGTCGAAGGGCGGGCGAAGCGCATGGCCAATTGGCTCTATTTCAACCTCGATGAAAAATCGCGTCCGAACATAAACTACTGCGCGACGAATTCGTTGGCGCTTCTTTTGGCGGGCCGCTACTTTGGAAACGAAGAATACCTTCAAAAATCCCGCGCCTTATTCGCCTATGCCCTCAATCATTTTTCGAAAAACGGCCTATTCTATGGCGAGTCGAAAAATCACGATGAAAAAAGCGAAAAAGGGTGCTCGTCCATTGATATGGGCTACGCCCTTGAGGAGTCGATACCTTCTTTGGTGAAATGCGCCTTCCTTTCAAATGACGAGGAAGCCAAAGCCTTTCTTAAGGAGAAGCTATACGATAACGCTTGGTTTATCTTGCCGGATGGCGGCTTGGACAACAGCTTCGGCGTGCGGAATAACAAATGGACCTATTACGGATCGAGGACGAGCGATGGACTTTCCCCGGCTTATTTGCTTTTCGCTGAGACGGAGCCCCTTTTCCAGGAAATCGCCTACAGGAACGTCGCTTTGCTTAACCGATGCAGTGACGACGAGCTTTTGTTTGGGGGTCCAGATTATCAAAAAGAAGGAGAATATCCCTGTCTTCATCATACCTTCGAGCACGCAAACGCCATTGCTTTCGCGGTGGAAACAATAGATCCCAAATACCTCGTTTCCTCGGGCGCCAAACTTCCGTGCGAGAAGGATTTTCGCTCTTATTACCCGGAGCTTGATTTGCATCGGTGCAGGATCGGAGAATACATGATGGATGTCTCCGGATACGATTTCAACATCCCTTTCTCCGGGCATGCCGGCGGAGGAACCATCACGATGCTATACGGTCCAAAAGGACCTATGGTGATGGGGTCCGTTCTAGATTATTTGCCTTTGGCCGAACCGACGAATCAACAGCTGCCTAAAAGGCCGTCGAAGCATCGTTCATTATTACCACGCCTAGAGAAAGGAGAGTATTTCTCCTGTTATTTCAGCAAAGACGAAATCTCTCGGCAAGTCGAAAGCAGCGGAGTGACTTTTTACGTCAAAGGAGGTCTTTCCACCCGCGATGGTGACTTCGTCAACCAAAGGCCTCTATTTACATACAAATTAAACAAAGAAGGGGTAAACATCCGCATCGAAAACTGCCTCGACTCGCAATTTATCTTGCCGCTTATTAGTGGCGCAATGTCCATTAACGAAGGCTCTCTAGAAAAAAGCGAGGACATATTCTTTTTGACCGGCGGCTTTCAGGCGTTAGAGCACACCCTTCGCCCCAATGAAAATGGCGTGATTGACATCTTTGTTTCCTAATCGCCGAAAGAATGTGTAACGCTCGCCCATAAACCCGTTAGGCAGTTTTTCGGCCGCTTTGAAAAGGAAGAAGTGGGGCCCTAAGGAATACGTAACTTCACCCGACTTAAGGGTGGGGCTTCTATTTTATTGGGCATTTTTCTTAGGTTACAACCTGCATAAAAAAAGCGCTGAGAGCTCGTTTTTCAGCAGGCTCTCAGCGCAATTCGAGTTTTTCGGCCTAACGATTTACGCGGTTTCGGTAAGATCGGCCTCAATGGTCAGCCCTTTTGCTTCAGTCACCTTCGTGGCGCTGCTAACGGCCCCTTTGAAGTAGATGCAAATATAGGATTTTGCCTTCAAAGAGCAGTTTTCGAATGTGATGCTGTCTGTGTATTGGATGCTTCCGCCAAGCAACGTGCCCAAGGCAATGCCGGTGGCTTCGAATGTGCAATCGGTGAATTTGGTGTTTCTGCACCTGGAGTAGGAAAGCCAGCCATTGTTCTCTTCGAATTTGCCGGTGGCGGAGGTGCCGCTGCCGTTATTTTTCACGGTCACGTTTTCGAATGAGGTGTTCCAAATCGATTTGGCGAGCATCGCGTGGCTTCCGGCTCCGTTGTACCATTGATCGACGACGGTGAGGTTCTTGACGGTGGCCTGAATCTCGCTGGTGGATGTGTTGTTGATGCCCAGCTGACCGAAGATGCCGTTGGTTAAGCCGCTGCCGTTGGCGGTAATCGTATTCCCGTTTCCATCATAAGTTCCGATGAAATGGTATCCCCAATCGAAACCGCTGCCCTCAGCGGCGATGCTGATGGATTGAGTTTGCTTGAAGTAGCCTTTTACTTCGGTGTTCGTGGAGCTGAGTTGGACGTAATTCTTCAAATCTTCTTTGCTGGCAATCGCTTTGGTAAGGATGGTGACGGGGACTTTGATGGTGTGGTCGATCTCGGGGACGTCATCGCTTGCAGCGGAGTGGACGACGACGGTGAGCTCGCCAGCCCCATGCTTCTCGTAATCCGTTTTGAGGGCATCGGGAAAAATCAATTTGCTTGCATCGCTGCCCAAGTCATAATCCCCGTATTTGATGGATTTGACCGATTCGTAGGCGCCGATGCCGTCTAAAGAGATTTTTTGATCTTCAGTGCCGTTGAGGTCGACGTCTTGATTGGTGGCGGTTACCTTTTTGGAGAATTTGATCGGCTCTTCGTTTTTGCAGGCGCATTTCCCGTATGTGTCATAATCTTCGCCGGCGGTGTTCCAAACTAAGCCTTCGGCGTGAGTGATCGTGATGGTGAATGCTTTGGAAACGTCGCTATAGGAAACGCCGTTTTTGCTAGCGCCTACAACGCTTGCTTTGCCGTAATAAACGGTGCTGGCGTCATCCCCGCTAACAACCATTCCGCTTGGATTGTTTTTGGCGAAGTCTTCGACGCTTACATAATCGCCATCTTCGCTTTTTGAGAAGGTGTAGGTGATTTCTCCTGCCGTGGCTTTCACCCCATCGAGGGCGCTGAAGGCCTTGAAACCGCAATGCTCGTTGTAATTGTCTTCCAACCCGCTGATCGCGTTGTCTTGCTTGGCGCCCGTAGTTATGGTCAAGCCCTCGGCTTCGGTCACTTTGTCTTCGGTGTCAGCGACATCGGCGTTGCTGGCTTTCTCGTTCCACAAGCACCAATAGGAATCCACGGTTAAGACCGAGTTCGCGAAGGTGATGTTGCTGTAGTTGCCTTTGTGCCCACCGAGGATGGATCTCATCGACAATCCCGTGCAGGCGAATGTGCAATCCCTGAAAGAAACGTTTTGCACGCGCTGGGAAGCGAGCCAGCCGCTATTCCAGGCGTAGCCGGTTGCTCTAGAGACGGCCAAAGTGAATTTGACGTTTTCGAAAGTCGTGTCCCAAATGGCTTTCCCAAGCAAAACGTTGTCCATGCCATCGGCGTGCCACCCGTCATTGATGGTGAGGTTCTTTATCGTGGCGTGGCTTCCGGCTTTGCCCAAATTGTTTCCAAACAAGCCTGGGCCGTAGGAGTTGGAGTTGAAGGTGATGGCCTTGCCGTTTCCGTCATAGGTGCCGACGAAATAATCGTTCCATCCCGACAAACCGTTTCTTGCGGGGGCGATGACGTCGGCGGTCTGTTTATAGTAGCCGTCGATTATCAGATTTTCGCTAGTGGCGGTGACCCAAGTTTTGAAATCGTCAACGGAGGCGATTTCCTTTGTCACGAAGGTGACCGGAACCTTTATGAGGTGATCGGTTTCCGGGGCCTCGTTCTTCGCCTCGGAATGGACGGTGACTTCGATGATGCCCTTCCCGTGCTTGGCCAAATCTTTTTTGAGGTCGTCGCCGATATTCAACTTGGTGACGTCTGTTCCCAAATCGTAATCGCCGTATTTGATGGATTTGATTTCCTTGAATTCCCCAACACCGGTCAAATCCAAGGAATAGTCAACGCCTTCGGCCTGATCGTTAAGGAGAATATCCTGGTTGTCCAAATCCACGGTTTTGTCGAAGCTTATCGGGGTTTTGTCCGGGCAGCCGTAAATATCGCTTCCCCCATCGGCGCTTTCGCCCCATTTGATGTCTTCGGCGCCTTGGTGGGTGATGTTGATGAGGAAGGATTTGCTCGCGCCTTCATATTCATCGGTGCCTTCGATTGTGGCTTTCGCGTAATACGTTTTGCTGGTCGCTTCGTCTCCGCCGACCGTCATTCCTTGGGGGTGAGCATCGTTGAATTCGTCCGCGGCTAGGTATTCCCCGTCTTGTTTGTCGGAGAAGGTGTAGACGACCTCGCCTTCGCTTGGTGTAACGTAGCCGAGCTCTTTGAAGGCGGCGAACCCGCAATGGGCGTCGATGTCTTTTATTCCTTCGATTGTTGTTACTCTTTTGGCAACAGTAACGACGAAGGTGATTGGCTCGTAGTTGCCGTATTTAGCCACGACTTTCTTATCGGAGCCGACGTCTTTCGCGGTGAACGCGTTCGCGCCTTCAGTCGGATAGTTATACTTGACGTTCTTAGTCTGATTTTCAGTGAGAGCGGTGCCTTCGCAGTCTTCGCATTTGATTTTGTAAACGGCCTCACCCAAAGAGAAGGTGTCGCCGACCGCGTAAGTATTTTTGTAAACGCCGCTATAAACGAAGCTCGGTGTCCCTTTGTGATTGTTGGGGTCCTTCGGGAGGGTGGGGACTTTGTCTATTTCCTTCTTGCTGGCGTCGAAGATCTTGCTGCAATCGCTGCAGCTGTAGTAGGCGCCTGTTCCTTCCGAAGCGCAGGTGGCTTCGACTTCGGGGTGAGCGACGTATTTGTGGACGTGCTCGATGGAGGAGGATTGTTGGCTTGAAGAAGACTCAGTGGATGCCGACGATGCGCCTGAGTTTGCTTCAGAGGTGGGGTTGCAGCCAGCAAGGCTCAACAAAAAGAGCCCGCTGAGTGCCAGAAGCGCCTGTTTTCTTTTCATAAAAATACTCCTTTGGTTTTTGTTGAAAAGTTCTCTTATCTACATTCTATCGGGAAGCGCTTATTGTTTTTCCCTATAAAGCAATTGAATTTACTCATTGAAGCAAAGGGGAAATCGACATTTCTCGCGCGCGTTACCTCCTTGTTTTGAATATTCCTTACTTTCAGCCGACGTTAAAAATGAGCAAACAGCCAATCTTGGTTTGGCCGTTTGCATGGGCAAAACGAAAAAGTGGCCCGCCTAAGCGAACCACTTGGAGATTTAGCGGTTGCTCGATTTATTTATCGAGGAAAGCCCCTTTATTTTCGTCTTTGATCTCTCTGCCCCAATCGTTTCTAAAGACGAGGATCTTGATGGCGACTTTGCCCGGGCCAATACTCACGTCAGCTTCGGCTTTGCTTGTGAAAAGAGCGCAAGTGGTGCCGACGGCCAACGCGCCAAAAACGAGCGCGGCGGCGTCAGAAAGCAACAGCGCCTTCTTCAATTCATTTGTGTTTCTTCTGTCTTCGCACGCTTCCTTTCTTAAATGAATTAAAAGGGGAGATCTAAGAAAGCGAATTAAGAAAAACGGCCGCATCAACCGCCGGCAGTCTCCTTTCGTTCAATTCCTCGAACTTCCCCCATTTACAATAACGTATCAAAAAACGGGCTTTTTCCGCGAGAAGACACAAAAGTCGAACTAACCTTACTTTTTAGAAGAAACAAACGCGAAAGAAAACCCCATCGAAGGCGCGCTTCAATGGGGCGAAATTATTAGAGGCCGATTTCTGCGGAGAGCTCGGCGCCGGCGTCTTTTTTCTTGGCGTCGAATTTCTTGCGGTCGGGGGTGGAGAGGATCCTCTTCCTCATCCTGATCGCGTCGGGGGTGACCTCGACGAGCTCGTCGGAATTGATGTAGTCGAGGCAAGCTTCGAGAGTCATCTTGCGGGGGCTCTTCAAGACAACGGTTTGATCCTTATTGGAGGAACGCACGTTGGTTTGAGGCTTCATGGCCGTGACGTTGACGGCGAGGTCGACGGGGTAGCGGTGCTCGCCGACGATCATGCCCTCGTAGCAGATGGTGCCCGGGGTGATGAACATGGTCCCATGGTCTTCGATTTTCTCGATGGAATAAGGGGTCGCGGGGCCTTTATCGACGGAAACGAGCACGCCGATGGTCCTTTCCCCGACCACATGGTTATAGACGGGGCGATATTCTTTGAAGGTGTGGTTGATGATGCCGTATCCCTTCGTGAGGGTGAGGAAGTTGCTGACGAAACCGAGCAATCCGCGGGAAGGGATGACGTAAGACAAACGCGTTTCACCGTTATTGGAGTTCATGTCGACCATTTGGGCGCCCCTTTGGCCAAGGGTGTCCATGATATCGCCGACGTATTCGTCCGGAACGTCGATTTGGAGGTCTTCGTACGGTTCGGATTTGACGCCGTCGATCTCTTTGATAATGACGCGGGGTTTGCTGACTTCAAGCTCATATCCTTCGCGCCTCATCGTTTCGATGAGGACGGAGAGGTGAAGCTCGCCGCGTCCGGAGACAATCCAGGTTTCGCTATTGGGGATGCGGCGGTAGCGGAGGCTGACGTCGCGCTGAATCTCTTGGTAGAGGCGGTCTTCGATGACGCGGGCCGTGACGAATTTGCCCGATTGCCCGCGGAGAGGGGAACTGTTGGTTCCGAATTCCATCTGCAAGGTCGGCTCATCGACGCGCAGCCTAGGCAAAGGGTCGAGATGGCCGGGAGTGACGACGGTTTCGCCAACGTTAAGCTCAGGGAAGCCCGCGATGGCGCAGATGTCGCCGCACTCGACGTGGGGGACCTCAATCCTGCGGAGGCCCTGGAAGGTGAAGAGCTTCATGATCTTGAAGTCCTTCGTCGTGCCGTCTAAGCGGAGGTCGGTCACGGTGTCCCCTAAGCTTAAGGAGCCCGAGCGAATCGTGCCGATGCCGATTCTCCCGACGAATTCGTTGTAATCGAGCAATGCCGGCTGGAACTGAAGGAAGCCTTCGGGGCTGCAAGCGGGCTCAGGGATCTCTTTGAGGATGGTTTCAAACACGGGATCCATTCCCTCTTTTTGAGTGGAGGGGTCGGGGGAATAGGAGGAGGTCATGTTCAAGGCGCTGGTGTAGACGACGGGGAAGTCGAGAAGGTCGTCGGGGGCGCCGAGCTGGATGAAGAGGTCAAGGACTTCGTCGACGGCCTTTTGCGGATCGGCGTTAGGCCTATCGACCTTGTTGATGACGACGATCGGCTTGATATGGGCCTCCAAAGCGTTCTTCAAAACGAAGCGGGTCTGGGGCATCGTGCCCTCGAAGGCGTCGACTAGAAGCAAGCAGCCGTCGACCATGTGCATGATGCGCTCGACCTCGCCGCCGAAATCGGCGTGCCCCGGAGTGTCGACGATATTGATTTTCGTGTCTTTGTAATTGATGGCGGTGGTTTTCGCCAAGATGGTGATTCCTCTTTCGTGCTCAAGAGGATTGCTGTCCATCATGCGGTCATTGATTTGCTCATTGGAACGGAAAGTCCCGGATTTGGCAAGCAAAGCGTTGACCAAAGTGGTCTTCCCATGGTCGACGTGGGCGATGATCGCGATATTCCTCATTTTCATATAATTATGCCCCTTTCAAAAAAGCCGTTTGAAATACTAAGCCCACACGCGCGATGCGTGCAAGAAAAAGTGCTTTCATTCCCTCAACAAAGTTGGTATTATTTCCGGGCAGCCCGCCTTCGCTAGGACCTTTTTTCTCCGGATTCGGCATTGGCGAGGCCAAGTAAAGCTAAAAGGAGAATCTAACAATGGCTTTGAACAAAGAAAAGACTTCCGCCATCATCAAGAAATTCGGCAAGAACGAAAAGGACACCGGCTCCGCCGAAGTCCAAATCGCCCTTCTCACCGCCCGCATCCAGGACCTCACCGCCCACATCAAATCCAACGGCCAGGACGCCGCTGCTCACCGCAGCCTCCTCATCCTCGTTGGCAAAAGGCGCAGCATGCTCGACTATTTGGCCAAGACCGACGTCGATCGCTACGCCAAATTGCTCAAAGAGCTCGAACTTCGCAAGTAATCTTAGACCTAGGAGAAAGAATCGCCTCCCCATTTGGGGAGGCTTTTTCGTGCAGCCAACAACTTGTTGTGGTTGCTTTCCCCAATTAGGTCTAAACTAATCCAGTTGAAAAAATAGGAGAAAAAATGAAAAAGGTATTTGAAACCGAATTCGCCGGACGCCATCTTAGCGTTGAAACCGGCGAAATCGCGAAGCAGGCCGACGGCTCTGCCTTCGTTCGCTTCGGCGAAACCGTGGTCCTCTCCACGGCTTGCTGCGCCGATACGCCAAAAGAAGGGGATTTCTTCCCCCTCACCGTCAATTACGAGGAAAAAGCTTACGCCGCCGGCAAAATTCCCGGCAGCTATCTTCGCAGGGAAGGCCGCCCTGGGGAACACGCCACCTTGGCCGCGCGCCTCATCGACCGCCCCATCCGTCCGCTTTTCGCGGATGGCTTCCGCAACGAAGTCCAAATCGTCTCGACCGTGATGTCGGTTGATATGGACAACACCCCCGAGATGACCGGCATGCTCGGCGCCTCCTTGGCCCTTTGCATCTCCGACATCCCCTTTGACGGCCCGGTGGCCGGAGTTTACGTCGGTAGGGTCGACGGCAAGCTCATCATCGACCCGACCGTTGAGGAAAAAGAGAAATCCGACATCGAACTCGCCGTCGCCGGCACCGAAGAGGCCATCATGATGGTCGAAGCCGGAGCCGCGCAAGTCCCCGAAGAGGAAATGCTCGACGCCATCATGTTCGGCTTCGAGGCCATCAAGGAACTCTGCCGCTTCCAAAAGAAGATCATCGCCGAAATCGGCAAGCCCAAGCGCCACATCGACCTCTACGCTCCCAGCAAAGAGATTATCGACGACATCCATTCCCGCATCGGCGAGAAGATGGTGAAGGCCATCTCCATCTTCGATAAGCTCGAAAGGCAAGACGCCATCGACGCTTTGGAGAATGAAATCCTTGAGGATTACGATACCCGCGCTTACGAAAGCGAGAAGGTTCACCAGAAGACCATGATGATGGTCCACGACATCCTCGAAGGCATGGTCGCCGACGAAGTCAGAAGGCTCATCATCGAAGACAAAGTCCGTCCCGACGGACGCAAAGTCGACGAAATCCGTCCTTTGGATTGCCAAGTCGACCTCCTTCCCCGCGCCCACGGCTCCGCCATGTTCACCCGTGGCCAGACCCAAGTCATCGGAACGACCACCCTCGGTCCTTTAAGCGATAAGCAGGAAATCGACGATCTCTCCGGCGAAACCGAGAGGCGCTTCATGCATCATTACAACTTCCCGCCCTTCTCCGTTGGGGAAATCGGCAGGATGGGTTCTCCTGGCCGCCGCGAAATCGGACACGGGAAACTCGGCGAACGCGCCCTCCGTTATGTTTTGCCCTCCGAAGAGGAATTCCCCTATACCATTCGCTGTGTCGCTGACGTGGTGGAGAGCAACGGCTCTTCTTCCCAGGCCTCCCTTTGCGCCAACTGCATGTCATTAATGGCTGCCGGCGTCCCCATCAAGGGCATCGTCTCCGGCATCGCCATGGGTTTGATCACCCGCGATCCTTCTCGCTCCCCGAGCAACGAGGACAACCCCTATACCATCCTCACCGACATTCAGGGCTTAGAAGACCATTTCGGCGATATGGACTTCAAATGCGCCGGAACCGCCAAGGGCATCACTGCCCTTCAAATGGACATCAAGATCCACGGCGTCACCCGCGAAGTTCTTTCCGAAGCTCTCGCCCAAGCCCACAAAGCCCGCGAGGAAATCCGCAACGCAATCTCTGCTTGCATCCCAGAACCGCGCAAAGAGGTTTCCGAATACGCCCCCAAGATGGTCACCTTCTCCATTGATCCGGCCAAGATCAGAGACGTGATCGGCAAAGGCGGAGAAACCATCAACGGCATCATCGCCGCCTGCGACCAAGTCGCCATCGACGTCGAAGAAGACGGCAAAGTCACTCTCTATCACTCCAGCAAGGAGATGATCGAGAAAGCCAAAGCCATGATCGACGATATCGTCCGCGTGGCCAAAGTCGGCGAAATCTTCGAGGGCAAGGTCACCCGCGTTGAGGATTACGGCGCCTTCGTCAACCTCTTCGGCAACGTCGACGGCCTCTGCCACGTTTCCCGCTTGAAATGGGATTACGTCGAAAACGCCAGCGACATCGTCAAAGTCGGCGACTCCCTCAAAGTGGTGGTCATCGGCATCGATGAGTCGGGCAAGGTCAAAGTCTCCCACAGGGAATTCGAGCAAAAGCCCGAAGGCTATGTCGAACGCCCCGAAAACGATCGCCCCCGTCAAAGCAAAGGCAATGGCGGACACGGCCAATTCCGCGGCGGAAATCGCGGCGGCAATGGCGGTCACGGTAGGAGAAACTAATTTCCTCTCGATTTTCTTACATACTAAAAACGGCCATCCGAAAGGGTGGCCGTTTTCTCTTTCGAATTACCTCAAGAAAGATTGCCTAAGCTTGTTAATTAATATACAAGAAGATAATCAACTCACTTTAAAGAAAGCCCATCAACGAGTTTTTTCAACCCATCGTTGCCTAAGGTGTCTATTAATTCTTTCTCGGATGAAATTTCTTCGCTTTCAAAATAGCTGTATAAAGAAGCGAACAAAGAGGAATTGAAATCCCCATGTTCTTTATAGGCTTCCTTCCCCAGTCTTTGGATTTGAGGATCCATCTGCTCTTCGAAGAAAGCGAGGACGTAACGCCGGAGATAGGCGAGAATATCTTCTTCGATCCAGTAGCGGTTGGTGGCGGCTATTCCTTCATCTCCCTTTAATTTTATATATAAAGGCAAGCCGTCTTCGGCGTCGTGGTTGATGTCGGAGAATAGGAAATCGTATTTTTCCTTTGAATTTGAGGCGAACTTAACGGCGTCGCTTTGGACTATTTCTATTTTCTCCATCGGGAAAAGTGGGGCGAGATAGGAATTGAAGAAGGCGATGACCTCGGGGTCGCTTTCAATTATCGTGACGGAACTCACCTCTTTCTTGCGGCTGGCCATATAAGCGAAATAGCCCATCCCCAAGCCGTAGGTCAGGACTTTCCCCTTCGCTTCTTCAATCGGCTTAGCCATCGTCATCAATTCGTGGGGGACAAGCGACATCCAAGGCGTTTCTCCCTTTTTGAATTCGGGATAGGAAAAAGGAGTGGGGGAATAGGCAAACGAAGGCGTTTCCTTGTAATGGTCTTCAGGGTCGACCTTGCCCTCAGACAGAGGATATAGCTCATAAGCGCGGACATTTTTCCAACTAAGCGAGATGCCCCCTAGCTTTCCGGACAATCCCTTCAAGGCTTTGAAATAAGGGTTAGCTTCAAGCGCGGCATTTGGGTCGAAAACAGCAATCCCCCTAGCAAGATGTTTGTCGAATAGTGAAGAGATATCTTCAAAAAAGTAAGACTGCATCGTCGCTTTCAAGGATTTTGAATCCTCAAATGGAACAATGCCTTCTTGTTCTTGAATTGAAAGGAATTCGTTTATCAAAGACGAGGCTTCCTCGTTCGAGTGCTCCATATCTATATAAGGAATGATGAATCTCTTTTGGAAGGCGGAAAACTTGTGCATGAGAGAATTATATAGAAGCGCGCCTTTTCTTAACGAGACAAATTGCGTTAGACGCCCCATTTGCCGCATCCGTGATATATAGGGGCGGAAACCCTTTTAAAGGCCGCGACGTTTGCTGATAGAAGAACTTTTCTCCTGAAAAAATTAAGTCGCTTAAGAAAAAGGCGTGATGCAGGCGCAGTTTCCGGGATTCCTTTTTTACCGATTTTGAAAAATATCGATAAAATCTTTGATGTAAGCGTTTTCTTGAATTTACAAAAAGCATATACTTGCCTCATGAAAGACATCATTGTCATTGGCGGTGGGGTTACCGGGGCCTTCATCGCTCGCAATTTATCCCGATACCAACTCTCCACCTTGGTCATAGAGAAGGAAAATGACGTCGGTAACGTCACCTCCATGGCCAACAGCGCGATCGTCCATTCCGGCTACGATCCTCTCCCGGGCTCCAAGAAAGCCTATTTCAACGTCAAGGGGAACGCGATGTACCCTGAGATTTGCAAAGAGCTCGGCGTCGAGTTCGACCAATGCGGATCCATGACCATCGCCACCTCGGAAGAACAAATGAAGGTCCTCTCCTGTTTGCAGGAAAGAGCAAAGGAAAACGGCGTTCCCACGAAGCTCCTGAGCGGGGAAGAGGCCAGGGAACTCGAACCCTCTTTGACCCCGGATTGCGTCGGCGCGCTTCTATGCCCGACCGCCGGGGTGATCAACCCCTTCAATCTCGTTGCCCATTGCTTCGAAAACGCCATCGATAATGGCGTGGAGCTCTCTTTGGGCGAAGAGGTCACCGCCATCAAGGATTTGGGCGACCATTTCGAAGTCACCACCAGCAAAGGAACCCATGAAGCGAAAGCGGTGGTCAACGCCACCGGGCTGAAGGCTGAGGAAATCGCCAAAATGATGGATCCCATTTCTTGGTCCATCCGACCGCGCAAAGGGGAATACTACGTTCTTGATCATTATAAAGACGGCTTCGTCAGCCACGTCCTCTTCCCCCTTCCCTCCGAAAAGGGGAAGGGCATCCTAGTGACCAAAACCACATCGAACAACTATTTGGTCGGGCCTAGCTCGGAATGGGTAGACGACAAGGAGGATTTCTCCACCGATTCGCCGACTTTAGGCGACGTCAGAAGGCAAGCCACCGGCTTAGTGCCCTCGATTCCCTTCAATGAGCAAATCCGCGTTTTCGCCGGGCTCCGCGCGACGCCTTCCACCCACGATTTCATCATTGAGCCTAGCCCCTCTCACCCTTCCTTCATCAACGTCGCGGGCATTGAGTCGCCGGGCTTAGCAAGTAGCCCCGCCATCGGGCAATACGTCGTGGAGGAACTCCTTGGGAAGATCTTCACGCTTGTTGAAAAACCCGATTACAAAAAGGAAGTCCGCCCGTATTATCACGTCAAGAAGATGAGCGCCGAGAGCTTGGACGCGCTGATCAAAGCCAATCTCGATTTCGGCGAAATCATCTGCAACTGCGAGAAGGTTAGCCTCGGGGAAATCAAAGACGTCCTTTCTCGCTCCGTCCCTTGCAACACCATCAAAGCCGTGAAGAAGAGGACTCGGGCGGGGTTTGGCAAATGCCAAGGCGGCTTCTGCCAGCCGAAGGTTTTGCTTCTTTTGGCGAAGCATTTCGGCGTCTCGCCGCTAGACATCCTTTACGACAAAGACGGTTCGAACATCCTCACCGCGGAGAGCAAATAACATGGAAAGCAAAGATTTAGTGATCATCGGCGGCGGCTCCGCCGGCATGGCCGCGGCAATCGCCGCGTATGACCGGGGGATTCGCGATATCCTCGTTTTGGAAAGGACGAATTTCCTCGGCGGCATCCTCAACCAATGCATCCATAACGGCTTCGGGCTCAATGCCTTCAAAGAAGAGCTGACCGGGCCTGAATTCTTCTATCGCTTCGAAGACGAAATGGAAAAGCGCGGTGTGAGCTATGAACTTGAAACCAACGTCACCTCCATCACCCCGGATAAAGTCATCACTTACCTCAACAGGAACGGTTGCAAGGAAGTCAAGGCCAAAGCCATCATCATGGCGGCGGGATGCTATGAAAGAAACGCCGGTGCCATCGGAATTCCTGGCGATCGCCCCGCGGGGGTCATCACCGCA
Source organism: uncultured Bacteroidales bacterium (assembly GCA_963650805.1). Classification (GTDB taxonomy): domain Bacteria; phylum Bacillota_I; class Bacilli_A; order RFN20; family CAG-826; genus Alloenteromonas. Next base: position 146,814 of record CAVJMG010000003.1, read on the forward strand.
GGGCAAGCCCAGCTTTACCTCAACGAATATGGCTATTTGGTCGGCAAGAAGGTCTTCATCCTCGGTTCGGGCGACATTGGCTTGATCATGGCCAGGAGAATGACCTTAGAGGGCGCCAAAGTCCTCGGCGTTGCCGAGCTTTGCCCCTATTCCAACGGTTTGAACCGCAACATCCAGCAGTGCCTCATCGATTTCGGCATTCCTCTTTATCTTTCCCACACGGTGACCAAAGTCATCGGCAAAAGCCATCTTGAGGCGATTGAGATTTCAGAGGTCGATGAGAATAAGCGCCCGATTCCCGGAACCGAGCAGCGCTTCGACGTCGACACCTTGCTTTTGTCCATCGGGCTCATCCCCAACAACGATTTGCTCAACAAAATGGGCATACCCCAATCCCGCAGCAGGGGATCTGTCGTCAATGAGCATTTGGAAACCTCAATCGACGGCGTCTTCTCATGCGGAAACGTTCTTCACGTCCACGACCTCGCCGACTACGTCGTCGACGAAGGGAAAACGGCGGGGGAAGCCTCGGCAAGCTACCTCCAAGGCAAATTGCCCCGCCACGAAGAAGTCATCAAAACCGTTGCCGGCGACGGCATCGGATACGTCGTCCCCGGGGAAATCGACATGATCAACGCCCCGGAGAAAATCGCCTTCAAATTCCGCGTCCGCACCCCAAGCAAGAACGTCTTCATCGAGTACAGCCACGACGGGGAAGTCGTCAAACGCATCTACAAGCAAACCATCATCCCCAGCGAAATGGAGATCGATCGCTTGGATAAGTCCTTGTTCAAGAAAAACGGCGGCACCATCACCGTTTCCCTTAAACCGAGAGAGGAGGGGAAATAACATGACCGAACTCACTTGCATCATATGCCCAAACGGCTGCCATCTTTTGGTGGACGATAACCTCAACGTCACCGGGAACAAATGCCCTAGAGGCGCATCTTATGGCAAACAAGAGGTCACCAATCCCACTAGGACCGTCACCTCGACGGTGAGGTGCGATTCCAAATCGCTTCGCGTCTGCCCGGTCAAGACTTTGACCGCCATTCCAAAGGGCAAAATGGCCGACGTCATGAAAGACATCGACACCTGCTTTGTCAAAGTTCCCTGCAAAATCGGAGACGTGGTCAAAGAAGATATCGGCGGAACGGGAGTTCCCCTTGTCATAACGCGCACAATTAGAGAATAATTGTCGGTGATGAGAATCCTCGTCACTGGAGACATTCACGGAAGGATGGGGCCGGCAAAGAAGCTTTGCTCGCTCATCCTTTCTTTTCGTCCAGACAGGGTGCTGATGGTGGGGGATTACCTTTATTGCGGGCCTAGAAACGCCATTTCGCCCGATTACGATCCCTCCGGCGTGGCCAATCTCCTCAATAAATACAGCTCCAAAATCATCGGCGTGAAGGGAGATTGCGATTCTAGGGCCGACCAAGCGGTTCTCCATTTTCAAATGATGCAGGATTGCCGGGTGCTCAATTTGGGCCCTTGCCGCGTTGACTTGATCCATGGCGACCTCCTCACGAGCAACATCGTTTCGGTGGAACGCGGGGACATCCTGATTTTTGGCCACACCCATGTACCCGTTTTGAAAAAGGAAGACGGGGTCGTGTATTTTAACCCCGGAAGCCCGAGCTTTCCCAAAGGCGGTTCCCCCGCGAGCTTCGGCTTAATCGACGGATCGACCCTTTCTCTTAGAAGGCTTGACGATTCTTCTTCTTTCGCCGAGCTCCCTTTGCTTTAAGAAACCGCTACCACGGGCGCATTTGCGATTTCTTTTAGGGGAGGGGAGACCTTATAATTGTCACGCTTCTTGCGATATAGATTCCAATGACCTTGAAGGAGGTAGTTTATATGAGCGACAAAATACGCATCGTCGGCCTTGGAGGGCTCGACGAAGAGGGGAAGGATTGCACCCTCGTTGACATCAATGGCGACATTTTCGTCATCAATTGCGGCGTCAGGGAACCCGACCGCAACATGCCGGGCATCGATTACGTCATCCCAAGATTCGACTATCTTGAGGAGAACAAAGCCAAGATAAAGGGCTATTTCCTTCTGCACGGCCACGACGACGCCATGGGCGCCGTGCTTTACATTTACGAGAAGGCCCCGGCCCCGATTTATTGCTCCAAAGTCACGAAGGCGATGATGGAAAGCTTCGCTAAGCACATCGATAAAGACATCTCCAAATTTGAGTTCGTGGTCGTTCCACCGACCTCGAGCTTCTTCGTCGCCAAAAGGAAAATCCGCTATTTCCATACCGCCCATAACGTCGCCGATTCCTCCGGCATCGCCATTTCGACCGACCTTGGGAACATCGTCTACGTCGACGATTACGTCGTTGAAAACAACGCCACGCCCTCTTTCCTTTTCGATACGCGCGCCTTAGGGGCCCTCGCCGAAGAGCCGACCTTGCTTTTGATGACGGAATCCCTTTACTCCAACCGCCAAGGATACACGGCTCCGAATTACCGTTTGTCCCCCTTGATCTCGCAGAACTTCAAAGCCGCCCCCGGCCGCATATTCGTCTCCCTTTTCTCCAACAACTTCTTCAACATCGGCGAAATCCTCAACCTCGCCATCGAAAACAAAAAGAAGATCATCGCCTATGACGCCTTGACCCAGGATCTCCTCGACACCATGGAGAAATCCGGGCAGCTGAGCATCCCGACGTCTAGCAGGGCGACCATCGACGACATCCTCCGCCTCAAGGATAGGGACATCTTGGTTTTGATCTCCGCCTTCGGAGGGAAGCTCTTCAGGAAAATCGCCTTGCTCGCTTCCGGGGAAAACGAGGACAAACGCGTCAAAATCAAGCCCGAGGACACCTTCTTCTGGGCTTCGCCTAGCGACGACAACACCGAGTTAGAATACACCGACGCCATCGATGAGCTCTACCGCACCGGCTGCGCCGTCTATAACATCAACAAGAAAATCTTCTTAAGGATGCACGCCTCCCAAGAGGACCTGAAAACCGTCATCTCGATGCTCCGCCCGAAATATTACCTTCCCGTCAGGGGCCTCTACAAAGACCTCCTCGCCAATGGGATGCTTGCTCTTTCCATGGGCGTCGGGCTTAACCACACCAACGTCTTCATCGTCGAAAATGGCACCTCCGTCCTCATCGATTCCAATGGCGCCAGGGTCTTTGACGAGAAAATCCCGCACGGCGATTTGATGATCGACGGCTCGGGAGTGGGGGACGTCTCCGAGCAAGTCCTCCAAGATAGGCAGGAGCTTGCCGAAGGCGTCGTCATCCTCGCCGTCACCGTTTCCAAATCGAAGAAACAGATCGTCGCCGGCCCAGACGTCCAAATGAGGGGCTTCGTCTACGCCAAAGACGCCGACGTCATCCAAAGGGACGCAAGCAAAATCTTCGTCTCCACGGTCAACGATTTCCTCGCCGAGAAGAATTACGACATCGAGGCCATTCGCCAAAACGTCTACGAAAAATGCCTCCGCGCCATCCGAAGGCAGACGGGCAAAGAGCCGATGGTGCTGCCTCTAATCATCGAAGTCGCTTAACTTAGAAACGACCGCCGCGTTCTGCGGCGGTTTTTTGCTTCCTTAGAAATCTATCAAGAAGTTTGCCTTTGACCCGCCAAAACGCCACCTTTTGATTTATAATCAAAAACGCTTTATGGAAAAACATCAAACCTCAGATAAATACAGCTTCGCTTCTGTCAAAAGGGCGTGCGGATTATTGCTTAGCCTCCTCGCCGCCTTGTTCTTGCTTTCGCCTTCAACCCACATGGATTTCCTCGCTTATGGGGGAATCTTCGTTTTTGGAATCGTCGGTTTCTACGCGCTTGGGGCGATGGCTTTCGTAAAGGGTATCTTCGTTTTGCTTGGAAAAGGAAGCAAAAGGCTTCCTAAAAGGTTCTATTTCGCTATCCCGGCCTTGCTTTTGGGCTTGGCCCTTCTTTTCAGCGACCTTTTCTTCAAAGGCGCGGAGAACGCCGGCGACCCCATGGCTTTCTTGACTCCCTTCAATGACGCCTTCGCTTCAAAAGGCTTCGCCTTGATTCTCGATCCATGCTTCTTAGGCGGTTTCTTCTGCTACGAGCTCTCGGGGCTATTGGCCATCCCCGGACGTTTCCTCCCTTTGCTAATCGCGGCTTTGCTTTTGCTTCTTGCTCTTATCCTTTGCTTCTACCCCTTGCTTAAGAAAGCCTTCCTTTCCCTTCGGGCGAAAGCGGCGCTTTCAAAAGCCCGCCGCCCGGAAAGGCAGCAAAAGAAAAGGGAAATCAAAACGGCCAAAAAATCCGAGGATAGTCTCGATGTGGGCTTAAGCGACCCTGACTACGCCTATCACGAAAAGCCCACCGAACCCTCTAGCGAAGAAGATCGCCTCCGGTTCATTGAGGAAGAGAAAAAAGCGGTGGAGGAGTGGAGCTTCCGCCCCTCAAGCCAATTGCCTTTTTCCTCGAGGAAGCAGTACCGCCAGCAAACCGAGCCTACCCCAGCTCCCCAGCAAGCTGCGCCTACACCGATCATCCAGCCCGGTCTTCCTTTAGACATCAATCGGAGCTATCGCGGGGATGAATTGCAGGAAGCCCCTCTTTGCTTCCCCGACGATAGAAGAATCAGCGAAGTTGCCAAGCAAGAGCCTCTAAGCGAGGAGACTCTCCGCAAAGACGCCGAAGAGGCCCCCTTGCTTCAAGAAGAATTGAAGCCTTCTTTCCCCAAAGCGCCCAAAAAAGAAACCCCGGTTTCTTTTAAAGAGACGGAGAAAGCAAGCGCGCCGACTTTCATTGAGCCTTCTATCCCCGCCCCGATGGAGGACGTCCCTTCTTTCGGAGTCGAGGAACCCGTTGCCCATCAAACCGCCATGGAAGAAACGCCTCTTCCCTTTTCCGACAGCGAACCGGCGCCTTCGCCCAAGCAAGTTGCCATAACTCCGGCAAATCCCCCGAAAGCGGAAGCTCCTAAGCAAACTGAAGTGGGGGAGGAGGCGACTCCCTTGCCCACTTACCGCTTCCCGACCTCCGACATGCTCGAAGCTCCGAAGGACAATTCCGAGGAATTGGAGGAAATGGACGAAGAGGCGAAGAGCAACATGGAAATCATCAACGCCACCCTCCAGGCTTTCTCCGCCGGAGCGGAGGTCGTTTCCTACAAAATCGGGCCCTCCGTCACCCGTTTCGACGTCAAGGTCAACCCCGACATCCAAGTCAGCAGCCTTTCTAAATACGAGCTTGACATCTCCTCTCGCTTGGCTGGCCTTCCCACCCGTTACGTCCCAATCGTCCCCAAAAAGACGACTTCGGGATTCGAGGTCGGAAACTCCAAGCGATCCACCGTGAGCTTCAAAGAGATGTTTGACGGCTTGCCGCAGGGCGAAGACAAATCCATGGTCGTCCCCTTTGGCAAATCCATCGATGGCGAGCTGATTTATGGCGATCTCTCCGGCTTCCCGCACATGCTCGTCGCAGGCACGACGGGTTCAGGGAAATCCGTCTTCATCCATTCGATGCTGCTTACTCTTCTCATGCGCAATAGGCCCGAGGACCTCCGCCTGGTCATGGTCGACCCGAAAATGGTCGAATTCACCTATTACGAAGATCTCCCCAATCTCCTTTGCCCTATCATCACTCAGCCTGAGCAAGCCAAAGTCGCGTTGGACAAGCTCGCCGATTTGATGGACCGCAGGTTCGAGCTCATGTCCAAGGCCAAGGTCAGGGATATCCGCGGATACAACTCCTACTACGCGCCCAAGCACAACAAGAAGAGACTTCCCTTCATCGTGGTCGTGGTGGATGAGTTCGCCGATTTGGCCATGCAATGCAAAGACGTCGCCGCCCCCATCCAAAGGCTTGGCCAAAAGGCAAGGGCCGCCGGCATCCATATGATCATCGCCACCCAAAGGCCCGACGCCCAAACCATCTCCGGAACCGTCAAATCCAACCTCCCGACGACCGTCTGCCTCATGGTTAAGGACTACACCTCATCACAAGTCGTCCTCAAGCAAAAAGGCGGCGAGCAATTGCTTAATCACGGTGACATGCTCATCGATTGCTCCCAACTTGGGAAATCCCTCGTCCGCTGCCAAGGGTGCTTTGTCAACGACAACACCGATTTGCGTGAGATTCCGGATTTCATCCGTTCCCAGCAAGGCACCAACTACGATCCCGAATTCATGAACCTCGAAGAGGATCAGCAGGTCTCCGCCTCCTCTGAGCCCATCCCCTTGCCAAGCGCTGCCGAGCAGCGCGCTTTGGCCGGAGAAGACAAATACGAATACATCAAATCCGTCATCATGACCCAGGAGACGACCTCGATTTCCCAAATCCAAAGGAATTTCTCGGTGGGCTTCCCCCGCGCGGGCAAAATCATCTCTAGGCTTCAGAAGGAGGGCATCGTCGCTAGCCAAAGCGACGCCCCGGGCTCTAGCAAGGGTTTGCGCGTATTGGTCCACGCCGAGCAAAACCCCGGCGGAATCGCTAACGGCGATACCCCAGGCTCCTCCTCTTCCGCTTCGACCAGCTACACTGAGGATATTGATTTATGAACGAAGTAAAAGAAAACATCAACGAGCAAAACGACGAGGCTTCGACTGCAGGGGGAACGCCCAAACAAACGTTTTACCCTTTGAAAGAAGCGCTTGCTTCCCTTGTTAAAGAGGGCGCTCGCCCTCTTGCCGTCCCTTTTGGCGTGTCCGAAGCAGGAGGAATCATTTTCTCTGATTTGGCTTTGCTGAATCATATTTTAATCGGGGGGACAACGGCTTCCGGGAAATCAAACCTCATCCATTCGATGCTGCTTAGCTTAATCTCCCGTAACGCCCCGGAAGGTCTGCGCTTGGTCCTCATCGATCCTAAAATGGTCGAATTCTCTTGCTACGATGACGTTCCTAACCTCATTTGCCCGATCGTTACCGATTGTTCATGCGTTAAAACCGAGTTTGAAAGATTGCTCGATTTGATGAATGAAAGAATCAATATACTTTCCATAGCCAACGTAACAACCATCAACGAATATAACAACATTTATGCCGCAGCGCATGTTTTAGGCAAGCTTCCTTCCATCGTGGTTGCGGTGGATGAATTCGCCGATTTGATTTGCTTTTCCCCGGATGTCCTTCCTTTGGTTATAGCTTTGGCCAAAAAGTCTAACCAAGTGGGAATCCACCTGATCATCGCTTCTCAAAGGGTCGATTCGGAGATTTTCCCAAAAGAGCTAAGGGAATGCTTCATGACGAAAGTCTGCCTTAGGGTTCAAGACGAGAAGGCCTCTTCCCTTCTTTTGGGGCAAAAAGGAGGGGAGGAGTTGCTCGGTCAGGGAGACACACTTGTCGTTTCTCCCGTTTTCGGAAATTCAACCATTCATTGCCAAGGCTATTTCGCCAGCCTCGGGGATCTTAAATTTCTAAGCAAAACCCATTTTAACAAAGACGCAAAGCAGCAGGCTTCGAGTCAAAACGGAGCCAAAGAAGCCTCTTTGCATGCCAAGGTTCCTTCCGATGGCGTATATGAGTCCATCAAGGCGGCGGTTTTAACCCTCGATAGCGTTTCGGTTTCCTTGCTTCAAAGTAATTTCTCGCTGGGCTTTCCCAAGGCCAGCTCGATATTGAAGCGCCTGATAAATGAGGGCGTAGTTTCCGCATCTCCCGACGGGCGCACCTACAAGGTGATTTCCTCTTCCAAAAAGTAAAGCTAATCCATTTTGCTTTGAGATAATCCCAACACTTTTTATGAAAAACACGAACATTAAGGCCAAGCTCATTTCTTGGAACAAAATAAGAGTCACCGTCTTCTCCGAATTCCATTTCAATTTTTCCTTGTTTAGCTTGCTAAAAGACGGCGAGCCTTTGACGTGGAAGATGGAAAAACAGTCTTCCTTCCCTTCGATTTCCATCGCCGAATTTTCTTTATCTTCCTCAATAGAACTTGGCCATAGCTATGATTTGCTAGTCCCGGGCCTAGGAACCATTCCCATGGACGTGGACGAAGCTTCGACCTTCGATGGCTTCGACGATCTTTTCTATTATGGGGGCGATGACCTCGGCGCGATTTACTCCCCTTCGATGACCCGCTTCGCCTTGTGGGCTCCTTTGGCGAGCTCCTGCGCGGTCAAATATCGGGAATCTTCCTCCTCAAGTTGGAAATTGCTCAACATGACCCGTTCTCCTAATGGGGTATACCGCGCCAAACTCAGCGGCGATTGCCAAGGCTACCAATACCTTTACCTAATCGTTAATAGCGGCATTCTCCGGGAATGCCCGGACATTTACGCGAAAGCCTCGATGCCCAATGGCGAAGCTTCCGTGATCGTTGATTTTTCCTGCTTGGAGCGTGATTTGTCGAAAGAATCCTTGCCCGTCATGAATTCGCCGACGGACGCGATAATCTACGAAGGCAACGTCCGCGATTTGACGGTCACCCATTACACCGACATCGTTAGGAAAGGGACGTTCCTAGGACTCTGCGAGAAGGGGAGGAAAACCAAAAAAGGTCATCCCGCGGGATTCGATTATTTGATTTCTTTGGGGTTCACCCATCTTCAATTGATGCCCATTTACGATTTCAAAACCGTGGATGAGCGCCATCCAGACGCCTCTTATAACTGGGGTTATGACCCCGCGCAATATTTCGTCCCCGAAGGAAGCTACGCCTCTGTGGTGGAGGATCCGCTTTCGCGCATCAGGGATTTGAAGACCATGGTCAAAGCCTACCATGAGGCTGGGATTCGAATCGTCATGGACGTCGTCTACAACCACGTTTACGGCTTCGAGAATTCCGTTTTCCAAAAAACCGTCCCCAATTATTATTTCCGTCAACGCCACGACGGGAGCATGGCCAATACCTCGGGATGCGGAGATGATCTTGCAAGCGAAAGGAAAATGGTCAGGAAGCTCATTCTCGACGCCTGCGTTTGGTGGATAGACGAATATGGGATCGATGGCTTTAGGTTCGATTTGATGGGCATCATCGACGTCAATACCCTTAACGCGATCAAAGACATGGCCAAAAAGAAAGACCCTTCCTTTTTGCTTTATGGGGAAGGATGGAATATGGGCGGAGAAGTCTCCGAACCCTTGGGCTGGATGGACAATTACCGCCTTCTTCCCGAATACGCTTTCTTCAATGACTATTACCGCGAGATCATAAAACGCTACTTCGCTTACGATTCCTCCGTGAAGCAAGAAGCCAAATACGTCTACGCCGGCTCAAGCGTGGATTTCATCCATTCCCCGAAATTCCTCGATGCCAGGCAATCTATCAACTACATTGAGTGCCACGACAATGGAACGTATTTCGATTATCTAAGCTTTGCACATCCCGATTGGGATTTGAACCGTAAACTATCCGCCATTTCAGCCGCGAACGCTTTCATTTGCCTTTCTTTCGGGATTCCTTTCATTCACCAAGGACAAGAGATTGGCCAGAGCAAGTGGGGGGATGGCAACACCTACAACAAAGGGGACCATTTCAACAAATTCTCCTACGCGCTTCTTGATGAGCGCTACGCCATGGTCGAAACCCTTAAGGAATTCATCGCCTTCCGCAAAAAAAGAAACACCTTCCACGCTTTTTCTCCGACCTATCTTGACTGGAATCTCGACATTTCCGAAGAGGGCCCTTGCGTCAAAGTCACCTTCCTCGACCCCTCAACGATTGAGAAAGAAAAAAATACAACTGTTTTCGTCAACCCAACGGATATGCCTTACAATTTAGGCGAAGGCAAAGCAAAACGCTTGCTCTGCTCGTCCAAATTCCTCGATTGCGAGGAAACGGAGGGAAGGATTGTCCCCGCCTTCTCGACGACCATCATCGAAGATTAATCCCGGGGGATATTATCTTTAGCCCCGATATATCCATCCTAAAGGAGGTCTTTTGACCATGCTGTCGTCTGTTTTCGTGTCCGGAAGATTGGGTAAGCAACTTTCGGAGCAAGTTCGCCTAGTCGAGGTCGATCGCGTCGTTCCAGGGGCTGGAGGGAAGTTCAAAATCGATCAATTCCCGGTCGTTTGCCTTCTTTCGCCTACATCTTTATTTTTCACCGCCGTGGAGGGCAGTTTAATCGTGCTAAAGGGCAGATTGGAAAAGCACAAAGAATTCGGCACTGTCATTGTTGACGAGATTGACGAAATCTTCCCTTGCGCGAAACCTTCATTGAACTAAGGGGCACAAAATCCTTCTGGGGTGTAAAATAGGCCCCATGGAACGCAATTTGCCAAAATCAAGGACAGGGCTGGCCTTCTTCAAATGGGTCCGCCTTGTCTTTACCGCCGGCATAGAGATTCTCTACGCCTATTTCGCTTGGATGATCCGCTATAGCGCCCATCCGGAACGCTACCCTTTAGAGGAAAGATATGGCAAAGTTCATAAACTAGCTTTTTCTTTGACAAAAAAGCTCCACGTCGAGCTTTCGGGCAACGCCATCGAGACTTTTTCTTCGCTTAAAGGGAGCAATTTAATCGTCTCCAATCACCTCTCCATCTTCGACATCGTCGCTTTGCTAGCCATTTCCGAAAAGCCGATCACCTTCATCGGGAAAAAAGAAACCTCGACCATGCCCTTCGTGGGGAAATGCCTTAAATCAATTCATGGCTTCTTCTTAGACCGCGAAGATCCCAAGCAAGCCGTGCGCCTTTTCATGGAGATAGGGAAATACATGCGCGAAAACCAAGCGACCGTCGTTGTTTATCCCGAGGGAACCCGTCTAAGGGATCATTACGCCGACGTCGGCGAGTTCCACGCGGGGACTTTCAAACTCGTCGAGTGGGGGAAAGCCAATCTTATGCCTTTAGCGGGCTTTGGCACGTGGCGCCCTCTTTCCAAATCCGAGCACGAATCTTCCTTCCCCGTGGAACTGAAGTTCTTGCCTCCTCTTTCTTATGAAGAATGCAAAGGCGTGCCCACGACTTCGCTTGCGGACAATACCCATGACGCGATTAACGAAGAAGTTCACGCCATGCAGGATTTTGACATCGAATACTATGCGCAAAAGAGAAACCGCCAAAGGGCGAGGAAGTGGTGGAAAAAATGAATTTCGATCGTGGGAACGAAGAACTCAAAAGAAAGGAAGCCGACCCTAGGAGGTCACTTTTGACGACGCTAGGGAGCTCCTTGATCGTCTCTTGCCTCATCAGCGCCTTAGGGACTTTCTATATCCTTTACCGTTCCGAGCACGTCTTGGTCTATTGGCTTTCCTTCATGATCCCTTATGGGGTATTGGCCGCGCTTGGCTTCTTATTTGGCTTCCTCTGCATCTTTTTGAAGAAATGGAGAATGGCCTTGGCGCTGATTGGCGCCATATTAGGCGGGATTCTTTGCCTTTCGGGAATCGCGAACGGAATTTTCTTGGGCGATTGGACAATCGCGGGCTCGATTCTCGTCATCGGAGGATGCGTGTTTGCTATCGGCTTACTTTCCTTCCTCCAGCTTAAGGAATAAGTCGTTTGGCCCGTAGTTTCTTCGGCAGCCCTTGGGGTAGTGGTTTTTCATTTGCCCTTTGGCCATCTTAAAGAACCCTATGCCCATGCCTTCGAAGGAAGCGAGGTAGTAGCCTTCTTCCAAAGGACAGGGGAAGGTCTCTCCTTTGCAAAAGGAGATGGCTTTCTTCTGGCTTAAAGGGTATTGATGGGCTTTCCCTAGGTAATGGGCCAAGGCTTGGCTTGGTTCCCTAAAGGGGGCTTCGGATACTTTGAGCCCATAACGGAGCAAATGGAGGGATTTCGTGTCAAAACGCCTCGATAGCGAGTAGCAACTTTCGCCTAAAGAAACGTTATCCCTATCTTCCAAACCATAGAAATCGGCGTAAGAGGTCCCTGCCTTTTCTCTTCTAGGGGCGGGGAAACAAGCATTTGATAGTTCTTCCTTTTTCCTCAGCAAGCAAAGGAATTGACCTTCCCCAGGGAACAAATCGGGGAAAAGATAAACGGATTGGGGGAGAGGGGAAGGGTGATAAAACCCTTCTTGCTCTTCAATGGGGCAAGCTTCCATCTCGGGGTGGCGGGAAAGGAAATCAAGCAGCTGGCCTTCGTTTTCCTCATAGGAAAAGGAGCAGGTGGAATAGACTATTCTTCCTCCCGGAAGAAGCATATGGGCGGCTTGATCGAGGAGCTTACTTTGGATTTGCTGGCAGGAGGATACTTTCTTGGGACTCCATTCGTATTTGGCCTGCGGGTTTTTCCGAAACATTGAGGAGCCTGAGCAAGGGGCGTCGAGGAGAATCGCGGAGAAGGAACTCTCAAACAAATAGGATTTCTCGCAGAAATCGTCGGAAGCGACGATGACGTTGCCTAAACCCATCCTTTCGATGTTGCTTGAAAGGTCCTTTGCCCTCGAATAGGAAAGATCATTGCTTAGCAAAACCCCATCGCCGTCCATTTGGAGCGAAAGGAAAATGCTTTTTCCGCCTGGGGCGGCGCACATGTCTAGAACCTTGTCTTCGGAGCTGACCCCCAAAGCGTAAGCGCTGACCATCGAGGAGGCGTCTTGGATGGAATAAGCCCCCAAATCGTAAAGGATGCACTTCCCGAAGTCATAGGTTTCTTTTTCGTAAAGAAAGGCGTGCCTGATGAAAGGGTGGGGAGTGACTTTGGGGAAAAGGGAGAGGAAACGCTCATCGCTTATTTTCTTTTCGTTCAAAAGCAAGGCGTGCGTCACTTTTCCTTCAAGCGCCTTTTTAAGGCCGTCGACTCTGTCGTTAGGAAGGTGGTTCAGCGTGAGAAAGAAATCCATGGGGGTATTTTAATATGGAAAAGGGGATTTTTCCTCCCCTCGGCGTTGTCGGTGCATCGATTTAGGGTTTATCATTTTTCATATGAGAATGGTTGATATCATCGAAAAGAAGAGGGATGGGCACGCCCTCAGCAAAGAAGAGATTTCTTTCTTCATCAACGGCTACGTTTCCGGGGAAATCCCCGATTACCAGGCCTCCGCCCTTGCCATGGCCATCGTTTTCGTTGGCATGAACGAAGAGGAAACCGCTAACCTCACCGAAGCCATGATGCATTCGGGCGAAGTTTTTGACCTAAGCAAAATCGCCGGAGTAAAAGTCGATAAGCACTCCACGGGAGGAGTCGGTGACAAGACCTCGCTGGTTTTGGGACCGCTTGTCGCTAGCTGCGGCGCCAAAGTCGCAAAGATGAGTGGAAGGGGGCTTGGCCACACCGGAGGGACGCTAGATAAGATGGAGTCCGTCCCCGGCACCTCCATCGCCCTTACCCAAGAGCAATTTATAAGGCAAGTCAATTCCATAGGCATCGCAATTGCCGGCCAAACCGCCTCAATCGATCCGGCGGACAAGAAGCTCTATGCCCTGCGCGACGTCACGGGAACCGTGGAATCTATTCCCTTAATCGCCTCCTCGATCATGAGCAAAAAGCTCGCTTCTGGTTCCGATGCCATCCTCTTAGACGTCAAATTCGGGTCTGGGGCATTCATGAAAACCATCGATTCCGCGCGGGAACTTGCCAAAACAATGGTCAAAATCGGCAATTCGCTGCACCGCGATACCGCGGCTATCCTCACCGACATGGATGAGCCTCTGGGGCTTGCCGTTGGCAATGCGCTTGAAGTCAAAGAAGCCATCGCCACCTTGCAAGGCCATGGCCCGAAAGACCTCGTCGAACTTGTGACTATCGCTGGATCCATCATGCTCCAGCAGGCCAAAATCGCCTCCAGCCAAAAAGAGGGCGAGGCCATGATTTCTGACGCGATCGCCTCAAAAGCGGGCTTAAACAAACTCAAGGAGCTTTTCGCAGCCCAAGGCGGAGACGCTTCCTACATCGATCACCCTGAAAAATTCCCCATCGCGTCAAGGCAAGTCGAGATCCTTAGCCCCTCTTCGGGATACGTCTCTCATATCGCCTCCTTGCAAATCGGCTTATCCAGCATGCAACTTGGCGGGGGCAGGGCCACGATGGACGACGTCATCGATATGTCCGCCGGCATCATTCTGAACAAGAAAGTAGGGGACAGGGTCGAAAAAGGCGATGTGCTCGCCGTTTGCCACACAAACAAAGAAGGCTGCGAAGACGTATTCAATAACGTTCGGGAAGCCTTCCTCATTCAAGAGGAAAAACCCGCTCTCCGCAGCATCGTTTACGAAACCATTCATCGATAATCACTATGCGCGCTCTCATTCAAGAAGTTCTATCCGCTTCGGTTGCCATTTCCGGAGAAACCGTATCTAGCATCGGCAGAGGTGAGTTGATTTTGGTTGGCTTCACCCAAGGCGATGATCACGATACGTTGCTTAGAATGGCCAAAAAAATCAACGGCGCGAGGATTTTCCCTGACGCTAACGGCAAGACCAACCTCTCTCTTTCCTCCATTGAAGGGGAGATGCTTTTGGTGAGCCAATTCACGCTTTATGGTTCGCTTAAGGAGGGGAATAGGCCTTCTTTCGTGAATGCCATGGCCCCAAGCGAAGCCAAAGCTCTTTACGAGGACTTCGTTTCCATCATGCGGACCTACGTCCCTTCTTTGAAAACGGGCGTCTTCCAAGCCGATATGAAGGTGTCGCTAATCAATGACGGGCCTTTCACCCTTATGCTTGATTCCAAGGAGCTTTTCAAATGAAAGTCATGATCGGGCTTAGCGGCGGAGTCGATTCAGCCGTCGCGGCGTACCTGCTTAAAAAGCAAGGCTACGAAGTTGTCGGGGGTTTTATGCGCAACTGGGACGCCTTGGCCAACAATGATTATTTGGGCAATCCCACGATCAACGCGCCCCAATGCCCTCAGGAAAAGGATTACCAAGACGCTAAAGCCGTTGCCGAAAAGCTCGGCATTCCTCTTTTGAGGGCGGATTTCGTCAAGGAGTACTGGGATTCCGTTTTCACCTATTTCCTTAACGAATACAAAGCCGGGAGGACGCCTAATCCGGACGTTTTCTGCAATAAATACATCAAATTCGATTCCTTTTTGCGTTTTGCCAAGGATTCTGGATGCGAAAAAATCGCCATGGGTCATTACGCAAGAAGAGGCGAATCCAATGGGCACGATTTCCTTTTCAAAGCCTTCGACAAGAACAAAGACCAGTCCTACTTCCTTTCTCAAATTAACGAAGAGCAAATCTCCTCTTGCTTGTTTCCATTAGGAGAAATCGCTAAGCCGCAGGTGCGAGAAATCGCCCATGAGCTCGGGCTTTCTTCGGTAATGGACAAGAAAGATTCGACCGGGGTTTGCTTTATCGGGGAAAGGAATTTCAGGCAGTTTCTCTCCAATTATCTTCCCGCCCAAAGCGGAGACATCGTCGAAGGGAAAACCGGGAAGGTCGTGGGTAAACACCATGGCGTCCTCTATTACACGATCGGCCAACATAAGGGCCTTGGCGTAGGTGGAGTCAAAGGGGAAGAGGAAGGGGCTTTCTTCGTCTACAAAAAAGACGCGAAGAACAACGTCCTCTACGTCGCTAAGCCTAGCGAATCCTATCTACTCAACAGCACTTCCTGCAAGGTCGACCACGTAAACTGGATCGGCGAAAAACCAAGCGGCGCGCTTGAAGTCGGCGTCAAATTCAGATACCGCCAGCCCGACCAATTCGCGACTTTGAAATTCGATGGCGAAGAAGTGCTCCTTAGCTATCCTCAAGGCGTCAAAGCCGTGACGCCAGGGCAAATCGCCGTCATCTACGATGGCGAGAAGATGCTCGGCGGCGGCATTATCTCCGAAGTCTATCGGGGCGAAGAGAGAATCGATTGATAAGTAAGGGCTTCCTTGCTCAAAGGGGCCCTTTTTGTTTTAAAATTTCCCCATGGCCAAAAAGAAGAACATAAAGAAACAAGCGCTTAAAACCGCTAAAAAAGCGCACAAGCAAAACCCCAAGGGCTTTTGGATAGCCGTCAGCGTGGCTTTAGTCCTCGCCTTAGTTGGAGCAGGGGCCTATTTCTTGCTCAAGAACCTCGGTTATCTCCCCGAAAGGGGCGCTTCCTCAAGTCAAACCTCCAAGCCCGCCTCATCGACCTACACCTCCTTGCAAGGAGACTGCGACCCCATCTCTTTCCACTTCATCGATAGGGAAGAGGAATATTCGGGCGACTCCGTATATATCAAAGCAGGGGAAAACGATATTTTAATCGACGCCGGGGCGAAGAAAGGCTCTGCTGTGGCAATTGAAAACTACATTGAAGATAGCTCTAGGGGCTCTTCTTACGTCAGCGACGGCAAACTCGAATACGTTTTTGCCACCCACGCCCATCAAGACCACATCGCCGGCATGGTGGGCACGAAAGACGGCAATACCGGAATTCGAAACGGCATCTTAACCCATTACCAAATCGATAATCTCATCGATTTCTCTTACGTCGACTCTTCCGATGCCAAGTCGGTGATTCGGAACGCCGACCCCGCCAATTCCAAAGGGGATTCTAGTTTCGTCGGCTATAAAGACACCTACACGAAGTCTGAGAAAGAAGTCACGCATTCCACATCAATTTACCAAGAATACGTCGAAGCCCGCGAGGAAGCCGTGAGCAAAGGAACGATTTGGAAAACCGCTGAGCAGCTTTTCGACGACAAAGGCACCTTCTCCTATAAGGTGGAGCTTGGCAAAAACCTCACCATGGAGCTCCTTTATTCCTTCTTCTACGACCACACTTCCGCCCAAGTCAGCCAGTTGGAAAGCACCTATAAGCGTTCGGCTTTCTCCGATCAAAACGATTATTCCCTTTCCATTCTCTTCACCCAGGGAAGCAGGCATTTCCTTTTCACGGGGGATGGGGAGGAATATAGCGAGCATAGCCTCGTCAAATTCAATTCCTTGCCTCACGTCGACCTTTTCAAGGCCGGCCACCATGGCTCTTATACGGCCTCCGGGTCGGAGTTGCTCAGCAAAATAACCCCGTCTATGTGCGTGGTCACTTGCTGCGCGGGCAACAAAGAATACGCTAGCGACGCCAATCATAGCTTCCCGGCTCAGGAATTCATCGACCGCATCGCCACTTATACGGACAGGGTTTACGTCACGACTTTGGGCAGTTGGGAGGATAAAAGCCATCACGAGGCCTTCAATGGCAGCGTCGTTTGCTCTTATTCTTCGGAAAGCCAAGAAAGCGTTTCTTTCTCCAATAACGATACCAAGCTCAAGGACAGCCCGTGGATGAAAGCGAATCGAACCATGCCCTCTTCGTGGGCTTAATGGCCGATTTTCTCTAGATTAGACGGGTAGGGGAGTGTATATTATCGGGGTATCGGGAATTTGCCACTCCCCCTTAAGCGGGTAATGCCGCCGCGCCATCGCGTTAAGATGAGAAAATGAGCGCACCCAAGTGGTGAAGAAGGATGGTACCGCGCGAAAGCGTTCCTTCAATCTGCGGGGCGTTTTATTTTCCCCGCGAAAGGAGAGTGCATCGCATATGAAGTATTTGAGCGGAAGCGAAATCCGCAAACGCTGGATTTCCTTTTTCGAAAGCAAAGGCCATCAGTTCGTCCCGGGCGTCAATTTGATTCCCCAAGGCGACAAATCCCTTCTTTGGGTCAACGCGGGCGTGACCGGACTTAAGAAGTATTTCGACGGAAGCGAGGTTCCGCCTTGCCGCCGCATCGTCAACATCCAAAAATCCATCCGCACCAACGACATCGAAAACGTCGGCCATACGGCTAGGCACCATACTTTCTTCGAGATGATGGGGAATTTCTCCATCGGCGATTATTTCCGCCCCGAAGTCATCCCCTGGGCCTATGAGCTTTTGACGAATGAGGAAACGGGCTTCGGCATCCCCGTTTCAAAGCTCTACATGACCTATTCTCCGCTTGATAAAGCCACCCGCGATCTCTGGGTGAAATGCGGCGTTCCCGAGGACCATTTGATTCCTTTGGAGGGGAATTTCTGGGAAATCGGAAAAGGCCCCGGCGGACCCGACACCGAAATGTTCTTTGACCGCGGCGAGGCTTACGACCCCGATCATTTGGGCGTTGAAATGCTGAAGCAAGACATGGACAACGACCGCTACATCGAGATTTGGAACATCGTTTTCTCCCAATATAATTGCGAGCCCGGCGTTCTTCCAAGAAGCGAATATAAAGAGCTTCCCAGCAAAAATATCGATACGGGCGCCGGGCTTGAGAGATTTGCTTGCATTCTCCAAGGCACAGAAACCAATTTCGAGACCGACTTGTTCACCCCGTTGATTGGGGCGGTGAAGGAATTGTCCGGAAAAGAATACAAAGGGGAGAATCTCCTTAGCTACAGAGTCATCGTCGACCACGCCAGAAGCTTAACCTTCGCTTTGAGCGATGGGGCCAATTTCTCTAACGAAGGCCGGGGATACGTCCTCCGCAGGCTCGTTAGAAGGGCCATGCGCTATGGGCAGAAGCTCGGACTCAATGAGCCTTTCCTTTATAAACTCGCCAAAGTCGTCGCGACCAACTATTCCGATTTCTATCCCTATCTTTTGGAAAAAAGCGATTTCGTCGCCAAGATGATCAAATCCGAAGAGGAGAAATTCATCAAGACGCTTTCTTCGGGCGAAGAGAAGCTTCGCCAAGCTATGAATGGCAAGAATGAGCTTTCCGGCGAAGACGCTTTCCGCCTCTTCGACACTTATGGCTTCCCCATCGACCTCACCGTCGAAATCTGTCAAGAAAATGGGGTTAAAGTTGATATGGAGGGCTTCTCCAAATGCATGGAAGAGCAAAAGGAAAGGGCGAGGAATGCCCGTGGGGAAATCGAATCCTTCCATAAGCAATCCAAGGATTTGCTTGCCTTCAAAGACGAATCCGCCTTCCTTTACGATAAGAAAAAAGTCGTCGGCAGAGTCATCGGCGTATTCAAAAACGGGGAGAAAGCCGATTCCATCGATGAAGAAGGCGAAGTTGCCTTCGACGTTACGCCTTTTTACGCCGAATGCGGCGGACAAGTCTCCGACAAGGGAATGATTTATTCCCCTGATTTCTCCGCCAAAGTCCTTTCCGTCAGCAAAGCCCCCTGCGCCCAGCATCTCCACCATATCGTCGTCGATTACGGCGAAGTCAAAGTGGGGGATACCTTGACTTTGGAAATCGATTCGAAAGCTAGGGACCTCACCGCCCGCAACCATAGCGCCACCCATCTTCTCCACTCCGCCATCGGAAACGTCCTTGGCGAGCACGTGGATCAGAAGGGGAGCTACGTCGATTCCTCTTACCTACGCTTCGATTTCTCCTGCTTGGAGAAGCTTTCCGAGGAGCAGCTGCGGAAAATCGAAGAAGAAGTCAATGAC